>JBKOUZ010000192.1:0-78766 GCA_046723715.1 Acidobacteriota bacterium | reverse complement strand
TGAACTAGCCGTGTTCGACGCGTGCCTTTATATCTGAGTACGCCGACTCGATGATTTTGCTGAGCGCGGCGCTGTTCGTGGCCGTTCCCGGTCTCAATTTCACATGGCGCATGAACCTGCCGGTGCCTTGCAACAAGCGTGCCGGATCCGGCAGCGCTGCGCCGTGAAAGAATCCCACGTTGACGTGCGAAGTGAATACATTGACGTAGCCGAAGGGCGCGTCTCCCAGACATGCTACCGGGCAGCCGTCATGCAAAAGCTCCCGGACTTCGTCCCCGCATTTTCGCATCGCGTCAAACCATCGATGCGCGATCGCCCCCAATTCACCTGCGTGCTCTTTCATCCACGAATCGATAGCCGGATCCCGCTCCAACGCGCCCTTGAATCGCAGCAATTCCGTTCTCATCGTCGCTCCGCGCGAAGCCGGGCCAGGCTAGAACGCGCTGCCTCCCCCACCCCCAAATCCGCCACCGGAGAATCCCCCTCCTCCTCCGCCCCCGCCGAATCCGGATCCCGAGGAACTCGCGCGCGGCGCCGACACGAAGACCTGGTGCATGTCGCCGGCCATGCTGTGCATGGAACTGGAGAAGAAAATGGGATTGAACCCGCCGACGTACCCTCCACCCGGCCCCACGTACCACTGCGGGGGGTCTTTCACAATTCCCGCAAACGCCTGCGCCCAATGATGCTCCACTCCTAGCGCCATGGCATAGGGTAGATACTTCTCGAACGTGGTTGGCGGCAGCCGTTTGAGCCGCTCCGCATCCACCCGGTTCATGAATTCCTGGAAGCCCAATACCGCAATGCGAGTCCGCGCTCCTTTCAGAGTCCTCGCACTCATCACCCGAGCAAACAGCCACCAGATCACTACCGAAATTACAGAACAAGTAATCAGCAGCGGAATCGAACTGAAGAAGTTTGCCCATCCCATGTACTGAAAGATTGCGAACGGAATCAAGATGCCAATTCCAGCCACAATGCTGTAGCCATTGGCGGATTCCGGATCCAGCAGATAAACACCTTTGTTCTTCAGCGACGACATGATGTCTGCGCGAATGATGGGCACAGCTGTATAGAATCGGTTTTTTAAGCTCGACAGGCGCGTCTGTGCTCCGCCGGCGAATACGTTTTCCAGCATCACGCGCTCATGCGGAGCCAGATCCGTGCCCCACTGCTCGCGCGGTTTCAGCAGATGGAAAATGTAATCCGTATGCGTGAACAGCAAGACCTTCTCGGCGGTCTCCTCGATCTTGATGTATCCACGCACCGCGAGATCGACCATGGTGGATGTAATATCGCGCGGGTGGATCGAGTCGTCGATCAGAGTTCCAGCCTCCGCTGGGGAAATGCCTGGAGGCGGTTCGTACATGGGCGCCACGGACAGGCCCGCGTCCGGATCGCGGCCCTTATACCACCAAAGCACAAACATGCCCGCGAATGTGACCAGGGGCAAAAAGACGCTTGGGTTGCCGGCCAAGAACCAGAAGAACTTGGTCACCGCACTCGGTTCTTTCAGGATCTCTTTAGGGATATAAACGTCAATTGTCAGTCCGCCGCGCATGGGCAGGGGATTGTTGGTCTCGAACTGCGCCGCGGATCCTGCGACGTTGGCGGTGGCGTCGCGCTGTGTGGAGCCATAGACGCCCGTGAACGCCTGTGCGCGCAGCGAACCAATCGCCGCGTCGGGAAACCGTACCACCGCGCTGGCGTGGTCGATGGGTACTGGCCAATCATTCCCGGTGACGTTCCAGTAGAACTCGTCATAATCCTTGAAAAAACGAATTCCATTGCGCACCCGGTATTTGATCTCAACCGTTTTCGTAGTATCAACTGCGCCAGGGATGTAGATTTTCAGATCCCGGTCGCCCTTGGCGCGGGAGGATTCGTACTTGAGTTTGCCGCCCGAGCCATCCATGATGCTCTGAACGTCGACAAATAATTCGTAGTTGGTGCCATCCGGGCCCGGATATTCGATGGGAATCGTGCGATGGATGCCGTGCCACTCGCCTACGAAAACCAGCACAATACGCTCGCGTACTATGGCGCTGCCATTTCTTTCAATCGCGATGGTGTCTTGAAAATCCGCGATGCGCCAGGATTTTTCAGCCGCGGCCGCTGTGATGGTGTAAAGGAGAACCGCGAGAACAGCAAATGTTTTTACAGTTTTCAATTACGAATTACCCGGCTACAGATTAGCTGACTCCGGCAATCGCTCAGAACTTCACTTGAACCGGCTCGCGGTCGGTAGCCGCAGTCTCAAAGAATTGACGCTGCGTGAAGCCAAACATCCCGGCGAGCAGATTTGTGGGGAACGACTGAATCTTGGTATTGAGATCTCGCACCACTGCGTTGTAATAGCGCCGAGAATTCTGTATCGAATCTTCTGTTTGGCTTAGCGCGCCTTGCAACTGCGTGAACTCTTCCGATGCTTTCAGCTGAGGATAATTCTCTGCCACAGCAAAAAGGCTTTTCAGCGCTCCAGTCAGCTGATTCTCCGCGGCGGCCCTGTCGCCGGGCGTTACCGCCTGCATCGCCTGCGACCGAAATTTCGCAATGTTCTCAAATGTTCCTTTTTCGTGTGCAGCGTATCCCTTCACGGTTTCAACCAGGTTGGGGATGAGATCATGCCGCCGCTTCAACTGCACATCAATATCGGACCAGGCCGAGTCGCAACGTACTCGCAGTTGCACCAGGCTGTTGTACATGCCGATGAGCACGAACGCGATTACGATCAGAATCGCGATCAAGATAATGCCAATCATGAGAAGAGCCTCCGTGCCTCTGAACCACTGAAAGTCATTGAGAACTCACTGCGACGCTAGCACAGCGATACTAACCATGCAAAGCGCAGAATTCAACGCGGGATTCGCATTCTGCAATACAGGAACTCGCCCCTGGATATCGATAAAAACTGAAACCCGTTGTGTCTTGCTGTAATCCAAAATTAACGAGGAGGAAGTTATGGAACGCTTTGATTACGCCAAGGTGGCGCCTGGCACTTATCACGCAATGCTCGGATTGGAACGTTATCTTCATGAAAGCGGCCTCGAAGAACCGCTGCTTCACCTCGTCAAACTACGTGCCTCGCAAATGAATGGATGTGCCTATTGCCTCGATATGCACTGGAAGGATTTGAAGGCAATCGGAGAACAAGATCAGCGTTTGTACGAACTGGATGCATGGGAAGAATCTCCGTTCTACTCGGAACGGGAGCGTTCAGCTTTGGTTTGGACAGAAGCCGTAACCCGCGTGGCTGAAAGCCGCGTGCCTGACGAACTCTACAACGAAGTTCGCAAGCAGTTCAGCGAAAAAGAGCTCGCCGATCTCACCCTGGCGATCGCGACCATCAATGCTTGGAACCGCCTCGCCATCTCCGCAAGAACGGTCCCCGGAACTTATCAACCTGCAAAAGTGCGGCTGAAACAGCCGGCGTAACCAATAGTTACGGACATCGGACCTTGGCGCCAAACCTCGGCCCTAACACGTCGGCAGAGTGCCCAAGACCCATCTCCGACTGGGATCAGAACTGAATGGGAAAGCCGCACCAAAGGTAGTCTGTAGCCAAGGTGTTCGCTGAGGTCTGAAGTCTTTACGGTTGAGGCGCGAAGTATCCCTTGCGTGCGCGCACCTGCAGATCTTTCTTCAGGGACGAAATCTCGATCGAGCGGTAGCGCCCGTCCGCATCGAAATTGGCGGGCTTGTAGGAGACGACATACTGGCTGCGCAGTTCGTCTTCGATGGCCGCAAACGAGTGGGTGATGTCTTTCATCTTGAAAGGGAAGAATGCGCGTCCGCCGGTCGCTTCCGCGAGTTGCTCCAACACCTTGTCGCCGCGCATCACGAGCCCGCTGTCATCGGTTGAGATGGCATAGATAATCACTTCCGAGCGCTGCGCCATTTCGATTGCTTGAGCCTTGGAAAACTCGCTCTGATTGTCCTCGCCGTCGCTGATCACGATAATTGCCTTGCGTACCGGCCGCTCCGAACGGTCCTTCAAAAACTTGTCCTTACACGCGCGATAAACCGCGTCATACAGTGCTGTTCCGCCGCCGTTGTGCAGCTTGTGAACTCCTGCCGAAAGCAGCGTCACATTGTCGGTAAATTCCTGCGCTACCTGGCTATGAGTGTTGAAGCCCATCACAAATGCACGGTCGAAACCCTTGCGCAGCGTGTGTTGCATGAATGCTATGGCTGCGGTCTGTTCGAAATCGAAGCGGCTGCCCACTGATCCGCTGCTGTCAACCAGCAATCCCAGGTGTAACGGCAGATCCGTCTCCCGCCGGAAATTCAGAATCGCCTGCGGCGGCTTATGATCATCCAAAATCGAGAAGTCAGTCTGGTTCAGGTCGCGCACGAACTTGCCATGCTTGTCGGTGGCGATGAACAGTACGTTAACCTCATTGACGCGCGAGTGAATCGTAATCAGCGATTGGTCGTCGGTGCTCTCTGTGGCCGCCGCTGGGCTGGCGCCATTGAACGAAGGGGCTCCAGAGACATACGCAGACTGCGCGAACAACTGCCCCACTCCGAAAAGGGTTGCCGCCAAAAGCCTTAAAACCCGAATTTTGCAGTTCGTGTACTTCATGCCCAGGGAATCCAATTTTTTCACTCTGAATCGCTTCTAACCCGCGTCCTGACAGATCCTCCACTCCTTAGATGCACGCGGCTTGCCGAAGTAGGAGCGCTGCCGGACCGCTATCTGCTTGACTTTAGGGGTGTCCCGCGCATGTGCCAAGTTACAAAAGGAGCACGCAATTGGTCATGGCACAAAACATGCAAACTGAATGACTTGCATCGTCCCAGTGCATCGCGCCAGCTCGGACCGTTACCGCGCGGGTGCAGGGGCAACATAGTCTCACGATGTGCAGAGTTTTTCCTTAGAATCTTTTTTGGAGGGAGTTGTTCATGAATAGAGTGATCGTGTGTCTGGTGCTTCTCCTCATGTCTTTCTTGCCATCCGGGTTCGCGGCCGACAGCGAACATGAACAGGAGCGAGTTAAGGAAGCGGGAGAGGTCTTGAAAGAAATCATCAATATTCCCGACGACATTCCCCAAGACTTGCTGGACAAGGCGGAATGCATCGTTGTCCTGCCTTCTGTGAAAAAAGGCGCCTTTGGAATCGGCGGCAGCTATGGTCGCGGCGTCATGGTTTGCCGGGGTGGGCAGCACTATACCGGCAAGTGGGGAGCTCCTGCCCTGTATGCGCTGGAGGGCGTCAGCATCGGTTTTCAGCTGGGCGGCCAAGCCACCGATTTCGTGCTCCTCGTCATGAATCCCAAAGGAGCGACGTCTTTGCTCTCCAGCAAAGTCAAGCTTGGAGCTGATGCTTCCGCCGCGGCCGGTCCCAAAGGCCGGACGGCCGAGGGTGCAACCGACATCGTCATGAATGCTGAAATCCTGTCCTACTCCCGCAACAAGGGTCTGTTCGCTGGAGTTTCTCTGGAAGGCTCCACCTTACGTTCGGACGGCAGCGCTAACGAGAAGCTGTATGGGCGAAAACTGACGGCCAAGGAGATTATCCGCGGCGGTAAAGTGGGGGTTCCCGCTTGCGCCTCGCAATTAGTATCGCTGCTGGATAAGAAGTCTCCAATGAACAGATCTGAGCCCAAGTCGCTGCAGTAGCAAATCCCTCTCCGTGTTGAAATGGTCAATCGGAGGGCACAAATTCGTCGATGCCATCACCACCACCCATCGATACGAGAACCCGGTGCTCGTGGGCGAAAGGCGAGAACTACGTCCGCTACCACGACGAGGAATGGGGCGTTCCCGTCCATGACGATCGAACTCTTTTTGAATTCCTGATCCTGGAAGGCGCGCAAGCGGGACTGAGCTGGAGCACCATCCTTAATAAGCGGGATAACTACCGTCGCGCTTTCCACAACTTCAATCCCAGGCGCGTTGCGAAGTACGATCGCACGAAAGTCAAATCGCTTCTTTCCGACCCAGGAATCGTGCGCAACAAGCTGAAGATCGCATCGGCAGTTCAGAATGCCAAAGCCTTCCTGCGCGTACAGCAGGAGTTCGGCACTTTCGATAGCTACATATGGCAATTTGTCGGAGGCAAGCCGAAGGTGAATCCATGGAAGATACGGAAGGTCCCCGCGCGAACAGCCGATTCAGATGCCATGAGCAAGGACCTGAAAGGCCGGGGATTCAACTTCGTGGGATCCACCATCTGTTACGCTTTCATGCAGGCGGTCGGTATGGTGAATGACCACGCGCCAGAGTGTTTTCGCTACAGCCAGCTGCGATAAAGCCCCATTCCTCAGCCATTCCGCAGAACTCGAAGGTCTTAAGACCTGTTTTTCGAGTGGCTTCACGAATTTTCCCAAAAACGTTATTCTTTAGGTAGACTCTCACAGTTTTCCGTCGTCCGGTTTTGGGGTTTGATGTTCGGCCTTCATACATTGCGAATTCTGCATCTGGAAATCAAACGCAAGTGAAGTCAGAGATGCTCCTTCGCCTTCCGATAGCCAGGAGATTGGTAGTCATCGTATGTGTCTTCGTGGCCATCGTGATGTGTGTCTTCACGCTTGGCGTTCTCCGCTCACAGGTTCTGAACGGGGCGCGAGCTTACGTGGCAGGCGAAGGTCTCTGGTCCAAGGCGGAAAAGCGCGCAGCCCTCAACCTGACGCGGTATGCCGAGACCTATCAGGAAGCCGACTTCCAGCAGTATCTTACCGAGATCGCCGTTCCGGTCGGCGACCAGCAGGCTCGGCTGCAACTGCAGCTTCCCTCGCCCGACATGAACATTGTGCGCAGCGGGCTTGTTCAGGGCCGGAACAGTCCTGAGGATGTAGAGAACCTCGCAAGGTTGTTCCGCCGTTTCGGCCGCATTGACTACATGGCGCAAGCCATCGCCATCTGGGCTGAGGGCGACCGCTACATCGATCAGCTTCGCTCCTTGGCCGCGGATCTCCATAAGGAAGTGAATTCCAGGCCGCGGGACTCTGCAAGGATCCGTGAAATTACTGAACAAATCGCAGCTGTCGACGCTCGCCTCACGCCTTTGGAAGATGATTTTTCGTCCACACTGGGCAAAGGCGCCCGCTGGATTGATCGCGTGTTCTCGATCGCGATTCTGGTGGCTAGCGCGGTATTGCTAATGATTGGCATCGGGCTGTCCGTCGTTGTGCTCAGGAAGATCCGGAATTCAGAGGGAAGATATCGCAACCTGATTAACACAGCGAGCGATGCCATCATGGTCATCGATCCAGAAACCCGCCTGATTATCGAAGCGAACAACAAAGCCGCCGAAATGCTGGGAGTACCCGAAGAGAAGCTTATAGGACTGCCGGAATCGCGGCTCTACCCTGAGAGTGCCACTGAGTCGTCCCAGATTCTCTTCGACCTCGCTCACGGAAAACAGAGCCGCAAGGTGGAACTGCAGCGGACCGATGGCGCGCGTGTTCCCGTCGAGGTCAGCGCCAGCGCTACCGAGATGGAAGGCAAGGCCGTTATCCTCGGCATCTTTCGCGATGTGCGGGAGCGTTTGGAATCTGAAGCCATTCTGCGCCGCAGCGAAGAACGCTTCAGCTATCTCATCCAGAATCTTTCCGACATCATCACCGTCGTGGCGGTGGACGGAACCATGCTCTACCACAGTCCGTCCATCGAACGCGTGGCTGGCTACAAGCCATCAGAACTGCTGGGACAAAACTTCCTGTCGTTTGTTCATCCCGACGATCGGCTGGCGGTGAGATCAGCGCTGGAGCGTCTCACGCTCAAAGTAGGAAGCGCGGCTCCTCCAGAGTTTCGTTTTTGCCGCAAGGATCATTCCTGGGTCTGGCTGGAGTCGGTCGGCAACAACCTGCTGAACGATGTAGCGGTCGGTGGAATTGTGGTCACATCTCGCGATGTCACCACCCGCCGCGGCCTCGAAGAACAGGTGCGGCAGTCGCAAAAGATGGAAGCGGTGGGACGGCTGGCCGGCGGAATTGCTCACGACTTTAACAATCTCCTCATGGTGATTCAGGGATACGCGGAGATTGTGCGCCAGGAAGGGGACGTCAGCCCCGAGGCGCGCAAGAGCGTGGATACTATCCTTCGAGCTAGCATGAGCGCGGCCAGTCTCACGCGCCAGCTGCTTACTTTCAGCCGTAAGCACCAGTTCACGCCGCAGGTGCTCGATCTGAATTCTCTCGTCGACCAGATGGGAGAGATGCTGCTCGGAGTTCTGCGCGAAGAGATGGACTTTGTTGTGCATCTCGCTCCCGATGCGGGCTCCATCAGCGCCGATCCCGGGCAGATCGAGCAGGTCGTGATGAACCTCGTGGTGAACGCCCGCGATGCCATGCCGAAAGGCGGCAAACTCACGCTGGAAACCGCACATATCGGAAAAGAAACAGTGCGTTTGGGTCGTTCCTCGGGCGTGCCGTCGGGGGATTACGTCATGCTCGCGGTCAGCGACACTGGCATTGGCATGGATGCAGAAACCCAGACCCGCATCTTCGAGCCATTCTTCACCACCAAAGGCAAGGAATCAGGCACAGGTCTGGGTTTGTCGGTTCTGTACAACATTGTTCGGTCCTGCGGTGGACACGTTCGCGTGAGCAGCGAACTCGGACGAGGCTCCACCTTCCGCATCTACTTCCCGCGTGTCTCGGCGGCGGCGAAAGTGGGTTTGCCCGAACTTTCCTCCGAACCCGCTCAACCGGGCAAAGAAACAATTCTTGTGGCCGAAGATCAACCCGACTTGCGCTGGATGATTTGCCAGTTCCTGCAGGGACTCGGCTATTCGGTGCTGGAAGCCAAGGACGGCGGGGACGCGGTCGCGCTGGCTGAGCACTATACGGGTCGAATCGATTTGCTGCTGACCGATGTGGTTATGCCGCACATTCGCGGCTCCGAAGTTGCCAGGCGGATGTTAGTGCGCCGTCCCGAAATGCATGTTGTGTTCATGTCGGGCTACACTGAGGGCGACCTTGGATCCATTCCTGAAAAGATAAACGGCACCGAGATCAGCATCCTGCAAAAACCCTTCGAACTCAGCACACTCGCTGCAAGGATCCGCGAAGTGTTCGAAATGCGCAGTCGCAGATAAAGTAGCAGTACTGGTTACCTCTTCACGAATACTCCGGCGGTGAGGTAAACCGCAACCAGTCCCAGCACAAGCACTGCACCTTCCACGCGTGTGGACCACACGTGCAAAGCATCGAACTGCGCGCGGGCGGGATTGTCCAGCGGAACAGCTGCGAAATCCCCGACAGACGCGCGCAGGCTATCCATTCGAGGAATGATCCAGAACTGCGATAGCAGCGTCAGAGCCAGCATCACGATGATCAGCAAGTGTCGAAAGGCAAACACGTGCGCAGTTCCTTCGGTGAACCGGCTATACAGCAGGGAACTGGCGAGGAAGACGATTCCCGAGATAATGGCAAGCCCGTGCAATTTGCCGAGCGATCGTCCAACCACATTGCCCGCAAGGTGCGTGCTGGGGAGAACCTGAAATGCTGTGGGTGCGAGCACGAAGGCGAAGAAAATCAGTCCGCCAATCCAGACTACCAGTGATAGCAGCATAAAGAAGCGGAGAATGGACATGCCGGGAATTATAAGCGTTGCCACACTGAGCGAAGCGAAGGATCTGCGGACGTTGCTCGTGCCGCCGAGATGCGTAGATCCTTCGCTTGGCTCAGGACGACAGAACTAGAGCGTGTTTGCATCGGCACGGCTACGTTCTCGATAATGTCTTTGAGCACTTGCTGGGCAATAGCATTTCTTGCTGCATACTTGTTGTGGACTCAGTGGCTTCTGCCAAAGTTGGGTGTGCCAGGTAGTCGCGGCGTGACAGCCTCGACGAAGAAAGGCTCAACAATCGCCGCGGACGCGACAAAACAAACATAAGTGCGATGGTAAAACGTCTCCAACGACAACAAGAAGCGCCAAGACCCGAGGAACTGAAAGGCTGGCGTCAGATAGCAAGCTTCCTGGGAGAGCCCACATCCGTCGCACAAAGATGGGCGGCACAGGGAATGCCTGTGCGGCGTCAGGGTAGATACGTGACCACCACCCCAGACCAGCTAAACGCCTGGTTGGAGCGTGAATCGGGAAAACCCGTGCACGTTGCCACCAACGATACGGATCTCGCCGCGGAACTGAAGCGCGGAATCTCCTTCCTGCGCCGTGAGCAGCAGGGTAAGCCGCCTCGGTCTAAACGTTGATGGCGTACCCCATGCAGTGCACCTCGTAGACGCCTCGAACTCACGTTCTTCTCCTTCCAAGGCACGCTCCCTACGCTCTAGGGACGGACGACCGCGTCCGATATACAGTGCGGGGCGTGCCTGCTCCAGGGGTAAGGTGAAAGCAAAACAAAGTGCAGGAAAGAAGCCCGGATTGGGCTCGTTGTAAACCTGCTGTCAAGAGGAGGCATCTATTTGTAAGTATGGAGTTACAACACTAGGATTAAGCTGTTGCCCTTATTCTCGGTCTCGGCACTTGCGCCCTTGGAACTGCCCTGGCTCAGGAAACTCACAATTTCTCTCAAATTGACGCGAGCGTTGGAGCAGGATTCACACAGCCGGCGGGCCACGGCGGAAACAATGTGAACACCGGCTGGAACTTTGATGTCCGCGGCGGCTACAGAGCGACAGAAAACGTAGCGCTTGATTTGGACTTCAACTACAACCGGTGGAATCTGAATAACGCCGCCTTGGCCCGCTTTGGCGAGCCCGGCGGATACACGACGATCTGGTCGGTAAGCTTCACTCCTGTGATTTATGGTTCACCACACTGGCACATTGCACCGTACGCTCTAGCAGGACCCGGAGTTTATTACAGAAATCTCAGCCTGACTCAGCCGGGACTGATCAATTCGCTGGCTTGCGATCCGTTCTGGGGATACTGCTTTCCCGCTACTTTCGGGGTAGACCAGGTCGTGGGCTCTGCCACAACCTACAAAATGGGATTCAATGCCGGAGCAGGAGTGGAATTTCCTTTCGGGCATAGTCCTCTGAAAGTATTCGGAGAAGCTCGATATTCGCGCATGTTCACTACCCATGGAGAAGATCTAACCTTTGTTCCGGTTACGTTCGGCCTGCGTTGGTAGCGTGCTTTGAAACTTAACGGCGTCAGAAGGAGTTCCTATACGGAGGAGGAGCGTTTTCGCCATGGCAAAGCAGAAGAGCCCACATACCCAGACGGAACAAAACGTGGTTCCCGAGAAGACGGACCTCGAACGTGTAGGCGACCGCACGGAAGCTGACTCCAATATCTACGAGAACATGGACGGGGCCGAGACGGGAACGGACCGGAGTCCGCGCAAAGCGCCCCGGCGAGCTCCGCAACATAAAACTGAGCAAGAAAGCGCAGCTCACGAAGGCTCGGTCACTGCACGAACTCCCAAGGCTCCAGCTCAAGGGATCACAGACCGGCCTGAGGAGGAAAGTAAGCGGCAGCAGAAACTAGTGAACGATCGCCCGGACGCACAAGCGGGATTGAACCGCTCAAAGTAGGGTTCAAACCACGCGTCCGGGCGAACACGCGCCCTCGCCTGTCTTATAGGGAGCTCGAGGGCGGCGGCGCCACGTGCTCCGGTTGTCCTTGACTGAGTTGATTAGATTTCAAGTATTACTGGCATGATCAGCGGGCGCTTTTGGCTCTGCTTGTTTATGTAGCGTTTCAGATCCGACCGGATTTTTTCTTTGATTACGCCGTAATCCGCTTTTTCTTCTTCGCTCGAGTGGGCCAGCGTGTCTTCGACCATGCGGCGGGCGCCATCCATGAAGCCGTCTTCCCCGACGTTGAATCCGCGGGTGACGATCTCTGGCGGGGTCTCGACTTTTCCGGACAGCTTGTTGATCGCGATAATGGGAAGCACGATGCCATCTTCGCTGATGTGGCGCCGGTCCTTGATGATCAGGTCTTCAACCACGTCGGTGCGGCTGCCGGAGTCGATACAAACTCGGCCTACATTGACGCGCATGGTTTTGCGGGCGCCGAGTTCGTCGAATTCCAGGACGTCGCCGCTCTCGATCAACATGACTTTTCCCACGGAACTACGCATCGCGGCGGCCATCTCGGCATGCAGTTTTAGCTGGCGATATTCGCCGTGCACCGGAATGAAGTAGCGCGGTTTGACCAGATTAATGATGAGTTTCAGTTCTTCCTGGCTGCCATGTCCGCTGACGTGGACCGGAGGGCTGGTGCCATCTTCGTAGATGACGTGCGCCTCGCGGCGGAAAAGGTGATCGATCATCCGGTAGATTGTTTTCTCGTTGCCGGGAATGATGCGGCTGGAGAGGACTACCGTGTCGCCCTTCTCAATTTTCGCGTGCTTGTGATTGTCTACTGCCGCGCGCGACAGGGCCGACATGGGCTCGCCTTGCGTTCCACTGATCAGCACGCAGACTTTCTCGGGAGGGAAATTCTTCATCTCGCCAGGATTGATGACCAGGCCTTCCGGGACTTCAATGTACCCGAGGTCTTCTGCGATCTCGGCGGAGTTGTTCATGGATCGGCCGATGAAGGCGACTTTGCGCCCGTGCTGGTGCGCGAGTTCCACCGCGAGATTGATGCGGTGAATGGAACTGGAGAAGCAGGAGATGAAAAGACGGCGCTTGGTGTGCGCGAAAACTTCGTCGAACTTGCGACGGACCGCCCGTTCGCTGGGCGTATATCCCTTGCGCTCCACATTTGTGGAATCCTGAAAAAGAGCGAGTACGCCTTCTTTGCCGTATTCCGCGAACGTATGAAGATCGAACAGTTTGTTGTCGGTGGGTGTGGGATCGACTTTGAAGTCGCCCGTGTGAATGATGACGCCTAGCGGCGTGTGGATGGCAAGCGCGACGCAATCCACCAGACTATGCGTGACGCGGATCGGGTGAATGGTGAAAATTCCGGCTTTGAAGCGCTCATTGGCGCGGATCTCGCGTAGATCGGCGTCATCGAGTAGGCCATGCTCGTCTAGTTTGTCTTCGACGTAGGCCAACGTGAACTCGGTTCCCCAGACCGGCACCTTCAGTTCCGAAAGAAACCAGGGGAGCGCACCGATGTGGTCCTCGTGCCCGTGGGTGAGGATGATGGCGCGAATGCGCTGCCGGTTTTCGGTGAGATACGAGATGTCAGGGACAACGATATCCACGCCGAGGAGTTCGGCTTCAGGGAACATCAGTCCGGCGTCGATTACGATTATGTCGTCGCCCCAGCGCACGGCCATGCAATTCATGCCGAACTCGCCGAGGCCACCCAACGGGACTACCTGGAGTTTTCCGGATGGCATTGAGTAAGCATGATGCTAGCACAGTGAGCCGTGAGCAGTGAGCCATGAGCCAACAGCGATAAGCGCGCCTCTGACCTGGGACTTCGCCCTTTTTGAAGTTCATTCCCGCACTCTGGAACTGGTGTTGTATGCCGGTCACTGCCGCTGCCACCCATAGCTCATGGCTCTCCCGGATGGTTTTCCTTCCCAATGTGGGGTACGTTTAGGAGATGGCTGACGAGCGCAAATCGTGGCTGCGGCGAAGGGTTGAGACGGCTCTGACCAGGGGCTTGAATCGCGCTTATACGACGGTGCGGGTGGATTCGGATCGGTTCTTGCTGCAATTGCGGTCGGCGTATCGGGTGCCGATCAGCGGGTATCACGGGGTGTTTTCGTTGGAGATCCACGAGTTGGATATCGTGGCGGAATCGATTATCCGCGGCGGGATGAAGATGGCAGCGGTCGAGGGCGCGGGATTCGGATTGGGCGGACTGATCACGATTGTGCCGGATCTTGGTGTGCTTTCGGCCATTACGATGCGAACCGTTCAGAAGCTGTCATTGTTGTACGGATTTCAATTCAATACCGACGATGAGATTGCCGAGTTGTGGATCGCGGCGGCAAGCGCGGCAGGATTGGACGTGAGTCGCGAGTTTGTGGAGAAGGAAGTCGTCCAGCGGTTTGTGCCCAGGGTGATCCAGCGCATCGCCGCGAAGGCGAGTGCGGAAATGGTGGAAAAGTGGGCTGGTCGCCTGATCCCGCTCGCCAGCTCCGCAATCGGCGCAGGATTGAATTACTGGTTTGTACGGGCCTGGGGAGAACGGGCGCGGGCGCATTTTCGCCAGCGGCATTTGCAAGTGCGAGAGCGCGAGCGGGCGCTTATCATCGCTTCCCAGAAAACGTTACCTTCGATTGAAAGCTAGTTGGGCAGCCAGCCTCCGCGCGGCTCTGTCATTATGATAGAAAAATAGAGATGCCTCTCTTTCACTGTTCAGCCATTCTGTTTGATTTGGATGGAGTTCTTTGTGACTCGACCAAGGCGGTGGACCGCGAGTGGCGCGAGTGGGCGCAACGCAAAGGTGTAGATGGCGATGCCATTATGGCGATCGCGCATGGCGTGCGCACGATTGAGGTTATCCGGCGAGTGGCGCCGCACCTCGATGCCGAAGCCGAAGCGGCCGCGATCGAGAATCATGAGGCGTTCGATCAGCGGGGCGTGACGGTTATGCCCGGCGCCCTGGAACTTCTGAAATCCATTCCTGCGGAGCGCTGGGGAGTCGTGACTTCAGGGTCGAGGCTATTGGCAGAGCATCGGTTGCCGCATTGCGGACTGCCCATTCCCAAAATTCTGGTCACGTCCGATGATGTGGTCAACGGAAAGCCGCATCCGGAGCCGTATTTGAAGGGGGCCGCGGGATTGGGATTTCAGGCTGGGGAATGCCTGGTGATTGAAGATGCGCCCGCGGGGATTGCGTCGGCGCAGGCCGGGGGCATGAAGGTTGTCGCGATTGCCAGCACGTATTCCGCGTCAGAATTGAAAGCGGCGGATGCTGTGATCCAGGGCTTCGAGGAATTGTGGGTTGAAATTCGAGAAGGCCGGCTGATAGTCGCCGTTGGGCGCGACAGCAGAAATTCTGAGCTTGTCGTGCGAGTCGCGTCGGTTTCGGATTCTGAAGCGCTCGCATCGCTCATCAACTCCGCGTTCGCCATCGAAAAATTCCTGGAAGGCGAGCGCACCGATGAAGAGCAGCTCAAAGAGATGATGCGAAAGGGGCAGTTTCTGCTGGGCTGTGATGCCGCGGGCCAACTGGTGGCGTCGGTGTACGTTGAGGTGCGCGGATCGCGCGGGTATTTTGGGATGTTGGCGGTGCATCCGGAGCAGCAGAAAAACGGGTTGGGAAGCAGGATGGTGGGCGCGGCCGAGGAGTATTGCCGGTCCAGAGGATGTAGCGCGATGGATCTGGTCGTTCTGAGCTTGCGTCCGGAGTTGCCGCCACTGTACCGCAAGCTGGGTTACGCCGAGAGTGGTGTGGAGGAATTTCATCCTTCGCGAGCGTTCATCGGCACGGCGGATTGCCATTGCATCGTGATGTCGAAGGATTTGTAATTCCGGGATCCCATTCACCGCAGGCGCTACATAGGTAGGCCGGGGAACTCAGGCGCAATCGTCGAGAAGCAGGACGTCGAGTCCGTGACGCGCTTGAAAATTGGATCGTTAGTCACCAATCCCGTGGCATTCGCGTGCAATGCTGTCGCGGCCTGTCGCCGGGTTTGAGTTGCAGGGCTTTGCGGGCCTCACGCGGAATGACGATCTGGTTCTTCGACGACAGGGTAGCTCCAGCCATGCTTTACATTCTAGAAAAAGTAAAGCAGGCAATTATCTTAACCAATCTTCCAGCTCGATCCCCTGGTCCGTTTTTTCGTCGCGGTACTTGACGATAACTGGTGTGTAGAGCGAAAGATTCCATTCGGCCGCAGCGCCCTTTCTGACGGCGCGCGAGCCGGGAACGACTACCGCATTTTCTGGAACTTCGAGCGGTGCATCTCCCGTGGCCCGGTAGACTTCGCTTTTCACCAAATCATAGAGCGGCGTGGAACGGGTCAGGATCGTGCCAGCTCCAAGAACTGCGCGGGCGCGGACCAGTGTTCCTTCGAAAACACCGCAATTTCCTCCAACGAGCACGTCGTCCTCAATGATGACCGGGGCGGCATTGATGGGCTCCAGCACGCCTCCGATTTGAGCCGCGGCGCTGATATGAACCCGCTTGCCGATCTGAGCGCAGGAACCGACGAGAGCGTGCGAGTCGATCAGGGTGCCTTCGTCGACATAGGCGCCGACATTGATGAACATTGGGGGCATGCAGATTACTGATGCCGCTACGTATGCGCCGCTTCGAACGGAGGAGCCGCCGGGCACAACGCGCACGCGATCCCCGACCGTGAACTGGCGGACGGGGAAGGTGTCTTTGTCCACGAACGAGAGGCCCGCGGGCATTTCGGCGAGTGCGCCTAAACGGAATCCCAGCAGGATACCCTGCTTGACCCAGGCATTTACCATCCAGCGCCCGTTCTTTTTTTCCGCGGCGCGAATTTTTCCTTGAGTAAGCTGGTCGCGAAATTCGAGGAATGTCTTGCGCGCTTCCGGATTGCGCTCGACTTCGCCCTGCGCCGAGAGGCGCTCGATGGAACTCTTCAGGGACATGGGATGGATGATTGTTGATTGCTGTCTGCTGCTTTGTCAAAGAACGTTCACTACAGCGGACTGAGATTCACAGGGGAAACGAAAACCTAACCACCAAAGTAGACGAAGGAAAAGGCGCAGCTCGGCTTGCAGTCAGGACACTGAAAACATCCAAGATATCTCTTACACGCACTTGCACTCGCTGCGAATGAGGACTCCGGTCATTCCGCGGGCGGCTTCACGGGCTTGGGCAACCGTGGCGTAAGGCCCGTGCCAGCGGGCGTGATTGGCATCATGGCCGGCAGGACGTCCTTTGCCGTGGCTGCATTGGCCGCAAGTCCCGCGATGCAGAACGATTTTATGTGGGCCCGCCGCCCAGTTCTCGTAGATGAAAAACTCCGCTCCTGCTGCGGACGGAGCAGCGGCGGGCTTCGGGACCAGGCCGGCATCGGTGACCACTCTTTGCAGGCGCGAACGCGCGTCACGGCGCATGGGCACCAGCGGAAGCCGGTAGATTTCCTCCATTTTTCCCATCATCGCGAGCACAGCCTTCACAGGAAGCGGGCTGGATTCGATGAAGTTCGCTTGCATCAGCGGGAGATACTTGCGGTTCAGGCTGCGGGCCGCCGCCCAATCGTTGTTCAGAGCAGCGCGAGTAAGCGCGGCCATTTCGTGCGGGATTTCGTTGGAGGCAACCGAGATAATCCCCACGCCCCCCAACGCAATCACCGGAAGCGTCAGCGCGTCGTCTCCGGAGAACACTAGAAAGGTTGCAGGCAGGGAATGAATGACCTCGGCGATTTGCGTCATGCTGCCGCTGGCTTCCTTCACCCCCACAATGTTCGGTATCTCTGCGAGGCGGGCCAGCGTTGCGGGTTCCAGATTTGAAGCGGTGCGGCCCGGGACATTGTAGAGGATGACTGCCTTTTCAACTACGGCTTCGGCGATAGCTCGGAAATGGCGGTATTGGCCCTCTTGCGTTGGTTTGTTGTAGTAGGGCGAAGCAGTGAGAATCGCGTTAACACCTGGCCGGCTGGCCAGCTCCTTAGCCTTCTCTACAGCTTCATGGGTTGCATTTGACGTGGCACCGGCAACGATGGGAACGCGCCCCGCAGCGACCTCGATCGTGGTATCGATTACATGGAGCCATTCGTCGCGAGTGAGCGTCGGAGTTTCACCCGTTGTGCCGCACGGCACCAGGAAATCGATGCCCGATTCGATCTGCCAGGTGACGAGGTTGCGCAGGGCCGCATCGTCGAGGGATCCATCTTGACGGAAGGGAGTGACCAGAGCGGTGCCACATCCGTGCAATTGCATAGGGATAAGATAGCGCGAATCGGGAGAGAGTGAAATCGCAGGCCCGGCGAATGTCCCGCAATCAGTCAAGGCCACCGAGTGTTACGCGACCGGACAGCCGATGGCGGCTGTCCCAGATACGCCAGAAAGGCGAACGCCGCCGACTCTCGCGGCGGCGCTCTAGCTCTGTGAACCTCGACTTCAGCGCGGGGCTTCTTCCAAAAGTCCCTGTTCCAGCTTTTCCTGACACTCGATGCAATGTCGGGTCCAGGGCACGGCTTCCAGGCGCTTGCTGTTGATCTCTTTGCCGCAGGAGATGCATTCCCCGAAGCTGCCTTCGCGAATGCGTGCCAAGGCTCCATCTACCATCATCAGAAGCTGCCGGTCGTTATTACTTTGGCTGAACAGGAACTCTTTTGTGTACGAACTGGCGGCGCGGTCGGCTATGTCTTGAGCAGTATCCTCGTCGGCGGAGCGGCCGTCCGCCTGATTGCGGGTCACCGTGCGGCGCAGTTCCTGCTGCCTGGTCTCCAAGCGTTTCTTAAATGCTTCAATCTTCTTCTTATCCATAGGTCACTTCGAAATCCAAAATTGCTTATCAAAGTCTTAGGACGCCCCACCTAAAGGGCGTCCGTGGTCATTCGGCCAAACGAAGATGATAAGCGCGAGAATTAAGATGCGTCAACCACCGTAACGGCTGTACTGGGTTTCCCTCTGTGAGTGCAGTCACAGTGTGTAGAGGCTCGGAGCACGTCACCTGCCTGACGGAATGATTTACTGCCGGACCTGTGGCACGAACAGCAGAAGACCTGTTTCCGTGGGCTTTGCTCGTAGGAGCGGACGCCCTAGTCCCCCCGCGCGCGCAAAGCGAGCGTGCACGCGTTACCGCGGTAGCGGGTCCTTCATACTGGCGAGAGCGTATCCCATGACTGCCATAGCAGCGGCGTTCTCCCGTAATTCGCTGGGAACGATTTTGTCCAGCGTGTCAGCCGCAGTGTGGTGATAGTGAAAGTACGTACGGCCATCCTGCAGGATTCCGATGGCGGGCACTCCGGCTTGCGACATCGGAGAAATGTCAGCGCCTGGGGGATACGTGCTGGGCCGTATTGCTGTGGTTCCAATACTTTCCAAGATAGTTGTAACCGGATGCAACAGTTCGATGGCCTGCGGCGCCATCTTGACGTCGAAGCCGAGTGGGTGGGCAGCACCCCCGTCGCTTTCGATGCAGGCCACGTGTTCGGGAAATCCTGCTAGATGATCTTTGCTGTAAACCTGACTTCCTGCGCCGCCATTCTCTTCATCCATCCATGCAATTACGCGGATCGTGCGCTTAGGCCGCAGATGTAATTTGTGGACAATCTCGGCGGTCTCCATGGCGACGGCAACGCCCGCGGCATCATCGATCGCTCCGGTTCCGAGATCCCAGGAATCAAGGTGACCGGAAACGACAACCACCTGCTCCGGATGCTCGCTGCCTTTGAGGTCCGCAATCACATTGTGGCTAGTGGCGTCCGGAAGTGTCTGCGGAGTTAGGGTGACGTGCATGCGTACCCTACCCTCTGCGGCGAGATGCGCAATGAGGTCGGCATCTTCGGCAGTTACGGCTCCGGCGGGGATACCGGCCGGATAGCTGAACCCGGTGTGAGGCAGGCGGAAGTCTGCACTTCCAACCGAACGAATGAGGGAAGCCACGGCCCCCAGTTCCGCCGCCGCTTTTGCCCCGGCGGCACGATACCTGACGGCCTCGCCGTACGCGACGAATGACAATCCCGCCGCCGCTTTCTGTTTATCGAATCTTGCGTTGAAGAGAACAATTTTGCCACCCACATTTTGGCGGCCCATAGCCTTCAACTCGTCGAAATTGTTGACTACGACAACATCGGCGTTGATGCCGTCCGCAGCAGTGGCAATACTTCCGCCGAGTGCCGTCAGAACAACCTTCTGAGTTGTGCCGGCGACCTGACCCGGATATTGGGTCAGCTCGGCGGTCTCCGCGCCACGCATCCAATGCGGGACCGTCACCTCTTCCAGTCGGACCTCCAGCCCAAGCTGGCGAAGTTGGTCTGCGACGTAATCCACTGCGGCGCCCGCTTGTGGCGATCCGCTTAGCCGCGCGCCGATGTTTTCCGTCAAATGTGCGACTTGGCGGTAGGCGTAGTCGTCAGCCAGAGCGGCAGCTTTGATGGCGCCGAGTTGTTCGAGCAGTTGGGGAGGAAAGTTTTCCTGCTGCGCGGGCGACATTTTCGGAATGGCGCCGAAAGACTGAGGCTGTTTGGGTTGTTGGCTTTGAGCCTGTGTGCCACCCGATAAACAAAAAACGCTGAAAAAGGTTAGCTGAACAACTGCACGTGCTCGGCTCATGTGGACGTTCAGTGTATCTGACGGTGCCGCGAATGAGAAACTGTACGCCGATAACTAGGGATGTGTCGGAGGTATGTTTAAAAGTAGCCGGCTTGCAGTGATGGGTGCAACTTATCGGTATCTACTCACAGCTCAGGGTGTGTTGACCGTTTCCGTTCGATCCAATTTCATTCGGTTGTCCGCCGGCTGTCGGGCTTTCCTCTTGGTTTTTGAGTTAATAAAAAATGGCCCCTCACGGGGCCAAGTTTCAAGAGGCGGAAATGGTGGGCAAGTCAGGAAAGGCGATTAGAGGCACCGCTCATCAACGAGCAAAAGCAGTGGAAGCGACGCAGAAATTTGAAGAGAGTGAAGTTCATCTTGAGTTTGCGGCCTCTTTGTTACAGGGTGAGAATGCACTTGCCGAACCAAATAGGCACAGAACGTGATTGCGGTCACGATCCGCTGTAACAGGAAAAGGCTCAGCTACTTACATGCGCTGCTGCGCGCCACTAAGAGGAAATGCGGGCTTGGACGACATTTCCCAAGTGCAGAACAATGCATATTGAATGCACGGCAATGCCAGAAATCAAAAAGCCCATGGCCGGAGCCATGGGCTGCCTGAGGAAAACGCTTTAGCTGTTGCCGGCGACGGTCCGGAGCTTGCCGGGCAGGAAGTGATATGGAGGCCAAGGGCCGCTGATCGCGACTTCGCAATTCTTGAGTTGCTTAGCCGCGGTGTTATATCGGTTTTGGTATTTCTCCACGCTCTTGGTGTCGATCAGATGGGCGATGTCGATTAGCATGCCCTCTGGCGCCACCTTCTTGCAGCTGACCTCTTCTTCCAATGGATTGAATAACTTATGCACCTGAACCGAGAGCGCGCGTGCTTTGGTCTGGCGCTCGCGTTCCCTGGATGCCTTGACGCGGAGTTTCGAGAGGTAATCGCCACCAACAGTGTCAGGTAGCTCAATATCAATCATGGCCTCGCGCAGAGATCCATCGCGCACGACCAGCTTGATGTGCATTTCCGACTTGCCGCGGAGCCTGGCCACGCTCTGGCCAAAGGCGCGCCGGTTCACCCGGACCGCCTGACGAAGGGCGTCGTCACTCTCGAAGATGGTGCCGAACTTAAAGGGAAGAACCGTGGACGAGCGGAAGCAGTTGCTAACTACGCGAGCATGTTCAATAGCGGCCTTCTGGTCGAGTTGGCCGGCTGTGTGGTCATATTCGCTCACGATCACGGCAAATTCACCACTGGGATAGCTGAGAACCGCAGCTGCATTGACACCTTGCACGCCTTCGAGCAGAAAAGGGCGCCGAGTGCGGGTTCCATTTGGGAGGGTTTGATGCTCGGTAAGACAGTACGCGTACCACGCCATGTTGAACTCTCCGAACCGGGTTGGAGGCGGACCGGGCCGTCTCTCGTCGAGTTGTGTTCGCCAAAGCTTGAACTACTGGAAGAAGAACCGGGCGGTACAAGGGCTACTTCTACGGGAAACGCTTACAATCACGATCCCTGATTGCATCTTACGTTGGGCACTAAGGAAAATGCAACTTTTTTGTGGCCTGCCGCATCGAACGCGCCTATTTTGCCGCCGTACGGGAAGCGCGCTCCTGTTGCGCCAGCAGAACGACGCGAAGCATCTCGTCCAAGGGCGCGGGCTTGCCCGTCCAGATTTCAAATTGCCGCGCGGCCTGATGGACGAACATCTCGATGCCTGGAATGACCTGTGCGCCCCTTTCCGTGGCCAGCTTCATTAAACGCGTTTCAGCCGGATCATAAACCATATCAAAGACATAGCGCGCATTGATCTCCTTGTCCTGCAAGGGAGATTCGCGCGAATTCCCCATCCCCACCGGAGTGGCATTGATAATCACGTCAAATGCCGCCTTTTTTAAATCCGGGCGTTTTATGATCCGCGCTCTTGCCTGGTGAGCCAGTTTCTTCGCGTGGGCGAGGCTGCGGTTCAGGATGTAGACTTCGGCGCCACGCTCCTTCAAACCGAATACCGCGGCGCGGGCGGCACCTCCCGCTCCGAGAACCAGAATCCGCGCCCCTTCCAGCGTGTTCAGCCTGCGCTCCAACGGCCGCACGATGCCCGCGGTATCGGTGTTGAAACCGTATAGCTTGCCGTCCTGGGCTCGTACGACCGTATTGCATGCGCCCACTTTGTTGGTATGGGAATCGGCGTTGTCCAGATGACCCAGAATAGATTCCTTATAGGGCATGGTCACGCTCACGCCATAAATGGGAATCTCCCGGACACAGGTGAGCAAATCCTTCAATGTCTTCGCATGCAGCGCTACATACACCGCATTTACATTCTCGCGCCGAAAAGCGGCATTCATGATGGCTGGGGAGAGCGAATGCGCGACCGGGTCCCCGACCACACCATATACGCGGGTTGCCACGTCCACTTGTTCGATCCGGTACACGTTGCGCAGTTCCCGTGCCGTGATCTGCCCGGCAGCCGTTTCCTGGCCAGCGCCGGCCGAAGCGAAAGTAAAGACACTGCCCGCGCGCACCCCGAGGACGCGGCTGATAACGCCTTGCTCGCCCATACACATGCCAATCAGGGAGTGGCGATCTCCTTCACGGGACAGAAACTTGATCATGGCTACATTGTCGGCAAGGGTGGTAGCGGTGCTCACCACTTTGTAGAAGTCTGCCGGGTAAGCCAGCATCTTCTCGAGAGTTTCTTCGAGCTTCTTGGTGGCACGAAAATCATGGAATGAGAGGATGAGGCCGGCCCGAGTGCGCAATTTCCGCAACTGCTCCGGTTTGGACTTACTGGCCGTTTGTAGTTCGACATCCACTAGTTGACATCCCGCTGCTGCAGCTTTGCTCAGCACGTCCAGCTGGGACGCAATGGAGCCACGAAATTTGCCCCCGCTGGCGGCGCGCCGGCAGGTGGCAATACCCACCGTGCCAGGATGGCTTTCCAGAAACCGCTTCAGCGGAGGCAGCGCAAGCCCCGGTTTCGACAAGTAGTCTAATCTGAACTCCAGTAAGGAGTTATCTCGGACCAGTGACTCAGCCCTTTCGGCCATCTCGTTGCCGTCAGAGCCAATCACCGCCACGCAAACGCGCGGCAAGCGCATGGGGAAGAGCCGCGGCGTGAAAGTAGAGCTTGAAATCATCGCGTGTTCAGACGGTTGTCTCTGGGAGAACGTGAATGAACGGCGAATTATTACAGGCACTTAATTAGTTATGCAACAAGGGATTGCGAAACGAGAGCAAAATTATACTCAGCGGTTCGCAACACCCTCGTAACCTTGACCCACCCCACCCTGCTTGTTACCTTCCGGCTGAAGCCTTTGTTTTTCTGGTATTTAACTAGGGGGAGGGAGGCCTGGCGCATCCTTCTCCGGAGGTAACATGAAGAAAACAGGATTGTTAGTACTCGTGCTGGCGACCGCCGCATGGGGCCAGTACGCGGCCGAGGTCCCCGCGGGAGTGGAAGCGCCTCAGGGCACTTCGCCGACTACCAACAGCTTTCCCGGTTTGCGCGTGCAGACGCCTACGTATTCGGACCTGTATTGCGCGGGCTTCATCAGCAAACAGACGCTGCCGGATGCGAATTTCGTGGCCGGGGGGCTGCAGACTCCGTCTACCACCAAGTTTGTTCGCGGCGACATGATCTACCTCCAGGGAAGCGGATATACCGCCGGAGCCGAGTACCAGGTGATCCGTGCGTTACGCGACCTCAATGAATACGAAACGTATCCCGGCCAGAAGAAAGCGCTCAAGGAAGCCGGGCAACCATACGAGGAAGTCGCGCGCATAAAGGTCATCGACACGCGCCACAGAACGGCGATCGCGCAAATCGAATACGCCTGTGATGGTGTGAACCCGGGTGATACCACCGTTCCTTTCGTAGAGAAACAGCCGATTGCATTCCACGCTCCCGTCCATTTCGATCGCTTCCTGCCGGCGACGCCCGGTAAAGTTTCCGGCCGGATCGTGATGGGGAAAGATTTCGATTCGCAGCTCGGTACGGGGCACAAAGTGTACATCAACGTTGGAGCGAACCAGGGAGTGAAGATCGGTGACTACTTCCGCGCCGTACGCTCGTACGATGCCGATTTGAAAGATCCCGTGGATTCGCTATCTTTCCGTGCGGCCATCGCCGAAGACACGCAAAAGAAAACGCCTTCCGTGGATCCCAATCTGTTCGAACCGCGATCCAATGGTCCGGTGATTCACGTTCGCGATCTGCCTCGCCGAGCGGTGGGGGAGATTGTGATCCTTGGCGTTACCAACACTACGGCCACGGGTATGATCGTATTCGCGATGGAGGACGTGCACGCCGGTGATGGGGTCGAACTCGACACATTGAACTAGGGCTTCCGCTCAGCTAGTCCCAGACCGGGAACGGGCAACCGTTCCCGGTTTTACTTGGGGACGAGTTACAGACTTACATGAAGACTGGATTTTCTAGTCTTCCGCTTCATGCTTTTCGCCGAAAACCTCAGCCGTGAACGCTTCGATGTTCGCTCCGTTCTTCCAAGCGTCAGGGGGCAGGCCGGCTTTTCGGCATGTCTGTTCCAGAAAGGTCTCGCGATCCCAGTGATGTTCGACCGGTACCTGGGGCAGAAGCAGCCCGCGGTATCCTCCCATGCTGATGAGCAGCCCGTGACGTCCTATCTCGATTTCCTCCGCCTTAATCGGTTGTGGAGGAGAAAGAATGCTGAGCTCAACTTGCAGATCGCGCACTTCGCTTATGGTGACCGGGTAAAAACGCGTGTCCTGGAAGGCGGCGGCACGAGCTGTGTCTGCGACGGCGCGATATACCGAACTGACGGGCAGCACATACCCGACGCACCCCCGCAACCGGCCATGTACGTAAAGCGAGGTGAATGCACCGCGCCGTTCGGCGAAATGCGGTGTAGGGGGATCTGGCGGAATTTCGCGGTTCTCGAGCGCGGACAGGATGGACTCGTGCGCCAGTCGAAGCAACTGGTTCCGTTCTTCTGGCGAGAACTCGCCGCGGTTGATCTGGTGCGACTCCACGGTGGAACTATGTCGAGGCAGTTGCGTTCCCATCAGCTTGCGGACGCGAATCGATCGCTTTTCTACGCCGGCTAAGGATGAACGCGCGGCGGCGGCGCTTCACCACCCGCCGGTCAATCTTCGACCAGAAAGCAACAAAGTAATCGACGGCTGATACCAGCGAGACTGCCACCATGAACCAGATTGCCAGGTATGCAATCCAGTGGATCGGAAACACGTAATAGCCGTGAATCGGCCATTCCTTCCAGCGCAGGTCCAGAATCACCGCAACCACGGCGACAATTTGCACCACCATTTTCAGTTTGCCAAGTTCGCTAGCCTCGATGGTGAAGCCTTCCGACGCTGCGATGGAGCGCAGCCCGCTTACCAGAAATTCGCGCCCTATAACCACGACCGCAATCCACGCGGGAACCAGCCTGGGATTCAGTTGCGCCAGGGTCACGAAAGCCGCGGCGATCAGCAGTTTGTCGGCCAGCGGATCCAGCAGGATGCCCATGGTCGTGATCTGCTCGCGTTTCCGGGCCAAATAGCCGTCGATACCATCCGTCATCGCCGCTGCAATGAACACCAGCGAGGCCAGCAACTCCTTCTCTCCGTGTACGCTGCTGAAACGCGCGCTGGAGAGAATCCACATCAGCAAAGGGATGCTGAGTATACGTGTGAGCGTGATGGAGTTGGGTAGATTCACAACACGGCAGGCTGCGGGCGCTGGCAACCATCTCGATTATCCTCCACTGGTAAGTGGAACGCAATGGACAGAACGGCTCATCCCGGGCGGAGAAACGGCTCGCGCACAGCTGCCGCATTTGGCGCAAATGCTGAGAATTTGGCCCGGACGGGGGAGTCCGGGCCACTGGTTATTTCGCGGTCGGGGCCATCTTGTCAGCTTTCGACTGTTTCGCGATGATCATGTCCTTGATCTTGTCATAGGTGGCTTGCGGAATGATCTTCTTGCGAACCAGGTCAAGCTTAGAGCGATATGGTCGGCCGTCGACGATTTTCTGCGAATAGGCGTCCCCGATACCGGGCAGTTCCTTCAGTTGATCGGCGCTCGCGCTATTGATGTCGAGTTTCTCCGCCATCTGGGCGGCGCTGGCTGCCGCGCTCGATGCCTTCGAATTGGCCTGACCCGCGGCCACCCCGCTGACCAGCGATAGTGCAAAGATCAGGACTGCAATTTGGACTGTCAGTCTTCTTTCCACCAAACTCATCGTTCCCTCCCGCTCACGCGTAGATCCCACGCTGCCGGATAGTGTACGCCACTCGATCGATCGCGAGCATGTACGCGGCAATTCGATTGTTTACATGGTGCGTCTCAGCGTAGCGAACAACATCTTCGAAAGACGACCTCATAATCGTGTCCAGTTGCTCGTTGACTACCGATTCTTTCCAGAAATAGCCTTGCCGGTCCTGCACCCATTCGAAATACGAGGTGGTAACGCCGCCGGCGTTGGCCAGGATGTCAGGAATGACGAACACCCCCTTGTCGGTCAGAACATCGTCGGCGGCGGAAGTAGTAGGCCCATTCGCGCCCTCTGCGAGGATGCGGCATTTGACGCGCTCGACGTTGCGGCTGGTGATGACGTTTTCGGTGGCTGCCGGAATCAGGATCTCGCACTCCGTCGTGAGCAGTTCGGCGGCATCGGTCTTTTCGGCGCCCGGAAAGCCGTGTACCGTACCGTTCTTCTGGCGATATTCGATCAGCGCCTTCAGATCCATGCCATTTTTGTTGTACAGACCTCCGCCAACTTCCGCGATGCCAATAATCTTGTAGCCGGCTTCGTGCATGAGTTGAGCCGCATTGGAACCAACGTTGCCGAAGCCCTGCACGATGACGCGCGCAGTCTCCCGCGGGATGTTCAGCTTTTTGCAAGCCTCATCGCAAACGATCATCACGCCGCGCCCGGTCGCTTCCCGCCGTCCCCGGGAGCCGCCTATGTTAATGGGCTTGCCGGTTACGACAGCGGTTACTGTCTGGCGCATATGCATGGAGTAGGTGTCCATCATCCAGGCCATGATTTGTTCGTTGGTGTTGACGTCGGGCGCGGGCACGTCTTTCTCCGGACCGATAAATTCAATCAGTTCGGCGGTGTAGCGCCGCGTCATGCGTTCGACTTCGCCCATCGACATCTTGTGGGGATCGCAGATAACTCCCCCCTTTGCGCCGCCAAACGGAATATTGACCACAGCGCATTTCCACGTCATCCAGGTGGCCAGTGCGCGCACTTCGTCGAGAGTCACGTCGGGAGAGTACCGAATCCCGCCTTTTGCGGGGCCACGCGCGATGGAATGCTGCACGCGAAAGCCGGTAAAGACCTCCAGGTGGCCGTCGTCCATCTGCACGGGGATGTGAACCGTGATCTCGCGGTTGGGATAGCGCAGAACCCGCCAGAGGCCTTCGTCAAGATTGAGCTTTTGCGCGGCGAGATCGAAGCGGGCGCGCTGCGACTCCCACGGGTTGGCTTCCTTATCCACATGCGCAGGAGTGGTCACCGCCGTTATCATAGAAGTGTTCTCCGAGATGATTGCAGATCAGTGCTGGCCGTTGCCGGGCCATTTCGACTCATAGGTGGGCAAACGTTCCGATTGTATGGGGGTGCAACGCCGGAAGCAAGCTATGGCGCGTTAAGGAAAAGGTACTCAAAGGTCCATAATGACCCGTGTGTAGCGTCTCCAATGGTGTTGGTGTTACATGTGGGCTAATTTCGACAGCATCTGCCAGCCGCTACTCATCAGGTTCCGGCGCCGCAACATCCGCCGGGGTCGCTTTTGGATGCAGGGCCAGAATAGCCTGCCAGTTCAGGATTGCGTTCCAGAGTAGCCGTTGATCCCCGCGGTTCATATCCCGGTGCATAGGATTGAAGTTGAAACTTACGACGTGACCCTTGCCCACGGGCATGTCGAGAATGGCAGGCCGTCCGATCAGATTTTCTTCTCCCCATGCCTGACCGCTAACTACGAACGATTTCGCCTCCGAGTCGCCCCACTCCATGACAATTCCGCTGCGGTCTTCCGGGCCGTCGAGGCAGGTAGTGCAATACGCCATCCGCAGCCAACGGCGGGGTGTGTTGTACAAAGGGAAGTTCTGGCGGAAGACCCAGGTGCGCTGGGGATAGCCATAGGCGATGGGGTGATCCCGACGATCAAACGTGACCCGGACGTGTGCGCCGGGGGTCCTGGTGGTTCCCAGAGCGGCTGCGGCAGAAGCGCTCCCGCCACCTGCGGCGCTGCGCGGCACGCCGCCGGAAGACCGCCGCACGAAACGCACCAGGCCGCCGTCGAGAGCGAGCATACTTCCGCTGCCCAGCGTGATCATCAATCCGCCGTCGTCGACGAAATGCTGAATTTGCGCCAGCCCTTCGTACCCAACTCCCCCGGTGATATCGTCGGACTCGGCGGGAGTGCCGAAACTCGGGCTTTGTGGCGTCTTTTTGAAGGGCATGGGAGACCACGCCTTCGGCAAGCCTTGAATTTGTTCGGCTAGCTCGAGATCGACGTGTCCGTAGAGCAGGACGTCGATCTTTGATCGCAAATTTCCGGCGCGAATGTCTTCATCGCGCAAATAGGAATAAGGCACTTTTCTCTGATCCAGCGAATAGCGGATCCATCCGATCGAGTCGGTGTCGGCCCACGGCACCCATACACCGATGCGCGGCGCTTTAGCCACATGCACCGCAACATTCGGGGACGTGGCAACCTGGACGAAATCGAGGCCGAGTTCAGAAGCGGCAGACCGAATGGCATCGTGTAACCCCGTTTGTTCGGCTACGATCCATGACCCGGCCGGGAACTTCGCTCCATCCTGCTCGAACTCGCCCTCCGCAATTCGGATTTCGAAGTTAGCCAGGCGGTACCGTGCTGCCAGCAATGACTCCTGCCCAGTATCTTTCAGCAGGTAAACACTGCCGGAGCCGCTGACATGTCCCGCCGCATGCGGCAGTTCTTTCAGCGGAGTCAGCGGAGCATCGCGGATCGACGCATCTTCGGTAGGAATCGCTTGCAGATGGTAGTTGGCCGGCAATTCCCAGGAGACGTCATCGTAGGGAGGCTCGCCGTCCTTAGGATAGTGCTGCGCCGTGAGCAGATCCACGGCGTAATTCCGATATGGCTGATCAAGGCGAACCACGAAGGTTCCTGCGGGGAAGTCGCCCTCTTTGAGATGGATTGCGTTCTGTGCCCGCGCCACTTCCACGTGTTGTCCCATCAGCCTGCCGACCATCTGCGCAACCCGCTCGGGATCTCCCTGATCCGGAGGAATGAGAAATCCGTAAGGCGGCTGTGTAAGGCCCTTCTGCCATGAATTCCAGGACTTTCTGTAAAAATTGCGCAGCATGTCTTTGGCATGGGTGGCCGCATCATCAAGCGCAATCAGGGCTCCGGTTTCCTGATAATTGAGATTATCGCGAGCAGACCATTTCACCTGTGCGGGCGTCGGCATCGGCCGGTACCACTCTCTCTCAGCGGCAGTGGGAGAGACGGCTCGCAGTTCGGTTTCGGCGCTGCCATTGCCGAAGGTTTCATAGCCCCGCCCAATACTGTTGTGATTCATAGCCACTGAATCGAGGTAGAGATGGGCAAAGGCCTCGCCGAAATTCCATGTGGACACACCCGGCATTCCCATGACAGTCATGGCTTCCATTTCATGAAAGCTGAGTTGGAGGAATTCCGTGTACGTGATGGGATCAATATTTGGGTTATAAGGGCCAGTACCGTTCCAGGTCATCATGAGCGGCACGCCCTCGTGCAAGTCGTGAACGACGGTGGGATGCCATTCGTGAAACATGCGATGCACGGCCTTGGTGGTCTCGTGTGTCTGCTGGTGCGTGTCGCGGTTGATATCGACAAAGGTGTACTTCGACCAGTAAGGCGGGGATTGGCGGGGAAGGGAAGAGCGGTCCGTCTTGCCCTTGAGATAGCGGTAAAACCAGTCAACCATCTTGTCGCGGCCGTCCGGATTCGACATCGGATTAATCAGCACGACCAGTTGCTCTCGAATTCTGCGGATGCTTGGCTGCTCGGAAACCGCGAGCCGGTAAGCAAGCTCCAGAACTGCCTCCGCCGATCCCGTCTCGTCCGAGTGCAGGGCGGCATTGAAGTAGTACATGGGACGCGAGGTTGCGATCAGCTTCTCGGCGGCGGCTTGACCGGTACGCCGCGGATCAGCCAAAGCGGCAGTTGCAGACTTCAGGCCATCCAGGTCACGGATGCCGGCTTCGTCCGCGATCGCCAGCATAAGAATCTCGCGTCCCTCTTCGCTATGCCCGATCGTGAAAACGCGCACGCGCGGAGTGGCCGCTGCCAGGGCACGAACGTATGCGTATGCTTTCTCGGTGCCTACTAATTCTCCTGGAGCGCCCATGATGCGGCCGAAGAACTTCTCGGGGGAAGGCACGCCGGCCGCTTGGGGAATGTAAGAAACGAGGGGAGAAACGAAATGGGAATCGGTCGTGGCTGCTGAAATAGCTTCGACGGAGCCCGGCTCAGGTATGTCGGGTGCTTGTGCCCGCGCGATGTTCACACACAGAGCGGCGACTGCCCACAGAAATCCGAGTCGAAACATTGGCCCCCCAACGGAACGGGCGAAAGTCTAGCAGAAACGCCGAACGGGGTGCCGCATGCGTCATTCTGGCTTAGGTTCAGGCGATGCTGTGCCGTGCTGAGCGGAGAACGACGTCGCGTGGATGCCTGGAAACCTACAGCCGGATTTGCAGGCCTTCGGCGGCGGCGCGCACTCTGCGATAGTAATTCTGCGCATCCGCCACGACCTTGTCCACGATGATATCCGTGTGATCCGGATCGTGGTGGTAGAGGATCAGTTCCTTGGCGCCGCTTTCCATCACGACGTTGACCGCCTCGCGCCAATGGCTGTGGCCCCAGCCGCGGCGGCGCGCCGCATATTCTTCTGGCAGATATTGCGCGTCGTAAATGAGGATGTCAGCGCCTTCGGCTAACTTGCGCACCGCCTTGTCGAAGTTTTCGTCGCCGGGTTCGTTGTCCGTCGCGTAGACCAGCACGCCATCGTTGGTCTCGAGGCGAAATCCGAGGCAGCCTTGCGGATGATTGAGCCATGCCGTTTTGATCCGAATTCCATCTTCCATGTCGAGGCAGCCGTTCTCGATGTTGCAGAATTCGCGGCGGGCACGCATCTGGTCAAGATTGACGGGAAAATAGGGTGATTCCATCTGCTCGGACATGACCTGCTCCAGGCTGGGCTGGCGGCTGGAGGAATGGAAGTAGAAATGCCCGTTGGGGCTGTCGTACAGCGGACGGAAGAAAGGAATTCCCTGAATGTGGTCCCAGTGAAAGTGCGAGACAAAAATGTGGGCCGCGAAACGACGCTCGCCGAATTCCCGTTCCAATTCCCGTCCGAGCACACGAAAGCCCGTGCCGCAGTCAAAGACGAAGATCTGATCTTTGACCCGCACTTCCACGCAAGAGGTGTTGCCTCCATAGCGTAGATTCTCGGCTTGTGGCGTGGGCGTGGACCCACGCACGCCCCAAAACTTTACCTGCATTCAGCCCCAGTGATGCGCAATGTAGCCAGGCCATCTCAAGGCGCAAGAAAGCTCAAGATAGTCGGGAAAAAGAAAATTGTAGCGTTGCGACCGCCCAAACCCTAGTAACCAAAGTTTGGATCGTTCTCGCCGATACCAGCAATACGTGCAGAAAAAGAGCGATCCGGTGACTGCCCACTGACATCTGGACCGCCGGGTGTCCCCTATAATGAAAAACCCACATGCTGCAACCTGACTTGAAGCAATTCTCCCGGCTCGCCCGGGAAGCCACGCTGGTCCCGGTGGTTAAGTCGATCAGTGCTGATCTGCTTACTCCGGTTTCTGCCTTTCTGGCCATCGCCGAAAAACAGTCGCACGCGTTTCTGCTGGAATCGATTGAGCGGGGCGAACAAATCGGACGCTTCACCTTTCTCGGCGCGGAGCCGTACATGCGGGTGAAAGCGGCGAATGGAAAGGTGGAAATTCTACGCGGAACCCGCCGCGAAGTGGTTCAGGAAAACGTATTCGAAGTGGTCAAGAAGTTATTGCGGGAACATCATCCGGCCACCTACGCGGGCCTGCCCCCATTCACGGCAGGAGCGGTCGGATACTTCGCCTATGACGTAATCCGCCAGCTCGAAAAAATTGGGGAGCACGCGAAAGATGACTTATCACTCCCCGACGCCGAATTGATGTTTTTCGACCGCCTGCTGGCCTTCGATCATCTGCGTCACCAGATTCACATTGTGGCCGCTGCCGATGTGTCCAAAGAAGCGCCACCGAAGGCGTATGCCCGCGCACTTCGCGATATCGCCACTCTGGAGCACAAACTGGCCCAGGGATTGACCCCTGCCCTGTGGCGTAAACCAGAACAGAAAAAAGCGGGTAAGCTCAAAGTCCACGCCGGAACCAGCCGTCATGGATACATGCGCATGGTGGAGCGCTGCAAAGAGTACATTGCGGCGGGAGACATCTTTCAAGTCGTACCCTCGCAGCGCCTGGATTTCGTTCCAGAGGTGGATCCCTTCGATCTTTATCGCGCGCTGCGCCAGGTGAATCCGTCGCCCTATCTGTACTTTCTCCGGAACGCAGATACGCACATTCTCGGCTCATCCCCGGAAATGCTGGTGCGGGTGACGGGGCGAAAGCTGGAGTACCGTCCGATTGCGGGTACGCATCCTCGCGGCCGCGATGAAGCCGACGACGCCCGCTTGGAGCAGCTGATGCGCACCGACGAAAAAGAACGCGCCGAGCATGTCATGCTGGTGGACCTTGGCCGCAACGATCTGGGTCGCGTGAGTGAATACGGTTCAGTGAAGGTGAAAGACCTTATGTACGTGGAGCGTTATTCGCATGTGATGCATCTGGTATCCGCGCTCGAAGCAAAGCTGCGCAAGGACCTCGATGCCCTGGATGCTTTCGCGGCTTGTTTCCCCGCAGGAACCCTGAGCGGGGCGCCGAAAGTTCGGGCGATGCAGATCATTGAAGAACTGGAGCCGACACGCAGAGGAATCTACGGTGGCTCGGTTTTGTATGCCGACTTCGCGGGCAATCTGGACTCTTGCATCGGAATTCGCACGATGTTGATGCAAGGCAAGAAAGCTTACCTACAGGCAGGAGCTGGCATTGTGGCTGATTCCGACCCGGCTACGGAATTTCAGGAGTCGATGAACAAGGCGCAGGCCCTACTGCGGGCCGTTGATATCGCCAGAAACAGAGGATAGGGCTGAGGGGGTCAGTCAAATTCTCGCATTCTGTTTCGCAACGATCGCGCAGTCCGTGAAGGGTTTTGCCCACCTCGGCTGTGTGCTGCTGGAGTTTCCCCGATTCTCTCGCGGTCCAGGTAGCCCAAGTCTTTTGCCAAAAGAATCTGAGTCTCCATCTCCATGAGTGAGCCTGGAGCGTGGCCCAGGAACTGCCTGTAGTCTGAAGTGGAGAGCCGCTCGTGCCCTTCGGCGCTCTTACTGGAGATGGTGATGGCGGCACGCCGCAACCGGGCAAGCAAGCCGTACGTCTCAACTCGCGGGACGCTTCAGTCGCTCGGTAGATTTCGCGCGCCAACATCATGGATTTTTGCCAGGCAATCAGATCTCGATAGCAGTGAACTGGTGCAGGTGCGCGAGCCATAGCGCCCATATCCATGCCTGCATTTCATTCTGGCGGTGACCGATATCACACATTGAACTATGGAAAAACCCGATACGGAACTAATCCCTGGACCGTGGTCCCAAATCCCCTGATTCAAAGTTCCAGGAAATTCCGGACGAGTTGCTTGCCCGCGTCTGTCAGCACGCTTTCGGGATGGAACTGCACTCCCTCGACCGGGAGTTGCTTATGCCGCAAGCCCATGATGGTTCGAGTACCATCTTTTTCAGTCGTCCATGCACTCACTTGCAGCTCTGAAGGCAGGTCTTTTTCTTCCACGATGAGTGAGTGGTAACGGGTGGCGGTCATCGGCATGGGAAGGCCCTGAAAGACCGTCTTGTTATCGTGCATCACGGGACTGGTCTTGCCGTGCATCAGGTGCGGAGCTCGCACCACCCGGCCACCGAATGCTTCGCCGATGGCCTGATGTCCGAGGCAAACCCCGAGCACTGGCACTTTTCCTGCAAAGTGGCGAATCAGTTCGATGCTGATGCCGGCTTCGTGCGGAGTACAAGGCCCGGGGGAAACCACGATCCGCTCCGGGCGCATCGCCTCTAGTTCTTCCACGGTGATCTGGTCGTTGCGGCGAACCTCGACTTTCGCTCCCAGTTCTCCGATGTACTGCACCAGGTTGTAAGTGAATGAATCGTAGTTGTCGAGAACGAAGACCACCGCACAAACCCCTCAATATGAGCTTACACCGGAACGACCGTACTCAGCAGTTGGGAGCCAATTCTTGCCTCGTGGGCTAAATCCTCACTCCCCCGAAAGGGCCATCCGGTCCCCGAGGGTGGTATTGACCCTTAAGTTCGGCCAGAGCATTCTGTAAGCGCCACTTCAGCGCCACCCGGAGGAGGCATGGCCGAGCCTCAGCAAGAGAAAAGGGCAGCACGACGTTTCGCGCTTCGCGTACCGGTGACCGTCAGTCGCGACAATGACGGCAGCAGTGAGTCCGCTCAAATCCGCGACGTCAGCGCGCGCGGTATCTGTTTTTACTTGGATTCGGCGGTGACTCAGGGTTCGCCAATCGGGTTCACGCTTACTCTTCCACCAGAAATCACTCTCACCGAAAGCATCCGTGTACAGTGCAAGGGCCGGGTCGTGCGAGTGGAAGACTCCTCTGCTGCCGGCAAAGTCACAGTGGCGGCCGTGATCGAGGAATACGAATTCCTCCCGCAATCCTAGCGCCGCCTGCGGCGCCATTACTGAAGCTACTGTGAGCCATAGCGGGTGCTTCTCTCAGGCCGCCGCAAGTGGTATGTTTCCATCAAGCTCCCAGCGAGAATGATGTGAATCGGACTTCGGTCAGTTGTGTCTTTGCGATACTGCTAGCCTTTGCCGCATTTCAAGCAGTGGGCCAAAACTTTGGGCCTGCGCGGCAGATTCGCAGCGTGCGAGTTGTGCATGACAAGGGCACTCCGGCCGTAGAAGTTCTGGCCACTGCAACCATCATTCCTGAGATTCAGACCCTGGATTCCCCTCCCCGGCTGGTTATCGATCTGCCCAACTCACGTCTGGCAATGGCGCAGGATCGAATCGTTGTACGCAAGGACAACATAGTCGCCGTCCGCGTGCGGCAATATCAGAGCAACCCTCCGATAACGCGAATTGTTCTCGATCTTAAGGCGCCGTACGCTCATTCCTGGGAGAGTGCGGATAAGCGCCTGCTGGTGCGCCTTAAGCCTCCGGAAGCCGAAAACCCAGGCAAGAAGCCCGAAGAGTCTGAGCCCGACACCACTGCGGGCTTTGCTCTCAATGCCGAAGCCGCCGTCGTTCCGGTCGGAGAATCTGGCTCCACTGTAATCGATGCCAGTCACTTCGCGGCAGGCTCTTCTATCACTGCGGGATCGGACACCACGCTGCTGCGCCTTCCACGAGGGGGCGAAGTGCGCGTTTGTCCGGGCACCACCCTTTCCGTGACGCCTTCGAACAACAAGCGCGATCTCATGTTCGGCATGGGAAGCGGTGCGATGGAAACTCACTATTCGTTATCCCAATCCGCCGATGCCATTGTCACCCCCGATTTCCGAATCATGTTTGCTGGACCGGGAGATTTTCACTTCGCCATCAGCGCTGATTCGCATGGAAATACGTGCGTCCGCTCCCTGGCGGGAAATACTTCTTCGGCAATCGTTTCCGAATTGATGGGCGATCGAATCTATCAAGTGCGCCCGCGGGAACAGGTGGTCTTTCGTTCCGGACAGATCGATAAAGTCGATACTGATGTGCCCCTGGAATGTGGATGTCCCCCGCTGCCGCCGCTGATGAAGACGGCTGCGCCAGCGCAGACAATGCCGGAATCGCAATTGGGTTCAAAGCTGAGGCTGGGAGCGGGCGGTGCCGCGGGATCAACCGCGAATTCGGGTGAGCAAATCAAGCCAGCGACATCGAGCCAAGACGGAATGGCAGCCCTGCCCGCCCCGAAGCCGGGAGATGTTCACGTGCAGGTGGATGCTCCCCTGGTTTTCACCGGACGGAGTCACGCCGGTGCTCTACCCGCTCCCATCGAGGCCGTGAGGGGTTTGTCGCGTGCTGATTCCGCGGAGCGGCAGGTTCATCTGGACGCGGTGGTTCAGCCTCCGGTTCCTATCGCGCAAGGCGCGGGCTCGCGAAAGCCGAAGAAAACACCCCGCCCTGGATTCTTCGCTCGTCTGGGGCAGGCCTTTTCGGGATTGTTCAAATGAAGGTCGGTCGGATGAGACGCTCGGTACGCAAAGCAGTCAGAACTGGCAGTCAGGATTAGTAGCCAAGCCAGTACGTTCTATGTCCGCTGACTACTAATTCCTGACTCCTTGCCTCTCCACTAGCTGCGCTTCATGGCCCGGCGAACAGGCTCCGCTCGTTCTCGAAGTTCCTCGGCGAACTCCACTCCACGGCTGGCGGCATCGCGAACCCGCTCGCTAACGTCGCGAACGCGATCCTTGGCCTCCTCAGCCCAATCCCCAAAATTGTCCTTGGCATCTTCGTAGCCCCGTTGCAGATCGCGGCGGAACTGTTTTCCTGGTTTGGGGGCAAATAGAAGTCCCACAAAAGCTCCCGCACCCAGCCCAATCAACAGGAAGGTGATGGCGGTACCAATATTGCTGCTGTTCTCAGAAGACTCATAACGTCCGCTAGTACGCATAATCGAAACCTCGTCTTTTCCGCCCGGCAACCCACGGGCTGATTCGCGAAAACCCGGCCACGATCCTGCGCCCATTCTAGTCCGGTGTGCAACCAAAATCAGGAACGATTCGCGAGCGAGCATCCCACGCTCTTACGATGAATTCCACATTGGTAAGGTTTCTTTTGCGGCGCAGCTCAGTGTAAAATAACAATTTAGCCCTCGTGGCGGCGGAACTTGTGGCTTGCCCCGCCTTCCGCCGGCGTCAAACCGTAATCGTACAAGGAGACTCCCCGAACGATGTCGATCCCTGCCACCCAGCTACGTCCCGGCATGATCATCAAGCACAACAATGATCTGCACTCCGTGTTCAGCGTCGAGCACCGTACTCCCGGCAATCTGCGTGCCTTCATCCAGGCCAAGTTGCGCAATCTGCGCACCGGCGCAATGTTTGAGCACCGCTTCCGTTCACCTGATCCCATCGAGAAGATTAACGTTGACGAAGTCGAGATGGAGTACCTCTACAACGACGGCGACAGCTATTACTTCATGGACACTTCGAACTACGAGCAGACCCACCTGACCAAAGAAATTCTGGGGGATGCGGTTGACTACCTGATTCCCAATCTGCAGATCAAAGTCGAGTTTTTCGATGGCAAGGCCGTCGGCATCGAGTTGCCCCAGACCGTTGAGTTGACCGTCATCGAAACGGAACCGGGACTCAAGAGCGCGACCGCCTCCAGCGTCACTAAGCCGGCGAAGACCGAAACTGGATTGATCGTTCAAGTACCACCATTCATTAACGAAGGCGAGAAGATCAAGGTGGATACGTCAGAAGGCGCTTACTTGTCGCGAGCGTAACTTTCATGGTCCTCCAGAGCGGAATTGGCCATCGCTGTCGCTCATAGTATCTGGCTCGGTCGGAATTGTTCGTGCTGCCCAGAGTTTTGAAGTACAAGGGATCCTTCGACTCTGAATCAGCTCCGCTATGGCGGGGCAGATTCTGCGCTCAGGATGACATTGACACTGGAGCAGACGCGCAGCGGGAATGACAGTGCGGTTGCACGATGGCAACAAGCCAAAAACCGGTTGAGGCGAAGCGTTACGTTGTCCGCGGACGGGTGCAAGGCGTGGGTTTCCGCTGGTTTGTTGAACGCGAAGCTCACATGCTGGGGATCGCTGGATGGGTTCGCAACAACCACGACGGCAGCGTGGAAGTGCTGGCGCAGGGCACTCGCGACCAGCTTGCCGGATTGCACTCGCGATTGCGCGAGGGGCCCCGAGCCGCTCGCGTGGATGCGGTCGAAGTCTCCGACACCAATCCCGCTCAAGGTCTCAGTTCATTCCGCATTGAAGGAGCATGGTAGATGTCCAAAGCCTCGGCGATTGATGCCGATCACTTGAAGAAACTCATTCGCGAGATCCCCGATTTCCCCAAAAAAGGGATTCTCTTCTATGACATCACCACTCTGCTCAAAGACAAGACCGGATTCGCCACGCTGATCGACAAGCTTTCCGAGCATTACATCTCGCAAAACATTGACCTGGTGCTTGGGATGGAGGCGCGCGGCTTCATCTTCGCGCCCGCGCTGGCTTACCGTCTCAACGCGGGATTTGTTCCGGTGCGCAAGCCCGGCAAGCTTCCCGCAGAATGCGTGCGCTACGACTATGCTCTCGAGTACGGCACCAACACGCTCGAGATCCACAAGGACGCGGTTCAGAAAGGCCAGCGCGTCCTCATCGTCGACGATCTGCTTGCCACCGGAGGCACAGCAGAGGCCACAGCGAAGCTGGCGGAGAAACTGGGAGCCAACATCGCCGGCTTGGGATTCGTCGTAGAACTGGAATTTCTGAAGGGCCGGGAGCGGTTAAAGGAGTACGACGTGATGTCGCTGCTTCGCTACACATCGTGAGCCGGAACATCTGCCCACTACAAAAATCCGCCCAAGTGCCAAGAGAGTTCAGCCTTTCTCAAAGTTCGTAAGCAGTAATTGAGAGTCCTTCGGCAGGTATCCTTTGCGCCGAAACCAGTCTTCCATGGCGCTCTTGAGTTCCTCAGTTGGGACCGCCGACCCGATTTCCATGCTTCCATCCGACACGGGGAGTGTGTCGTCGAAAATACTGGAATTCGTGAAATTGCGCATGGAGAACGAGTCCAGCCATTTCAAAGGGCAGGGATGCCGTGTTCCACCTTCTTCATACTCAACCCGAATCTTACGAGCAAACATGCTCTCGATTTAATCACAGCTCCTAATGAGTCATCCGAGTGCCCCACCCTCGAGTGCCCCCACCCTTGTCCCTCGTTTTTAGGGTCAGGGTGGGGATTTTGATCTCCTCTTTGATTCTCTTGATTTGGAGCAGTCCGAGAAGTCAAAACCCCACCCCTGTCGGAAACACCGCGACAAGAGTGGGGCACCCCTCTGGGTTCGTCGAGATTTATCGCTGCGACTTGGGGCCTGCGGCTTTCACTTCGGCAGGGACATCGAAATTTTCGAAGTTCTTAGCAAAGCGGTTGCGCAGATCCTCGGCCGCCTTGTCGTAGGCACTCTTGTCGGGCCAGGCATTACGCGGATTGAGCACTTGCGGTGGAACTCCGGGACAGACTTTTGGAATGGTGAAGCCGAACGTGGGCTCCACCTCGAACGGTTCGTAGATGAGTTCCCCCTCAACAGCCGCGTCGACCATGGCGCGCGTGAAGGGGATGCTCATCCGGCGGCCTACGCCGTAAGGTCCGCCCTGCCATCCGGTGTTTACCAGCCAGCACTGCGCATTATGCTCACGCAGGCGGCGTCCGAGCATTTCGGCATAGACCTTCGGAGCCAGCGGAAGAAATGGTGAGCCGAAGCAGGTAGAGAATGTTGCTGAAGGCTCTTTCACGCCAGCTTCTGTCCCCGCCACCTTTGCCGTGTATCCCGACAAGAAGTGATACATGGCCTGCTCGGGACTCAACTTGGAGATCGGAGGCAGGACCCCGAATGCATCGGCAGTCAGAAAGACCACATTCCTGGGATGGCCCCCAATGCCCGGAATCACTGCATTCTCGATGAAGTCCACCGGATATGCGGCACGCGTGTTCTCCGTCCTGCTGTCGTCGTTGTAATCGGGAATTCGCGTGTAGGGATCGAGGCTTACGTTCTCCAGGACGCAACCGAAGCGCAGTGCATTCCAGATCTGCGGTTCGTTCTGCTTCGACAACTTGATGCACTTGGCATAGCACCCACCTTCGAAATTGAAGACGCCATCCGCGCTCCAGCCATGTTCGTCGTCGCCGATCAGGTCGCGCGAGGGATCGGCCGAGAGCGTGGTCTTGCCCGTCCCCGACAATCCAAAAAACAATGCGCTGACGCCGTTGTGGCCTACGTTTGCGGAACAGTGCATGGGAAACACGTTGCGCGGCGGCAACAGGTAATTCATCACGCTGAAAATCGACTTCTTCATCTCGCCCGCGTAGGAGGTGCCGCCTATCAACACGGTGCGTCGCATGAAATTCAACAGAATGAAAACTTCGGAGTTGACGCCGTCGCGTTTGGGATCAGCCTTAAACTCTGGCGCCGCGATGACGGTGAATTCCGGACGATGATTTCTCAACTCCTCGGATGAGGGCCGGATGAATAATTGCCGTACAAAGAGATTGTGCCAGGCGTACTCATTGACGATTCGCACGGGCAGCCGGTACGCCGGATCAGCTCCGCAAAAAAGATCCTGCACGTAGAGTTCCCGCCCGCGCAGATGTTCCATGACCCGTGCATAAAGCGCGTCGAATTTCTCGGTTTCGAGTGGTGTATTGACCGCACCCCATTTCACTGTGTGCTCGGTCATCTCGTCGCGCACGATGAACTTGTCTTTCGGGGACCGGCCGGTGCGATTGGTGTATCCGACAATGGCTCCATTCGCCGCCAGTTTCGCTTCATTCCGGCGGATCGAGTGCTCAACCAGCAGTCCCGGAGAGAGATTAAAATGCGTCCGGCCTTCGCTCAGCAACTCGGCAACGTCGCTGATGTGCACAGTGGTAGCCATTCAAATTCTCCTGGGAAGCGAGCAAGGCTCAACGCAAAACGTTCTATTCTGCCCTAAAGGTGCAGCCCTTGCCAAGGAATCGGATCACACATCCTCCATCTAGTTTAGAGGAACGATTTTGTGAATCCGTTGCGTTGAAAGCGTGCACGCCAAACGCAAGTCTCCGCATCTCCGACAGCTGAGATTCGAAAACAGCTGGCTGAGTTGCAGTTCCGCGGCCGCGCGGGCTCTAACCAGAAAGAAATCTAGTTTGCGAGTTTGTAATCGCAGGCGGTGCGGCACGGCTCGCAATACAGCAAACCATCTTCACAAAGCCGCACGTCAATGACAGACTGGCAGAGAACGCAGTACTTCTCGCAGTGACAGGAACTTTCGGGCTGTTCACATTGTGCGCATTTGATTTTGGATGTTCCGGTTCCGGTGCTCATAGCCATAATTTAAAGCCGGGTTTGCCCCTCGAGTTAATGACGTTCGTAACCCGCGGAGACTGCCAATCGCCAGCCCTTTCCCGGCCGGTCCGCTGATCGTGGCCTATAATTTCGAGCAATGACTTTCCAAGATCTTCTGGATGGCGCGGAATTTCTCAGCCAGAGCGGGAACCCGGACGTCACCAGTGTGGAATACGATTCGCGACGGGTGAAGCAGGGCTCCGTTTTCGTCGCCATGCACGGGGAGTCGTCCGATGGCAATCGCTTCATTGATCAAGCCATTCAGGCAGGCGCCGTCGCGATCATCACTGATTCGGCGAATGAGAATGCACGCAAGGGCGTGGCTTGGGCGGTTGTGCCTCATGGCCGCCGCGCACTGGCCCGCGTCAGCGAGAATTTTTACAAGCGTCCCGCGGAACGGTTGGCCATCACTGGAATTACGGGAACCAATGGGAAGAGTACGACTGCGTTTCTGATCGAAGCGATTCTGGCCTCCGCGGGGCGAAAGAGCGCTCTCATCGGCACCATTGAATATCACGTGGCTGGACGCACATATCCTGCTCCCCATACCACTCCGGAGCCTCTCGAACTCGCTCGCCTCTTCCATGAAGCCGTTGCCCAGGGTGCATCCGATGCGGTGATGGAGGTTTCGTCACACGCGCTCGCACAACAGCGCGTCTTCGGCATTCCTTTTGACGTCGCCGTTTTTACCAATCTGACCCGCGACCACCTCGATTATCACAGGAGTATGGAGGAATACTTCGAGGCGAAGCGCGCATTGTTCGAAGGAATTGGCACTGATCCGCCACGAATCGCGGTAACGAACTCGGATGATGAGTACGGCGCAAAATTGCGCGACTTCAGCCGAAAGCGCAGTTCCGCTGTGCTGACTTACGGCTGGAGCCGAGGAGACTTCCACGCCGACAAAGTGGATATTACTCCGCGCGGCACGCGCTTCGATCTGATCACGCCCGAAGAGAAGATCGCCATCTTCTCTCCGCTGATTGGCCGAGTCAACGTGTACAACATTCTCGCTGCCGTGGCGGCGTGCTCTGCGCGTAATTGCAATGCACGCGCAATCGCCGGCGGAGTGGCTTCTTTGACCCATGTGCCGGGACGCTTCCAACGCGTCGATTGCGCACAGCCCTTTACCGTCGTCGTGGATTACGCGCACACCGATGACGCGTTGCGCAATCTGACTTCCCTGGCTCGCGAGTTCGTGTCGCGCGACAAGTCCAGCGGGCGGGTAATTACGGTGTTCGGTTGCGGTGGAGACCGCGATCGTGCCAAGCGTCCCTTGATGGGAGAGGCAGCCGCGCGCGGTAGCGACTTCGTCGTTCTTACCTCTGACAACCCTCGGAGCGAGGACCCGCGCGCGATCATTAACGATGCGCTGGTCGGGGTTCAGAAGAGCGGCGTCAAGTGCACCGTCGAGGTGGACCGGCGCAAAGCCATCGCACTTGCCATCAACGAAGCGCGTCCGGCAGACATCGTCCTTCTGGCAGGCAAGGGACACGAGAAAGTGCAGGTTACCCGCGACGGCTCATCTCCCTTTGATGACGTGGAGGTGGCGCGCGAAATTCTCAAGGCCAGCGGTTTCGAGTGCGAATCCGGGTCCGCCGCAGGACGCACCGCATGAAGCTTAAAATTTCGAAGATTGCTGAATTCATCTCCGCTACAAACACTCCATCAGACAAAGTAGCTTCGGCGTATTCCATCGACTCGCGGACCATCCAACCAGGTGAGCTTTTCTTCGCGGTCAAGGGCGAGCGTCTCGATGGCCACGACTACGTGCACTCCGCGCTGCAGAAAGGAGCCGTGGCCGCAGTCGTGAATCGAGATCAGTTGCACCGGTATTCCGATGCGAGCCGACTCCTGCCTGTAGAGGACACGCTCATCGCGCTACAAACGCTTGCCACGGCAGTCCGAAGACTCTGGGGAAAGCCATTGATCGGGGTCACCGGGTCTGCGGGCAAGACGACGACCAAAGAGGCTATCGCCCACGTGCTGGCAACTCGCTTCCAGGTGCTGAAATCCGAAGGAAATTTCAACAATCATTTTGGATTGCCGTTGATGCTGTTGAAACTGGAAGCAGAACACGATTTGGCAGTTATCGAGATGGGAATGTCGCATGCTGGAGAGATCCGCGCCCTCGCGAAAATTGCGCAACCCGAAATTGGAGTGTTGACCAACGTGGCTCCGGTGCATCTTGAATTCTTTGATTCTCTGGCGGGCATCGCGCGTGCCAAGTACGAGTTGATCGAATCCCTGCCGCCCAGCGGAACCGCCGTTCTCAATGCTGACGACAAATATGTGTCGCAGTTCGGCCGCGGCTTCAAGGGAAAAGTCATCACCTACGGAACCAGTCCCACCGCCGACGTCCGGGCCGAAAACGTTCAATCTCAGGGTGCGGAAGGTTCGGAGTTCGATGTGGTGAGCCCCTGCGGGCAGGAGCATGCACGTCTTCCCCTCGTAGGAGAGCACAACATCCTGAACGCCCTGGCCGCAGCCTCGGTCGCGTGCTCGCGAGGCATGTCATTTGCCGATGCGGTTGCCGCCATGGCCACCCTCAAGCCTGCCGACAAACGAGGGCAGGTTCTCCAGTTGGGTAACATCACGGTCATCAACGATTGCTACAATTCCAATCCGAAAGCGCTCAACGCCATGGTGGACGCTTTGGCCGCAATGAAGGCTGAGCGTCGCATCGTCGTCGCCGGAGAAATGCTCGAGCTTGGTCCGCTCGGCGAGCAGATGCATAGCGATGCCGGAAAACATGCGGCCGAGAAAAGGATCGACGTGCTGATCGGTGTGCGCGGTCTGGCGCAGGCCGCGGTACAGGGCGCGCGCCAGGCGGGAATGACGGCCGAGTTCTTGGCTACACCGGAACAAGCGGGCGAATGGCTGGCTCGCGAAACGCGCGATGGAGACGTGGTGCTGTTGAAGGGATCCCGGGGCGTAAAGCTGGAAAAAGCGCTGGAGACTTGGAAGGTGAAGCGTGAGGCGGGTTCCTAGGCAGTCAATCGCGACAGGCTGGCCGCTCACTGCTCATAGCTCATAGCTCATTGCTGTGGTCGGAGGCTGATTGCTCTATTGGCTGTTATTCCTCAAGCTGCAACACTACGTCGCGCCCTTCCGCATTTTCCGTTACGTTACTTTCCGCACCGCATTTGCCAGCCTGACCGCCTTATTCACAGCTCTGATCGTAGGTCCGCTGGTGATTGGGCGCCTGCGTGATTTCCAGATCGGACAATTCATCCGGGAAGAAGGTCCCAAGGCCCATCAGAAAAAAGCGGGCACGCCCACCATGGGTGGATTGCTGATCGTCATCGCGATCATCGTGCCTACGCTTCTCTGGGCCGACCTGAGCAACCGCTTCGTGTGGATTGCTGTGTTTTCCACGTGCGCATTCGCCGCCATCGGATTCACCGACGACTATACCAAGGTGACCCATCGCAGAAACTTAGGGCTGACAGCGAGAGCCAAGCTGGGATTGCAGGTCGCCACCAGCATTGTGGTCGCCTCGTTGCTGATCGCGATGCAGACATACAGCATGTATTCCACTCGGGTGATCGTGCCCTTCTTCAAGCAGTTTCATCCTGACCTGGTCATCGGCACGCTGGAGCATCATCCCCAGCTTTGGCCTCTCGCATTTCTGCCCTTCATGACGTTTGTGGCTCTCGTCATCGTAGGTTCGAGTAATGCTGTGAATCTCACGGATGGTCTCGATGGCCTCGCCATCGGATGTACAGTCATCGCGGCTGGCGCGTTGACCGTCTTGACGTACGTCAGTGGACACGCAACATTCGCAACTTATCTCGAATTGCAGAGGATGCCGCAGGTCGCCGAGTTGACCGTGTTTTGTGGCGCCATGGTGGGATCCTCCATCGGATTTCTGTGGTACAACGCGCATCCCGCGGAAGTATTCATGGGCGACGTCGGATCGCTCGCTCTCGGCGGCGCGATTGGCACGATCGCCGTCATCATCAAGCAGGAACTTCTGCTGCCTTTTATCGGGGGAGTGTTCGTGATCGAAGCGATTTCCGTGATTTTGCAGGTTGGGTCCTACAAATTGCGCAAGAAACGCATCTTCAAGATGGCCCCCCTGCATCATCATTTCGAATTGATGGGCTGGTCGGAATCCAAGATTATTGTCCGCTTCTGGATTGCATCACTGGTATTCGCACTGTTCGCGCTGACGACTCTGAAATTGAGATGATTTTCAGCCACGGATTTCAGCGATCAACACGGATAAGGCGTAAGACTCGATGGCACTACCCGTCTCAATCAGTGGCCGAGAAGTCGAATTTCTACCCGCCTCTGTGACTCTGTGGTGAAATAGTTTTCACATGGAACTGGACGGCAAACGCGTGCTGGTGGTTGGCCTCGGAAAATCAGGCGTGGCATCTGCTCTGTTTATGAAGGCGCACGGCGCACGGGTCACCGTTTCTGATACCAAGAGCGGAGACGAGCTGCGCAATGAAATTCCGGTGCTGTTGGACAACGGGATAACGGTCGAAACCGGCGGACATGGCGATCGTACCTTCCGCGGACAAGACCTGATTGTGGTCAGTCCCGGAGTTCCCGTGGATGCTCCGCCCCTGGTCCAGGCTCGCTCTCTTGGCGAGACGGTGATCGGCGAAGTCGAACTTGCGGCCCAATTCCTGCCTGGCCCAATTGTTGCGATCACCGGCTCCAACGGCAAGACAACGACAACCACGCTCACGGGTGAGATTTTGACCGCTGCGGGATTTCCCGCCCTGGTCGGCGGCAACATCGGTACACCCGCAATCTCGCTCGCCGAGCGCGCCAAGCCGGGCACGCTGATCGTCCTCGAAATTTCCAGCTTTCAACTGGAGACCATTGAAAGTTTTCGGCCCAAAGTGGCGGTTGTCCTGAACGTGACTCCCGACCATCTCGATCGCCACCGCACTTTCGAGATCTATGCCGACGCCAAAGCTCGCATCTTCGAAAATCAGCAACCGGACGAGTACGCCGTGCTGAACGCGGATGATCCAACTTGTGTGGCGATGGCAAAAAAGACGCGGTCGCAGGTGTTCTGGTTCAGCCGCCAAAAAGAAGTCGAGCGGGGCGCCTGGGTACGCGCTGGGAACATTGTCTTCCGCGATGCTTCGGGGCAGCGCGAGATTCTGCAGGTCTCGGAGATTCCCCTGAAAGGTGCTCACAATCTGGAGAATGTTCTGGCCGCAGTTTCTGCCGCAGTCCTGATGGGCTGCGCGCCCGAAAAGATTCGCAGCGCCGTTCACGACTTCAAGGCGGTTGAACACAGGCTGGAGTTTGTCGCCAGTATCCGCGGTGTCGACTACTACAACGATTCCAAAGCAACTAACGTGGACGCCACCATCAAGGCTCTGGAATCATTTCCCGCCAACATCCACCTGATCCTGGGAGGCAAGGATAAGGGCAGCGACTACACGGTGCTGAATGATCTGCTACGCAAGCGCGTGAAACGCGTTTACACCATTGGCGCCGCCGCCGCTAAAATCGAGTCACAGATCGTGGGCGCGGAGGTCCTCCAGTCCGAGACGCTCGAGAATGCAGTCAGGAAAGCCAGCACGTTAGCAGAACCTGGAGATGTAGTTCTGCTCGCGCCGGCCTGCGCCAGCTTCGATCAGTTCAAGAGCTACGAACACCGCGGAAGGGTCTTCAAAGACATGGTGCGAGCATTAGCCTCGCAAACGGCATAGTCGGCATCTCGTAAACAAGTCTGCGTGAAATATTCTGCCAAGCTTGCGGGCTCAGTCCCGCGCTCCCCGAACCAAGACAATCAACAGTCAAAGCTCAACAATTACCGTTTTCCAAATGCCTCCGTGGTGAAATAAGTTTCCCATGGCGAAGCGCGTGAGCGTCGACCGGTGGCTGTTTGGCGTGACCATGCTGCTGGTTTTTCTGGGGCTCGTAATGGTCTTTTCGGCATCCGCGGTCATGGCGCGCGAGCGCTTTGGTTCGCCCTATGCTTTCCTGTTCAAGCAACTGATCTGGGCCGTGGCCGGACTCATTGCAATGGTCGTCACCATGCGCGTGGACTACCGTCGCTACAAGCACCCTGCACTGGTCTTTTCCTTCATGGGACTGACCACCCTGCTGTTGATCTCTGTCTTTTTCCTCGATCGCTCACACAATACGCATCGATGGATTCATGCCGGAGGGTTCTCCTTCCAGCCTTCGGAATTGGCCAAGCCCGTTCTGATTCTGTTTCTTGCGTATTTTCTGGAGAACCGCGGCAAGTCGATGGACGACGTCCGCAACACGCTCCTCCCGGCGGCTACCCCCGTTTTGGTCTTTCTCGGCCTCATCGTCTTAGAACCCGATCTGGGCACCGCCATCGCTTGCGGAGGAATTGCGGCGTGTATCCTCTACGTCGCCGGCATGCGCATGCGCTACTTCGGTTACGCGTTCGCCGCGTCGCTTCCGGCACTTTACCTGCTGATCTTTCATGTAGCCTGGCGCCGCGATCGCATCCTGGCGTTCCTCAATCCCTATGCCGATCGCCAGAAGACCGGGTTCCACATTATCCAATCCTTGATTGCGGTCGGCACCGGAGGGGTGACCGGACTCGGCTTGATGGAAGGCAAGCAGAAACTTTTCTACCTGCCCGAACCGCACACCGATTTCATTTTTGCGGTCACGGCTGAGGAACTGGGACTGCTCGGCGCAACCTTTGTCGCGAGCCTGTTCGCCCTCTTTCTCTGGCGCGGCATGCGGGCTTGCTGGCGCACAGAAGACATTTTCGGCCGTTATCTCGCCGTAGGCATCACCAGCATGGTTGTGCTGCAGGCTTTCATTAACATCAGTGTCGTGCTCGGCATGATGCCGACCAAAGGGATCCCACTCCCGCTGGTCTCGTACGGAGGATCGTCGCTGTTCGTCACGCTGGCATGCGTTGGCGTCCTGTTGAACATCACCAAGCAAGCGGAATAACGCTCGAGACCTCACCGATCCACAGGGGTGGTCCTCGCTGTCGTTGCGTGATCCGTGCCCTTGGGTGGCGTAGTTTATAGTCACCACATGCGAGCCATTCTGGCGGGCGGAGGCACCGGCGGACATGTCATACCTGCTCTGGCCATCGCCAATCAACTAAAGAATGACTACCACGCCGAAGTGCTCTTCATCGGAACTGCACGAGGAATTGAGAATCGTCTGGTGCCCGCCGCAGGTTATCCTCTGCACCTGGTCCGCGTAGGGGCGCTGAAGAATGTCAGCCTGAAGACTCGTGTCAACACGGCCTTTGACTTGCCGCGCGCGCTTTGGGACGCTTCCCGCATGCTCAACGAGTTCGCTCCGGATGTAGTGATCGGGGTCGGCGGATACGCCTCGGGACCGGCCATGCTGGCTGCTCTTGTGAAACACATCCCCACGCTGGCTTTTGAACCCAACGTTGTGCCCGGGTTTGCGAATCGGTTGGTGGCGCGCTTTGTATCAGGCGCCGCCGTACATTTCGAGGAGACTGCAAAATACTTTCGCCATGGCGAGGTCACGGGAGTTCCGGTGCGGCACGCCTTTTTTGAGATAGCGGCCAAGCGCGGAGGCACGCCAACGCTGCTGGTCTTCGGCGGCAGCCAGGGTGCCCACGCGATCAATGAGGCGATGTTCCGCTGTCTTCCCGTATTGCAGCGGGAGGCACCAGGGATTCACATCATTCATCAAACCGGTGAGCGTGACTATAATGACGCGCTGGCAACATATGGAGGAGTCGGCGAATCCACCGAGGTGTTCAAGTTCATTGAGGACATGCCGGCGGCTTTTGCGCGCGCAGATCTCGTCGTATGCCGCTCCGGCGCGAGCACGGTCGCGGAAATCGCGGCTGCAGGGAAGCCGGCCGTATTCGTTCCCTTTCCGCGCGCCGCCGATGATCACCAGCGGGTGAATGCCGAAGCTCTATCGAAGCACGGTGCTGCGGTGGTGGTCGAAGAATCGAAGCTGGAAGGCGTTTGGCTGGCCGAAACAATTGCCGCCTTGCTGCAGGATCCACGGCGCCTGCAAACCATGAGCCAAGCTGCGCGAGAACTGTCGCATCCGAACGCCGCCCACGACATAGCAGCCCTGGCGGCCCGAGTGGCGGGAATTCAGAAGTTTGGCAATTGGCAAATTTTGTAATTTTGTATTCTGCATTTCATCGTGCTCTAAGGTTTCAAATTACACACTTGTCCGATTACCAAATTACAAACTTTTTCGACGATCCGCGAAATCGGTGACCGGGAAGTTGATTTATGTTCGCAAAAATCCAGCGCATTCATTTCGTAGGCATCGGCGGGATCGGCATGAGCGGTATTGCCGAGGTCTTGCTGAATCTCGGCTATAAAGTGTTGGGCTCTGACCTGAAGAGTTCCGCGGTCACGCAACGCCTTGCCGGACTCGGCGCCACTATCTTCGAAGGCCATCGCGCCGAGAATGTCAACGATGCCGAGGTGGTGGTTACCAGTTCCGCGATCTCCCCCGGGAACCCCGAGGTCGCCCGCGCTCACGAACTCCATATCCCCGTAATCCAACGGGCGGAGATGCTAGCCGAGTTGATGCGCCTCAAATACGGCATTGCAATTGCCGGCATGCATGGCAAGACGACCACAACTTCCATGGTTGCCGCGGTGCTCGCCGCTGGGGGCCTCGATCCCACAGTCGTTGTGGGAGGCCGCGTGGATGCCATGGGATCCAACGCCCGCCTCGGTAAATCGCAATACCTCGTGGCCGAAGCCGACGAAAGCGATCGCTCCTTTCTCAAACTTTCTCCCATCCTGTCCGTAGTCACCAACATCGACCGCGAACACATGGACTGTTACCGCAATATGCGCGACGTGAAGAAGACCTTCATTGAGTTTATGAATCGGGCGCCGTTTTACGGCATGATCGTGGCCTGCAACGATGACCCGCTGCTCCGGCGACTTCTCCCCGAGGTGCAACGGCGTACCGTCACCTATGGCACCCGGCGGGGTTCCGACTTTCTGATCAGGACCCAGGAACCAACGCAATCCGCCAATGGAGACGCGCGTCCGCTCAGCCGCTTTCACGTGCGGTTTCAGGAAAAAGATCTGGGAGAATTCAGCCTGCATGTGCCCGGCATGCACAATATCCTCAATGCCACGGCCGCGATCGCGGTGGGGGTTGGACTAGACGTTAATGTTGAATCGATCCAGAGCGCGCTTGATCAGTTCCGCGGGGTGGACCGCCGTTTCCAGTTGCGCGGAACCGTCGCCGGCGTCAGTGTGATTGACGACTACGGACACCATCCCACAGAAATCAAAGCGACGCTCGCTGCCGCCAGGCAATGCGGCTTCGGCAAGATTCACGTCATCTTTCAGCCTCACCGCTATAGCCGGACCCGCGATCTGATGGAAGACTTCACTGGTGCATTCAACGACGCTGATTCTCTGTTCGTGCTAGATATCTACGCCGCCAGCGAGAAGCCGATCGAAGGAATCACCGCGGAGGCATTGGCGCAAAAAATCCGGGAGAAGACCGTGAGAGTCGGCCGCTATGCCAGTTCTACAAGTGAAGCAATCGATTCGGCCGTCGAGATTGCCCGAGAGGGCGATATGATCCTGACCCTGGGTGCAGGTAGCGTGTCGCAACTGGGTCCCATGATTCTGCAAAAGCTGAAGGAGCGTGAAGCCGTCGCAGTCCACAGCTGAACGCCTGCTCCAGCGGAGGACAGCAATGATTCGTAGCGGTTTCGTCGTTCTTCTTTTCCTGTGCTCTTGCCTTGTTCACCTCGGGGCCCAGCAGTCTCCATCAGGGCTGAGTTTATCCGAGGCTGACTACCAGGTCCGCGACTTCCATTTCAAATCCGGCGAAACTTTACCCCAACTCCGGATGCACTACACGACCTTAGGAAAGCTCGAACGCGACAGCAGGGGCAAGGCAACCAATGCGGTTCTGATCCTGCACGGTACCGGAGGGTCCGGTCACCAGTTTCTGGCTCCGCAATTCGCCGACGTGCTCTTCCGCCCCGGGCAACTCCTCGACGCAAACCGTTACTTCATCATCCTGCCCGACAACATCGGCCACGGAAGATCGAGCAAGCCGAGCGACGGCATGCGCGCCCATTTCCCGCAATATGACTACGACGACATGGTCGCCGCGCAGCACGAACTGTTGGAGAAGGCCCTGAGAGTGAACCATCTCCGCCTGCTGATGGGCACTTCGATGGGCTGCATGCATTCCTGGGTTTGGAGCGAAACCTACCCCGATTTCATGCATGCAATCATGCCCCTGGCCTGTCTCCCTGTGCAGATCGCCGGACGCAACCGCCTCTGGCGCGAGATGCTGATGCAGGGAATCCGTCAGGATCCGGATTGGAAGCAAGGTGACTACACAACAGAACCGCGCGCGGCGCTTCAGATCTCCGCCGACTTTCTGCTGATTGCCGGCAGTGCGCCGCTGCTGATGCAGAAAAATCTTGCGACGCGCGATGCCGCCGACCACTACCTGGAGGATTCCATCAAACGCATCACTGCGACCCTGGACGCGAACGATTTGCTCTACGCGGTGAATGCCTCGCGCAATTACGATCCTTCGCCCAAGCTCGAAACGATCAGGGTCCCCGTGATGTTCGTGAACTCCGCCGATGACTTCATTAATCCTCCAGAGCTAGGCATCGCCGAGCGGGAAATCAGGCGCGTCCCCCACGGCAAGTTCGTACTCATCCCAACATCCGATCAAACCCACGGACACGGCACACACACCTGGGCCGCCGTCTGGCAGCAGTATCTAAAGGAATTGTTATCAGCTAGTCCGAACTAGTCAGCCCACGCATATGGCAGTCATCAGGGTGCCCCACACCTCTTTGGCGCCGTTTGCGAAAGACGGTGGGAAGCTGACTTCCATTCGCCAAGAAACAGTTCGAGTTTCCACGTGTATCCGCAATCGTTTATCGAGCCTCAGCACGCGCCGCGTGCGTCTTCTCAAACTCGCGTGCAAAACTCTCAGACTTCCCTTTGGGAATGCTCAAAGACTTCCACTCAGCCCCGCGGAAATGCTTGGCCAGCATCACGATTTGATTCACGTGGCCCGCGTAATGCAGCAACTGCCTGCTAATCGCCTGCAGCACCGAATGCTCGCGGCCCGCAATCAATACCTTCCGCGTGAGATCTTCTGGCTTCAGCGGAGTCACGGCCCCAAATACGCACTCCCATCCCTCTTCCCACCATTGCATTACATCCGAGCGAGTCGTGCCTGGCGCTATTTCGAATTCCCGATCGCGATGGCGATTTGGTTTCTCGCCGTCTGTGGTCAGGAAGTCCGTCCAGCGAGAACGCATGTTTCCGGCCATATGCTTGATTATGATTGCGATGCTGTTGGCCTCCGGATCGATAAGTCGGAAGACCTCTTCATCAGTGGTCTGTGCCAGAGCTTCTTCAGCGAGTTTCTTGTAGCTTCGAAAATTTCGCAGCGCGTCAGCTAGATATTCCCCTCCAATGTTTTGCTCAGACATACCTTGCTCCAAAGCTCCTCAGTTGCTTATGATGAAGCGCCTTCAGATTGCGTTCCGCCAAATTCGGTCTTCTTGATTTGCCTCATTCGGGCTAAGGAAGCGCCCTCCCAACCTCCGTCCAACTCATCTGTCACTATCGGCCTGATGATCGCTCATTGCTCATGGCTCATTGCTCAGAGCAAAGAAGGGAACTTATCTTGGGCCCTCATCGTATCTCTTGCTAACCGATTGTTATGCCCTTCGTCTATTCAGGCATAAGGGGTTAAGGCCATGAAAACACAAGCATGGGGATGGCTGGCAGCGGCGGTAGTGGCAGCCGGACTGAACGCAAGCTATCATGATGGCGGTCTGCAGTGGGCCCACGAGATCGCTGACCAGGTGAAACATAACAGTGCGGCCGTGATCGCGCTGGCAACTGGCCGTGCCGACCAGTTCCTGGCTGAAGCAAACTTCGCATCAGCGCGCAAACAAACGCCGTCCTGCCCATTTAGTGCAGCTTTGGCGGAAGCAGGAACGCTCGTGGTACCCAATGAATTCGAACAGCAGGTCGAAATCCTGTCGGCTCGCGAGCAGGCCCATTTGGCCCGGCTCGAAGCCAACCGCGCTCGAATCGAAAGTCGCGTTGCCCGTATTCATATCCCGGCGGTAGTCTTCAACCCCGTCGTGGTCCGCGCTCCCAAGGTTTCTGTGTGTCCCCGCGTGCGGGTAAATGTTCCGCGCTTTCCCAACGTAAAAGTGCCGGCCATGCCGGTGGTCCACGTCACGTCATCGGAGGGTGGTTCGGTCTAAGGGAACCTCAAGTTCATGTTGGAAGCTGAGCGCGGAAAAACAGCCGCGCTCTTATTTTTTCTGGACAGTAAGAAAAGCGCCTTCGAGGAAGTTCCGGAAAGACACGTCCCAAATCAACTTGATCGCTGCTACGTTTTGCCTGAAGAATGGCACGTTCGTGGTCGTACCCAATCCGGTTCCCGCCTGTGCAAATCCTTAGATTTTTTTTCTATCTCAGGTCGAGAAATGCAGCTATAGTGAAAAAGCTCAGCGATTCCTGACGACAACTGCCTGATTTGATGGCGCGAAAGAGTGGTTCCACCATCACGCAGGAGGAGTTGTACCCGCCCAGCGCACCACCCGCGCGCCAGGAACTCGATGACGCGCGTCTGGTCGATCTGGATGTGGACGAGGAATCGCCATTTCTACGCGCCCAAAAACGTGTTCCCGCCCGGCGCGGATCGCTTCCTACGAAAACTGCCCATCGCCTGTTGTGGGCTTTTGTCGCTGCCACCGCTCTGTGCGTTCTCGCTATCGCAGCCGGGATGCTCTACCACTACGGCGAGCGCTCCTGGCGTTTCCGCATCGACTCCAGTGACAACATCGATGTAGGGGGAATGGAAAACGTCACCAAGGCGCAAATCATGGAGGTCATGGGCGCCGACATTGGTCGAAACATTTTCTTTATTCCTCTCGCCCAGCAAAAAGCGCAACTGGAGCAGATCCCATGGGTCGAGTCGGCCAGCGTAATGCGCTTTGTCCCCAACCGCCTGCGCGTCGAAATTCACGAGCGTACCCCGGTCGCCTTCGCCCGGGTTGGGCCGCGCATTTTCCTGATCGACGCAGGTGGTTCTTTAATGGAGTTGCCCCAGAAACGCAAATACTCCTTTCCGGTCATTTTAGGGATGAATCCTGGCGAGCCCCTTTCCACCCGCATCCCGCGTATGAAGGCCTACAACGCGCTTGTCCGTGACCTCGATTCCGGCGGAGCCGGTTACGCCCAGGATCTGAGCGAGGTGGATCTCTCCGATCTGGAAAATATAAAAGTGCGAGTGAACGATCCGCAGGGGGATGTTGAGGTGGAACTCGGTTCGACGGACTTCCTGAGGCGTTACAAAACCTACGTCAGTCATGTGCAGGAGTGGCGCCAGCAATTTCAGAAGCTTGAGTCGGTGAATCTGCGCTACGACAACCAGGTGATCGTCAACCCCGATGTGGAAACAAAGACCCGCCAGGCGTCACTGAGCGCTTCGGCGGCAAAAGCGGCGGCAGCGGCGGGAGTCAAGCCGGCAGCGTTGCTTTCGCGCATTATTCTGCATGATAAAAGCCTGCCGAAGCCCGCTTTCGAGTTAAGCGAGAAGAAACTCGAGCCCACGAAAACGGTAACGGTGAAGAAGGCGCCTGCGAGAGTTCGGGTTACCAAGACTGTGGCGAAGACCACCAGGCCGGCGCCTCCAAAAAAGCAAACCGCGTGGCGTCCGGCGGCAAAAAGGAGACCTGCCACAGTTCGCGCCAGTTCGCCCAGGTCGGACCCGAAAAAACCGGCGCACGCCGCAGTGGTTGCGCATGGCATTCCAAAGCCCAGTCCGGCGATTTCAAAGCAGAACACGGGGTCCAATTAATTGATTTCAGGGAATCTTTAACGAATGGGGAACCAGCAGGGAAATTTCTTAACGACGATTGATGTCGGAAGCGCCAAGACTTGTGCGCTGGTGGCGGAGATGACCGACTGCGGATTGCGCTATCGCGGGCACGGCGTCGCCGATTCGCGCGGCTCGCGCAAGGGAGTCATCGTTGAACTGGATAAAGCCGTGGCCTCCATTCAAAAAGCCGTGGAATGCGCGGAGGATATCGCTGGAGCGCCCGTCGAGCACGCGATTCTGGGCCTGGGAGGAGCCAACGTAAAGGGCATCAACAGTCACGGCGGCATTACCCTGGGAACGCGCCCGCGCGAGATCGGACGTGACGAGATTAAGCAGGCCGTTGAACGTGCCCGCGCCATCCCTCTCCCGCAGGACCGCGAAATCCTTCATCTGCTGCCCCAGGAATTCATCCTGGACGATCAGTCCGGTGTGCACGATCCGCTCGGCATGATGGCCGCCCGCCTCGAAGTTCGCGTGCATATGGTGACTGCCACGACCAGTGCTACGCAAAACGTGATCACGGCGGTGAATAGGGCGGGTGTGCATGTCGACGATACCGTGTTCGAACCCTTGGCCGCCGCCGATTCCGTTCTGCGCTCCGACGAGCGTGAACTCGGCGTCTGCCTCGCGGATATCGGCGCCGGCTCGACCGAGGTCATCGTTTTCCAGCAGGGGGCCGTCACCTACACGGGAGTCATCCCCATCGGCGGAGATCACTTCACCAGCGATCTGTCCGTAGGGATGTGCACGCCGCTGCTGGAGGCGGAGAAGATCAAGAAGAACTACGGGAGTGCGGTCGTGACCTTGATCCCGGAAGGCAACGAGGTCGAAGTGCCGTCGGTCGGAGATCGGCCGTCACGCTTGCTTCCGCAGCGCATGGTCGCAGAAATTCTCGAACCGCGTGCCCGCGAACTGTTTGAAATGATCCGCGAAGCCTTGCGGCAGAGCGGCATGTTTGATCTCTGCCTCGCAGGCATCGTGCTCACCGGAGGCGGATCGCGGCTGCCTGGAATTTTCGACGTCGCCGAATCCGTGCTGCGTCGTTCGGTGAGGCTCTCCTGGCCGGCGCCGCTAGCCAAGATGCCGTCCACCTTATCGGAGCCGGAATTCGCGACTGTCCTGGGCATGATCAACTATGGCCACCGCGCCCGTATCGCGCGCGGCTATCAGGACGGCGGCCTGGGTTCGAGATTGAAAGCAATGTTGGTGGGCAAGGGCGCATGAGCGGCGTTGCCAGTTGAGTGCGCGCTTGCCAGTGAACGAAGAACGGGAAGTAGAACGCAAATTCAATTCAGGTGATTAGACATGAGCAACGACTCTCGCATTCGCATCAGCTTCAACGAAGAGGCCCGTAACGACGCCAAGATCAAAGTCATCGGCGTAGGTGGAGGCGGCGGCAACGCAGTCAACCGCATGATCGATGCCGGCATGGAGGGCATCGAATTCATTGTCGCCAACACGGACCTGCAGGCGCTGCGGCTGTCGCACGCGCCAGTGAAGCTGCAGCTCGGCGTCAAGCTGACCAATGGCTTGGGCGCCGGCGCGAATCCGGAGGTCGGACGCAAGGCCGCCCTGGAAGATTCCGACAAGATCATTGAAGCTCTCGAAGGCGCTGACATGGTCTTCGTTACCACCGGCCTTGGCGGAGGCACCGGCACCGGTGCCGCCCCCATCATCGCATCGCTGGCCAGCGAAATGGGCGCTCTCACCGTCGCCGTCGTGACCAAGCCCTTTGCCTTTGAGGGCAAACGCCGCATGCAGCAAGCCGACCGCGGCATCTCGGAGTTGATGGAATCGGTCGACACTACCATTGTGATTCCCAACGAGAAGCTGCTTGCCGTCGCCGAAGATGCCGGCTTCTTCGAATCCTTCCGTATCGCCGACGACATCCTGCGTCAAGGTGTGCAGGGGATTTCGGACATCATCACGATTCCTGGCATCATCAACCGCGACTTTGCCGATGTGAAGACGATCATGGCGCGCATGGGATATGCGGTCATGGGCACGGCCTCCGCCAGTGGCGCAAAACGCACCATTGAGGCCGCTCAGCGTGCCATCGCCTCGCCGCTGCTCGAAGCCGGAGCGATCGACGGCGCGCGCGGCATCCTTATCAACATCACTGGATCGTCCTCCCTAAAGCTTGCCGAAGTGCAGCAAGCCTGTTCCATCATCCAGGGCGCTGCGCACGACGAAGCCAACATCATCTTCGGCGCCGTGCTCGACGAGAAGATGAAGGACGCCGTGAAGATCACCGTGATCGCTACCGGCTTCCGCGAAATTCCCGTCGCACGCCATCGCCCCTTGGAAACTCGCACCTCCTTCGCCGCAGCTCATGAGGAAGCAATGGAATTCCCCGAGACGTTTGACAGCCCTGCTCCCCTCCCGGATCCACCGAAGCACATCATGTCGGAGTCGAGCATGGAAGATGATCATGCGCGCACGACTGCTTACGCTGATGACGTGGCGCCCATGCCCGCCGCCCAGGACCGCGCCGCCGATGTGATCTCGCTGGAAGCTGTGCGCAGTGCCCTGGTCAGCAATTTCGAATCAAACGATCTCGACGTGCCGGCATTTCTGCGCAAGCGCAACGACGTGATGTGACCAATGATGTAGATGTAAATGTGAAAAGACGATGGCGGGCCGTTCTAAGCGGTCAAGCCCGCCCGCAGCGATGAAACACTTTTCACATGGTGGTGGTGCCTTTTCAGTAACCCAGTAACGTGTTACGAAAAGCTAGGAACTGAGGTAATCTCCCCGTATGTGATTGCCGCAACGCAGCTTAGAAGAAAAAGCCCGTTGCTGCCGATCTAAACTTTAACGTTGCCCGAAGGTGGTAAGTCCCCTAAGATCAACACGGGTGGATGAAACGTTCGCATTACCAGTTCCTGGCAGCAAGCGTGCATCGAAGTACTTAGATTCCTGGGAGTGAAACTCAAGATGTTTAGGGGAAACCGCCTGCTTCGTTTTCTTTTTGCGCTTTGCGCTGCTCTGCTCCTGACAGGAATGAGCTGGGCGGCGCACATCAATACCAACACTGCCTCGAAATCGAAATCGCAGAAGAAAGTCAGTGAGAACGCGCGTACCCGTCGCCGCATACACCGTTTGGCGCGTAGTCGCAGTGCGACGGTTCGTAAAGCTTCGGTGAAAACGCGCCGTCATCGCTACTACGAGCACTTCCACATGAGCTCGTTCGCCGAAGAGATCACTGATGGTGATATCACGGCCGGCGAAGATCCAATTGTCCGCCAGGCTGCCATCGATGCTCTCGGCAACATGAACGGCACCGTGGTCGCGGTCGAGCCCACCAGCGGCCGCATCCTGGCCATGGTGAATCAGAAGCTTGCGCTTTCCAGTGGCGCACAGCCTTGCTCCACCATCAAGCTTTCAGTAGCACTCGCCGCTCTCAGCGAAGGTCTTATCTCCAAAGAAACCCCGGTTGCCTTGGGCCGCCGTTATCGCATGAATCTCACCATGGCCCTGGCTCATTCCAACAACGCTTATTTCGAGGCTCTCGGCCGCCAGCTCGGCTTCGAGAAGGTCGCCTACTACGCCCACGAATACGGCCTCGGCGAACTCGCTGGTTACAACATCGCTGGCGAGCAACTTGGCGCTTATCCTGAGCAGGCTATCCCTGAAAAACTTGGCGGCGTGGGCAAGATGTGTTCCTTCGGCGAGGGTGTGTCAATGACCCCGCTGCAACTTGGCGCAATGGTTTCTGCCATCGCCAACGGAGGCACTCTCTATTACCTGCAGCATCCCACCAAGCCGGAAGACGTCGCCAATTTCCAGCCCCGGGTCAAGCGCCAACTCGATATTGCTCCGCTCATCCCTGAACTCTCTGACGGTATGTCGGGAGCGGTTCGATTCGGCACCGCGCGCAGCCTGCGTCTTAACTTCAACGAAGAAGAGATCCTGGGCAAGACCGGAACCTGTTCGCATGAGGGAACTCGCTACGGCTGGTTCGCCTCTTACGCCAACACCAGCATTGGACGCGTCGTACTCGTTGTCTTCCTCCAGGGAGGTCGTCCAACCTTCGGCCCCAAAGCTGCCGAGATTGCCGGCCGCATCTACCGCAACATGTACGACCACAAATTCTTTATCGCCGGTCCCGGACTACCCTCTGACACGGCAACCGTAAAGACGGTGAGCACCACCCCGTAATTTCTTAAGCCTCGATCGTAGAGACGCAGCTTGCTGCGTCTCTTTTTTGCTTCCGTTAATTCGCACTAATCAAGTCCAACAATCTCCTGCCGATATCTAGTCCGTAGCTTCGCGCAAGCGGCGCGCAGATCGTCTAAGGAGAACGCTTGTTGCCCGGCGTCTTTCACTGGAGTTACTCACTAACTCTGTCGCTGTTGTTCGCCATAATCTTCACCGCTGCACTGGCGTTGTTCGCAGGCCTAAGGCGTAGAACAAGGATGTCGCGATCAGCTCAATCCTCACCCACGCAGGATGGAGAATCCCAGTTCCGAACGCTGGCCGAAGCGATCCCGCAGATTGTCTGGACGGCTGACGCCGATGGCCAGACCAACTACATCAACCAGCGCTGGTACGACATGACAGGGCTGGAGAAAGGCGGAGGTTTGGGCAGTTCCTGGGCACAATTTGTGCATCCCGACGATGCCGCGATTTGTATGCAGAAATGGACTGACTGCCTGCGCTCCGGCCAGACATTTGAAATCGAATACCGGCTGCGCGATCGGGACAACCGTTATCGATGGTTCATCAACCGCGCCGTTCCCCTGCGCGACGCTTCGGGTTCAATCAAACAGTGGTTCGGAAGTTGCACCGATATCGACGATCAAATGTGCCACCAGCAACTCCTGGAAGCCGAGATTAAGGCACGTGCCAGCGAATTGTTCGACGCCAACACCAAGCTGCAAGAGGAAATGTGGCAGAAGGATCTCGCGCGCAAGCAACTGGATGAGCAGAACGAACGGATGATGCGGGATCTGACTGATCGTTCGGCGCGGGCTACCATGCTTGCAAAATGGGCGAACTGCTGCAGAGTTGCGTCTCCCAGGAGGAGGTCCTCAAGGCGGCGGTTGGATTTGCTCCTAAAATTTTTATCTACCCGGGTGCGATGGCATTGTTCAGTCAGCAGCAGCTGGAGGTAGTCAGCTCAGGGGGCAACTGCGAGGTTCCGATCCCCGTTTTCGAACGCAGTGCCTGCTGGGCGCTGCGCACTGGACACAGCCATATTGTTCTCGCTGGCGACGACAGCGCCCGCTGCGCCCACGCCGAAAATGTGAGGAATGCCTACGTTTGCATTCCCATCGTTGCCCAAGGCGAGACGCTGGGGATCCTGCACTTTCAGGCAACCAATGAATTTCCTCAGTTCGCCGAGTCCAATCTTTCTTTGAAGAATACCTTTGCTGGGCAGGTCGGCCTTTCCATAGCAAATATCCGGCTGCGAGAGGCGCTTCGCAATCAGTCGATTGTGGATGCCCTCACCGGTCTTTTCAATCGGCGTTACCTGGAAGAAATTCTGGAGCGCGAGGTCCGGCGCGCTCTGCGTTCCGATCAGCCCTTGGGCGTCATGATGCTGGACCTCGACCGTTTCAAGCAGTTCAACGATACCTTCGGACATGAAGCTGGCGATGCGGTGCTGCGCGAAACGGCAGCCTTTCTAAAGGGAAGTGTGCGCGCCGAAGATATTGTGTGCCGCTTTGGCGGGGAGGAGTTTGTCGTGATTCTTCCTCTGGGCGACGCCAGGATTACTTATGCGCGCGCCGAACGCATTCGTTCCAAAGTGCGTGAATTGACTGTCCTGCATCAGGGGAAATCGGTGGGAGTCGTGACGGCGTCGGTCGGTGTTGCCGCTCTACCCGAACACGGTGTGTTGTCAAAATCTTTGCTCGAAGCTGCTGATGCCGCGCTCTACCGTGCCAAGCGGGAAGGCAGAGATCGTGTGCTCATGGCAGAACTTTCCGCTGAGGCCAGCCAGAAACTGGCGGCTATCCAGCAGAAGCTGTAGCGCATCCTCCGGAGTGGTTTTTTCCCTAAAGGAAAACGCCCGGCAAATGCCGGGCGCCACTCTGCTCTAGTCGAGATCAGTTCGTATGGTTCTGACTCCGTTTATCGCTAGCAATAACTCCGTCCTTAATGTGAATAACGCGGTGAGCGTACTCGGCAATGTCATGTTCGTGCGTGACAAGAATGATGGTGTTGCCTTCGCTTTGCAGCCGGTCAAAGAGCGCCATAATTTCCACGCCGGTTTGCGAGTCAAGGTTTCCTGTGGGTTCGTCGGCCAGAATAATCGATGGTTTGTTGACCAGCGCACGGGCAATCGCGACGCGTTGTCGCTGACCACCGGAGAGTTCATTGGGTTTGTGATGCATGCGGCCGTCCATGCCCACCGCGGAGAGCGCGCCCTTGGCCCGTTCCATGCGCTCTTCAGTAGGGACGCCCGCGTAGATCAGGGGCAGTTCCACGTTGTGCAGCGCGGTGGCACGAGCCAGCAAGTTGAAGGTTTGGAAGACGAAGCCGATCTCTTTATTTCGGATTCTGGCCAGTTCATCGTCGTCGAGTTCGCTGACCAGCTGTCCGTTCAGCCAATACTTGCCCTGCGAAGGAGTGTCCAGACAGCCAATCAGGTTCATCAGAGTCGATTTTCCTGAACCCGAAGGGCCCATAATGGCCACGTATTCGTTGCGCTGAATCCGCAGATTGACCCCGCGCAACGCATGCACCTGCTGCTCCGAACCCATGTCGTAGGTTTTCCATAAGTCCTCCGCCGCGATCATGCAGGATTCCGGCGGAGCGACGGCCATCGTGTTGGGCATGTTGATGACTTCTGCGGTTGCCATGTTTTTCTCCTGGTCCGGTGCCACTGACCTCTCCGATCTCTGGGTTCAGCTCTTTTGTTTCAGACTCCGATTCTGAGACCTCGGTTCCCATTTCTTGCGCTCTCTTAACGCGAGACGAAAGGCTTTGTCTTTTGGACGCGTCATTCCCGCTAAGGTTATGACGATTCCTCTTCTTTCTTAGGCGCCTTATTGTCTACTTTGACGCTGCTCCCCGGACGCAGTGTACGCAGAACCTTGTAGCTTCCCGTAATCACTTCGTCCCCTTCTTTCAAACCTTCCAGCACTTCGATATCCGTCGTTCCTGTGATTCCGGTATTCACCGGTACGAACATCGCCTTCTTGTTGCGGATGACAAATACGCCTTGTACCTCGGCGTCTTTTTTGCTCTTGGATGACACTTCTTTCGAAGCCGGCTCCGCCGCGTGGACCGATCCCGGCGGATTATTTTGCGCTTCGATCTGATCCTTGGTTCTCAATGTCAGCGCCTGAATCGGAACCGAGAGCACGTTGTTCCGGGTTGCCGTTGTAATCTTCGCAGTGGTCGAGAGTCCCGGTCGCAGATCCTGAGGCGCGTCACTCAATGTGACCACAACTTTGAAATCCTTCGCCTCTTCACTCGCGGTAGTTTGCTGGGATGTCGATAAGCCACTGGAGCGCACGATCGCGTTGTTCCCGATCTCGCTCACCTTGCCATGGAAGATCTTCTTCGGAATCGCATCGATCGTCACGTCGGCAGGTTGTGCCAGCCGCACATTCACAATATCGGTCTCGTCCACCTTTACTTCAGCCGTGATGACCGACATGTCGGCGAGCGTCATCAGCGTGCTGCCTTGTGCGTTCTGGATTCCGATCACCACGGTTTCTCCTTCCCGCACCGGGAGATTGGTGATGACTCCGTCGAATGGTGCCGCATACGTGGTCTTCTGCAGCAGGTCCGTATAGTGCGTCAGCGTTGCTTTGGCTTGTGCCACATGTCTTCCCGCGGAATCGTTTTGCGCCTTGGCCTGCGCCACGCGTGCCGTCGCCTGTGTAAGGCCGGCATCCGCTGTCGCCCAGGCATTCTTTCGGCTGTCGAAGTCCGACTTCGAAATTAGCCCGTCCTTGAACAAACTCTGCGCCCGCTCCCAGTCAAGCTTGTTCCGGTCGTAATCGGCCTGGGCACGCAACAGGTCTGCTTCCGCGGTCTTAAGTCCCGCCTCAGCTGCCAGGGAATCGGTTTGCGCCGCCTGCAGCGACGCCTCATTGGCATTTACGTCCGCCGAGGACTGCACGTTTTCCAGTTGCGCCAGCAATTGGCCCCTCTTTACGTGATCCCCTTCCTTGACGTACAGGTGGGTGATCTTCCCGAACGCGTTGGCCCCGATATTGACGTACGTCTTCGGCTTGATTTCTCCCGAAGCACTCACCACTGTAGCCAGATCCTGGTGCTGCGCTTTGCCCGTCTGAACCGTGACTACGTTCTTGCCGCTCTGATGAACCGTGAATCCGACAATGATTGCCAGTAGAACTACGATTCCGGCGCCAATTGCAATTTTTTTCCAAGCCTTCATAGAGCTCCGTCACTTCCCGCGAACCTGATCTTCGCAGAGGACCAGATTCCGCCAGAACGTTTATCTAGTGACGAAAACGTCCCTCGCTAGCGTCGGTGTGACGGACACACATCTTCTGTTACGGTCCTGCTGGCGAGAAAGTTCCCGATCAAAGTTAAAAGAATGGCCGAGACCCATTACCCTGGGTAAATGATCGTTACCGCTCTGGAACCCACTCATTATATGCCTACTTTTCCGATGTTTGCAGCCACAGTTTCCTGCCATCACCCGGGCAACTCCGAAGCCGGTTGGGACCTTCGAAGTTAATGACTGGGAACCGGATTTACCGGCCTTCTGGGCTTCACTTAGCCTTGCTTTCACGCAACTGACGGCCTAAAATGTATAGACGACGGTTGTCTTTGGCAGGAGTCCCTCTCATGTTCCGGGTAGTCTCGCAGCTTACTGTGTATCGAATTGTGCTTTGCGCGGCGCTAATTTTCATGGCCGGCGGGGCCTTCGCCCAGAACCAACCCAAAGACGAGCCTCAGGATCCCAAAGCGACTGGTCAATCGAGTGCAGACCAACCTGCTGCCAAGCAGGCCCAGCCGCCCGATGCCGTCGATCCGCTCAAGCGTCCTGCCGACGAAAAACAGCGCAAAAAGAATGCCCGCGCCCTCAAACAGGAATTAAGCAAGCCCTACAAAAAGTGGCTGGATGAGGACGTCGCCTACATCATTACTGATGAAGAACGTGCAGCTTTTAAGCAACTCTCCAACGATGAGGAGCGCGACAACTTCATTGAAGCCTTCTGGCAGCGCCGCGATCCTACTCCGGATACCGAAGAGAACGAATTCAAAGAAGAACACTACCAGCGTATTGCCTATGCCAACGAACATTTTGCCGCTGGCGTACCGGGTTGGAGAACTGATCGCGGCCGTATCTACATCGTATTCGGCAAGCCTGACGAAATCGACTCTCACCCCTCCGGCGGCAGCTATCAGCGACCCATGGAAGAGGGCGGCGGCGAAACTTCAACCTTTCCTTTTGAAGACTGGCGTTATCGCTACATCGAAGGCATCGGTCAGGAAGTGATCATCGAATTCGTCGACAATTGCATGTGCGGCGAATACCACATGACCATGGACCGGTCCGAAAAAGACGCTCTCCTGATGACTCCCAACGCAGGTCTCACCATGTGGGAGCAGATGGGCATGTCCAACAAATCACAACGTTTCAACGGCAATGGCCTCGAGCGTCTCGGCCTTGGACCCGATAGCGCTGGCCTGCAGGCCAAACAATTCGATCGTTTGGAGCAGTTCGCAAAATTGCAGGCTGCTCCCAAGGTGAAGTTTACCGACTTGGAAGAGGCTGTAAATTCCAAGGTCATTCTCAATCCGATGCCCTTCGACGTACATGTGGACTTCGTGAAGGTCACGACCGATACCGCGCTCGTGCCCATCACCATCCAGATGAAAAACCGCGACATCACCTTCGTGAACAAGGAAGGCGTGCAGCGCGGGACCGCCAACATCTTTGCCCGCTTGACCACGCTGACCGGCAAGATCGTCCAGACCTTCGAAGACACCGTACAAGTGGACGTTCCCGCGGAACTGTTGCCGCGCACTGCGGAGAATGCCCAGGTGTACTACAAGGCGGTTCCGCTTCGCCCCGGCCGTTACAAGCTTAATATCGCCGTGAAAGATGTGAATGGCGATCGCAAAGGAGTATGGAGCCGCAGCATCATCGTCCCGGAATACTCGGACGACAAGCTGTCCAATTCTTCTCTCATCCTGGCCGATGTCATGGAACCGGTTCCCACCAAAGCCATCGGGACCGGCAATTTCGTCATTGGCACCACCAAGGTGCGTCCGCGGGTGGCTCCAGCTGACGGCAAGCCCGCCATTTTCAAACGCGATAAAGATCCCAAACTCAATTTCTGGATGCAGGTTTATAATCTGGGATTGGACGAGAAGACGCATAAGCCTTCCGCCACAATCGAGTACGACATCACCAACGTCGCAACCAACAAATCAGTCGTGCAGAAAGTGGAAACGACCGACACTATGGGCAACGTCGGAGATCAGGTGACGCTGCAGAAGTCGCTGGTTACATCGAATCTGCAGCCCGGCGTCTACAAAATTCAGATCAAGGTCAATGACAAGGTATCCAAGCAGACCGTTGATCCTTCAGCCATGTTTGCAGTAGAGTAACTCCCTGCATTCCCCCAGGGGGTGGGGCGAAGTTGAACTTGCGTAAGCTCGGAACTTGGGCAATCGTGCTGGGCATCGCGCTCCCCGTGTGGGCCGCTGAGCGGCCGGGCGCGATTTCTGGGTACGTTCGCAATGCTTCTGGGACTCCCCAGATGGGCGCCGTCGTGCAGATTCTGGGGACTGCCAATCGCACCCTTACAGTGTTCACCGACAGCGCCGGTTATTACATCGCTACCGACCTCCTGCCGGGCATGTACACGCTGAAATTCACTGCTCCATCATTCCTGCCGGCATTGCGCGAAAAAATTGGCTTGCGTCCTGGAGCCAGTCTTAACGTGAATGTCACCCTTAGCACCTTGCTGGGTGCGATGCAGCTCGGTCCGGTGCGCGCGGGTACGGATGGTGACGACTGGAAGTGGACGCTTCGCTCCGTCGCGAATCGCCCAATTCTCCGCATTTTCGACGATCCCGCGGCTCGCGCCGAGAAGCCCGATCACGAAATGCGCGGAGCAGTTTCGTTCCTCGCTGGCTCTGCCGCCGGCGGATACGGGACTGGCTCCGACATGAGTGCCGCTTTCACGCTGGAGCGGTCCATCTTCTCCGATGGTCATCTCGCGTTCAGCGGCGATGTCGGCTATGGCTACAGTTTGCCCGCTGCCGTGGTACGCACCAGCTATTCGCACCGGCTGGCAGATGGCTCCAGCCCTACAGTCGGACTGACGGTACGCCGCTTCGCTCCTTCCGATCCCAATTTGCACAACGCAGCTCTTCAAGCCATCGCCCTGTCCGCGGCTGATGATTTCACCGTCGGTGATGTCCTCGAACTGAAGTTTGGCAGTGAACTTCAGACCATCGAGTTTCTCGGTCATCTCAATGCGTTTCGCCCGTTCGGTGCGGCGGACTTTCATCTTTCGCCTAACACCGTTATCGAATACTCCTACACCACCTCTCGCCCCGATCCGCGCAGTGAAAAAGGTTTTGATTCTGCCCCTGCCGACTTGAGTGAGTCCAATCCGAGAGTGAGTCTGCTGGGCTATGGCCCGAGGATGGAAGACGCGCAGCATCAGGAACTCAGCGTGTCGCACCGCTCCGGAAAAAATAATGTGCAGGTCGCATGGTTCTCCGATCGCATCGTCAACCCCGCCCTCACTGGCGTGGGTGCGGTGAGCGCGGCTGGGGGATTCCTGCTTCCAGATGCTTCATCCGGAACCTTCAATTTTGCCGGGCCAGACCTCGACACTCGCGGCATGAGGTTCGTGCTGCAACATAAGTTCGCCTCCGATCTCACGGCCACGGTTGATTACGCATTGGGCGGCGCGCTCGATCTCTCGCGTCCCGACGTTCCTTTGCAACAAGCCCAGCAGTGGGTCTCGACGGTTCGCCGCCACGCCTTGGCTGCCAAGCTGAGCGGTACCGTACCGCGTAGCCATACCCGCTGGATTGCTTCTTATCGTTGGACCAACGGTTCTTCCGTAACGCCCGTGGACATGTTCAACACCTCCGCCGGACAGAGCGATGCATTTCTCAACATCTTTGTCCGCCAGCCGATTCCTGCCTTCGGTGGCCGCATGGAGGCGCTGATCGACATCCGCAACCTGCTGGCCCAAGGCTACGTTCCGGTACTAGGCCAGGATGGTCAAACAGTTTACCTGGTAGATTCGGCGCGCTCGATTCGCGGCGGCGTCTCCTTCACATTCTGAGCAATGAGCCGTGAGCAATGACAACCGTGCGCGCACGATTTGCTCATAGCTCATTGCTAAGTCCGCCACCCATTCGCAATATCGATCGCCTCCATCCATAACTCCGTGGTTGACTGTCACAATAATCTTTCGTTAATGTTTGTCAGCCTGGATTTTGCGGGCGGGCGATATCTTTCCAACACATAAACAATTGCAACTTTCCCAGAGGTTCGCGATTGTGGAATGTTCCCCAAGCGATCACTACTTCCCTAAAGCTTTGATCGGTTTCAAGGAGATCTTATGAGAGCACGTTTTTGGCTGGCGTTTATTGTTCTGGCCGCAGTGAGCCTGTCGGCTCAGACCTTCCGCGGAACCATTCTCGGAACCGTCACCGACCCCTCCGGCGCGGTAGTAGCCGGAGCCAAAGTCAGCGTAAAGAACACCGGCACGGGCCTCGAACGCTCCACCGAAACCAGTGGCGACGGAAGCTACTCTCTCCCCGAACTGCCCATCGGAACTTACAACGTCACCGTCACCCAGCCAGGCTTTCAGACCTTCATCGCCACTGCGGTGGCGGTGAATGTAGCCAGCGAGCGCCGCGTTGACGCCGCGCTGAAGACCGGCGAAATCACCACCATGGTGGAAGTCTCTGCCGACCGGCTGCCGCTGGTCGAAACCACCACCAATACTCTTGGCGGCGTGCTCACCGCCCAGACGGTCCAGGACATGCCGGTCAACGGACGCGACTACACCAAGCTGATTTATATGAATCCAGGTGTCGCGGGCTCTCCCGATCAGATCTCAGATTCACCCGGCTCCTACGGCGAATTCAGCATGAACGGCGCCCGAGGTCGGTCCAACAATTATTTGCTCGACGGCACCGACATGAATGACGGGTACCGGAACGATCCTGCAATTAACGAAGCCGGAGTCTTTGGCACGCCTTCCACCATTCTTCCTGTCGACGCCGTTGCCGAACTCAACGTGCTCTCCAACTTCGAGCCCGAATACGGACGCAATGCCGGCGCGGTCGTCAACATTGTCACCAAGAGCGGCACCAACGCCTTTCACGGCAGCGCGGCAGAATACTTCCGCAACAGCGCATTGGACGCCCGCAACTACTTCAACATAGCCAGCCAGCCTAAGGCTCCCTTCCACAACAACCAGTTCGGAGCTTCCTTGGGCGGCCCCATCGTGAAAGACAAGACTTTTTTCTTCGCCGATTATGAAGGCCAGCGGGAACCGGTCGGGGTGGTAACAGTTGCCAACGTGCCCAATACCGGGTCGGGTCCGAACGGGCAGTTGGCGCCCGCCGATGCCAGCAATACTGTAATCGCTCAACTTCTTGCCCGGCATCCATGGCCTGCTCCCAATCTTCCCACCGGCCAGGCATCAGTGGTCTCGCCCTCTTTCAACGACCTCACCAGCTTCATCGCCAAAATTGATGAGCAATTCAATCCCAGCAATACTCTGACCGGCCGCTATTTCTTTGGTGACAGCATTCAGTCGTTCCCTCTCGCCCTAACCGCCAGCGGCGGTCAGTTGCCCGGATTCAATACATTTACGCCTACACGGGTCCAACTCGTTTCGATGTCCTACACCCATACGATTGGTGCAAACAAAGTCAATGAAGTGCGCTATGGATGGAACCGTTTCGCGGAAGGTTTTTTCCCAGGCGATCAAAGCTTCCATCCCAGCTCTATCCAGCTGTGCGCCGCCAGTGATGTCAGCCAGTGCAGTGGAAGCGGTCCGTTTGACTCCGGCCTGCCAATTGTCCTGGTGAGTGGCTTCGCTCAACTCGGATCCACCAGCAGCGTTCCTCGTCATCGCTTTGATACCAACAACCAGGTCATCGACAACTTTTCCTGGAAGCTCAACAAACATGATCTGAAGTTCGGCGTCGACTTCCACCGGACCTCCATTCAGCAGTACTTTGATAAATATTTCCGCGGCAGATTGAAGTTCAATGGCGATGCCACCGGCGATCCTCTGACAGATTTCCTCTCCGGCCAAGTGGACAGCGGCTTCCAGTACTTCGGAAATTCGCTGCGCCACACGCACGAGAACAACTTCGGCTTCTACCTGCAGGACAGTTTTCGTCCTACCCAGCGGCTCACCATCATTTACGGATTGCGCTGGGATTATTTCGGAGTCATCAAGGAGGAGAACAACTTGATGAGCAATATCACCAGCGTTTCGCCGTCTCCGGGAACCGGCACCTTTACTCTTACTCAGGTTGGTCAGCCCGGGCTGCCAAATCTTTACAATCCTGATAAGAAAGATTTCGCTCCCCGCATCAGTGCCGCCTGGGATGTGACCGGAAAGGGAAGAACGGTTGTCCGCGCCGGGTTCGGCATGTTCTACGATTCCGTCTCGCAAGACATGGTGCTGGGCCACCTGCCCTACGCCCCTTACTTCGATCCCGGCCCTGCCTACAACAACTTTGGGCCTCAACCGATTCTCTCCACTGGCGCCGTTGGCGGTCCCATCGTTCCCGGCAGTCCGGTGTACGCCCCGACCACGACCTGCGGCTTCGAATGCGATGTGTTCGCCTTCGATCGCAATATCAAGTCGCCATACATGGAGAACTATAATCTGAACATCCAGCAGCAGATCTCGAGCAAAGCCGTCGTCCAGGTTGGATACGTCGGTTCGCAAGGCCATCGCCTGTGGCGCTTGTTCGACCTTGCTCAGCCTAGCGAAGCGCAAATCAATGCTGCTGACGTAGCCTGCGCATGCATTCAGGATTTCGGAGTGGATGCCCGTCCGCTGAATGGCAATCCCTACGGCGCCTATTACGTCTTGCAGGAGAATTCCACTGGCAAGTCCAACTACAACGCGATTCAAACCAGTTTCAGAGTTACCGGATGGCACGGCATGACTTCCATCGTCAACTACGTTTGGTCTAAGTCGCTCGATAACTCCAGTGATGGTGAAGATTTCGTGCCCAACGCGGCCCAGCCCAACGATAGCACTCGCCCTGGCCTGGAATATGGCCCTTCCAACTTCAACATCCCCCATCGTTTCACGTGGAATTTCTCGTACGAATTCCCCAATCGCGGCGGAAGCATGCAAAAGCTGAAGAACGGCTGGGGTCTGAACAGCATTGTCACTCTGCAAAGCGGTCAGCCATTCCACCTGAACTACAACTTCTGGGATGACTACAGCGGTAGCGGCAACGCCTTTGATCGTCCCGATGTGGTTGGGCCGATCATCTATCACAAACGTGATCCCTACAACTATCTCGACCTGAGTTCGTTTGCCATTCCGTGTACCGTCAATGTCCCTGTTGCCACCGGCCTTGCCAGCGACTGCCAGATCGGCACACGGCACTTCGGAAATATGGGACGCAACTCGCTGAGCGGTCCAACGTTCAAGGAATGGAACTTCTCGTTGTACAAGAAGACTGCGATTACCGAGCGCCTCACCATGAAGATCGCCGCTGACTTCTTCAACATCCTGAACCATCCCAACTTTGCCAATCCGTTGCTCCCGGCCTTCATCGCGGACGCGGCGTACCCCGGTGTGTTCGGACTCAATGGCAATCGGGAGGTAACCCAAGGTTCCTTGCCCATTACCGCCACTGGCGACGTGGGCATCGGTAATCCATTTATCGGCGGAGGCGGCCCGCGCGGAATTCAGTTCTCAGCCGTGCTCAAGTTTTAGATCTTGACTTCCCGACGTTGGCCCCTGCGTCGGCAGGGGCCTTCTGTCCTCCTAGGCAAGCTTGACTATGCCGCTCCTGCAATGAGTTTCTATCGCTCCGTCAGCACAATCACCGGATCGACTCGCATCGCGCTTCGGGCCGGAAGGATGCATGCGCACAGCGCCACCACCCCGAACACGCCGATGACGGCTCCGATCACCACGGGATCCAGAGGCCCGACTCCATAAATCTGGCTGCTCACGATGTTTCGAAGCGACACCGCACCGCCAATCCCCAGAAGCAGACCAATTCCAACCAGGAGGAATCCTTCGCGCACGATCAATTTCACAATGCGCGAGTGTGTGCTGCCTAGCGCCACTCGAATCCCGATCTCTTTGCGGCGCTGCGCCACCAGGTACGCGAGCACTCCGTATATCCCTACCGCGGACAGAAACAGCGCCAGCACGCCGAAACCCAGTGCCAGTAACAGCGAAGTTTTCCGCGAAGCCAAAGACAGTTCCTCTCTCTGCGCCATGGTGCTCACATCGAACAAAGCCACCTCTGGGTCGATCGCCGCCAGCCGTCTCCGGACCGTCTGGACGATTCCCGCGCTCTCTCCCTCCGTGCGCAGCGCAACCGTATAGCGATTCGATGGGTGTTGCGCAAACGGAAAATAGTACGTGCCTGCTGAATTACCGCTTCCCGAGAGGTCCTCCAGTCGCGCCGACCGTACCACCCCCACCACTCGATACCAGACAGTGTGTTCATTACTCGTGATCCCGTTTGCGCCCGGCTCGTACATCCGCTGGCCCACTGGGTCGCGATTCGGCCAGAATCGCTTGGCCAGGTGCTCATCCACAATAACCACCAGTGGCGAATCCGGCTTATCGCTCTCCAGAAAATAGCGGCCTCTCACTAACGGAATTCCCATCGTATCCATGTATCCCGGCGTAACTTCCAGCCGGTTCGGGGAGATGACAGATTCCCCGGACGTCATCGTATGTCCCTCGGCCAGGATCACGCCGTTGTTGTAGTTGCCTCCAAGAGGAATCACGGTCGTAGCGCCCGCCGAGATGACTCCCGGCGTTTCCCGGATGCTCTGCAGCATCCGGTTCATGAGCGCCTGTTGTTGTACAGTTTCGCGGTACGTCGCTTCGGGCGCGCTCACGGACGCGGTCACAATCCCCTCAGTTCTATAACCAGGGTTCACGCCCAACAACTGGCGGAAACTCGCGAGCAGCAGTCCTGCAGCGAACAGCAGGGAAAAGGCAAACCCGATCTGCGCAACTACTAGACCCTGGCGCACACGCCGCGTGCCCTTCGTGCCACTGCCGGTTCTTTCGTCATCTCGCAGAACGTATTGCAAACCTTGCTTCGAGAACCCAATCGAGGACAGGACCGTAATGAGCACAGCGGCCGCTGCCGCCATCAGCACGGCTGCAAGAATCACATTACTGTCGATCCTCACCTCATTAGCGCGTGGATAGTGGTTGAGCCCGACAATGGCCAGTGCCCGCAGCAAAGTCGTACCCAGCGCGAGGCCAACAAGGCAACTGGCGCCGCCTAGCAGCAGGTTCTCCATCATGAACTGCATCATCACCTGCGCTCGTCCCGCACCCAGCGCAAGCCTTGTGGCAATTTCTTTTTTTCGCAGGCTGGCGCGGGCCAGCGCCAGGTTCGCGATATTCAGCGCACCGATCATGAGCACGAACACCGCCCCTGCCCACAAAAGGTATAGAACGCTCCTTACATCTTTGATCAACATTTCTTGCAGCGGCTCCACCACCGTATGGAATCCCGCGTTCACCAGCAGATCTCGCATCTGCGGAAGTTTTTCAAGATTGGCGGCATTGAGGGCATCAACCTGCGCCTGCACTTCATGAATTGTCGCTCCCGCTTTTAGCCGTCCGATGCTATACCAGTTGTTATTGTGATGAGTGGTCTTCTCTTCTGAGGTGAACGCCGCAGGAACCCAGAGTCGCACTCGCGGATCGATAAAGACAAAATTCCCAGGCATCACTCCGACGATCTCGAAAGGCACGCTGCTCAGCCGTATTTCGCGTCCCAGAATATTCGGGTCTCCGGCATACAACTGCTGCCACAATCCATAGCTGAGAATGACTTTGTGCTCGCTGCCGATCTCGCCTTCCGCGTTGGTGAAAGCGCGCCCCCATGCGGGTTGAGCCCGCAGTAATGGGAAGAGCGAAGGCGTAGCGATCATCGCCCTTGCCTGCTCCGGAACGCCGTTGATGTTGATCGTCTGATCCGAAAACCGGAACTCCGCCTGCTCTTGCAGTGCTTTTACATTTTCCAGCCGGTCGTAATAGTCCCCGGAGCTGCTAATGTTCTGCTCGCCCACGCCCGCCTTGGGATAACGATTCGACATCAGCACAATCTCCTGGGCATTGGGCACCGGAAGCGGTTGTAGCAAAACCGAGTTGACGATGGCGAATATTGCGACATTCACCGCGATGCACGCCGACAGCGTGACCAGTACAGCCAGGCCATAGCTCCTGCTCCGTGCAAGGCAACGGATGGCCATCTTCATCTCTCGCCTCAAACTCTCCATGACATCTCCGTGGGCATGAAATCACACTCATCCCGCATTCTGCATGCCATTGCATGAACACCTATGTCCTTCAACCTGCTGCCGTTAGAGCTTCGAATCCTAAGTCGGGCAGATCTTCAATGTCCGCATTGCGTTTTCATTGTTCAAATCCGGACGGTTCTTGCCCTGCAGTGAAGGGAGCAACTCCCGCAAAAGGGTTCCTGGAGTGTCATAGAATTTCCGAGTGTCGTAGCAGAACACGAGCTCATATCGGAACGCCGGAAGTTCCTGCAAAACTTGAACTGAAATCGCAGCACGCTTCCGGCGCGGCAACACTGCGCAGAATTACCCGGTGTTATATCCCAAACGTATTGCACGACTCAATGTTTCCAGCATTGAACCCGCTTTGAAACCACTCTGTCCTTTGTGCCGAACTTCCGTGGGTGAAGCTTTCGGGATTCACCTGCCCGGAACTCATCCTTTGCAGGCGATCATCACCCACCGCGGCGGCCGCTCCCAGCGCGGACTCCACGTCGCCCGATTCCAGCAAGTGGCGTTGATCCGTCGAGTGACCCCACACGCCCGCAAAACAGTCCGCTTGCAGTTCCAGCCGGACGGAAATCGCCTTCGCTGATTGTGGACTGCGCTGCTGCGCTGCCCTTGCTTTCGCCTCGATCCCCAGCAGCTTCTGCACGTGATGCCCAATTTCGTGGGCCACTACATAGGCTTGCGCAAACTGCCCGGGTGCGCCAAAGCGCCGGTTCAACTCATCCAGGAATCCGAGATCAAGATAGACCTTCTCATCCTCGGGGCAATAAAACGGTCCCGTTGCCGATTGGGCCATGCCGCATGCTGAATCAATGGAATTGCGAAACAATACTAGTTTGGCGTGCCGATACTGCCCTCCTTCGGAGGAAAGAACTTTCGTCCACGTAGCCTGGCTGTCATTGAGTACGAATGTGACGAACTCCACCAGAGGCCGCTCCGCTTCATCCTGCTGCCGGTTTGTCTCGGGATCTTGTTGCGTCACCGCCGTCGGCGCGCCGGTACCGCCGCCCAGCAGCGCAAAGAAATTTCGGTGGAACACCAGGCTTAGAAGTAAAAGCACGATAAATCCGCCTATGCCAATATGAATCCCGCCCAAACGCATCCCGCCGCCGCCGGTGTCATCCCGGCGATCTTCCACATCATCACTGCTGCCACCTGGAGTCCAGCGCATCAGAAAACCTCTTCCGTTGAAAAGGCAATCAGCCTATCATCCGGCTGTAATCGCCCCGCTTCGACCGTCCTTGCATATTCAAGAACCCGCAAGGTTTGTGCGCCATACAGCCAAACCTCGAATCCAAACTCGAGCTAGCGGTAGAGCCCTACATCCAACCAAAATACAAAATCCACAGCTGGCTGTGACATCTGACCTTGCGCAGAAAGTCCTCGTTCGTACATGATGGCACCGCGCGAGCGTGGCACTCCACGGCGGACTGAAGCTAAGTAGCGTGTTTGCAAGATTTTGACCGTAACTCGTTGAGGCCAATAGATTAATTTCGAATTCCCCCCCAAGTTGATGAGCACAATACACTGGGGGGAGGGGTGGGGGCGAATAAAGTAGTAACATTCCGAAAACGGAACGCCTGATCGGAAAGATTCTTTCCAATTCCCCAATTACTCAATTCCCTCGATTACAGCCGCGTTCTCCGCCGTCGTACGCCCTTTGTCACCTCGTCCCTTGATTACGCGGATGTTACCCTCGTCTCGTAATCCTCCCCAATTAGCTATTTTCGGAGATCTTCCATGCCGCGCGTTGCCATGAAGTCCTGCGCCGTTTTAGCACTCGCTCTCAGTTTCGCCGCGCTTTCGTTTGCGCACCACGTCAAGAAATCTGACTCCAGGGAGTTGCCGGTCACAACTTCGTCGGCAAAAGCTCGCCAGCTCTACAAAAAAGGCATGGACGATTACGAAAACCTGTACCTGGAACGCTGTAACGAAGATTGGCGCGCAGCCGTGAAAGAAGATCCGGATCTCGCCGTTGCCTGGGCTTGGATTGCGTTTAACAGCGGCAATCCTGAAGAAGTCAGCGCCGCACGTGAGAAAGCCAAAGCGCTCGCTCCCAAGACCACCCCTGGCGAACAGTTGATGGTCGCTTGGATTTCCAAGGTGCAGGAAGGAGACTTCATCGGTGGCATTACCGCCATGAACGATATGCTCGAGATGTATCCCCGAGACAAGCACTTGCTGTATCTCGCGGGCAACTGGCTCATGGCAGAGAATGGTGACGATCAGGCCGAACGCCTCATGCAGAAGGCGCTCGTGATTGACAAGAATTTCCCCGCTGCACTCAACGATCTTGCTTACGTCGAGGCCCGTCACCGCGAGTTCGACAAAGCCTTTGCAGCCATGGATCGCTATCTCGTGCTGCTGCCCAACGAACCCAATCCGCAGGATTCTTACGGAGAACTGAAGCGCATGGCAGGCCAGTTCGACAGCGCACTGCAACATTATCAAGCCGCCCTAAAGATTGATCCCGACTTTGTGACTTCCCAACTCGGACTAGGCGATACCTACGCTTTAATGGGCCATGAGGAACAAGCCCGCGGCGAATACGATAAGGCCATCCGCTTCGCTCACAACGAAGCCGACCGTCTCACATACAGCATGCAGAAGGCAATGACATACGTGCGCGAAGGCAATTTCGCCGAAGCTGATAAGCAGTTTACCGAGATCGCCATTAACGCCCACGCCAAGACGCAGGGACTTCAAGAAGCTCAGGCTTACCGGCACAAAGCGGAATATCAGTCCGATGACAACAGTGCACTCCGGGATTTGAAGCTCGCCGAAGATGCGCTTCATCATCAGGCGGCGATCTCCAGTTCGGATCGTAATGAGGAATTGTCGCGCATTTGGCGCATTCGCGCAGTCCGTGCCGCTCACGCGGGAAATCAGGCGCTGGCTGAACAAACCCTGAAGGAACTTGAGGCCTCTGCCAACAAGAGCCGCAACCGCGTGATTCAGGCTTCCTACGAAGGCGCTGCTGGAACTCTGCTGATGGACTCCAAGAAATATCAGGAAGCCATCGCCCATCTCGAAGAGGATCAGGACAACCCCTTCAGCATGGAGTTACTGGTCCAGGCCTATTACCAGACCTCGCAACCCGAGAAGGTGCACGAAATCGAGGTTAAGCTCCGCGCCACCAACATGCCGACTATGGAGCAAGCCTTGGTAGTGCCGGCGGCGCGTTCCCGGAAGCCAACCAGCTAGTAGTGGAGCTCAGTTCGCAAGGTGCCAAGAGCCGGGTTGCTCAAATTGGTGTACAGTAGGTGGTCAGTTTCGAGGCAGGGATGAATAACGAGCGTCGCAGCGGAACGAGAATCACCAGCCGCATCCCCACGCGCTTGCGCGTGCCGGAGCGCGGTGAAGTTGCTGCTCAAACCCGTGACGTCAGCGCCAATGGTGTCTTCCTTTACACCAACTCCAAGATGGAGAGGGGAACAGAGGTCGAACTTGTGCTCATCCTTCCACCCGAACTCACGTCCGGCGAGAAGTGCTGGGTGTGCTGCCAGGCAACGGTAGTTCGCGTCGAAGACGAAGGTACCGAATTTGGCGTAGCCGCCCAGATCCGCCGCATGGACATCCTCCCCGAAGTCGCAATGTAGCTCGCCTGAACGCCAGGGTATCCCGGCGCAAAAATTCCCTACACCCCGCGCAAAATACCAGGAAATGATTTGCGGGCCGCCCGAGATCCTGGGATGGTCCGGTGATATAGGCTCAGATTCAGTGAAATAGGGCTTTGCATGCGTGTACTTAAGTGCAATAATGGCGGCCCTAGAATTGCTCTGGTTAATCTCAGGTTCCAGGTGGTTTCAGGTATGTTGATCGAGAAACTGGCGGAGGGTGTGGTGCGAGTACAAACACCCATCGGTCCGCGCTATGTAATGCCATCATTCTTGCAGCGGTTATATCTGATTTGGGTGTTCCGGCATTTTGACATCCTTCCTCACGCCGTACTCAGCGGTCGCCAGCAGCGCATGATCGACGAGATGTGCAGCCAGCAACGCTTTGCGTCCATCGCCTTCGCGGGTGGGATGGAGGAAGCTCCCGTGATCGGCACGGTCGAGCACCGGCCGCCGATCTCACCGGATGGTCTGCCGCCGCGCCGTCCCGCAGCACGCGAATCGGCTCTGGCCGCGGAAGCTCGTCAACGTCCGTAGTCTCCGATTTTGCTGATGGCGAGGGCTGTACGCATCTCAAGCAAGGGTGTGCCCTGCGCTGTCGCATTCTGCACTCCGCGTTGCGTCTTCATCGATGAACGAGAGTGTTATAATTTTTGTTTGTCCCACCCGAAAAGTTTCCCCTGTGGGCGCGTAGCTCAATTGGCAGAGCAACTGACTCTTAATCAGTAGGTTGAAGGTTCGATTCCTTCCGCGCTCACCACAACTTCCCCTTTGCATTCTGTGCATTAGCCCGTCTTTGTTGGCTTTTCGTGACAGTTGGAATACACTTCAAATACTGCTCAATCCAGTTGCGGTGGATACACGGCGGATACACGGGATACACGGAAGGGGCGCGGCATGCACATTGACCAGACCCGAGTGAAGGCGGCCAAGCCGCCCGCGAGCGGCTACATCATTCTCTTCGACGACAAGATCGAGGGCTTCGGCCTCAGGGTCACGGCGGCTGGCACCAAGTCGTTCGTCCTCAACTACCGCGTCCGCGGCGACAAGCGTCGCTACACCATCGGCAAGTGGCCGAAGTGGACTGCGGACGCGGCACGCGACGAGGCGGCCAACGTGTTGCTACCGGCCATCAACAAAAAGGGCGCCGATCCGGTGCGCGACAAGAAGGCCCTGCGCGAGGAGCCGAAGATGGCCGATTTGGCGACCGAATACCTCGATCAGCACGCGACGATCAAGAAGCGCGAGAAGAGCGTGTACGAGGACAAGCGAATGTTGAACAACATCGTCCTGCCAAAGATCGGCAAGCTGCGCGTCTCGGCGGTGACCAGGAGAAACGTGGAGTCGCTGCACAACTCGCTGAGGAAGACGCCCTACCAAGCGAACAGGGTGTTGGCGCTGCTGAGCAAGATGTTCACGTTCGCGATGGACGGGGAACTGCGCACCGACAATCCGGCAAAGGGGATTGAGCGCTTCCACGAAGATAAACGTGAGACGTGGTTCAGCCGCGAGCAACTCCAGGCGTTCGCGCTCGCACTCGACAAATATCCTGAACAGGACGCAGCCGATGCGCTACGGCTCCTCATAGTCACCGGTGCGCGGCCTAGCGA
>JBKOUZ010000190.1:0-3806 GCA_046723715.1 Acidobacteriota bacterium | reverse complement strand
GAGTTCCTCCAGCATCATCTTGCGTAAATGGGTCACAGGAGTCTCCTTTCCCCGTGACCCAAACTACGTCAGCCTTGCCGGAAATGTCCGGGCTCACCACGCGGTAGCGTCCGCCGCGCCAGCGGCTTAGTCCTGGTCGGCAACTGGGAAGCTGACTTCTGATTTACCCGTCATGGGGCGTCTTCCGCAGTATTCGTTCTTAGAAGTGTAGGCTCGATCGGGAACGATAGATCGGCCAAACTACCGCAGCTTCCCGCGAATCACGGTGATTGAACCGGCTGGTAGTGCGTACACGCCGTCGGGTGCGGCGGGAATAGTGATGTTCTTGTTCTCAGCAGGGGTGTTGCAATACTGCACGAGAGCTACAGATCCCATGAAAGAATGGCTGACGTGCTTGGCATCGTCGATGATGAGACGCACCGGATGGGCGGCGTTCAAATCATGGTTGATCAGCATCAACGACCAGTTCCCGTCGGGACGTTTGACGACGTACGAGGTAACGACCGTCCGTCCGACAGCGTCCTTCAGGTCCGCCGATGCCGGAAAAATCTTGTTCGCCCCCGCCTCGTGCTGCAACCATTCAAAATTAATAATGTGCGCGGAAGAGTACGGATTATATGCAGGCGTGCCGTACGCGCCACCGCCATCGGCGCCACCCTCGGGATCGAGGAGTCCGTGACCAGCGGCGCCATTATTATTGATTGCAGGACGATAGAATGCTGTGCCGCCCTGTTCAAAGAAAGTGCCCAAACGCATCGACTTCCCAGATGGAGCGGCCAGTCACGCCCAGGTAGCCCGGTCCGCTTTGCCCCGCGATGATTCCACTCTCGAGATAATCAGCGGCACCTCGGTTGGAACGCCATCCTGCCGCCACATGTGCAGCACATGCTTCATAATTCCGGGTTCCAGGTAAAGCGATGCCCAGTCGTTCGGTGGCGTGAATCCGTTGATCATGAATGGATAGTGCTCGAACGACATGAATGCGAGATCCTTTAGATGACCGTGGGCTTTCAGGTAATCGACGAATCGCTCCATCCAGGAAGTGCGGCCCTCCTCATCCGGCCAGAGCGTAATGTCTTTATCCACGCCTTCAAAAATCGGGCCGCCCAACTTGGCGCTGGGCATCAACTTGTGGACCGCATCCGCCACTTGAATGTAGATGGCGCCATAATCTTCCGGCGTCATGTGCTTGCCGTCGCACTCTTCCCCGACTTCAATTCCCCCTACGGGATAGCCACGCTTGTGAATGTAGGAAACTTCATTCGCACAATCTTCGGGAGTGTCATAGATCGCCGCGCATGCAACTAGCGCCGCGTGGCCCATGGTCAATCCGCTCGTGAAGAAATTGTCCATGCCGTTGTATTGATCGTGGCCGCCGGTGATCAGATTGTCGGCCTGGTGCCAGGGATCGACCGAAGAAGCGAAAAACGATCCGGTCAGGTCTGCCTCTGAACCGGCGATCACTTCCTGCTCCCCAGCACCCTGCAGAACCGGCGGCGGCCCAGGTCCGGGCTCTTTGCCGTTCGGCGGATACACGATCGCGTATTTCCCCTCGGCATCGATGGTACCGGCCGACAGCGTCTGCAGGGCGTAGCCGACGCAGTTTCGAATATCCTGCGACCCGCGAGTGTCGCAAGTTCCGGAAGATTTCGACATCAACACGCGGACGAAGCGCGTAGTGACGGGCTCATCCGAAAGCTTCAGACGAACATCCCCGCCGCTGCCATTCAGCACCGCGCCCGACGTGAACGCCTTCCACATGCCGTTCGGGCCCATGTCCCAGTCCATCGCATTGTTGTCGCCGACCCAGGACTGCACAACATAAACCACGGCATACGGATTTACCCATTGAATATGGATCGCGTTGACCGCGCGGCCCTACCCATATCGATCACCACCCATTGCGGGTGCAGCGTATCGCTCTCGCCCGTGAAGTGGCTGGTCAGGTAAGGATTGCTCTTCCAGTAACTTTGAAAACCAGCAACCAACGGTAAATCTCCGCTGGTCATAAAATCGCGATGGGGCAGCGAATACGAATAGCCGTAGTGAATCGGTTCGCCTAAATCAGCGCTGCCAACGTAGTAGCCGCTCTTCCTCGCCGGATCGCTCCATGTTCCGTTTTCGTTCCAGTGCCATGCCGACAAGCGCAACTCGCTGTTGTTGCGCATGGTGATGGAACCCCAACCCAGGTTCTTGACCCCCTGAATCACCTCGGGCTTGCTCAAATTGTCTATTTGCGCCCTGCTCAAATCATCCATCCACGCGCCGGTAGCCGTATCGGGATAGATCGTATTCAGAACGTGCGACGGCGTTACGTCCACGTGGACCGTGGCGACGGAATCAAGCGTGCCAATCGGGGCAACGAATCCGCCGGGAGCTCCTGCGGAGCATGTCTTGGATGAGCTGTTTGTGCCTGAGTCGTTTGCGCCTGAGCCGTTTGCGCCTGAGCCGTTTGAGCATGGACGCGCAAAGGAAAGTGCATCGCCATCGCAATCAGCCCCAACGCCGCAACGACAACACACAACCAAACGCGGAACGAAACCCGTGAGTCAGAACCGGCAATCATGATGTTATCGCCCAATTAAAACGATTAGTTATGGATTATTGCACGTCGAGTTTACACGAACGGTAGGCAACTGTTTGGATCGGTGTATGTTGCCGCTCGGCGGCAGGCACGCTCAACCCGCAAGTTGGAGGCGATTGGAGCCGCCTTGTAGTCCCGGTGTAGCGCTGGCCATCATCGCTATTATCCTCATCGTTTTCCTTGTTCTGTTACTGATCGGCTCATCGCTCGCTACATCCGTCTTCCGCAGTAGGTCGAACGGGAAAGAATTGACTATAAATCGGCCAAGGCGTCGAGAACGGCCGCCGCTCGCGGCAAAATGGCGGTGGCCCCCCGAAAGTTGCAAGCGCGCGTCATATCATTTGGAATTACTAGACAGCGTAGGCCAGCGGCGCGGGCCGCAGCCAGGCCGCGCTCTGAGTCTTCCACAGCGACACAGTTGTCTGCTTTCATCCGAAGTCGTTCCAAAGCGAGCAGGTAAGGCTCGGGATTCGGCTTCGTCTCGCGGAAGTCCTCCCGTGCGAGGACAAATTCAAAATATTGCGTCAAACCGGTATCGGAATGCATGACATCGAAATGTTGGCGCTGCGAACTGGTTACCACTGCCATCCGCATGCGCCCCTGCAGTTGTTGCAAGGTTTCCGGCACGTCTCGTAGCACGCGCGTCTGTTTGCGCAACATTTCCGAATACAGCAAATCGCGTTCGCGTTTCAACTCCGCGACCTGTTTTCTTTCCCACCCCCTCTCGATGGCAAGCTCAAACGCGCTGCGCCCTTCTCGCATTGACAAATCGAGGAATTGTCGCAAGCTCAATTGAATGCCGATTGTGTCCAAGATCGTTCGAGTGCTCTCGAAGAAAAGACACTCGGTATCAACGAGAACGCCATCGTTATCCCACAAGATCGCTTCCACCATTGCGGAACCGGATCACCTCACATCCATTTCAATTAGCTTAGCCCGTCCCACGCCTGAGACAAAGCGCGTTGCAGCTGTAACGCAAAGGGCTTTGTGCGGGCACCCTATACCGTGATGTCGGAACACTCGGCACAATGAAACGAGAAAAACAGTGGCTTTCCGACTGCTAAGCTACGCTAGCTGAGCATCTAGGAACTTGTTGAAAAGTGCTCAGATGTTTACTGCCGAAATGGAGCAGAGAACGTTTATAAGAAGACATGCGTGGAGACGATGCTCAATTGCAGGCAGGGATGTTCAGCTACATCGCGTTAGAAGATCGGATTCCCAC
>JBKOUZ010000081.1:0-9350 GCA_046723715.1 Acidobacteriota bacterium | reverse complement strand
GAAATCCCCTTCGCGAGACAGCGATGCGATGTGACAAGCGTAGACCAACAGCTGAGGTCGTTTCAGATCCGCTCGCATTCGAGTCATGGATCTGCAACCGGCGAGAGACATCGAGCAGCGACTTCCGGGGGCACGGGATTGTAGAAAAAACCAGACGCCCATTCGAATCCCGTGATACGGGCGATCTGAGGCAGTATTTCCATGTGCCAGTGGAAATCCTCCTCGATGGAGTTCCAATACCCTGCTCTTGCCCGCAGGAAAGGTCTGTCCTGGAGCGACAAGTTGTAGGGCGGCCCTCCCAAAGTATGATCCAACTTCTGCAGGACATCGCGCAGGATCCCCGCTAGACTCTCCACCTCCCCTGGACTGATACGGCTAAAAGCGCTGCTGTGGACCTTAGGAAATACTGCCATCTCGAACGGAAAACGCGAGGCGAAAGGAGCAAAGGCGACGAAATCTTCATTCTCGGCGATCAATCGCTTCCGACTCCTCAGTTCTTGCTGGAGCACATCGCAATAGATGCATCGCTCCTTCAAAGCAAAATAATCGCGAGCCGTTATGAGCTTGGTCTTAACCGTGCGCGGCGTTACCGAGAGGGCCATCAACTGCGAGATCGAATGACTAATAGTGTGAGCGCCAGCTTCTTCGCCATGGTTCTTGAAGATCAGCACGTAGCGCATCCGCTTATCGCGCTCCAAATCGACCATGCGCGCTACGTACGCTCGGATTACATCACAGATTTCGTGAACTTCGAATTCGTGGAGGCTACGGTTGTGGCTAGGTGTCTCGGCGACTATCTCGTGTGCGCCGATCCCGTTCATCAGATCATGCAACCCTTCGGCGCGCCGTCCCAACTCGCCTTCGATCCGTAATCGCGGGTCGGAGTTGGGCACCACGCGCACCGACCAGCCGGGGCTGTTCGCGGATGAGTCCGGACGGCGAATGGCGTAGACTTCCGCCGGCGTGGAAGCTTCGTTGGTTTCGCAGAATGGGCAGAAGGTCGTTTCTCTGACGAATTTCTTGAAATTAAAATCGGAGGGCCGCACCGTCGTGGCGTCAGCCATGATCACCCAGCGGCCGCTAAAGACGTCTTTCCGCATTTGAGACAATTGTGCTCCAACCCATCCCAGATCCGGCTAACCAGCCTTTTCGCCGCGCCGTGGCATTTCAGATTCGGCTATTGGCTCGAGTCCAGCAATGGTCTTCAGCAGCCATTCTCGAAGTGCCTTTTGAATCTCCTCGTTTGTGCCCGTGCTATAGAGAGTCTCTAACGTCTCACCGCTTTCATCTAACGGAATGTAGCGGCACGGGATCACTTCGAGACGGCTCTGCTCTGGGACAAAATCCAACAATACACAATCGCCATGCGGGCAAGCGGACCACCTATCCTTGGGACAGCTCGGCGAGTCCTCAAAGATCCGCGCTGACCTCCATTGGATCGGAGACCGATAACCACCTTTGTCTAAGAACTGCAATTCGTTTCTCAAAACCCGAAGCCTATCCTCAGTGGTTGCCACATCGACCTCCACAAGAACACCCTGTACTCTCCTTTCGCTTCAGCGAATCCGCAGTCTGGAGTCATTCGAAGGACACGATTGCGAAGTACAGTCCTGCAAAGAAGACCAGTAAGACAACCGCTATGCCGGTGAAACGGGCCAGCCGGGAACTCATAGTGGGACGGCCGCCTTCGGTGCTCTCGATTTGTTCGTCTATGGTTTGAAACATGGCTCACTCCATCACTCGCAAACTTGACTGAACGTCAGTCTGCCCGAGAAACCGGAGCGTCAGTACTCTAGCGCTGGCGCGGCTCCTCTACCCTATTCAACTACCTCGCGTCCAAAAAGAAAGTGACCCAGATCACCAGGGTACAGTGAAATCAAATCAGCGACACTGAAGCGACAAACTAAAAACGCCAGACGTCATATCCACGAGAAAGACGCATGTTTTTCGGTGTGCCCCGTGTCACAGACATCAGCTTGCCAAGCGCGCGAATATATAGACAAGAGAAATCATGTAGGCGAGTTCGGCTTCGGCCGACGGGACGCTTATGAAAAAAGCACTCATTCTCTTCTTTCTGCTAGCACTCTTCCACGTTTTCGGTGCAGTGCACGTTTCCGCTCAGGAAAAGTCGTACATCACGGTAACAGGCAGCGACCTGAACAGTGGGGTTGTCATCCTGGATGTCCTGAAAGCAAACAAGGCTTACCAACTGCAGTGCAATTATGGGGCGTCGGGCTGCATAACCCTAAAGAACGGCAACCACCAAATGGTACAACTTCCTCAGAATTTCGGAATGTATGAGTGCACGGACGTCGAGGTGTATCCGGAGTCCGCCTTCATCCACAAACAGCTCAGATCAGAGGCCTCGGACTCGCTACGGGTCTCATTTTCACTTGCCAGCCTCACTGTTCCTCCAAGCGACGGTTCATCCAGGGAAACCGCTGAGTTCAGCCTATCGAGTGCAACAATGGGTGCAGTGACCAGAATCACCTGAAATTTCTGTTGATCAACTGTCGAAAACAGATGGGATAAGTTCTACATGCCTTTTGCGGCACAACGGCGAATGAAAACGACGCGTTCGAGCGCTTTGTCTACGTCATGTCGGTGCTTGAACACTACTCTGACCACGATTGTTCGCTTCTCTTAGGTTGCGCCCAGCGTGACGTAGTGGCAGGACGAATTCGTGCATGGCAGCAAACCGGAGGTGCGATGGAATTTCACCTTGCGCTTGCCGAACCTGTCTAAGCTGACCGTCCGGCAGATCAAGCCCGCGGCACATTGCGTCGCCCGGCTGTTAGTCGGCAATGCGGTAATATGCTGGCCTCAGACGTTTTGACGGAAGACGAGAAGCGTTCGAGTGGAGGAAATTGGCGGGAGCGACGGGACTCGAACCCGCGGCCTCCTGCGTGACAGGCAGGCGTTCTAACCAGCTGAACTACGCCCCCGCATCTTGAAAGTTTGGACTCCTATCATTATTAGGGCTTCCGGTACCGCTTCATCCTCTCGTGCCCTCCGGTTCCCTTCCGTTACCTCTGGCCGTGCCGTGACAGGGGCAACAACGAGGTGTAACTGATTGATATCAAACGGTGTCGGCGGACATCGCTTGGTGCCAGAGAGTACCGTACGACATCTCTTATCGTCCCCTTATTGTACCCAGATCCTGGGTATGAGCCACGACTCCACTTAATCTCGCAACCGCTCCGTCTCGCGCCGCTTATGCGACTGCCCGAAAGTAGGCGATGTGTCCAAAGAGCATCGCTTGCCGGTGAACTTTCCGCGGATTTGCAAAGCCAGCCTCCGTCATTACGCTGAAGACTCTGCTCTCGGTATTTTCTTTCAAGCGTTTGCCTGAGTGAAGTAAATGAGCGAGAACACCGTGCGAGCCACGCTCTGGGCCTTCGAAGTCGAGCATGTGAAACGCACCGCCAGGCTTCAGGACCCGCCGCACTGCCCGAAGCGTCTTGCCCTTTTCGTCGGGCGGCAAGTGGTGGAACATGAACGACGAGAACACGCGGTCGAAGCTCGCAGCGGCGTATGGAAGCTCATCTCCGAATCCTTGATCGAACTGGATGGAAACCGCCGCCTCCGCTGCCTTGCGTCGGGCGCGGGCAAGAGCCTTGGGGTCAGGGTCGATTCCGAACACCTCGACACCCGGATGAAGACTCTTGATCAATGTCGCCAGTGTGCCTGTACCACATCCGATATCAAGAACGCGATAGCCTGGCCGCAGAGCGGCATGATCGAGTAGGACCATCCTGGCATTATCGCCGCCGAGCAGCTTCACGATTGGGTCATAGAGCGGTAGTGACCAATCGTTCCCCGCGGCGGGAAGATATGTTCGTGTAGATTCTGACATCATTTCAATTCCCCCTTTCCATCTTGTGGGTGTTCGTCCCTTATAGTGGATAGATGTTCAGTTTGGAACATAAGGTTCGGTTGGGCAATTGGTACGCCACTACAACTACCGATGAATTGTCTGTTATCGAACAAACGCGTGGCGATTGTTCGGAAAGTGAGGGTGTGGTGAGAACGAGAAGAAAAGATGACCGCCGTGTGCATCGGACGCAGCAACTCCTCCGCACGGCTCTGGTGTCCTTAATCGAAGAGAAGGGCTTTGAAGCGCTCACGGTGCAGGACATCATTGATCGCGCAAACGTGGGGCGTGCGACTTTCTACGCCCACTTCGACAGCAAGGAGGACCTCCTAGTGAGTGGACTCGACGGGCTACGCGCCGTCCTGAAAGGACTCCAACGCCAGGCGCACATGCGCACGCCTAGTTCGGACGAACGGTTATTCGCGTTCAGTCACGAGATGTTTGCGCATATCGCGGAGTATCGAAAGGTGTTTCGAGCCATGGTGGGTAAACGTAGCGGTGCCCTTGTCCAGCAATTACTGCAAAAGATCGTGGGAGACCTCGTGCGAGAAGATCTTAAGGCTTTCGTCGGACGAGGCCACGACCGCTCAGCGCCTGCGGAGGCGGTGGTCCAGTTTGTTACGGGTGGCTTCTTCGCTCTAGCAGTGTTGTGGGCTGCAGGGAGACTCCCGCTTTCCGTGAAGGAAGTCAACGCACTCTTTCGCAGGCTCGCCATGCCCGGAGTGAAAGCAACGCTGCGGTGAACGGAATTGCGAGACGATGCCCGCTGTGACGACACCGACAACCCGTTGTGATTTGCATCACAGGCTACGGGTGGAGTGGCCCAGTAGTATTCTTATAAGAACATGTCGTGGCGGTTCAAACTCGTCGCTGCTTCGCTAGCGGTCGTCCTGTTGGCGATGCCACTGTCGGCGGTCACCTCGTGCTGGTGGCACATGTCGGCGGCCGAGAAGTGCAAGCCCCATTGCCCGATGATGGGCGGGCACGAGCCTTCGGTCACGATTCAAGAAACGCCTGGAAATAGCTCCTGCTGCCAAGTTTCTGCTGCCAAGCCGACACCGGCTTCGATCCCACAGGCTCCGACTGGCAGCGGCGCTGCTGGTGTGACACCGACGCTCAGTGTTTCGACGCTTGACGCCCCGGTCGCACTCACCCAGGGCTCACCACCCGATCCTCTCGCCCGCGTATCGTGTCCCTCCCTGCAGTCCGTCTTCTGCACTTTCCTGATCTAGCACTGTCCCTTTTTGCTCATCCCTCTTAGGCATAGTTGCCTAAGGTTTAAACACGCATTTTCAGCGTCGTCTGAGCATTAGAGAACACCTTATGGTCAGGATAATAGTTGCTCTTCTTACGTTCGGTTGTTTGTGGCCGGGCCTCGGTATCGCCCAACAGGTTGAGTCGACCTTAACGGTCCAGAAGCCTGCGACGAGCGCCACCACCCAAGCCCCAGCACCGTCACCTGTCGGCCTCGAAGGCCTGGTCCGCGAAGCACTGCAAAAGAATCCGGCGGTTCAGAGCGCTTTGCATGCTGTGGAAGCCCAGCGCCGACGTGTACCACAAGCCAAGACACTACCCGATCCAACGGTTGGGATCGGCTGGGCTGGAAACATCACGCCTTTCAGCGTGCAATCGGGAGACCCGTCGAGCTACCGCGCCGTCACCGCCAGCCAACAACTTCTCTATCCCGGCAAGCTGAAGCTACGCGGCGAAATTGCTTCGAAGGAAGCGGATGCTGCGTCGTCGGACCTTGAGGCCGTTCGCCGGCGCGTAACCGCGGACGTGAAGACGGCCTTTTTCGAATACTGGTTCTACGACAAAGCGATTCAGACCACTCTGAAGGATAAGGATCTGCTCTCTAAGCTGTCCCAGATCGCCGAAGCCCGCTATCGAGTTGGCAAAGGTGTTCAGCAGGACGTTCTCAGATTACAGGTCGAAATTTCATTACTGCTGCAAAGGCTCACCGTGCTGCAACAACAACGAAATACTTCGCAGGCACGTCTGAACACTCTGTTGGCGCGCAGTCCTGAAGCGCGACTCCCGCCAGCCCAGAACGTCGAACGGACCCCTCTGAACTACTCGCTGGACGATCTCTACAGACTCGCGCGGCAGAATGATCCCGGCCTTCACCGCGAGGAGCAGATGATTGAACGCACCCAGCTCGCCGTGAACCTGGCACAGAAGGACTACTACCCGGATCTCAGCGTCGGTTACATGTATCAGCAACGTCCCATGATGCCCGACATGCATGGTATGACGTTCACCGTGAACATCCCGGTCTTCTACAAGAGCAAACAACGCGAGGAAGTGAGACAGGCCACAGAGGAGCGGCTGTCGGCCGAGACCAGCCGGGACAATCGCAACAACGAACTGAATTTCGAACTCAAGCAGCAATACCTGGCGGCCAAGGCTTCGGATGAACTTCTTCGGTTGTTCTCTGAGGGTGTGGTGCCGCAGTCATCGTTGGCACTGGAGTCCTCGATGTCCGCCTATCAAGTTGGCACCGTGGATTTCCTCAGCGTCATCGGAAATTTCTCGACAGTCTTGAATTACGAAATCGACTATTACCGCGAGTTGGCGAATTACCAGACTGCGCTGGCACGCATAGAGAGCATGGTAGGCGTGGACCTGACTTCCACGGCCGCGCAACCGGGCAACCAACACCCGGCGGGAAGGGAGTAAACAATGATTTACAAAGCCTTAAGAATTTCGGCACTTGTCGCAGCAATCGCGCTAGCGGTAGGAGTGACCTTCGGGGGAAAGGTTTCGGCGCTCTTCCAAGGCCAGCAAGCTCCCTCGCAAACGACCCCGAAAGGAGGCGAACGCAAGGTTCTGTATTGGTATGACGCGATGAGCCCGCAGCATCATTACGACAAACCCGGAAAAGCGCCGGACGGGATGGACCTGGTGCCTCAATACGCGGAGGACAACGCTTCTCAGAATCCCACTGCAACCAGCACCGCGGAGCCAGGCGGCGCACGGAAGATCCTTTTCTGGTATGACCCGATGCATCCGGCGTACAAGTCTGAGAAGCCAGGAATCGCGCCGGATTGTGGCATGCAACTGGTCCCCAAGTACGCCGACTATGAGACGGCAACATTAAAGATGCCCGCGGGCACCGTCAAGATCGCACAGGAGAAGCAGCAACTAATCGGCGTAAGGACCGCCACTGTCGAGCGGGAGTCTCTCTCGCGCACCGTGCGCACAACTGGTCAGCTCACAAGCGATGAAACAAAGCTTGCGCATATCCATGTGAAGGTCACCGGGTACATCGATAAGAGCTACGTCGATTTCGTCGGGCAACTCGTCAAGAAAGGCCAACCACTCTTCACGCTCTATAGCCCGGACCTTGTGGCCACTGAAGAGGAATACCTTATTGCAAAGCGCGGCGCAAAGGAGATGGGCGCGTCGCAATTCCCAGACGTTGCGCAGGGATCGCAGTCGCTGCTGCATTCAACTCGTGAACGACTCAAACTCTGGGACATCAGTGACGAGCAGATCAAGAAACTCGACGAGACCGGTGATGTCACGAAGACTCTAACCTTCTACTCACCCGTCAGTGGCTTCGTGACCGACCGCAAGGCGTTTCCGCAAACTGCCGTGACCCCGGACATGGACCTGTATGTGATCAGCGACCTCTCCACGATCTGGGTGAATGCAGACGTGTACGAGTATGAGGTGCCGTTTGTGAAGGTGGGGCAAACCGCGGATATGCAACTCAGTTACTACGCCGGAAGGACCTACACCGGGAAAATCACATACATTTATCCGACTGTTGATCCCGTGTCCCACACGGTAAAAGCACGCATCGAGTTTCCGAACCCTAATTTCGACTTGAAACCGCAGATGTTGGCAAACGTGCAGTTGAAGATTAACTACGGCAAGCAGATTGTGGTGCCCCAGGAAGCGATTATGGACTCCGGGGACAAACAGTACCTGTTTGTCGTCCACGACGGCGGCGTATTCGAGCCGCGCGTGATCCAGATGGGAGCGAAGCTCGAAGGCAAGGTAGTGGTTCTGTCTGGCCTGAATGCGGGGGAGACCATCGTGACCTCTGGGAACTTCCTGATTGATTCCGAGAGTCGTCTAAAGAGCGCAATGGCCGGGATGCAGCACTAAGGAGATTCGTTATGGCGAAGAAAGCATCGATTTATTCCGCCGTCGTCCTAGTCGTAGTTGCGGGCCTGTTCGCCGGCGGCTACTTGCTGATAGACCGCCGATCGCAGACGGAATGCGGATTCTGCCAGCGTCACATCAATCCGAAAGCACATGTGGTGGCAGAAGTCGGTGGAAAGCGGCGCAACGTCTGCTGTGCGCACTGTGCGGTGACGGAGGCACGACAGGAGAAGAAGCCCCTGCGGCTGATCGAAGTGACGGACTACCCCACGGGAAAGATGGTAAGCCCGGAAGGCGCGTGGTTTGTCGAGGATAGCCGCGTGATCGCCTGCGAACACGACATGTCCAAGATGGATGAATCCAAGCACGCGGAACAGCTGGCCTTCGACCGCTGCTCGCCCGGCACATTCGCGTTCATTGACCGGAAAGCAGCAGAGACGTTCGTGGCCCAGAACGGCGGCGTTTTGCGGAGCCTACCTGAGGTGCTGGCGGAGGCCCAGTCGCAATGATTAACCGAATTATCGACGTTTCCGCGAAGAATAAATTCCTCGTTCTACTCTTCATCGGCGTCGGCGTGCTCGTTGGCTGGCATTCGATGAAGAACACGAAGCTGGATGCGATTCCCGATCTGTCTGACACGCAGGTCATCGTTTATTCCAAGTGGGACCGCAGCCCAGACATCATGGAAGATCAAGTCACGTATCCCATCACTTCGGCTTTATTGGGCTTGCCGAAAGTGAAGGATATCCGTGGCTTCTCAGATTTCGGTTACTCCTACGTCTATATCATCTTTGAGGAAGGCACCGATATTTACTGGGCACGCTCGCGAACGCTTGAGTATCTCAATTCCGTCGTCCCACGCTTGCCGAAAGGTGTGGAGGTTGAGTTAGCGAAGGATGCGACCGCTGTCGGATGGGTGTATCAGTACGCTCTAGTCGATACCACCGGGCAATACAGCATTGAGAAGATACGGGGCTACCAAGATTGGTATTTGCGCTATGCGCTGCAATCTGTGCCTGGCGTCGCCGAAGTGGCGCCATTGGGCGGCTTCGTTCGGCAGTACCAAGTCAACATTGATCCCAACAAGCTTCTGGGCTACAAGATCCCGATCAACATGGTCGTGGACGCCATTGGGAAGAGCAACAACGATGTCGGCGCCCGGTTGGTCGAGATGGCCGGTCGCGAGTATATGGTGCGGGGACGCGGCTACATTAAATCGCTCGATGACATTGGCAACATTGTCGTTATGTCGAACCCGCAGACCGGCACGCCTGTGCTGGTGAAGGACCTGGCCACCGTGACCTTTGGGCCCGACATGCGGCGTGGGGTCGGCGAACTGGATGGCCAAGGGGAAGCGGTCGGC
>JBKOUZ010000216.1:0-37466 GCA_046723715.1 Acidobacteriota bacterium | reverse complement strand
ATATTGAGATGGACGTTGAAACGGAGTTCACCGGGGATCATGAGCATGGATTCGATACGGTCGCGGAGATCCCGGGGAGTGATCCCAAATTGAAGGATGAAGTTGTGATGGTCGGTGGGCATCTTGACTCTTGGGCCTCTGGCACGGGCGCGACCGATAATGGTGCCGGAACCGTCGTCGCCATGGAAGTTATGCGCATTCTCAACACGTTGAAGGTGCAGCCACGGCGCACGATTCGCGTCGCCTTGTGGACAGGCGAGGAGCAGGGAGAGTTCGGCTCTTACGGGTATGTGAAGCAGCATTTTGGATATGTGCCGCTGTCAACCGCTCCGGATCAGGTGAAGTTGCCCGAGTTCTTGCGGAAGCCCGCAGGTCCGGTTGAATTGAAACCCGAGCAGCAGAAGATCTCCGGATATTTCAACGTCGATAACGGAAGCGGGAAGATTCGAGGCATCTACTTGCAGCAGAACGCCGGGATTGCGAATATTTTCCGCCAATGGATGCAGCCGCTCATCGATTTGGGAGTCACCACAATCACGATGAGAGATACAGGAGGCACGGATCACGAAGCATTTGACTCGGTCGGGGTTCCGGGCTTCCAGTTCATCCAGGACACGCTGGATTACGGATCGCGCACGCATCACTCCAACATGGATTTGTATGAACGCTTGCAGCCAAATGATCTCGCGCAGGCCGCTACCGTCGAGGCTATCTTCGTGTACAACACTGCTATGCGCGACCAGATGCTGCCGCGGAAACCGCTGCCCCATCCCGAGTCGGAGGAAGAGCGCAAAGCACCCCTGAAGCATGTAATGCCAGGGGAACAGGCTGCCGCGCAAGAGATGAAAAAGCCGAACGAGTAAATGCCCAAAGGGTGCCCCACCCGTCCCGCGATTTTTGCGAGAGGGTGGGGATGTTGATCTGCTTTGAAAGTAGGGAACGATTTGAATTACGGACCACTTAAATTCCGGATCGAGGACGCGACAATCTCTTCGTGCTAGCTGCCATTCCAACTTGCCCGTGGAAACGTTTCTGGAGTAGCCTCGTCTAACGCAATATCCTCATCTCCTGGAGTTACTCTTATGGCTCCAATTCAGTTGCTGATCAATAACAGTGCACACGAGGTGGAGGTCTCTCCTGATACTCCACTGCTGTGGGTTTTGCGCGACAAACTTAACATGACGGGCACCAAGTACGGCTGCGGAATGGGGCTGTGCGGAGCCTGTACGGTGCATGTCGATGGCGAGGCCGTTCGCTCGTGCCAGACGGCGATTTCTTCGGTGGGGTCGAAAAGGATCACAACCATCGAAGGGCTCTCGGCGGACAATTCGCATCCGCTGCAGAAGGCGTGGATCGCCGAGCAGGTGCCGCAGTGCGGATATTGCCAGCCGGGACAGATCATGTCGGCGGCGGCGCTGCTCGCAAAAACTCCCAAGCCCAGCGATCAGCAGATTAATTCTGCCATGGGCGGGAATCTTTGCCGATGCGGCATGTATCAGCGGATTCGGCAAGCCATACATCGCGCCGCCGGGGAAGGAGCATAGCCATGGCCACCGCTATTTCTCGCAGAAAATTCATGGTGCGCAGCACGGTTGCCGGAGCTGGCCTGCTTGTGGGACTGCGGTTCTCCGGGCCCATGCTGCTTTCGCAGGAGTCGGAGAAGGCAAAGAAGAAGGCTCCACTAAATCCGTTCGATGCTTATGTCCACGTGAAGCCGGACGGAAAGATTTCGCTGATTGTGGCGAAATCCGAAATGGGGCAGGGAATCAAGACCGGGCTGGCGATGATTCTCGCCGAAGAGGCCGCGGTCGATTTCAGTTCGGTTAGCGTGGAGCAGGCAGAGACCCGGCCCGATATCTACGCGCACATGGGGACAGGCGGCAGCGGCAGCACGATGGAAAACTACATGCCCCTGCGGCGCGCCGGCGCTACTGTCCGCGAGTTAATGATCACGGCTGCGGCCCAGAAATGGAATGTTCCGAAGACGGAGTGCGTCGCCAAGAATGCTGTTGTGACCCACCAGAAATCGTCGCGGCACGCGACTTATGGCGAACTGGTCGAAGCGGCCTCCAGGTTGCCCCTGCCGGATCAGGAAAAAGTTCCGCTTAAAGATGAATCCGAGTTCGAATTGATCGGCCATGCCACCCCGCGTGTGGATATTCCCTCGAAGGTCAATGGCAGCGCGGGTTTTGGACTTGATGTGCGGGTCCCAGACATGCTGTTCGCGGTAGTGGCGCGATGCCCAACATTCGGCGGCAAGCCGGCGCATTTTGACGCGGCGAAGGCGAAGTCCGTCGCGGGAGTGCGCGATATTTTCGAAATACCTGCGCTGGGCAAAGACATGTACACCGCGGGCGGAATTGTCGTGGTTGCCGATTCGACCTGGGCTGCGATGAAAGGCCGCGAAGCTCTGCAAATTGGCTGGGACCACGGCGCTGGAGCTTCGGAATCCAGCGAGTCGCTGCATGCCGACTTGCGGGCAGCGGCCAGTAAGCCGGGCAAGCGCATTCGCAATGACGGCGATGTGGATGCGGCGTTGCCAGCCTCTGCGAAAAGGGTCGAAGCTATTTACGAATTTCCTTACCTTGCGCACGCTACGATGGAGCCGATGAACATTACGGTGCACTCTCGCGGCAGCGAGGCCGAAGTCTGGGCTCCGACGCAGTCACCAGATTGGGTGCAACGCACGGTGGCGAAACTTCTTGATTTACCACCGCAAAAGGTAGTGGTACACACCACCTTGATGGGAGGCGCTTTTGGCCGTCGGTACATGGCGGATTATCCCGCCGAAGCCGCCCAGATTGCCAAGGTTGTCGGGAAACCGGTGCAGCTGGTATGGAGCCGCGAAGACGATATGACGCATGACTTCTACCGTCCGGCGGCTTGCCACGTCATGCGCGGCGCGGTGAATGGGACCGGGCACCCGCTGCTCTGGTTTCACACTATTTCTTCGACCTCTATTGGTGCTCTCTGGGGTGCACCCGACAAATTGGAAGAGTCCGAAGTGGGCGGCGCCAAGCAGATGCCCTATGCCATTCCCAACGTGCGGCTTGAGTACAAGGCGGTGGCCAGTTCGGTGCCGCCGCTGTGGTGGCGATCGGTGGAACACTCGTTCAACGGATTTGCAGTGGAATGCTTCATTGATGAACTCGCCGCTGCCGCAGGAAAAGACCCGGTGGAATTCCGCCGCGGACTTCTGGTGAAGCCGGCAAACTGGAAACCCAAAGATGAAGACGATCCGGACCCTGCCCGCTTGCGCGGCGTGCTTGACCTAGCCGCGGAAAAGGTTGGCTGGGGGAAACCGCTGCCGAAGGGTAAAGGACGCGGCATCGCTTCCTATCATTCGTTCGGAAGCTACATCGCGGAAGCTGCAGAAGTGACAGTCAGCGGCAGCAATTTCAAGATTGATCGCGTGTTGGCTGCCATCGATTGCGGGCAAGTCGTGAATCCCGAGTCCGTGCGCGCCCAGGCTGAAAGCGCCATCATCTATGGCCTGAGCGCGGCATTGAAAAACGAGATCACCATCAGGAACGGGGCCGTGGAGCAATCGAACTTCGACGGCTATGATCCGATCCGGATTGATGAGGCTCCGCCAATTGAAGTCCACATCGTTAAGAGCAAGGCAGATCCGGGAGGAATGGGCGAGCCGGCGCTTCCGCCGGCAGCTCCCGCGGTGGCGAATGCCATCTTTGGGGCTTCAGGGAAGAGATTGAGGAGGCTGCCGTTTCAGCTAAAAACGTAAGCAGGGTGCTGAACCCTTATAAGCGCGAATATAAGCGCGAACTGAATGCGGTTCGTTCGTAATCCAGGAGTGCCACGAATCGGCGTTAACAGGGGGAACTACCGGGCGGATCCTGCCCAGAAGCGTTGTAGCCTTTGGGTTGGGCCTTACTCCCGAGTGCCCAAAACGGGCACGGTTTCGGACGATAAGCCCCCGAAATGTTATTCGTATCTCAACGCGACCATCGGGTCCACCTTCGTGGCGCGGCGAGCTGGTATGTAGCATGCCAACAGAGTCACAGCGAGCAGTGTGAGGGAGGTCGCCACGAAGCTGAGCGCATCGGTGGCGCTTGTCGAGTAGAGCAGCGATCGCATGACGCGCGTTGCCAACAGTGCTCCGAGCAATCCGAGCAGCAGACCGAAGCTCAGCAACTGCAGACCTTCTCTAAGCACCATGCCCATAACATTGCTCCGTTTGGCGCCAAGGGCGATACGAACCCCGATCTCACGCGTGCGCCGGCTGACAGAATACGAGATCAGCGCGTACAGCCCGATCGCCGACAGCAGCAGAGCTAACCCGGCGAATCCGCTGACCAGCCACGTGCGAAAGCGCTGCTGCACCAGGGATTCATCCAGCAGTTCATCCATCGTACGGACCTGCGAGAGCGGGACACTGCTGTCCATTCTTGCAAGTTGGGCGCGGATGGCGGGCACAATTCCCGGCGCGCTCTCACTGCTGCGGACGACTAAATACATCTCCCGTGACCACGTCACCCAGGCATTTTCGTTGTACGGAATGTACACGGTCGGCCCGGGTGCGGAATCCAGTCCTGAGTATTTAACGTCCCCTACAACACCCACGATCGTTTCCCAGGGAGCGTTTGGATCAGGTTCGCCCTGCTGAATCCGGCTGCCAACGGGATCTTTGCTGTGGAAATACTGTTTGGCCATGGTCTCGTTGATGATCACGATCATGGGATCCTTCTCTCCTTCCACCATGTCGGAGGCAGAGAAGAAACGGCCTTTCACCAGCGGAATTCCGAGTGCACGAAAATAGTCCGGGCTCACTGTCGTAGCCTCGGCAAGCTGAAGTTGGCGGTTGCGGTCGTAGCCTTGCCCTTCCACCCTAAATGGATTGGTAATCAGCAACAGGTTGGGAGGGAGGCTCATCGTGATGGCCACCGCTCTTATGCCTGGCAGTGACTGCACCTGTTCCAGGAATTGTTGCCAGAATTGCCGAATTCGGGGTGGATCGGAATACTTGTTCGGAAGCGAGATTGCCGCCGTGATTACATGATCGGTTTGAACCCCAGGGTTCACGCCGCTCAGGCGGACGAAGCTTCGAATCAGCAAGCCGGAGCCGATCATCAGCAGCAAGGCCAATGCCACTTCAAACACCAGCAGCGCGCGATGAGTCCGGTGAGCAGAAGCCGATGACGACGCCCGGTTCGTATCTTTCAGAGGATCGCTCAGCGATGGACGGGAAGTTTCAAGAGCCGGAGCTAATCCAAACAGTATCCCGCTGCCGACGCACACCACAAACGTAAACACCAACACTCCAGAGTTGATGCCGACTTCCTCCAGCCTTGGCATCTGTCCCGGGCCAAATGCGAGAAAAGCCCGAACCGCCACGAAGGCAAGCAGCAATCCAAGGACTCCTCCCAGCAGCGAGAGCACGGCGCTCTCGGTGAGAAGTTGGCGGACAACCCGTCTGCGGCTTGCCCCCAACGCCATTCGCAACGCCACCTCGGATTGCCGCGCGGTGGCTCGCGCCAGCAGCAGGTTGGCCACATTCACGATCACGATCAGAAGTAAAAGAGCAATCGCTCCCAGCAGTATCAGCAACGCCGTGGAGACCTCGCTGACCATCCACTGTTTCATCGGCATCATCGCGGCGACCACATCCTCAGAATTGGGATATTGCGCTGTGACCTGTGCGGTGATGTCGTCGAACTCAGCTTGGGCTATCGCAACGCTGATACCCGGCTTGAGTCTTCCAAAGGTAAGCAAGCTGTATGGAGGCCGCGCAACCGGGGAATACAAAGTTTGAATTGTCCACAACACAGCTGGTCTGCCCGGGGGAAAGTGGAAAGCTGCCGGCATGACGCCGACAATCGTATGCTGCTTCCCATCGAGCGTAAGCGATCGGGTCAGCACCTCGGGTTCGGAGCCCAGATGGTCTCGCCAGAACTGCTCGCTAATCACGACCACCCCAGGTGCGCCGGGACGGTCTTCGCCGGGACGAAATCCGCGGCCTTTCAGGGGCGCAATCCCAAAGATCGAGAAGAAGTTCGCGGTCACGCGGTACCCGGGAATCCGTTCCGGCGGCCCCATTCCGCTTAGTGCGAAGCTGCTGGTTGCGCGGTCCAACGCCGCAACTTGTTCGAAGCTCTGCTGATGGTCACGCCACGCCAGAAAGTCTGCTGTGCTGATGAGTTCCAGTCCCGAACCGCCGCGCTGGTGTGTCCCTGCCACAATCAGGCGCTGAGGTTCGGGATAGGGCAAAGGCCGGAGTACGACGGCATCAACCAGGCTGAACATGGCCGTGTTGGCGCCAATCCCGATGGCAATGGTCGTGATCGCTACGGCCGTGAACAGCGGCGCCTTCAGCAACATGCGCACACCATAGCGAACATCCTGCACAAACACTTCTAGAGCAAACTCCCAGCCCACCGCTCGCACCTGATGTTTCACTGTTTCCATTCCCCCAACTTCCATGCGAGCCGCGCGCAACGCCTCTTCCGGGGTCACGCCCGCCTGGACCTTCGCGTCAGCTGAGTTTTGCACGTAGGCGTTCAGTTCCTCATTGAGTTCGCTCTCCGTCTTATTTCTTCGAATCAACTCTTTTAATCCCGCCGTGAGATGGCGATAGATGTTCATGATGATTTCCCCGGCGCGCAGACAAACTCGGCGCTAAGCTTCAAGGATGCGTGCGATTGCGACGGATTGCGTTTTCCAGTCGCGCGTCTCCGATTTAAGTTGCTTTCTTCCACTCGCCGTCAAAATGTAGTACTTGGCACGGCGTCCGTTTTCCGTGGGGCGCCATTCGCTGTCCACCCACCCCGCCCGTTCCAGACGCTTTAACGCTGGAAAAAGAGAACCGGGATTTACCTGAAATACCCCGTGGCTGATTTGCTCAATGCGCAGCCCAATGCCATGCGCATGCATCGACTCAAGGGCAACCGTCTTCAGGATGAGCATGTCGAGCGTGCCCTGAACCAGAGCCGTGTTTTTGTCCTCCATACGAGTCTCCTCTAGACTGTCTAGTCAAAGGGAACAAACTAAGATCCTCTTGCTTACCCTAGATTGTCAAGTGGAAAGGAAGAATGCAAGAAACGACGTGTGAGTATATTCAACTCCATCTTGAAAACGAGTGTGGCTTCACACGTTCAGTCAGCGTTTATTGGGCTGAGCGCCCTGTTGATTCCGCTTTTAAATCCCTGAAGGATGCGCGGGAGTTTTCTTCCCGCTCGCCTCTGACTGGTCTGCAAGAACTCCTGCCTGACAGTCGATGGCAGCTGTCACCACGACGATGCTATAGCTCGCGCCAGATGTCTTTGAATTCGTAGAAGCCTTTTTTGCCGGAGAGCCATTCGGCGGCCAGCACTGCGCCTTCGGCGAAGCCCCGGCGGGACTTCGCATCGTGGCAGAGATAGATGCGGTCGGCCTGGGATTCCAGGACTACTTCGTGCAGGCCTACGACTTCTCCCTCGCGGAAGGAAGTGATTTCCACGTCCTGCTTAGTGCCGCTGGTTTCACGAAGAATGTTCTGCATGACCATGGCGGTGCCGGAGGGGGCATCCTTCTTGTGGACGTGGTGGCGTTCGAAAATTTGTCCAGAATAGTCGTGGCGCAGCGCGGCAGCTGCGGCGCGGGTCATCTCCAAAAAGATATTCACCCCTACTGAGAAATTGGCCGCATAGACGAAGCCGGTATCGTGCTGTCTCACCATTTCGCGAACCCGGTCGATCTCTTTGTACCAGCCCGTCGTGCCTACCACCATGTTCTTGCCGGCCTTTACGCAGGCTTCGATGTTTTGCAGCACACAATGAGGAGCGGTGAAATCCAGCACTATCTCGATTCCGCGCAGCTTTTGCGGATCGACCGCGGCGCCATAGAGGTTGTCTCTTGAACCCGCGACTTGTAGGTGATGTTTGCGCTCGGCCGCGACCTCGGCCACCTGCGAGCCTGTTTTTCCACGGCCGAGAAGGAGGAGATTCATCTTCTAATACCTTGAAAGATTTAAACACAGCGAGAGCCGAGGAAGACAGACCAACGCATTACCGTGAATACCGGATTGCTTCCACTTTCACGTGCGGGATACGCCCGCGCTTTCCACAGTTCCGACTTACATGCTCTGACAACACTGGTCATTTTCGCCGCATCCCATAGCAGCGTCGCGGAGGAGGCTTCATGGATCAGAACCAGATAGCGATTTTGGTGGTGGTTGTTGTCATCGCGATTATCGCGGTGGCGGCAATTGGGTACGTCACTTCGAAGAAGCGTCGCAGCCAAAAGCTGCGCGAGCACTTTGGCCCCGAGTACGAACGCGTGCTGAAGCAGGAAGGCGACCCGCGGAAGGCAGAGGGAGTGCTGGAATTCCGCGAGAAGCGGCGAGAGAAGTTCAAGATCCGTCCCCTGTCAGGATCGGACCGGCAGAACTTCTCCGTGCGCTGGCGAGAAGTACAGGCGCGCTTCGTTGATGATCCGCGCGGAGCCGTGACTGTCGCAGATAGCCTGGTAACGGATGTGATGCAGGCACGAGGATATCCCATTGGAGAGTTTGATCAGCGGGCTGCAGATATCTCTGTGGATTATCCCTCGATCGTGGATAACTATCGCGCGGGGCACGACATTGCCATGCGACATAGCTCCGGTCAGGCCAGCACAGAGGATTTGCGACAGGCGATGATGCATTACCGCGTGTTATTCGAGGAATTGCTGGGAGAAGACAAAACATACCGTAAAGGAGCATAGAGATGGCGCAGCCGTTAAGAAAAGATGAGCCGCAGTTTGACAATCAAGAGGAACTGACTACTGCCGATCTGGCGCAGGGAAAGCGTCCGGCAAATACCAACGAGATGCGGCCGCAGCCGGTCACCATGAGCAGCGGTCGCCTGGAAGAGAACAACGATAGTACTCCCTTGTTTCCGTCCAACGAATTGGAAGACTTGCGCACGCGCTGGAAAGACATTCAAACTGGGTTCGTTGATGAGCCACGAAAGGCTGTGGAGCAGGCTGACGGGCTGGTTGCGTCCGCGATGAAGCGACTGGCGGAAGTATTTGCGCAGGAACGGTCCGGGTTGGAGCAGCAATGGGACCGCGGCGACAATGTTTCGACTGAAGACCTGAGGGTAGCGTTGCAGAGATACCGCTCGTTTTTCGACCGGCTGTTGTCAGTCTAGCAATGCTTCGATTTCGCGGTGAGGATGCCTCCAAGCTCCTCACCACTTGATCGCATTCTGGTTTCAGGCGAAGACTTCGGCGTCCAGTTCGCCGAAGAAGGTTTTGTGCAGCCGCTGGATTACGTCGGGGACTTCGTCTTCTTCAATCACAAAGGTCAGATTGATCTCTGAGGCGCCTTGCGAGATCATTCGGATTTTCTTGTCGGCCAGCTCTCGAAAGACTAACGCAGCGATCCCGGGCGTCTCGCGCAAGTTCTCTCCTACCAGGCACACAATCGCTTTGCGGCCTTCGTACTTCACATCCGCGAGCTTTGCGAGATCGGCGGCCAGAGCCGGGATTGCCTGGTTTGAATCCACTGTCAACGACACACTCACTTCGGACGTGGACACGACGTCAACGGCCACTTTGTGGCGATCGAAAGCTTCGAAGATATTCTTGAGGAATCCGTGAGCCAGCAACATGCGTGGAGCCGCGACATCGACAATCGTGATGCGTTTTTTGGCGGCAATCGCTTTGAAGATGTTTTTGCTGTGTGGGGCTCGAGTGGTGATGCGGGTTCCCTCGCACCCTGGATTGCGCGAGTTCAGCACGTATACCGGAATGTTCTTCTGAATTGCCGGCAAGACAGTGGCTGGATGCAAGACTTTGGCGCCAAAGTAGGCAAGCTCGGCGGCTTCGTCGAAGCTGATTACCTTGATACGCCGAGCGTCGGGGCAGACTCTGGGATCGGTGGTGAGGATGCCGTCTACGTCGGTCCAGATCTCGATGCGTTCGGCGCCCAGACCCGCGCCAAAGATAGCGGCCGAGAAGTCGGAGCCGCCGCGGCCGATTGTCGTGGTGATTCCGGCGCGATTTGCTCCGATGAAACCACCCATCACTGGCACTCGCCCCGCCTTCAGCAAAGGCTCCACTCTATCTTTCAATCGCAGATTCGTTTCTTCATATTGCGGGACGGCCTGCATGTAGGCGCTATCCGTGACCAGCACATCGCGCGAATCGACGTGGACACCTTGAAGTCCACGCGCTTCGAAAGCAGCGGCCACAATCTTGCTCGACAGCATTTCGCCGAATGCGGCGACATTGTCCGTCGTGCGTGGCGTGATTTCCCCCACGGCGGAGATCCCGCGCAGCAGTTCATCCAGTGTCTCGAAGTCGGAGCCCAGTTCTGAGTGGAAGTCAGTGAAGCGCGCGGTGCCCAGCAATTCACTGGCGCAGTTATAGTGGCGCTCCTGCAACGAACGGCAAAGCTTGAGGGCTGTTTTACGCTCACCGTTGCCGGCGGCTTTTGCCATGGTGAGAAGTGTGTCGGTCACTTTCGCCATCGCACTCACCACCACCACTGGCTGCTGCGATTGGCGCCCTTGCACAACGGAGGCCACTCGGTCGATTGCCTTCGCATCCTCGACTGAGGTGCCGCCGAACTTCATGACGATCATCGGCGCGGCTCCGAAGGGAATCTTATAGGGTGATGCTGACGGGACAGTACACCCGCAAAACGCCGGGTCACTCGGCCACAGGCCCGCGCTACCGTTTGGCGGCGCGACGTCATCCCAAGTAGCCTTTGGCTTTTAGCAGCTCGGCGTTCAGCAGAGCTGCGCCTGCGGCGCCTCGGATGGTGTTGTGGGACAACACCGTAAATTTCCAGTCGAGTACTCCGCACGCCCGTAAACGCCCCACCGCGGTGGTCATCCCTGCGCCCATATCCACGTCGAATCTCGGCTGGGGACGGTCATTGGCTTCCAGATAGACAATCGGGCGTTCGGGTGCGCTGGGTAGTTTCAGTGCTTGCGGTTCAGCACGGTAGGTATTCCATGCATCGATGATTTCCTCAGCCTTCGCTTTCTTCTTCAGGCGAATGGATACCGACTCCGTGTGTCCGTCTTCGACAGCAACGCGGTTGCACTGCGCGCTCATGGCAAAGTCGCCGGGGATCACTTTAGATCCGTTGAGCTGCCCGAGAAGCTTCTTCGTTTCCTCCTCCATCTTCTCTTCTTCGTTCTTGATAAAGGGAATCACGTTGCCCAGTATGTCCAGCGAGGCGACACCGGGGTAGCCCGCTCCGCTCACCGCCTGCATGGTGACCGCCATAACCGTTTCGAGGCCAAAATGCTGGTGAAGCGGTGCGAGGGCGAGAACCAGGCCGATAGCGGAGCAGTTGGGATTGGTGACAACATAGCCACCATTCTTTTTGCGCCACCCCTGCACGTCGATCAGCTTGATGTGCCCGCCATTTACCTCCGGGATCACCAGCGGGACATCTTCTTTCATGCGCAGGGCGCTGGAGTTGGAAACAACGGCACACCCCGCGTCTGCGAAGCGCGGCTCAAGTTCAGCAGCTATGGATGCATCTAGAGCCGCGAAAATCACTTTGGGGGCACTATCCGGTGTCGCGGGGGCGACCTGCATGCTCGCGATGCCCGGCGGAACAGGTGTCTTTAAGCGCCATTTTGCGGCTTCGGCGTACACCTTGCCCTCGGATCGGTCGGACGCGGCAAGCCAGGCCACCTCGAACCACGGGTGGTGTTCCAGCATCTGGATAAATCTCTGTCCAACGACGCCAGTAGCGCCGAGGATTCCTACAGGAATCTTTTTCATTGGTACTTGGATTATAACAACCGACGTTGGAGGCCCGAGCGCGCGAACGTAGTCGGGGCATTACGAAGGGATGAGGACACCTGCAATGCCAGATGCCGTGTTCAAGTTCTGTGGGTTTCGTGGCGCAGGGAGTATTCGCTGAGCGGGCCGAATTTTTTCTTTTCGGCGTAAAGACGCCAGCGGCGGAAGACAATGCGCAGGGCGGCCATCACAGGAATGGAGAGATAAACTCCGAGAATTCCCGCAACCTCGCCGCCAGCCATAACGCCGAAAATCGCGGCTAAGGGATGCAGTTCCATACTCTCTCCCATGATTCGTGGGGATGAGACGTAATCCTGGATGAGGCGCCAGACGCCCAGAAAAATCACAAGCATGAGCCAGTGCTTGTAGCTGAGCAGCAATGCGACTGTGATGATGGTCAGGGCGGCCACCAGGGGGCCGACGACCGGGATGAATTCCAGCATTCCACCCATGAATCCCAATACCAGGGCGTAGGGCACGCGCATTAAGATGAGGACGACGGAGTAGACGAGCAGGCTCAGTCCCGCAAGGATTAATTGGGCGCGAATGAAATGGGCCAGCATTTGATTGAGATCGCTGAGCACATTCTGCATGAACTCGCGCTGCGGACGCGATTGAATGGTGGAGAGCAGAAAATCGTTGAAGGACCGCCCGTCCTTAAGAAAGAAGATGGACAAAAGCGGGACGACAATCAGGAGCCAGGCTTGCTTGGCAAGGTCGGCGATACGCAGGCCTACGCGCTGGGCAATTTGCGTGATGTCATCGCTGTGCCCGGCCAGAAACGTTTGTGCAAACTCGGTGCTGCGCTCACTCCAGCCGTGCTCAGCGCCAATTTGCCGCGCAATCTGGCCGGAACTGAATTGGCTCAGCAGGCCCGGGAGTGTTTGTCCCAGGCGAGCTCCCTCGTGCGTGATCTTGGGACCAACCAGCACAAAAAATACGATGACCAGACCCAGCAGAAGCGTATAAATGACGACGATGGCGCGGCCCCGTCCTTTAAGCACGCGTTCCAACTGCGCCACCAGCGGGCTCATCAGGTAGGCAAAGAAAATCGCGAAGAGAAAGGCGATGAGGGTGGCGCGGGCTACGTATAGGAACCCCAGCACGAGCGCAAACAGCAGCACCGTGATCAGAACTCGCGCCGTACGTGAGTCAGCCAGTGACAATAAGTTTTCCAGAACGATCTCGCTTCTGCCACCGAGTAGATGACCGCTAGTCTCGAACTACTTCGGTATCATCGGCAGGGATCGCGACGCGCATCAGCTTAAATTGATCGTGATCGTCCACCCAGAGCGCCCAATCCACATTTTCACCCTTCAGGTTCAAGCGCAACAATTCGCGTTCGGCGCCGCGGATCGTTACCTTTTCAGCACCCACCAGTTCGACCCGGATGTGTAAAGACAGTCGATCCTGGGGCACAAGCACCCCGAAATCCCCGGGAACGCGCTGGCACTTCCATCCTCCCGCTTCCGGCTTGCAATCAGATGCCAGGTAACGCCAGGCGAGCACCTCACGGTGCACAAAAAAGTTGTTGTCCAGGATCACGGAGGTAGTCGGCATGAGAAACGATTGCTCTGCAGGCTTGCTGAAGGCGGCCGACGTGATCTTTTCAATCAGGAATTCGTTATTCGGGAGTACGGTTAGCGAACCTGCAGAGGCCTGAGTCCACTCGTAGCGCAATAACTCGCCGCTCGAGGTGATTTCCAGATCGGAGGTTTGGCTGGCCGGACCGTGCTCCTCCTTGAGCTGCGACTTGATGAAGCTGGTCGTGCTCTGTTGATGGATGGTAAAGGTCTCGGTGGCAACGCGCTGCCCCTTGATGAAGACGCCGAACGAACCAGAATCGATGGCCAAGGCGGCGGGCTTTTCCTTGTCTTTTTTGTCGCTGCGGGGGGCGGCCAAGGAGGCTAAGCACGTAATCAGAATGAAAACTGAAACCGTCACCGGGAATGCACGAGAAGCAGCGAAAGACTCCAAGCACGCACTCGGGACCCCACGAGCTTGCTCCGTCTCTGGAAGATGAAACTTCACTCGACTTCTCCTTTTTTTGCGTGCCTGTCGATTTCCTTCAGTTTGAGCTTTTCTTCGATTTCGGCTGCAATCTCAGCCACCGTCCGCCGATCAGTCTGAATCGTGATGGATCCCTCCGCGTAGTGGCGGCGTCGGGTTTCATAAAGCTCACGAAACTGTTCCAGGGTGCGGAGCAGTGGCCTTTCGATGGCCGACGCGCTGGCCTGCTTGCAGCAACGCTCCCATAACTCCTCGACCGGGGCATCCAGAAAAATTATCGGCACTCCGGAGGATTTCAGCAGGTCAGCGTTCTTCGTCTGCACGTACGCCCCGCCGCCCATGGCGATTACGCTAGGTTGCTCGTGAATCCCGTCCAGTACATCCTGCAAGGCGCTGTGCTCGGCGCGACGAAAGGCCGGCTCTCCTGACTCGCGGAAGATCTGTGCTACCGTCCGCCGCTCGCGGCGTTCAATGCGGTCGTCCAGATCCTCAAAAACCCAATTCACACGCTCCCCAAGCAATTTACCTACGCTGGTTTTGCCAGCTCCCATAAAGCCGACTAAAAAAACGGCACGGACCGCATTCTCCATCGCGCTTTTCGGCGCAGAGGGAGTCCGCACATGAAGACGGACCTGGGCGCTCACTGCTTTCGCAGACGGTTTATTCAAACGATCCCGGCTTCTTTTTTATTTTGTCGAGCGTTTTCTGAGGTGGATTTTACCATTGAAACTGCGCAGGACCACGGTCGAGGAGGCTGCGGCACGCCCCATGGTACCCCAGAAGGCACTTCCTTCCTTGAGAACGAAAGAGGTGTGTTGTTTAGGCTGGAGAGGGATGTCGTCGTGAACCTCGCCGCGCACCGAGCGGGCGCTGACGTCGGCCGAGGTTCCGTCAGGGACGATGGCTTCGATGTCTCCGCTGTGACTGGTGAGGCGGTAATCACCATGATCGCCAAAATCTCCGACGTAATGGATGCCACCGCTGGTGGAGATCACTTGCACAAGTGGACCATTCACTCCATTCAGGGTGACATTTCCGCTCAGCGAATCGACTTCCACGTGGCCGTCCTGCACGTTCGTGAGCGTGACCGGGCCATTGAGAGTCTTCACGTGAACATGAGCGCCGCTGACATCGCGGAGGTCCACGCTGGCTCCTGCCCCCTCGAGGGTCACGTCTCCACGAAGCTTCTCCACCCGCAGCGTGCCGGCACTGGAGTGCAGGGCGACACTACTGTCGGCCGGAACCAGGATCTCGTAATCCACGCGGCCGGATTGTCCATCGGCGCCAGGAAGCAGGTGGGATTGAAGTTCAACCCGGTTGCCCGCGAAGTTGTTATCAATTTCGACTTTGTCTGAAGAGAGTACAGCGTTTACGAGCACCAGGTTCCCGGACCCCGGCTTCACAGTAATCGAGCCATACGGGTTGTACACTGAAAGACCAGCCTTGGGCGCCACATTGAAGCGCAGATCCTTGTGGATTTCCGCCGACGCAACTCCTGGGGTGATGGCCGCGGCTAAAACAGCGCCACATATACCAAGCTCGACTAAGCGCCCGCCCATATGGTTCCTCGATTTCCTCGACTGCGTGTGGCCCAGCAGCATGCTGGCGATCAAAGCGGCATTCATTATGGCAGAGAACGATCTAAAGCCAGTTCGAAAAGCATGGCCTTTTCCTGATAGGCCTCCATCAAGGTGCGCCTGGCATCCTCGTCATTAGGATTGGCAGCGAGAGTGCTTTTCGCATCCTGGATGTATTGGTTGACGTGTCGCAAGTTTTCACTGTACTGCGCCTGCAGCGCCGGACCTTGTTGCGCAACTTCGGCCAGAAGGTCGTCGTCGTTAAGGCCTGCAATGGACGCGTCCAGCGATGCGTCCGCAACGGCAGGGCGAGATACCAACTCGCTGTTAACAACTTTTGACGAGGGTGCATGTGGCCGTAAGGCGATACCGAGAGTGATCAGTAAGGCTGCTGCAACCGGCAGAGTCCAACGAGCCCATGCCCACGAACTGGCTAACGAAGGCAGTAGCGACCCACTGCGGTGCTGCGGCTTGATGATTCCCTCGCGCCTAAGAGTGGATTCGATGGAGTTCCAGACGTGAAGACCAGGCTCGTGAGAAGAACGCAAATCACCAGCTGCGCAAACAATCACCAGTAGATCTGCAACCAGAGCCGAGCATTGCCGGCAACTCTTTAAATGAGCCTGCTGTGCGGCACTTGTGCCGTTCTCGTTCTCGACCAGGCTCTCCTGCAACTCAACGCACGTCATACCGCTCTCCCCAAGCCTCTGTTCGGTAGTGCACCTGCAAAGTCTTACAATCTGCTTTCGCCCGCTCGCCGCCGGTCTGCGCCGGCTGGCGTCCTGAATTTTCTGCTGTCACTTACTTGGTTGCATGTATTGCGTCTCAGGATTTCTGCGCTTTTTCAGCACGGTTCATTCTGAGCAGATCCCGCAACTTCATTCGTGCTTTGTGCAACTGGGACTTGCTGTTCCCGATTGAGCAGCCCACAATTGTGGCGATCTCATTATGTTCATAACCTTCGACGTCGTGAAGCACAAAGATCGTCCGATAGCCGGGAGGGAGGTCGTCGACTGCCCGCTGCAGCTGCAAGCGGTCAATCGACCCAGCCAACGCTAAATCTTCCACCCCGAAATCCTTCCTCGGGGTATCTTCCTCACTCACCTGCGTCGTCTCTTCCAGTGAAACGACTGGCAGGCTCTTCTTTCTCAGGTGCATCAGCACCACGTTCACGGATAATCGATGCAGCCAGGTGGAGAACGCCGATTCTCCGCGAAACGTTCCAATCTTACGATAGAGCTGAAGGAACGCTTCCTGAGTCAGATCCTCGGCTTCTGCCGTATTCGAGGTCATGCGCAAACAAAGGGAATACACCCGTCGTTTGTGCTTATCGTAGAGAGCTTGAAACGCCTGGGCGTCGCCTTGCTTTGCCCTCTCAATCAGTCCGGCCTCGAGCCTGTCGCCGAGCTGTTTCTGTTCTGGGTCGGTCAAGTTGCCTTTTCCGGCCGCACCCCGTGAGATGCGGCTAAATATCTTTACGTTGTATAGCTTGCAGGTGATTCTGGAAAAACTACGGTAATGCCCCTATTTGAATTATTAGAGCAATTCTACTGTTCTTTGGATTCTGTGTTTCGCGCTTCAGGCGCGGCAAATCCTTTGGATGCGCCACCTTGAAGCACCCCACTCATCTGACTGTAACCCTATCCCATATTTGGAGTCGCGGTCTTCGGAATTTGGTAACTTTTTCGTCATTTACTTGGCTGCGCTAACGGTAGTTATGGTCTCCAGACCGTGTCCGTTCGCGCCGGTTTCGCGGATGCGCAGGGCTATCGAGAGTGCCATCCCGATGAATCCGAGAATGGAGAATATCCACATCCCCAAGGCATATCCCCCGGGGTTGCCGAGGCCCGCTTGCGAGTAATCGTTGGCCTTCCCAATCAGGAGGTTCAGCAGGAAGAAGCCAATCTGCTGGATCAGGGTCATCAGGGCATAGGCCGTGCCGAGCCGGGACTCCTGCACGATGTACGCCACCGAGGGCCACATAACGGCCGGAATCAGCGAAAACACAATGCCCATCATCGTGACCGGCACATAGAGAGATACCGAGGAGTAAGCCATCATCAGATACACAGGCATGAGCAAGAGTGAACCCAGCATCATGAACCATGCCCGCTTGCCAATGCGGTCCACCACCAGACCAAATAACGGCGTTGCGAACATTGCTGATAACGGAAGCAAGCTGTTGAGGCTCCCAGCCTGCTTCAGGCTGACCACTCGGACGGCTTCGGACGCCGCCAAACCCCCATGCGCCGCTAGAATTTTGTTGGTGAAGAAATCGATGGCAAAGGTCCGAAAAGGAAAGATTGCAGAATAGAACGTGAAGCACAGGCCAACCACCAACCAATAGGACAATTCAAAGCGGAAAATTCCTTTGAGTTCCAACTTGTCGGGTGTTCCGGCTTTTCCCAGCGCGTACTGGCGTTCGGCATGACTCTCCATTGCCCAGTAAAGCATTGAGCAAAGGACCGCGAAGACTCCGGCCGCCACAGCGATGAGCAGAGGGCGCTGCCAACTCGGTTGCCCGTCTGGCCCTCGGGGATAAAAGGCGCGATAAGCCCAGGTAGGTGAATTGTCGGCAGCAACCGATGCCAGCCGTGCGATTGTGAGATTGATGCCAAAGGCGAAGCTGAGTTCCTTGCCCTTGAACCACTTTGCCAGGGCGGTGGTCACCGCAACTATCATGGATTCCGCACCGAGTCCCAGCACCGTGCGGCCGGCGATCATGATTGGTGCGCTGCCCCGAGAAGCGGTGATTGCTGCCCCTGCAAGGCAGATTGCCGCAAAGGCCAGGATTGCCTTCTTCGTACCGATGCGATCAATGATGATGCCGCCAACCAGAAGAGTGGCGACGGCCGCCACGCTGTAACTGGCATTCAGCCATCCGAACTGCGTGGCGGAAAATCCCAGTTTGTCGATGAAGATTCTTTCCAGCGCATTGATACTGTCATAAATGTAATAGTTCCCTCCCATCGCGACGCTGATAATGATCAGGACTGCCCAGCGATACGACACAGGAGGTTGAGGGCGCGCGTCTTCAGCCATTCGGGCCTTTTCTGGAATATTGAAACGTCTGGTTTATTGAGCAGAGAAGAGTAGCAGAAGCCGTCGTTCGCTCCTAGCAGGAGGAGCCCTGCCAGCGAAACAGACGACTCACGCGCGCTACGCCTCCCGTTGCCGGCACCATGCTGGCTGAGAAGCACCATCATGGCTCAAATTGGCCACCAGTGCGGCATGTGACGGCTTGTTAAAAACTTTCGGTGTGCTGGTCAACTTTACAAAAACACTGTAGTTAACCGCTGTGAGCACGAACGGCAATCAGGCTGCAATCTCCGGCGACAAGATACGGCCCTGGATCAGGCGGACCCGCTCGACCTGCCGGACGGGGAATCCCATCCGAAGGAGTGTCTCTCATGCGTTCTCGCAGCTGCGCTCTGTGGTTTGCCTCTTTGCTCGCGATCGCCGTTTTCGCCTTTTCTGCCGTTGGATGTAATAACACCTTGAATCCACTCTGTGGTAGCGCAAGGCCGGCCCCACTAATTGGCGCCCTGTCCCCCAGCACCGTGCAATTCACCCAGGTGCAAAACGGAACGAATCTGGTGGTCACTGGGAGCAACTTCGTTTCTTCCAGCGAAGTGCTGGTTGGGTCGACGCCTTTGAGTGCAGTCATCGCCAGCCCCACGAAATTGACCGTGAAGCTGACCACGGGAGTAATTTCCGGCCCGGGTAAGGTGAAGATCGCGGTGGAAACCCCAGCTGGCAATAGCGCAGATCTTGGCTGTAGCAGTGGAGGGAAGAGCAGCGCATTGACCTTGACCGTGGAATGAGTGCAGGAGCCGGTTTTTGGATGTGTTGAGCGAACGAAAAGCCTACGCGTGAGTTCTCGACACTCTGGCCCTTAGAATGCCGCGGGAACGGCATTCTAAGGCCGGCCCTAGCTGCCGATGTAGCGCGCGTACAGGCTCCGAGCAACTGCCGTATCCGTCGTGCCTTTGATAATGGCACGGCCATCGGGGAAAACTGTCATCTCGTACGGCTCATGCCAGAACTTCAGCACGAAGTCATTGTGGCGGACAAGGCCGTGGGGCTGGAGGCGGCGATCCATCTCCGCGAAGTCTATGGGACGCTGACGCTCATGAATTTGCACGGAATTCCTTCCGCAGAGCGTGATGTGTGGGCGCGCTTCCCCGGCCAGGTGTACGAATTCCCGATCACCGCACGTACGGCAGCCTGGACGCGGCTTCGAGGCGGAGATTTCCGCATGCTGGTTGGTCCAAAGATCGAAGGAAAACAGAGTACGGCGGAGCGAGGAGGTGTCGGGACTACTGACTGTCATCTTGAGCGCTTCGGTCGCAGCGATCGAAGCCACGAGATGGGCTGCGGAATTGAGGATGCCTGACGTCTCGCAGGTCTCCACCATGCCGCGAGGAGAGTCGGGGAAGATGCAAGCCAGGCAGGCCGTCTTTCCGGGGATGACGTTCAGCGTAACCGCATAGCTTCCGACTGCGGCGGAATAGATCCATGGACGCGAACGCTCAACCGCGAAGTCGTTGATCAGGTACCGCGTTTCAAAATTGTCTGTGCCGTCGAGGATTATGTCCATTCCATCAAGCAATGTCTCAATGTTGATGGGAACGAGATCTTCCACGTTTGCTTCGACAAGAATGTGCGAATTGATTGCAGAAATCTTGCGGGAAGCGGCAATGGCTTTAGGCAGTGATTCGGCGGCATCGGCTTCATCGAACAACGACTGACGTTGCAGATTGCTCGGCTCGACGTAGTCGCGATCAATGATCCGCAACCGTCCGACGCCAGCCCGCGCCAGGAGCCCGGCCAATGCAGATCCCGTCGCGCCGCAGCCTACAATCGCGATTCGGGCTTGAGCCAATTTTTGCTGGCCCGCTTCGCCGATCCCCCGGAACAGGATCTGACGGGAGTAACGTTCAGCTTGACTAACGGATTCGCTTGCAGAGTTTTGCTTTTGCCGAGCCAAAGAGGTCACCAGTATCAAGCATCAAAACCTTTATTATAAGTGGCTGGGTCGAGTGCAATTCTCTTTGGGAGGGTTCGTTCGAAGCTCGCCCGCAGCTGATACAACGATAGGTTAAGCGCGTCCCATCGAACTCAACAGCGCTTGATCAGGGACACCTTTGGCGAAACGCTACGCGACACTTCTGACCGCGGTGATCCTGCTGTGGATTGCCGTGCTGTCAGAAGCCGGTTCCGCGCAGCAAGCTTCGGAGCCGCTTGGCGCAGCCTACGAGGGCACGAGAGTGGAATCTATCGAGATCCCGGCCATCGATGAACGCGACCGGCCGCACCTGCTCGCACTTCTTGCGCAGAAGCCCGGAATCCCCCTTCACCGCGATCAAGTTCGAGAAAGCATTCGGGCTTTATATGCCACCGGTCGGTTTGCAGATATCCAGGCTGAAGTGACTCCATCGGGCGACGGAGTGAAGTTGAGCTTCGTGACATCGGCCAATTTCTTCGTAGGGGCCGTTGATGTGGAAGGGGCTCCCTCGCGTCCTACCGCCAACCAGATCGTGAATGCATCGAAACTACAATTGGGCGAGCTTTTTAATCAGGACAAATTGAACCGAGCCATCGAGAATGTTCGGCAATTGATGGAAGAGAATGGCTACCATCGGGCGCGCGTCACTGCCGAGGACGTTTCAAATCTGTCGACCCAACAAGTTGACGTGCTGTTCCATGTAGCGGCAGGTTCGCAGGCGCATGTCGGGGAGGTAAAAGCCAGCGGCACTTCCAACCTGACGGCAGACGAAGTGAAGCGACTCGCAAGGATGCAGCCCGGCGACAAAGTCACAGCGTCGCGAGTCAGTGGATCGTTGCAGCGGCTGCGCAAGAGATTTCAGAAGCAGAATCGCGCGCTGGCGCAAGTGTCGATTGCCGAACAGATCTACCATCCTGAGACAAACGCTCTCGACTTTACGTATCAGATCGACCCCGGGCCGATCGTGCTGATCTCGGCCGAGGGATATCGGATAAGCAAGGGAACGCTGAAAAGAGAAATCCCGGTGTATGAAGAAAATGCGGTGGACGATGATCTTTTGAGCGAGGGCCGCCGTAACCTGTTGGACTACCTGCAAACCCGCGGCCGTTTTGATGCGAAAGTTGAGATCAGGAAAAAAAGCGATGCCACCCGCATGTGGGTAATCTATGACATCGACCCGGGACCGCTGCATACCCTGGCCTCGGTTGAGATCACTGGGAACAGGAATTTTCTGGATATCGGCAAGCTTCGCAGCTACCTGCAGATTCAACCGGCCCACCGGCTTCTCACTCACGGGAAATACAGCGACGCGTTGCTCAAGAGTGATGTCGTTACCCTGCAAAATTTATACCGCTCCAATGGCTTCCATCAGGTTCAGATTAAGACCAGGGTCGACGATAACTATCAGGGCTCGCCGAACAAACTTGCTGTGCACGTTGACATCGAAGAAGGAGCGCGCACTCGAGCGGGCGAGGTGCGTGTCCTGGGGAACGAGAAAGTGAAGACAAGTGATTTGCCGGAGTTGAGCACGCAGTCTGGGCAGCCATATTCCCAGCAAGAGCTGGCCAACGACCGCGAACGCATTCTGGGCTACTACTTCGACCACGGATTTCCTAATGCGTCATTGGAAATTAGCACGAAGACTTCTACCTCCGAACCCAACCGGGAAGATGTGACCTTCACCATCCAGGAAGGCGAGCGTTTCACCGTGGACCAGGTAATGGTCTCGGGAACAGAGCATACTCGAGATTATGTTGTACAACGCGAATTGCAGGTACAACCGGGAGATCCGCTGAGCCAATTGGATCTGCTCAATACCCAGACTCGACTCTACAACCTTGGAATCTTCAGCCAGGTCGACACGGCAGTGCAGAACCCGGAGGGGAGCGACCCGGAGAAGAATGTTCTGGTCCAGGTGCGCGAAGCCAAGCGTTATACCTTCACTTATGGCGCGGGGCTTGAATTCCAGACTGGTCAGCCGGCGGGAACGACTGCTCCCCAGGGCACAACCGGCGTGAGCCCGAGGGTCGAATTCGATGTAACCCGGCTCAATCTCGGTGGACGGAACCAGACCCTGACTTTTCAGTCCCACGTCGGAAGATTGCAGCAGAGGGGGCTGGTAAGTTACACAGTCCCGAAAGTCGCGGACAATGACAAATGGAAGTTGATCTATACAATTTTCTACGACAACAGCCTCGACGTGGCCACGTTCACTTCACAGCGGCTGGAAGGCAAAATCGACTTGCGGCAGCAGATTGGAAATGCGGGTACCGAGCCTGGCACTCGTCCCGGTCCAAGCTCGATTACGTATCGTTTCGACTTTCGCCGGGTCAAGGCCAGCCACTTCGCCCAAGACTTTTCACCGGCGCAGGTTGCGCTGCTTTCGCTGCCCGCCACGGTAGGTGGGCCGGGGTTCACTTTTATCCGAGACAAGCGCGATAATCCGCTGGAGAGTACGAAAGGGAATTACTTCACACTGGACGGTTTTGTTGCGCCGAGTTTTCTAGGTTCGCGATCCGAGACGACCGCCGCTGGATACGTGCCTACAAACTTCGCACGTGCGCTGGCTCAGAACGCCACCTATCAGGCTTTCGGCGGCAAGGGAAGACCAGGACGTCAGTTCGTTTTCGCGCGTTCGACGACTATCGGTCTGGAGCAGCCGTTCAAAGGTACAAAAGTTTTGCCTCCAGGGGCCTGTCCCGCAAATGCTTTAGGTGAGCCGACCTGCGAAGCCACCGCCACAATACCGCTCCCTGAGCAGTTTTTTGCGGGGGGCGGCAACTCCCATCGTGGATTCGGGTTGAATCAGGCAGGGCCCCGCGATCCGTTTTCGGGTTTTCCTGTGGGAGGCACGGCTCTGTTCGTCAACAATCTGGAATTGCGCTTTCCCCAGGTTTCGCTCCCTTACTTGGGGGGCGGATTTGGCTTCGCGGTGTTTCACGACATGGGGAACGTTTTCACGGCGCAGCACGACATGTTGAAGGGCTTAATGCGGTGGCATCAGCCAAGTACCCAACCGTGCTTGTCCACTGGTACACCGAACTCTCCGTACTGTACCGCTTTTAACAACAGCGGTTATGATTACACTTCGCACGCGCTGGGAGTGGGCGTACGATATAAAACTCCGATTGGGCCGCTGCGATTTGACTTTGGATACGATCTGAATCCAACCAGATTCTTCCAAGATGTAACCAAAAGAGACCCGGTTACCGGAAACATGACCACTGTTTTTGAAACGCAGCAGTTACGTCATTTCAACGTTTTTTTCAGCATAGGCCAGCCGTTCTAAATGAGATTTCGCCTGCAAATGAGTGTCGGAACGCTTGCTCTGGGATTGTTGCTGAGCACCGTAGCTTCACAGGCAGCCCGGGCAGGAGAAGTCATTGACCGGATTGTCGCTACGGTCAACGGGCACATCATTCTGCAAAGCGATTGGGACGAGGCGCTATGCTACGAGGCGCTCCTCACCGGCCGGGCTGTGAGCTTGTTTTCTGACGAGGACCGGCGCGCGGTTCTCGATCGGCTCATCGACCAGGAGTTGCTGGGCGAGCAGATGAAATCGGCTTCGTTTTCGCATGCCTCGCAGGCAGAGGCCGCAGCTGAAGTTGCCGAAGCCAGGAAGTTGCACCCTGAAGTGGTCACGGATGAGGGCTGGCAGCAGTTGCTCGCCCGTTATGGACTGGCGGAGAAAACATTGACAGAACATGTGCAGCAGCAAATCGATCTCATGCGACTCGTCGATGCACATCTGCGTCCGTCAGTGCAGATAGATTCCAAGAGTATCGAAGCTTACTATCGCGACAAGTTCGTTCCTCAGTTGAAACAGCGTGGAGCCGGAGATGTGTCTCTGGCCGATGTCTCCGCGCAAATTCGCGAGATTCTTACCCAGGAGAAGGTCAGCGAATTGATGGTCTCCTGGCTGCAATCGTTGCGTTCGGAAAGCAAGGTGACCCTTGCGGGCGTAACCGACTCCCTGGACGGAGGAGTGCAGACGCGGTGAACCAGGCCTCCGCCAGACCCCGCCGCTGGTGGAAATACTTCCTGATCACAGCCGGCATCGTTGTAGTCGCCGTCCTAACCGCACTCTGGTACACCACCACAAGATCTTTCCAGGCTTACGTGCGCCGCAAGATGATCGAAGAGGTCGAACGAATCACCGGCGGGCGGGCCGAAATCGGAACTTTTCATGTTGTTCCATTCCATCTTCAGGTCGAAGTTCGCAATATCACGGTGCACGGCAAAGAAGGTCCCGCCGACGTTCCACTCGTGCATGCCGACAGCCTGCTGGCGCAGATGAAGGTGGTTTCGTTTCTCCGCACAGAGTTTGGCTTCACGTCGCTGGTCCTGGATCATCCGGTGGTTCACATTGCAATTGCGCAGGATGGCGTTACCACCAACGTACCTGCTTTGCGAGTGCAGCAGTCCACGTCTGTAGACGCGAGTGTCCAACAACTGTTTGCGCTCTCCATCGACCACCTCTCGGTCCATAACGGAGAATTGCTTTGGGGAGATCGAAAGATCCCGTTGGACTTTGCGGTTCACGGTACGAACCTGCAGATGGATTACGAGTTCCTGCGCAACCGGTATCAGGGTGCGCTCTCGATCGGCAAAGCGGATACCAGCGTTTCGGAGTTGCGCCCTTTCTCCTGGAGGACAACCGTTAACTTTGCTCTGGGTCCGAGCTTTGCCGATATCAAATCGTTACAGTGGAACTCCGGGCGTTCCTCGCTGAAGGCGAGCGGTCGTATCAGTGATTTTCGCAATCCACAGATTGATGGAAGCTACGAGGCGCAACTCAATTTACCGGACGCCGCATCAATCCTCAGGCGGCGTGACCTCCGGGAGGGAGTTGCCGAATTCCGGGGGAATGGTCATTGGTCGCTGCATGACTTCACGACCTCAGGTACAGCAGAGTTGCGGGACGTGGGATGGCAAAACGATCAATTCGCCTTGAAGAGAGTGGGCGCGAGTGCTGATTACGTCATCACAGATCAACAGATCAAACTCACGAAGCTACAGGGGAGACTGCTTGCAGGGACTTTCGCGGGCGACGCCGAAGTCGACAATTGGCTCCACTCCGTTGCTTTACCGAAGAATGCGAAAGGGAAGAATGAAGACATTGCGGTGATTTCGGCTGGCAAACCACCGGCGAAAAAAGGCGAGAAACCAAAAGTTGCCGGAGTCCAAAGCGGAGTGGTTCGAATTCGCGTGCGCGACATCGCCGTGAGTGAGGCTGCCAAAGCGATTGATGTTCCCGCGCATCCGCTGGGGCGATTCCATCCCGCCGGAGCGGCAGCCGGCAATCTCGAAGCGGTGTGGAAAGGAGCGCCGCAAAATGCGGAGGTCAGCTTCACGCTGGACGCAATCCCGCCGGCTCGAACCGCTCCCCGCGAGTTGCCCATAACCGCGCACGTACAGGGAAAATACCACGGCGCGAGTGACTCGCTCGAACTGGGCAGGTTCACTTTAACGACTGCTGCATCCCGCATCGAGGCTTCCGGTACATTGGCAACCGCCTCCAACCTGCGCGTTTCGATGTCGACATCCGATCTGGAGGAATGGCGTCCTCTGGTCGCAGCGCTGGGTGGCCCGACCGATCTGCCATTTCGTGTAGATGGAGACGCCACTTTCAACGGAGTGGCGGGTGGAACATTCTCTTCGCCGACCTTGAGCGGAACTCTAGTAGCCCAGGATTTCGAGTTTACCGTCCCGGCTACCTCGCGAACCGCTGAGAAGGAGGTTCACTGGGACTCCTTAGCTGCGAACTTCCAGTTTTCGTCGCGGCAAGTCTCGTTGCGGGGCGGCTCCCTGCGTCGGGGGGACACCAGTGCAGATTTCGAAGTGAATGCCTCCTTGGAGAAAGGACGTTTCACGGCCAATAGTCCCTACGCTGCACGAGTAAATCTTCATAACGTGGATGTGGCCTCGACGGCCGCCCTCGCGGGATTCGACTACCCGGTTTCGGGCACCGCGGATCTGAGTTTGCAGCTTGCCGGAACCCGGGCGCATCCCGACGCGCACGGCCACATCCATGCCGCAAACGCCTCAGCTTACGGCGAGCCGATCGAGAGGTTCGACGCCGACCTGAGTCTCGACGTTTCCGAGACGGCCCTTAGTAATATCGATTTGACGCATGAGGGTGGAATCGTAAGCGGGACCGCGGCGTACACTCCCTCAACCCGAGGCTTCCGTATTGACCTGGTAGGCAAGAATTTCGATCTCTCCCGCGTGCGGCAGATCCAGGTTTCCCGGGTTGCGATCGAAGGCCGCGCGGACTTTACAGTTCAGGGCTCCGGCACGCTCGACACCCCTGTCATCGACGCTCACGTCCACGCTCGCGAACTCATGTTCGATCGCGAGATGGCGGGAGCAATGGATCTGGAAGCAAGCACGAGAAATGGTCAACTGCTGCTGCACGGCCGCTCCGAATCTCCGCAGGGGACGTTGCTGCTCGAAGGAAACGTTGGAATGCACGGGGACTACCCAGCAACCATTTCAGCGAAGATGGATCACCTGGACCTGGACCCTCTTTGGCGCGCTTACATAGGTGAGCAGCTAACTGGACACTCGGCTGTAGCCGGAACCGTTACTTTGCGAGGTCCGCTGCGGTATCCCGCGCAATGGACCTTAGGCGGCGATTTGTCTGATGTCGCAGTCGATGTTGAGTACGCCAAGCTGCACAACCAGGGCGCGGTGCGCTTCTCTTACGCGCAGCAGGGTCTTCGAATCGAACCGCTGCACCTCATCGGTGAAGGAACAGATGTAACCGCGCAGGGGTCGGTGCAGTTTGCGGGAACGAAGCGCATTGATCTCGCGGCTGACGGTCAGGTAGATCTTAAATTGTTCGGTTCGCTGGACCAAAATCTCACCACTTCAGGTGTCATGACGATTCATATGAACGTCGTTGGCACGGTCAGCGATCCCCTGCCGCAAGGGACGATTCAAATCAAGAACGGGGCAGCTACGTATGCGGGCCTGCCTAGTGGCTTAAGCGAAATGAACGGCACGCTGACTTTTACCCAGGACCGAATCCACATCGAGCAGCTTACGGCGCGCAGTGGTGGAGGAAATCTTGACCTGAAAGGTGACGTCACCAATCACAACCGTCAATTGAATTTCAATCTGACGGCGGTTGGCAAGGATGTGCGATTACGGTATCCGCCGGGTGTAAGTTCTACAGCCAATGCCGAGTTGCACTGGGTGGGCACCAAGTCCGCTTCGATGATTTCTGGCGACGTGATGGTCAACAAGCTGTCGGTCACGCCGGGATTTGATTTCGGCTCCTACCTGGAGAAGACGCGTCAGACAGCGTCAATTACGCCCGCGAACTCGCCGTTGTACAACGTCAAACTCGACATTGCGGTGCAGACGGCGCCCGAACTTCAGATGAAGACTGCGGTTGCGCGTCTCTCTGGCGACGCGGACTTGCGGCTGCGCGGTTCCGTTGCGCGGCCAAGTGTATTGGGACGGGCCGACATTCTGGAAGGCGATGCCACGTTTAATGGCATCAAGTTCCGCCTGGAGCGCGGAGATATCACTTTTGCGAATCCAGTCGCCATTGAGCCGCAAGTCAACCTCCAGGCCACGACACACGTGCGCAACTATGACCTTGACGTGACCGTCACCGGCACCCCCGATCGGCTAAGCGTCAATTACCGTTCAGAGCCGCCACTGCCGAAATCCGACATCATTGCATTGCTGGCTCTGGGCCGAACCAGCGAGGAGTCCGAGCAGTTGCAGCAGCAGTCGGGGCAGAGCTTATTTACTGACGAAGCTACGAACCTCATCATCAATGAGGCTATCAACCAGGCGATGGGCAATCGCATGCAGAAGCTCTTTGGCGTCAGCCGAGTCAGGATCGATCCCCAAGGGCTGACCACCGAGACCAATCCCACCGCCCGCGGCCCGCAGGTCACCATCGAGCAACAGTTTGCCAATAATCTCTCTCTCACCTACAGCACGAATGTGTCTCAGAGCTCACAGCAGATCATCGAGGGCGAGTATTACATCAACCGGAATATGTCGATTGTAGGCACGCGCGATCAGAACGGTGTGGTCAGCTTCGATGTGCGTATTCGACGCCGGAAGAAATAGAATGTCTTTGGGACTACGGCTTCCCTCGTTCTATGTCTTTCCCATCCGACTCTTCTCCTTATTCGACCTTGCAGGAGCGCATGGTGAATGCCCAATTGCGATCTCGTGGCATCACCGATCAACGCGTGCTGGATGCCATGGCGCGAGTGCCGCGCCACGAATTTGCTCCGGAGCGATACCGCGACCAGGCCTATGAAGATCACCCACTCCCCATTGCGGAAGGGCAGACCATCTCCCAGCCCTACATTGTGGCGATTATGCTGCAGGCTTTGGCTCTGAAGGCAAGCGATAGAGTGCTGGAAATCGGGACGGGATCGGGCTACGTCACCGCCTTGCTGGCCGAACTCACGGGTGAAGTGATCTCCATTGAGCGCCATGCCACGCTCGCGAGTGCGGCTCGCGAGTTGCTATCACGCCTGGGTTACAGCAAAGCAACAGTTGTAGTCGGAGATGGCACTCGGGGCTTTGCGGAATGCGCTCCTTACGACGCAATTCTTGTGTCAGCCGCCGCATCAAAACTGCCTCTTGAACTGGTCGAACAACTTGCTGAAGGTGGGCGGTTGATGATTCCTGTTGGTTGCGACGATTCGCAGCAGTTGCATCTCATTGAGAAACGGAATGGGCAGCCGAAGACGACCTTGCGGGAGATGTGCCGCTTCGTGCCGCTGGTGCCAAAGAAATAAGTCTCTCGCCTAAATTACAATCAGAGCCGTGGCGGTGCTCCGCAATCTGCGCGTGACTCTGGAAATGATCAAATGGGAGCACTCCATTTTTGCACTGCCGTTTGCATTGTGCGGCGCGATGCTGGCGGCGCGCGGCTTCCCGCCTGTGCGTCAACTGGCGTGGATCATTGTCGCCATGGTGGCCGCCAGGTCGGCGGCAATGGCCTTCAATCGTTGGGCAGATGCTGCCATCGATGCCGCGAATCCTCGCACCAGCACCCGCGCGTTGCCCTCTGGAACTCTTTCCCCTGCCTTCGTCGCCACCTTCGTTATAGTTTCCAGTGTTGTCTTCATTGTTGCTGCGAGCCAGTTGAATCGTCTGACGTTGCTGCTTTCTCCGGTGGCTTTGGCCGTGCTTCTGCTCTACTCCTACACCAAGCGGGTCACGCGATGGTCCCACCTCGTGTTGGGTTTTGCCCTGGGGATTGCACCCTCAGCCGCATGGATCGCGGTGCGCGGCTCGCTGGATGCGCGCATTCTGCTGTTGACCGCAGCGGTCACGTTCTGGGTGGGAGGCTTCGACGTGCTGTACGCGTGTCAGGATTATGAATTTGACTGTCAGGCGGGGCTGCATTCGGTCCCACGCTACTTCGGCATTGCCGCGTCGCTGTGGATCGCGCGCGTGTTCCACGGAATTATGGTCACGCTGCTGATCGCACTCGTGATTTCTTTTGGGTTGGGAATCTGGGCGATGATGGGTGTTCTCGCTGTGATTGTGCTGCTGGTTTACGAGCATTCTTTGGTGAGGTCAGATGATCTTTCGAAACTGAACGCCGCGTTCTTTACCATGAATGGCGTGATTTCGGTGTTGTTCTTCGTTTTTGTTGCGGCGGATTTACTCCTGCGAAGATAAAGCGGGCTTATCCCGATTCGAATTACCTTTGTAATCACCGTCTCGCCCCGCCGAGTTGCTGCGTCTTTCTTGCGCCCATAGACTGGTTGCGGAACGGCGTGTGCCTTCACCGGCGTCGCACCCGCATGAAATCAGAAAAAACTAACGCGGTTCTAGACCGGCAATCTGGCTTTAGGCTGGGGCTCACGGCAGCCCTGTTCGCGGCGATTCTCGCGCTGTCTCTGAGTTGGAGCTTCTACTACGAATCCATGGCGAACGCCTATCTTTCGCTCGCCTTGGCGAGCGCCGTGATCGTCGTGGGCATTCTTCGGCATTCCTGGGTTGACCTGCTATGGGTCGTTGTTGGCGCCCTTTTTCTTGCCGTTCTTGATTATCGCGTGATGGATTACAAGCCGTTCTTTATGTCCGGCTTTTCATTCGTAGGGCTGAGCGCCCTGGGGGTACTGGGCACCCGCACAATCTGGGCCAAAGCAGAAGATCGCAAGCTGCTGCTCTACGGATTCTTGCCGGCCGTCCTTTTCGTGGCATCGGAATGGACGGCCTCGACCTTGCTCGATATTACCGAGAAGCTTCACCCCAAGACATTTGATTTGTTCTTGTATTCATTCGACAGCAGCCTGCGCGTACAGATCAGCTTTCTGACCGGACAATTTCTGTTGAAGAATCTGTGGCTGCGGACGGCCTCGCTTGCCATCTACATCAGTCTGCCCTTGCCCCTGGCGGTGGTGTACGCCTCCCAGTTGCGGCGCCAGAAAGGAAAGGCGTTGGCAGTCATGATTGCGTTTCTGGCCACCGGTCCCATCGGGGTTCTTTGCTACAACATGCTGCCTGCATGCGGACCTGTCCATCTTTTCGGCGCGGCATTTCCCTGGAGTCCTTTGTCAACTGCCGATGCCATGCAGCTGAATATAGTGCCCGTCATCATGGAAGGAGCCCGGAATGCCATTCCTTCCCTGCACATGACTTGGGTCCTGCTAGTGTGGTGGAATTCGCGGGGATTGTCGCGTTGGGTTCGCGTCATCGCCATGATCTATGTGGCCCTGACGGTTCTGGCAACCCTGGGGACCGGCGAACATTACTTCATCGATCTGGTCGTAGCATTTCCGTTTTCGCTGGCCGTGCAGGCGCTAAGTTCATATTCCATCCCGACGAGCCACCGTGACCGCCGCGGCGCGTTTGTTTTTGGGACATTCGCCACGCTCACCTGGCTGGCCCTGCTTAGCTTCAATGTAAAGATCTTCTGGATTTCCCCAATCATCCCGTGGAGCATGATCGCCTTGACGATTGCTCCCTCGGTTCTGCTTTGGAACCGGCTGCTACGCGCGGTCACCCGAGAAGAGAGTCTGCCAGCTAAAGTCGCGGCTGCCGGAGTCGGCATCTGAACAGACGCTGACCGGGCAGCCGCTGAATACCCCGCCTGCTTTACTGATTCACCTTCAATAGCAGCATCGTGCCGCTTTCCAGCTTTACGTTGTTCTTTTCTGACGTCATTACAGAGCCCTGCGCACCGTTGGAAGGTGGGGAGAGCGTCAGGTTGGAAATTCCGATGACCCCCTGAGTCTGTGCGGTGATCGGAGGCTGTCCGCCATTGCCCCCTGCTGTCTCTCCAGTGTCTCCGCCAGTGGCAGATGGCGGAGGAGTCGGAGCTTGTGTTCCTGCCATCCCGGACGATCTGCCTGTGGAACCACTTGCTCCATTCGCTCCATTCGCTCCGGTGGGAGCAGCACCCGAAGGCACTCCGGCAGCCTGCTGTCTGCCGGCTGGTGTATTTGATTGATCATTCTGATTTTGCTGCTGGCCAATGACAGCTTGGATGGACATTGGTACTTGCATGTTATTGCCATCTTTCGTCACAGCACGATCAAAGGCGATTGCGAGTTGGGATTCCTTCTGCTCTTTATTACGCGGCTGTGCTTCCGTCACGTGCCCAATCACCTTTGTGTCTTTCGGGACGAGGACTTCTCCGCTTTGAGTCTTCATGTCCATGGTGACTTTGGCGACGACCTCGTCACCGGTTTTCGCTTTTTTTGCATCGACAGTCTTGGTCAGCTGCACGGGAATGACGCTACCGGGAGCGATTCGGGTGGCGTGCGCGGTCTGGCCCTGTGCGGTGGATGTCGCCCCCACCGGGGCTTGGGTTTGCGGCGAATCCCGTGGCGCACTCGGTTGCGCCTGCGACGGGGGAGTGCCGGCATCGGTCGACGAGGGTGTCGTGCTTTGTGCCAGCGAAACTCCACACATCAGAGCGATGAATGCTGTGGCATTCAAAAGATTCTTCATGAACCATTCTCCTTCCACTTGAGCGTAGCGAAGGGCGCATTGCGTCCCTTTCTAGATGCAGTTTTCAACAGGGAAGTGGGCTGCAATTTGCCTATCTGCCCAACCGTCCTCGGAATAATGGCATCGGAATACCATGCCAATTCGTAGTCTGATATCGGCTCTGATGCTCGTAGCCTTGGGCACGTGGACGTCTTGCGTCAACCAGAGTCCAGATCAAATTCGGCAGAAAACCGCGGAAGGAACCGCCGCCATTAAGCGTGATACCAAAGCCGTGGCGCAGGGCATCAAAGACGGCCTCAGCAACAAGAGATCGATTGATCTAAATCGCGCCCCCAAGGATGATCTCGCCTCGCTTCCAGGGGTTACGGCGCGCCAAGCCGATCGGATCGTTGCCGAGCGCCCCTTTGCCAACACACATCAGCTAGTGACCAGGCACATTCTGACGGAAGACGAATACGCTCAGGTCCAGGACCGGGTCGTCGTCAATAAGTAAGACCGGTTGGGATGGCCGATCTGGACTTTCCTGCGATATCATCAAAGCAATGCCTGGTACGCACGAACTTCATCGTTTTCAAACCGATGATCCACGCCTGGTGCCCATCCACGACAAAGTTGTGGCCGGCCGGCGGCTCGATGCGCCGGATGCGCTTGCGTTGTACCGCACCGGAGATATCCTCGCGCTTGGATGGATGGCCAATTTCGTTCGGGAGCGCATGCACGGCAACAAGGCGTATTTCAACGTCAACCGTCATATCAATCCTACGAATGTTTGCGTGGCGGCATGCCGGTTGTGCGCCTTTGGACGCAAAAAGGACGCGCCCGGCGCGTACACCATGGCTCTGGAGGAAGCGTTCGAGATTGCGGCCTCCGGGTACTCAGAAGCAGTTACCGAGTTTCATATTGTCGGCGGATTGCATCCCGACTTGCCGTTTCAATACTTTCTTGATCTCTGCGTCGGGTTGAAGCAGCGCTTTCCGCAAGTGCATCTTAAGGCATTCACTATGGTGGAAGTTGCGTACCTCTCGCGACGGGCGAAGCTCTCGATTCGCGAAACGCTTGAGCACCTGAAAGCCTCCGGTGTGGATTCACTGCCCGGCGGGGGAGCGGAAATCTTCGCCGACCGTGTGCGTCACATCATTTGCGATCACAAGATCGACGGCGATCAATGGCTGGAAACCGCGAAACTGGCTCATCAGATTGGGCTTAAATCGAACGCTACCATGCTTTACGGTCATGTCGAAAATGACGAAGACCGGGCCGATCATCTGATGAAGCTGAGGGCGTTGCAGGACGAAACTGGCGGATTCCAAACTTTTATCCCGCTGGCCTTTCATCCCGACAACACACCGTTGCAGCATCTACCCAAGACGACCGGGATGCTGGATATCAAGCAGATCGCGGTGAGCCGCCTGGTGCTCGATAATTTCCCGCATATCAAGTCCTATTGGCAGATGATGACGCCCAAAATCGCGCAGATTTCGCTGCGCTTCGGCGCCGACGACATGGACGGCACAGTGATCGAAGAAAAGATCTACCACGACGCGGGGGCGACCACTCCCCAGGGAATGCGCCGGGAGGAACTGGAACGACTCATCCGCGCCGCTGGGCGAGTGCCAATTGAGCGCGATACCCTGTACCGTCCGGTTACCCGGACCGAGACCTCGGTGACGGTTGCGGTTTAAGCCCTTTCCACTAGTTTTCGATTTACCTGGAACGCTGTATTATCCCGTGACTGCACCGACGGCTGTGGCGGGTGGCGCAGATGCCCTTCTGCCGGACATCTCTTGCGCTCCTGGGGACATCCAAGTGCAAACGGCCGACCCGCATCTTCGGGTCGCAATGCTTCGCGCCACGCGGACGTTCTTCATGAGTTGTATCGCCACATTCGCTCCAGGAGCAGGGAATTGTCGCTACATACGGGCGCGATGCATGCCGTGTTCCAGTCCGGCCGAGGGGAGCCTCTCACCGAGGCGGGGTATGAAGCCCTGCGCCGAGTCTCTCGCGCCATCGCGGCGCATCGCGACGTAAAGGAACTGTTTCGCAGTTTGGCGGACGAACTTCGTCCGGTGGTGAATTTCGTCTTCCTGCGCGTTTTTCTCTACGACCACGACCGCCATCTCATGCGCCTGCATGTCAGTGAGGCGCCGGGCCAGCCTGCTGAGCCCTTCAGCGAATTTTCTCCAGAAGGCACGGCCGTCGGTTGGGTCTACGAACGGCAAGAGCCGCTGGTGATTCAGGACGTGGACAAGGAAACACGGTTTCCGCGCCTGCATGGAATCCTGAAAGAGTACGGGATCCGTTCCCATCTGACCTTTCCTTTGACCACCGCACATGGTCGGCTGGGAACCTTTGCCGTCGGCAGTGATCAGACCGGCGTCTATTCGGAGGAAGACGTTCGCTTCCTCGCCTTGGTGGCCGATCAGATTGCGGTGGCCATCGATGACGCTTTGCACTCGCAAGCGTTGCACAAAACGCAGTCAGAACTGGAACAACGAAATCAGCGTTTGCAACTGCTGCTCGATGTGAACAACAGCATCGCCGCTAATTTGCAACTGCGTGATTTGTTGCTGGCGATTTCTGCCAATGTGCGGCGCGTGATGCAAGCCGACTTTGTGGGCGTTGCACTACCCGATCCCAACGCGAATGGCGCTCTGCGGGGATATGCGTATGAATCGCTCGCGGGCGTGTGGGGTCCGGTTTCGCCCCAGTTTCTTCATGAGAAATCGGGGCCCGCGATCGCGTTCCGCACGGGGAAGCGTGTTCTGTTGCATGCCGACGCGATCGAGCAACTCCCGTTGGGCGATGAGTTCCGTGAATTGGGTATGCGGGAGGCTTGTTCACTGCCACTTATCAGCCGGGGACGCACGCTCGGATCATTGGACCTAGGGCGGGTTCGAGATGCTGTATTCACCTCGGACGAGGTCGATTTCCTGAGCCAAATCGCCAAGCAGGTTGCGATCGCGGTCGATAACGCACTCGCTTATGGAGAAATCGCCGATCTCAAGAACGAACTCGCACAAGAAAAGCTGTACCTGGAATCCGAGATCCGCAGCGAAATGAACTTCGCGGAAATCATCGGCAATAGTCCGACCATCCGTGCCGTTCTCGGGCAAGTCGAAACCGTTGCGCCGAGCGATTCCACGGTCTTGCTGCTGGGAGAAACAGGCACTGGAAAAGAATTGATGGCCCGTGCAATTCACGAGCGCAGCAGGCGCCGCTCTCACGCCTTCGTGAAGCTCAATTGTGCCGCCATCCCGATGGGTCTGTTGGAAAGCGAAATGTTCGGGCACGAAAAAGGAGCGTTTACCGGCGCCGTGGCGCAACGAATTGGCCGTTTCGAATTGGCGCACGGCGGTACCATATTTCTGGACGAAGTTGGCGAAATCCCGCTCGAGCTGCAACCCAAGTTGCTGCGCGTGCTGCAGGAACGCGAGTTCGAGCGCCTGGGCAATTCCCGCACGCTGCACACGGATGCCCGCCTGATCGCAGCCACCAACTCCGATCTGCAAGGGATGGTCGATGAAAAGAAATTCCGCGCCGACTTATATTACCGTCTGAATGTCTTTCCCATCTTTATTCCGCCGCTTCGAAAACGGCGGGATGACATCCCTACGCTGGTCAGCCATTTCACCCAGCTTTTTGCTCATCGCGTGAACAAGAAAATTGAAATGGTGCCCACCAAGACCATGAATGCTTTAGTGAACTATTCTTGGCCGGGAAACATCCGGGAACTGCAGAATGTGATCGAACGAGCGGTGCTGATTTCCAACGGCCCGGTGTTGAAGGTACCGCTCTCCGATCTCAGGACGCGGGGCTCGAAACCATCGATTCAGCAGAGCGCGGAGGAAGCTGGAAATCTAAGGCCCAAGGAAGAGACGCAACCAATCCGGAGCGTGCTGGAAGAAGTCGAGCGTAAGCAGATTCTCGCGGCTCTCGAGCAGTGTCATGGGGTCGTTGCCGGGGTCAATGGTGCGGCCGCTCTGCTCGGTCTCAAACGATCGACTCTTCAATTGCGCATGAAGAAACTCGGGATTGCATCCCGAGCGCGTTGATGGGTAGTCCCACTGGAACACACAAGTTCATGCCAGAAATGTGGCGGTATTTGTTCGGAAGCTGGCATCTGGCACTTCTCCGGAAAATGCTCGCGAATGCACAACCCGTTCTTCTCAGCGCATTAATAAGTAGGCCATATGTCTCCATTTGGTATTCAGGTTGCTCCCTAGCTCCGTATTCCTCCCAGGAGCAGACACATGGTCAAGAAGGGTCTACCGCTACTAATTTTTTCCATTGCAATGATCACAATCACATCTCACCAGGCGCAGGCCCAGATTCATCGCAAGGCGACCCTGCAGGCATCAGTTCCATATGAATTCATTGTAGGGAATCGTGTGCTGCCCGCAGGCACGTACACCTTCGAGATGGCGACAGGCGTTCCGAAGAGTACCGACCAGGGTGGTGTTCTGGTCGTACACAACCTCGAGCGCAAGCTCTATGTGGCTGTCGCTACCGGCGTGGAGAACGAAATTGGCGGCCATGCAAGCCCCAAGCTGGTGTTCGTGCGCAACGGAGATCGCGTGTACCTGTCCAAGGTGTGGCGGCGCGGTGAGACGGCTGGATTGACGGTGCACACGCCCGCAATCGAGAGCGAAATGGAACAGAGTCATCTGTTGACGCTCGATGCTGGAACGAGCGGCGGAATTTAATTCCAGATTCCGGCAGAGGCGTCATCCCCATCCCACAAACAGGGACGCTTTTTGACGGATAACCCCGGAATCCGCGTCGAGAGATGCGGCTTCTTAATTACTGGGTGGATGCTCGGAGCCAAGCTTGTGTAGTTCACTCGGCGGCGTGTTCAGCAGATACCGCAACACTGCCACTTCCGCGGTAATGCCGGTGTGCAGCGCCGGATCCACGTCTGGGGCGAACAAAGCCGAGTGGTTGGAGGGCAAATGCGTGCCCTTGGCCTTTGCTTCCGCAAACTTTTGTGGGTCGGCGCCCCCCAGGCTGAAATAAAATCCCGACACTCCCTGCTCCACAAAGAACGAGAAATCTTCTGACGGCGTAATCGGTGCTGCAGTCGAGACGTGGTCCTTGCCGAGCGCTGCCTCCAGGGGGGCGCGAAGTCGTTCCGCCAGAACAGGTTCGTTGTAGACAGCATCAGTCCCTTCATAGTGTTCTAC
>JBKOUZ010000134.1:0-94578 GCA_046723715.1 Acidobacteriota bacterium | reverse complement strand
AATCCTGACTCGGGATTCCATCCCATGCTCATGGTGTGGCCGCAATTGAGCATCCAGTCCCAATCCACTCGCTGGTAAATCCTGGTGGCAAGATCCTGGATTTCTGCGTCTCGAAAATGCTGGCGTGCGGTGAGAACTCCGCAGATCAGAATCGCCGTATCGATGGAAGAGACTTCGCTTCTCCATTGCCGCTCGCCGCTCGTGATATCGACGAAGTGGTAGTAAAAGCCGTGTTCATGCGGAAGTTTTTCCCAGATGAACCGCAGGGTTTGCCTGACCCGTTCGATAATTTCCTCGGGATTGCGGTAGCGGCGGGCATGTCCGATACAGAGACCGCTGAGGCCGAATCCGGTTGCAGCAATGCTGGCCAGCGTATGTGTGTCGCGGCCGTTGAGGAAGGCACGGTCCTTTACCTGGCCGCTGGGGCCCGCCTCGGTCCAGAAAAAGTCAAAAGCAGCGCGGACGATTTCTTCCAGCAGATCATCATCTGTGCCACGATACCGAACCCGCTTCGGTTCGAGGAAGCGCGGGCGTTTTTCCAAAGCGGAAAGGCGCGAAAATGGCAGCGTACCTACGCTCACCGCTATGCCGCGCAGCAAATCCCGCCGAGTGACCCCCCGGATTCGGCTCATCTGAGAAGAGAGTGCAGCCCCATAGAGAATAACCGCTTACCAGTCTCCAGCAGAGAGGGCGGAAGACGAAGAGTTAACTCCGGGAGAACGGTCCTTGCGCTGCCGTGATTGCCCAACCGGGCCCGCGTACAATATGGTCTACTCATGAACCTGGGGGAGAATTTGTCATGACGACGACTCACCAGCCTCGTCCACAAGTCGCGGCTGAAGTTCCTGCGGTTCCATTGACTACGGAAGGTTATAGCGTACTGCACCAAATGATGCGGGTGCGCTGGCCAGCGTGGCGGGGATTGCCGGCTACAGAGAAGAAGGCGGTTGTGCAGGAAGCATCCGATGCGCTGACGAAAATGGAAGTACACTCTCCGGGGCAGTCGGCGCTCTATTCGCTGATCGGGCACAAGGGCGACCTGATGCTGATTCATTTCCGGAGTTCGTTTGCCGACCTCAACCAGGCGGAGTTGCAGTTGGCGAACCTGCGCCTCAACGATTACCTGGAGCCCACGAGTTCGTATCTGTCGATCATCGAACTTGGACTCTACGACTCGACACTGAAGATTTACAAAGAGCTGACCGATCAAGGAATAGAGCCGCACTCCGATCAGTGGAAGGCAGAGATCGAGTGCAAGCTGAACCGCCACAAGGAAGCGATGCACCCACGGCTGTTCCCGGAGATTCCTCCGAACCGGTACGCGTGCTTCTATCCCATGGACCGGCGACGGGGGGAAGAGCAGAACTGGTACACGTTGCCCATCGAAGAGCGGGCGCGGCAGATGAATGATCACGGATTGGTGGGCCGGCGGTACGCGGGCGAGGTCAGACAGATTATCAGCGGCTCGATCGGATTCGACGATTGGGAATGGGGCGTCGATCTGTTCGCGGATGATCCGCTGGTCTTCAAGAAGCTGATTTACGAGATGCGGTTCGACCACGTCAGCGCTGTGTATGCGCTGTTCGGCCATTTCTACGTGGGGGTCCGCGTCCCTGCGGGCAAGCTGGAAACGCTGCTCAGTGGCCAACTACCATAGTTTTCAGTACAGAGTCATCGACACGCAGAGAAAGCCTCACGCTACGTTCTATCCCTGTCTCTGTGGTGCTGATTGAATCCTGTCAGATCCAACTGGAGATTCCATGTCTACTCTCGGTCTCATTGAATACAAAGATGCATCCGCGGAAGTTCGCGCCGTTTATGACGACATCATGGCAACTCGCAAGACCGACTGGATCAACAATTTCTGGAAGGCGATAGCGCACGATCCGGTCACACTCAAACGTACATGGGAAGATATCAAGCAGATCATGGCTCCCGGCGCTCTCGATCCACTCACCAAAGAGATGATCTACGTGGCAGTCAGCGTGACTAACCAGTGTCATTACTGCATCGCCTCGCACACAGTTTCCGCACAGAAGAAGGGCATGACCGACGCCATGTTCAAAGAATTGATGGCCATTGTCGGCATGGCGAATGAAACCAACAAAATGGTGACCGGATACCAGGTGGAGATCGATTCTCAGTTCAAAAAATGACTCAAGACTGTTTGTGACATGCGATGAATTGAGCCAGGGGCGTGGAAATGAGCGGAGTCGTTTTTTCGCGGAGAAACTCCGCGTGATTCGCGAGATGAATTTTGTGCGCAACGAACTGCAGATTCTTTATGCCTCCCAGGAACATCCCCACAACACGCGCGTGAACACGATCGAACGTAGCGCGGAGCGCATTGACTAGGCTCTACGTGAACTGCTGCCCGGCAGGGAAATGGCCTCCAAAGAAAAGCAGCCTGTGAAGTCTGTAAACGAGAGGACTAAGCGCTCGGCGTAAGAGATTCTCAGCCCTCGCTTGAGTCTGCCGCTCCCGCGAAGAACGTGTGAACGGACGCCTCATTGCAGCCGCTGTGGCTCCTCCGGGAACACTCTCCATACAATATTTGCGGCCTTGGTTCGTCTACAGAAGTGGGATGGATGAACCGGCGAGCGTCGTCTTGATGAGTGAGCAGGACCGTCGAATCTCGGAAGTGGTGGCGAAACAAGGGGCCCGGCTGCGCAATTTCATCCGCAAACGTGTGCCCAACGAAGCGGACGTTGAAGATCTGCTGCAAGAGGTCTTCTACGAACTGGTCGAGGCCAACCGCCTGTTGATGCCCATAGAGTACGTCACCGGATGGCTTTTCCAGGTGGCGCGCAATCGCATTACGGATCTTTTCCGCAAGAAGAAGCCCGAGGCTTTCAGTGACGCGGCAGCGGCTGATGAAGAAGGCGAACTGCTGCGTATCGAAGACTTGCTGCCATCGCCGGATGCGGGTCCGGAAGCAGCTTACCTGCGCAAAGAGATGCTGCATGAACTGGAACTTGCGCTTGGTCAATTACCAAGGGAGCAGCGGGAGGTATTCGTTGCTCACGAAGTCGAAGGCCGCAGCTTCAGGGAATTGGCGGAGGAAAGCGGCGTGAGTATCAATACGCTGCTATCGCGCAAGCGATACGCAATGCTGCATCTGCGGGAGCGACTGCGCAGCATTCACGATCAGTTTTTTGGGAAGTGAGGGAGCGAATATGAGAAGGAAATGGTTCTTTCTGATTCCGGTGTTTATCGCTGCTTTTATTTTCATTGGCGGCGAAGTAGTAATGCAGCTATGGAATTGGCTGCTGCCCGGATTGTTTGGATGGCGGACAATCACATTCTGGCAGGGGCTCGGACTGTTGCTGCTGTGCCGCATTTTGTTCGGGGGATTGGGACACGGCGGGCCCCGCGGGCGTGGGTGTCGGCGCAGCCGAATGACGCCAGAAGAGCGGGACAAGTTTCGTGACGTTGTACGCTCGCGCTGGGGCGGGCAGGAAGGGGAAAGCGGCGGGAGCAACCAACCGGTTTGAGATATTGCGGTGGTTGCAACTCGAGACCATCACTGACTGGCCGGCGCTTCCCATTCCACATCCCCCATCACATCGAGAGGGTTGCCGACCAGCATGGTTGCTCCCCGATCGAGGGCCTCAGGTGCATGCGACTGTAGCCACCGCATATACCCGAAACCGGAGAGGAGTATCGCAAAGAACAAATACGGCGTGATGTTATAGGGCCAGGACGGGAATGGGTAGATGGTGATAAACAAAACGGGCAGAAGTGCGAGGGTTCCCATCCATGGAACTATTGCGTGCCGCCAAAGGCTGAAGTGCTCGGGTAGTTCGCGCCGGACGTAAGAGGTCAGTGCAAAGTTGGCCATCGAGTACAAGATAATAGCCGCCAATGTGGCGATGGTTCCGAGAAAGCCGAAGATATCAGCAGGTCGCAACAGCAAGCCAACTAAAAGGACTGGTACGATTCCGCAGAACTGCAAAAATGCGATGGCGAAGGTTGGGGTCCGGTGGACAGGATGTACTCTTCCGAAGGCAGCAGGGAGGATGCCTGTCTGACCCATGGTGTACATCACCCGGGACGCGGCATTGGTGCAAGCTAACCCAGTTCCAACGGCACTGTTGATTATCGCCAAAATCACCAGCCACCAGGCCGCTCCCCACAGTTTGTGGCCTAGCGCGTAATACGGGTTGGCGTCGGAAGCAAATGCAGCCATGTTGCCGGTGCCCCATCCGATGGCACTGGCGTAAGACGCGAACACATAAAAGGTTCCGATCGCGAGCAGCGAGAGCATGACCGATAACGCAACGAAGCGTGCAGGGCGTCGCGCTTCTTGCGCTAGAGGAGCAGGCGCTTCAAAGCCGCTGAGCGCGAGTATGGAAAATACCATGCCCGCGAGAATTCCACGATAGTGGTGCGGCGCCAACGACGGCTGCAGCGGGGCAGCATAGAGGGAACCGGGGCCAGGATGGATCAGAAAAGTGATTGCGAGCGCCAGCATGATCATCAATTCGGCGCCGCCCAGGGCTGCGGTGGTATGAAGGGAAAACAGGACTCCGGAGTAGGTGAAGAACCAGATCGCGGCAAAAGTCGCGACTGCAAACAGCCACCAGGGCACATTGATTCCGAAGCTACTCTGCAGCGTATCGGAGAGCAGGTAGCCCAGAAACCCGCTGGATGCAGCTGGGCCCAGAATGTCATATATCAAGTAGCTCCAGGTTGCGATGAATCCGACACGGCTCCCGAGGCCTCGCGTGGCGAATGAATAATATCCTCCGCTCGACGGCAGGTGACGGGAGAATTCCGCAACAGTATTGGCTATGAAGAAACACACCATGGTGGTCAGCAGGAACGAGATCGGCATGCCGGGCCCAGCTTTGAGCGCGATGATCGGAAACGTAAATACGACATTCGTCGCCGGGGCGATGTGTGTGATGCCGTGGAAGACCAGTTCCGCAAGGCCGAGAGAATTGCGGCGGAGTTGAGGACTAGCTGAGCGTTTTCCGGGGTGGGCGCCGATTTCAATTCGCTTGCGCATTGCAAGGCAAATCTAGAGTGTCTCCTTTGGCGAGCCATGTTCGTGATTCCGGGGTAGAGTTGTCAAGCTACAGCCGAGCTTTGCTTCCGGGACAGCCTAAGGGACTGTCGCTCCGTGGTCTATCTGTTCGTACGCAGGAATCACTTAGAAGCGGTCGTCAGTGTTGACGCCAAAGCCCAGGATTGCGGTGACGTCTACGGGCTGATCGTTTCTCATGGCGGGCTGGAATTTCCAACCGCGAAGTGCGGATAATACTTTAGCGGTCATGGCCGCGGGCCCGGATTCCAGCACGCGGATGTTCTTGATGTTGCCTGATGTATCCAGGGTGCAGGTGAGGACCATGCGTGCATGCGGTATGTCGGCTGGCAGATCGGCGCGCAAGGTTTTCGGCGGCGACAGCGCGCCGCGGAACGTGTGGTCGGCCGCAGAGTAATCGGCATATTCCATCACGACCGTTCCGACAATCGTATCCACGTACGTGGTGCCTTTTTCGCCATGGAGCAGATTCTTGTAAGGCTCGAACGCGCCTCCGGAACCGGCGGTTCCGGCTACCCACACGTTCAGTGTTTCAGGCTGCTTCAATTTTGTGCGGCGGCTTGCTGCGGGTTCCGTGCTTCCCGCTCCCGTCTCGGAGCCAAAACTACCGATCGTCACGATTCCACTTCCGCCGCTGATGTCGACGCCTTTCACTGCCGGGCTGCCGGCGGAAGCGCCGCCGGCGCCACCCGGGCCATTTGAAGGCGATATTCCGCCATGTGCATTCACATCCGAGCCGTGGCCTAAGCCCGCAACTGCCGCGCCGGTTGCGTTCCCGGCCATGCCGCTTCCGGATCCATTGCCGCGCGAAATTCCTGTGCCCCCGCCCGAGCTGCCTATGCCTGACTTGTCTCCGCCACTGGGCGACATAGCTAATGATCCTGTGCCGCCGTTTGCGGGGACTCCAATCTTTGTTCCGGGCTGGGTCGAGATGACTGCTCCAGCACTTGAGCCTGCGCCGCCGGTGTTGGCAGGAGACGTTGGCGCGCCAACTTCCATCGGAGCGCCAAGCCCAGAACCCCTGCGACCCGAGCCTGAGCCGTTCGCACCTGAGCCCCCGCCGACCGAAGGAGGCGGCGGAACTACGTTGTTAGCTAACAGTGTGCCGCCGTTGACCCCTGCGCCTCCCGCGGTGGCGCCGCTTCCGCCACCGGCACCCGCCAGCGCAGGTGGCGGAGGAACTACATTGGGCGAGCCCATCTGGGGTGCCGACCATCGCGAAGCAGAGCCGGTTCCGCCGCTCGCTCCGACCGATGGTGGTGGAGCGACTACGTTTGAGCCAAGCGAAGTGCCAGTTCCGTTGCGTGTTCCGCGCGGATTTCCGTCTGCTGTAGTTGATGGCGGCGGAGGAACAACATTGGCCGCCAAGGGTGCGGAGCGCCCAGCGTTACTGCTCTGGGAAGTGGCCGAGGGAGGAGGTGGGACGACTTCGCTCGGGCCAAAAATCTTTCCGATGATGCTGCTCATGAAGGATCCGTTGCCGGATTGCGAAGGTGGCGGGGGTACCACGGTCTTGCCGGGATCTGCTTCCGTTCCCCCGACCAGGCGTCGCATGTCGCGCGTTAAATCTGTCGAGGGTGGCGGGGCGACGATGGATGGCGCGGGCAGCGTCACGTGGGAAGTTCTAGCACCCGCCTTCTCCGGGGCGGAAACGGGTGGCGGGATTACCCCCGGGTTCATGCTTTGCACCGGGGCGCTGGTGATCTGCCGAGCGACCGAGCCGGGTGCCGGCGGAATGACGGTTGCAGATAATCCGGGACCTGAGCGTGATTGGTCGCGAGCGATATTGGGAGCGGGCGCAACGACCTGGGTATTGAGTGTCAACCCAGCCTCATTGCGATCCCGTGCAACGTTAGGAGCCGGAGGTATGACCGATGGAGCCAGGGCGGGCGCGACCAGAACATGGTTGCTGGCCACAGCCGGAGCGGGCGCGATCAGTGCCGGATTCAGCGTCGGCGCGGTAAGCGTGCGATCGCGAGTGATCACGGGAGCCGGAGAGATTACCGAGTCCAGCTGAACTCCATTGCGAGTGTAATCGCGGGTGACATCGGGCGCGGGAGCAACAATGCTGGCGGCGAGATTCGGCGCGTTACGGGCGGAACGAATGCCTTCGGCGGGCGGAGGTCCAGGATCGGGATGAACGGCGAGCAGGTTGGCGACTGCGTCTTGCGAGGACGGGAGATTCACGTTCGGCGCATCCACTACTTTGGGGACCAGCGATGAGCCTCGCGAAACCTTAATCGTCTGCGTGGGGTGGGAAGCGTCATCGCCTCCGGCAGTTCCGGACTTTCCAGCTGCGGAGCCGCCCAAGTCTTCGGTTCGGGGAAGTTCGTCCCCGCTGTAATAGATGACGTCGCGGCTAGTCAGACGCGGCAGGACCTGCGGGCGCAATTGCTCAATTTTTACCTGAATCGCAATTGCGGCCACGATCACCACTGCCTCCACAACATAGGAGGGAACCATGATTCGCAAGGGGATCAGCCCGAAGGGAGCCTCGCCAGCCAGACGAGCTTGCGATCGTGACAAGGCAGGCTTGATGGAGGTAACAAAATCCCGCCAGCGAGAAGACCATTCGACCTGCAGTTTGGGAATGTCGTGACGCGGCTCGCGAATGACGACAATTTTCTCGAGTTGAAGAGTCTGCCTCACGATGGAAGTGCGCCTCGGGTGGGGGGTGTGATTTCAATTTTATCCCCAATTTCGGTTTTTGTTGCGGCGGTTGTGCGACTCGGCAGTTCGAGCACTGAAGTGGCCATGCGGCGAACTGGGGCAAAGCGCCAGGGCTGCAGATCAGTCTGGACGTGGATGACGTTAAGATCGCGGTCGAGATACACCACGTCGATGGGAAAGCCCATGCCCAAAGTATGGACGCCGTGGCAGGGGACGATCCAGAGTCCGGAGCCATTACGAAAGTCATCGGGACCGCGACCGAGCAGACCGCGAAGACGGGTCCAGTGCGTGTCGGCCACCGCGAGATCGGTAGCCAGATGCACCTGGCGCGTGCGGTTGTAAGCTATCCCCCCAGTGGTACGAACTGCCATTGAAGCCCCAATCCCGATTTGCGCTTCGCCGTGAGCTTAGCGGCCCCCGGCAACCGGCCCTAATTGCCGGATCAGTTCGATCACGGCGGGGCCGATGGTGACAAAGATGATCGATGGCAGAACAAAGATCACCAGTGGAGGAACCATCTTAATGGTGGTTTTTGCTGCCTGTTCTTCAGCCCGTTGCCTGCGTTCCGTGCGGAGGGAGTCGGAATGCACCCGAAGAGCCTGGGCGACGCTGGTACCGAAGCGATCAGTCTGAATCAGTGTACCAACGAGGGCGCGGATGTCGTCAACACCGGTTCGATCCACCAGGTTTCGCAGGGCTTCCGCGCGTGGCTTGCCGGCGCGCATCTCGAGATTGACCAGATGGAACTCGTCACTCAGATCGGGATGGGCATGATGCAGGTCCTGGCCCACTCGCATGAGGGCTTGGTCGAGCGCCAATCCGGCTTCGACGCAAATGACTGTGAGGTCGAGCGCGTCGGGCAGGCCGAGACGAATGCGCAGTTGCCTCTGCTTGATCATTCTCTTCAGAATGAAGCGCGGCAGAAAGAACCCTAATCCGGCGACCCCGGCTAGGAGGGGAAAATTGCTGACGCCCTGGAGCCCGAGAATAACCACGGCTCCGAGAGCAGCTCCGAGAACGCGCGCGCCGAAATAGTAATTTACGTCAATGGCGTCGCGGTATCCCGCCTGGATGAGCCAGCGACGGGTGCGAGAGACGTCGGCAGGAGATAGCGGAATCGCTTTGCTGAGCGGATCCAGCGCTTGTTCGATGCGCTCGCGAATGGCGGGCTTATTTTCCGGCTGTCGGGACTGCACGCTGCCGAGAGCGCGCAGACGAGCTCCAAGAACGGATCCGGGACTGACCACAGCGGCGCCGAAGAAGAAAACCGCGCTGGCGACCGCCACGAAGATGATTACAACCATAAACAGAGGCGACATAGGGTCCTATACCTGAATCCTGATAATTTTCCGGATCACGAAATAGCCGACGGTTTGCAAGGTGATTCCCGCAACCAGCAGAACATGGCCGATGGGATCTGCGAAGAGCGGGTGAATAAATCCGGGATTCAGCATCAGCATCAAAGCAACGATGATGGGAGGCATGCCCATCAGAAGCGCCATCGTCAGGCGTCCTTGCGCTGTGTACACGCGCACCTGGCGCTGGATCTTGAATCTCTCACGAATGACGTACGAAAGATTGTCGAGAATCTCGGCTAAATTACCGCCGGTCTCGCGCTGCAACATGACCGCGGTTACGAAAAACTTGACGTCAACCAGCGGCACGCGCGTTGTCAGGTTCATGAGCGCATCGCGAACAGGCATGCCGAATTTCTGCTCTTCGAAAAGCTGGCGGAACTCTCCCGCCACCGGTTCGGATACTTCATTGGTGATGAGTTCCAGTGCGGTAGTGAAGGCGTGGCCGGCGCGAACGGCGCGGGCCAGCGTGTCGATAGCTTCCGGGAAGAGTTCCTCGAATTTTTCGAAGCGACGATTCCGTCGCACCGATGCATATGCATAGGGAAGGACGGTGCCGATCAGGACCGCGACCCAGCCTACTTCTGCCCGTGAACTTACCACGAAAGCAGCGAATCCCAGCAAGACTCCGGATAGGGCGGAGATGGCGAGGAAGTTGCCGGCCCGCAGGTCAATTTCGCCTTGCGCGAGCATATCCTGCAGTTCGGAAACGCGAGCCGAACGCCGCAGGATGGTATCAAAAGCCGCAATCTCGCTAAATTGCTGATCGCGCACCAGTGCCAGTTCCTCTTGGGGGGAACGTTCAGGGGCCTTGCGCTCATTGGCGAGACGCTCCTTGATGAGGCGGGCTTGGGCGTTCCGTTGACTTACCACCCAGGCGAGAGCAAAAGCGACAGCGGCGACCACCACGAAAACGATAATGGCCAGCAGTGCTGGAGACATAGCAACAGACCTCGAACTTCACACCACAGACTTTGCTTCGAATAAAGCGGGATTCAAGCGGGCTCCTGAAGTAGCCAAACGATCGGCGAATTGCGGGCGCAGCCCGGTCGGGCGGAACGCACCTCGTACCTTTCCACTTTCGTCAACCCCGGTTCGCTCGAAGACAAAGATATCCTGCATGGCAATGGAATCATCGGCCATGCCGGTCACTTCGGAAATAGTGATGACTTTACGCGTGCCATCGGACAGGCGCGCAATCTGGACGACGGCGTGAACCGCGGACGCGATCTGGTGCCGAACGGCACGTTCCGGAATATTCAGGTTCGCCATCGAGACCATGTTTTCGATACGGGCCATGGCATCGCGCGGGGAGTTGGCGTGGACCGTAGTCAGGGATCCCTCGTGCCCCGTATTCATGGCCTGGAGCATATCGAATGCTTCTTCTCCACGCACCTCGCCGACCACGATGCGGTCGGGACGCATACGCAAGCTGTTGATAACCAGTTGCCGCTGACGGACAGCCCCTTTGCCTTCGATGTTCGGTGGGCGGGTTTCCAGACGGACGATATTCTGCTGCTTCAATTGCAGTTCCGCCGCGTCTTCAATGGTAACAACGCGCTCGAAGTCGGGGATGTAGCCGGACAGTACATTCAACAGAGTTGTTTTACCTGCACCAGTTCCGCCGGACACCAGGATGTTGAGGCGGCCTTTGACCATCGCGGACAGCAGGTCCAGCATGGACTGGGTGAGCGTCTGATTCTCGAGCATCTGGTGGGCGCTGACGGGGTCTCGTCCAAAACGGCGAATCGAGAGGCACGGACCATCGAGAGCCAATGGAGGAATGATCGCGTTCACGCGAGACCCGTCTGCCAAACGCGCATCGACCATCGGGGACGATTCATCCACGCGCCGCCCTACTCGCGAGACAATTCGCTCGATAATCTGCATGAGGTGGACATTGTCTTTGAAGGAGAGATTGGTGAGTTCGAGTTTGCCGGCTTTTTCTATGTAAACCCGATCAAAGCGATTGACCAGAATGTCAGAGATATTAGTGTCTTTGAGTAGCTGTTCGAGCGGGCCCAGTCCAAAAATCTCATCGAGAATTTCCCGCGAGAGTCGTTCGCGCTCGGCAAAACTCAAGGGCACGACTTCGGCGTTCACTGCGCTCCGGATGAGAACCAGGACTTCATCACGCGCCGAGTCGCCGGAGGTTCTGCCGAGCTTTTCGAGATCGAGACGGTCGAGGATCTTGCGATGAAGGTCAGCTTTGACCTGCTGGTAGTCGGTACGCTCGAACGACTGTAGGTTTGCCATAAAGCCCTGAATTCTTAAACCGATTTGAACAATGACCAGGCGGCGCGCTTGACCTCGACGTCGTTGCGCGTCAACTCTTGCGCCAGCCCGGAAAAGCAGCGGGCGATCTCGGAGTTTCGCTGATCCATGACCGGGGTGCCGCGGTCAATCGCACTTGAAATCGCGAAATATTGATTGGGGACACGCCAGAGCAGTTTCGCACCTACGGCGGCCTCTGCCTCCGCCTCGCTGAAACCGGGGACCTTGCGGAACCGGTTGAGTACCAGGCGCACGCGTTCGCGGCCTCCGCCTTCGGCCAAATACTGGTTCACACGAGCAGCGCTCCACAACGACGCCACATCGCTGCAAGCGACGAGCAACACGGTTTCCGACAAACTGGCGATGAGACGGCTGGCCGAGTCAAAACGGGACGAAGCGTCCACGACAATATAGCGGTAATGGGTCACCAGCATGTCGAAAAGCCGCACGAAGTCGGCAGTAGAGGGGTCAACGGCAGCGGGAACATTGGATCCGGCCAGCAGTTGTAAACCAGCGTTGTGACGAGTCATGTAACTCTCAAGCAGGGAAGAGTCCATGCGGTGCAGATTCCGGGTCGCATCAGAGACGTTGAAGACCGGCTTCAAATTCATGTGCAGGGCAGCATGTCCGAGGGGGGCCAGGTCCACCAGCGCAGTTTGCCCGTAGGCGTGTTGCAGGGCGAGAGCGAGATTGACAGCCACCGTGGTTGCGCCGTTGCCGCCCTTTGCATTGATTACAGAAAAGACTTTGCCGCGCAGACCTTCCTGCCTTCCACGTCGCTGGGCAGCGGCAAGCCGCACAAAAGCTTCCAGTAAATCAGTGGTGTTCGTAGGACGTTCGATGAATTCACGGGCTCCTGCCCGCATGGCGTTGACGATCACCTGCGGCTGATGGAGATTGCCAATAGCAAAAATCGCGGTCTCGGGCATTTCCTCATGCAGCAATTCGATGCCGCGAAGTGCCTGCGATGCATCCCCGGCCGGGATATCAACCAGAGTGACATCTGGATTGGCGGCGCGAACGCGGCGGATTACAGGATCGGCAGCTGCTACAGGAAAACTGCTGCAACTTTGGGCTGTGCGGGCGACACTGGTACCATCGACCAGCACCTGCAACATCGCCCGCTGCTCATTGTCCGTTGCGATGATAACGACTGAAAGTTCTGCCATACCAACCTTGCGGGCTTTACAGAGTTCGTTTTGCTCAATTCAAAATGTCCGGACGAGTACGTCCGGGTTCATACCTACTTGTCGTGCTTGTCAAACTTATCCTTCTCGAGGAACGACTTCGGATCCTTGGGCCCTGCGATTGGCTCGGAACTGGGATTCACCCGGCGCACAGTACACAGGACCATCAGTTCGGAGTTGCTCTTCTGCTGACTCTTGCTGCGGAAGAAATTTCCGAGAATGGGAATATCTCCCAGCCCAGGGATTTTGTTGTAAACGTCGGTGACGCGATTGTCCATCAAGCCTGCGATGACGAAGCTTTGACCGTCCTGCACTTCGAACTCGGTTTCCGCCTTTCGCGTGCTGAGGGCGGGTACGGTGAAACCGGAGATACTGAGGGCATTAGCAAAATCCAGCGTGCTCACCTCCGGTGCAACCTTTAAATGGATATTGCCGTTGGGCGTGATCACAGGGGTGAACTGCAGGCGCACCCCGAACTCCTTGAAGGAGATGGTAACCGCAGTGAAGCCTGCCCCCGGTTGCACGATGGGAAAGGGAAACTGACCACCCGCGAGGAAACTGGCTTCCTTACCGTTCACGGCGATCAAGTTTGGCTCGGCCAGAATTTGCAACAGATTCTTGGTGTGCAGAGCCTCGATCACAGCCCCAAAGTTGATGTCGGGGCGAAAGACGAAAAGATTTAGAACGTTATTAATACTTTCGTTCGTAACTCCGTTCTGGTTGATGGTTTGCTGTCCGAACCCGCCAAACTGGCCTGTGGTGACAGTGCCAATCGTGTTGGCTGCGCCAGTGGAGATGAAATTCACTCCCAGTTGGGTGAGGGCGCTGCGATCCACTTCGGCAAACTTGACCTGCAGCAAAACCTCTTGCGCCCCGACCGGGCCAAACGTCAATACATTGACCACTTTTGGCGAGTATGCGCTGGCGAGTTCTCCCGCACGTTTGGCAACATCTTCTGTGGAGACATGGCCGGACAGAACAATCGCGGCGCGCGAAGGAGTCACCGAGATCTGCTCGTCAGGAAAGACCCTACGTTCTTCTTCCGCGCAGGCGCTGACGTCTACATCGACGCGCAGGTCGAAGCTGCGTGAGCGTTCCAGTTCATCCCAGATGAGAAGAGAAACCTCCCCGGGCGTTCGGCCGTGAACCAGAATCTGGGTGGGCGTAATTACAGTGGCGAAGGCAACTGACGGATCCGTGACGGAGATTCGTTTCAGGCGTTCCGTCGTATTGATCAGCAGCGACTTCCCCACCATGACGCGCAGAGGGGCAGCGCCTTGAGACTGTGTATTGGGAAGGGTCGTGGTCTGGGTAGGGGGCGCGGTATTCTGTGGCTGCGAAGAAGGGTCACTCTGCTGCTGCATCTCTGCCCACGCGGGCGAGAGTGCCAACAGCAGCAAAACAGCAGCAGCCCACAGAGAAGCGTTGAACTTTGCCTTGCACCTGGGAATCTTGCTTGTGTGCAACGAGGGAGCTGGCACAATCGAATTCATCACTTTGTGTCTGAGCCCTCATCCGGGAATTTGACGTCTGGCAACCGCTTATCTCCTTGGTAGACTTCGACGCTTACCCCCGATTGACTCTGCGGAGGCGGCGGAGTTTTTACGGCTGGCGCGCGATGGATCGGCGCTCGCGGAGCCGGGGTTGGAGGTGGCGCAATCCCTTTGAACAGACCTCTGGCGTTGGCGGCCAGCACTTCGTCCTGCTTCGTGTCCACCGGGTTGCGGAGCGCCAACTGGATGCGGCCTTCGTTGGTGGCGAGGGTAAGGCGCTGAGCATCCTCGGGGGTCACCAGCAGCGTGATAACGGCGGTGTTCTGCGCCTCCCCCGTGGAACTACGCTCCAGCGTGTGCCCCGAGGCGAGCACCTGAACATTCTGCAAAACTGTTGTGGTTTGCTGGTCGCCTGTTCCGGCAGTTGCCGTGACCAGGACATCCACCCGGGTTCCAGGTGTGACGAACCCGGACACCGAGGCCACGTCATTGACCCGCACAGAGACCGCGCGCATTCCCGGGGGAATCAGCGAAGGCAGGCCAGATCCTGCGTTCTCCGCCGCGAGACGGTTGGGCAGAATGAACTCACCCTTCGAAATCGGGATGATGACTCCATGTCCAATCACGTCGGAACGCTTCCTCGGGGCGCCGGGAGGAAGGTCCACTGCAGGGATGCGAATGATCTTGATATCGTGCTCCTCGACTCGCGACCCCACTTGCAGATCGTTGGCCGCAACCATCACTTCCACGCCCGGATCGGAGTTGCCGCTTTTTGATTGCAAATTCTTGTAAACGGTGACACTGGTGAGAAACGCGATCGCGAGCGCCAAGGCCCCGATCATCATCAAACGTGTACGATTCATGCTATTTCCTTGAAGACACAGCATGGGCGGTAGCCGCCCTTGCCAGCGAACGCCTAAGCAACCGTGTTCGGAATCCCGCTATTGAATGGAGCTAGCGACACTGGAAAACACGTTGTTGGCATTGGACCCGATAAGACGAATTGTGCCGACAACGATGACCAGAATCACGGCCAGCATGACAGCGTATTCGGCGATATCTTGGCCTTCCTGTTCGCACCAGAGTCTGCGCACAAGCTGGTTCAGCATGCTTATCTCCTCTAAACCCGGTTGAATTGGGGGAATGGTTTTCGGGAGCTCAGTTTTGGGACTATTTTGCGACCCGCGACCCACCCGACTACGGTAATCATACCCGCATCTGGCGGGAATGTGACAAATTCTTGCATGTGTGGGAGCAACCGAGAGTAACAGGGTGAAAAACGGCTTTTACGGCTATTTTCGAGGTGTCGGCTGGACAAAAAAGGCCGTTTAGGGCCGGAAAATGGTCTTTACGTCAATGTTTGGCGACTTCCTGAGGAGCGCCGGTCCTAGACAGCGGTTTCCTGTGATAAGCCCGGCCTCTGCACGATACAATCGCCTTCGTTTCACCGCACCGCCTAGAGAAAACGGCGATTTCTACCAAATCTTATCGACGGGTCACGCGCGTTTTCTGTCTTGCCATGGTAGCTCTGCACGCATTCTATATGTGGCAAGTGCGCAGGGAGATAGCACGAGGCGATCCGGACTTTAACACTTTCTATACGGCGGGCCATATGCTCCGCTCGGGACAAGGGTCTGAGATCTATGATCCGGCGGCGCAGTCGCAGTCGCAGCTAGCCTGGATAGGAAAATCGGAGATTCGAAGGGGACCACTGCTCTACATCCACCCGCCATTTGAAGCGCCCTTGTTCGTGCCGTTTTCTCTCTTTGAATACCGCACGGCCTTCGTTTTGTGGGACTTTTTCAACCTCGTTCTTGTGCTGGCCAGCGCAGCGATTTTGCGGCGTACTCTGCTGACCGGAACAAGAGTCCGCACGTGGGAAATTGCTTTGGCGCTATTGGCTTTCTTCCCGATATTCATGAATTTCTTCCAAGGGCAAGATGCAATTCTGTTACTGCTTTTTGTTGTGCTTGCGCTGCGCGCGATACAGAAGGGCGAGAATTTTACCGCCGGATGCTGGTTGGGCGCGGGACTGATTCGGTTTCATCTGGTGATTCCACTAGTTTTGATTCTCGCGCCCTGGGGGCGCAGGAGAATAGCGATGGGGTTTGCCGCAGTCGGTACCGCACTGTTATTGCTTTCATTTGCTACCGTCGGTGTTCGCGCAACTATGGACTACCCGGGTTATCTTTGGCGGTGGCTGTCAGTTCCCGGGCTGGGCAGAACTCCATCGCCGTTATTGCCGAGTCTGGCGGGGTTGGTCAGCGGATGGCCGGGACTGGACCATCTTCAATGGCTCTTGCGGGCGGTGGTGGTGGTTGCATCCACTGGATTGTTGCTGATGGTTGCGCGCCTGAAACATGCGGCCTTTTCCAAGAGCTTCGATCTCAGTTTCGGCTGCGCGATTCTCGTTTCGGTTCTCGTCGGCTACAACACCAGCACCTATGACCTTGCCTTGCTGGTGTTGCCCATATCTGCCGTCGCTAATTTCTCTATCCGAGAATGGCGCGGTCGGACGGCGGTCGCGCTGCTCCTGCCCGTCGCTCCCCTGCTCGTCAGTCCCTTCTGGTTCATGCTTGGAATGTACTGGCAGAAATTCAACCTGATCGCTATTTTTCTTATCTGGTGGCTCTTCGCCATTTGGAAGGTGTTGCAGCGCATGCGCCCGGGTGTTGAGGAAGGACATGCGATTGCGCCCGTTGCCTGAGATGCTGAAGACTCTATTTCTACTTGCCGGATCGGCGCTGCTGGCTGCGAGCGTGTGGATTTGGGTTCAGGACATCACGATTCCGCGTCAAGAAGCAGAAGCCAGAGAGCGCGGCATCCCACGCGGAAGCCTTTCCGACCTTTATCCGCGCTGGCTCGGAGCCAGGGAATTGCTGCTGCGCGGGCGAGATCCGTACGGCAATGACATCACGCGTGAAATTCAGGCGGGCTACTACGGACGGCCACTCGATCCCAATCGTCCCTATGATCCCAAGGATCAACAGGCGTTCGCATATCCACTCTACGTCGTATTCATCCTGGCTCCGACGATCGCGATGCCCTTTGCAATGGTGCAAAGAATTTTCTTGCTCCTGCTGATTGTGCTGATTGTGGCGTCGGTGCCGTTATGGTTACACGTACTGCAGTGGCGCATTTCCCTGGGTTGGCAACTGGTCTGGATCATTCTGGTCGTGGGATCTTTTCCGGCCATTCAGGCATTCAAGCTGCAGCAATTGACTTTGGTCGTGACCGCGTTGTTAGCCGCCTCATTTACAGCCATGGTGCGGCGGCGGCTTGTACTGGCGGGCATTTTGCTGTCCTTCGCCACCATCAAGCCCCAACTCGTCGTGTTGGTGGGCCTGTGGCTGCTGATCTGGATTTCGGGTAACTGGCGCGAACGCCAGAAATTATTATGGAGCGGACTCATATCCACGCTGATCTTGATCGGCGGCGGCGAACTGCTGCTGCCGGGCTGGGTTGACGAGTTTCGCGCCGCAACCTCGTCGTACTACCAATATACGGGCGGAGGACGGTCAGTGCTGGACGTGGCATTGACTCCGGTTGGCGGACGAGTGGCTGCGGCAATCCTTGTGACAGTGCTGATGGTTTGCCTGTGGCGGCTCAGGCGTGAAGGGGAGCAGAGCCCCGCATTCCAGTGGTCGCTCGGCGCGGTGCAGGCCACAACCTTAGTGATCATTCCAATGTTTGCGCCGTACAACCAGGTGCTGTTGGTCCCCTGCTTGATGCTGATCGCTAAAGCAATCCAGGACGTTTGGCAAGCGAACCGAATGTCACGTTTCTTTGTCCTGCTCACCGCAACGGCGATTGCATGGCCATGGGTTGCCTCACTGACTTTGGCGATTGCCCTAGTCTGGTTGCCATTAGGCACGGTGCAGCAGGCATGGCGGGTGCCTATGGGTGCGACGCTGATGATTCCGGTTTCAATCCTCGCCTTGATTCTTGTTAGCAGAAAAAGTATCTGCGCCGGGTCCGACATTGCGCAAAGACATGTCGCGCACGCGAGATGCTGATGCGGGGCTCCTTGCGAGATACTGCGAGGGCAGAGTACTCTTGAGGCGTCGCTGAACCGGTGTGCGGCGGCCTTCCCCCGAAGGCGCAGATCCCGGCAAAATACCCGTCCATGGCCCTGAATACCATTGGTCCTCCCAGCCATCATGGCTCCAGTTCCGGAGTGTTTCCGGCTCTAGTCTTTGTGCAAGGCAGCGAGCAGAAAAACATTGTCCTGAACCGCACGCCATTCACGGTGGGACGGAAGGTGGATAAGGATCTGGTCATCGCCGACCCGCGCGTTTCCCGCGATCACGCGCAGATTGTGCAAGAAGGCGTGGAATTCTTCCTGCAAGATCTGGGCAGCAAACATGGGACGTTTGTGAATGGGGAACGCATCCAGCGGCAGAAGTTGGAGCGTGGGGATCGGTTGGAATTTGGGGCTCGCGATTCGGCCTATGTCTTGTTCAACCCCGCGCATGCGACATCCAACACGGCCCGCGAGTTCCTAAGCCAGATCTCGGTAATCGGCACCAAGCCGGAGGCGACCGAACTGGAGACGCTGCGCCTGTTTCTGGAGGCCGCGCGCAAGCTGAACACGGCAGGGGTGCTGGATGAAATTCTCATCACGATGCTCGATGTGACCCTGCAATTGACGAAGGCCGAGCGAGCTTATGTTTTTCTGAAAGACGAAGAGGGGAAATTACGGCTGGCTGCCGGGCGCAACGCGAAAAAAGAGCCGCTGCTCGATGACAAAACGATCTCGCACTCCATTCTGGAAGAGTCAATCCGCTCCAATTTGGAGTTTTTGTTGACGGATACGAGCCAGTCTCTCGACCTGGCAGGGCGGCAGAGCATTGTGGCCTACGATCTGCGCACAGTGGTCTGTATTCCATTGCGCAAGCTGCAGGTGCATGCGACACGCGATGCGCAAACACCGGCGGCGGCATCGGCGCAAGCCATGGGCGTGCTGTACGTGGATTCCAGATTTGCATCGCGCGATATCACCGGTGTAGGACAGGACATTCTGCATGCGATTGCGACAGAAGCTGCGTCGCTCATCGAGAACGCGCGGCTGGTGCAGGCCGAAGAGGAAGCGCGGCGGTATCAGCAGGAGTTAAGCATCGCCGCCAGCATGCAGCAACGCTTGATGCAGGTCAAAATCCCCGAGGTGCCATTTGCCCGGCTACGCGGCAAGAATCTGTCCTGCAAAGAAATTGGCGGAGATTTTTACGATGCGGTGAACACGAAGGAGGGCTTGGCCGTCGTGCTGGCGGACGTGAGCGGCAAAGGTGTTTCCGCGGCTTTGCTGGCTTCCACGCTGCAGGGAATGATCTATTCGCATTTAACAGCGGGAATGCCGCTGCTCGAGGTCGTGACCGCGATCAACCGTTACTGTACCGATAAGTTGATGGGCGAAAAATACGCCACGGTTCTGCTGGCGCGCCTGCGGCGCGATGGCGAACTCGAATACGTGAACTGCGGGCACGTTCCGCCCTTGCTGGTCTGCGGCGGAGAAGTGATTCGCCCTCCGCACGGCAATGTGCCAGTGGGATTGCTGTCAGATGCCACTTTCGACAGCTCTACCTGCCAAATGAAGTCGGGTGACCGGTTCATTATCGTTACGGACGGCGTCACGGAAGCGGAAAACGCAATGGGCGATTTCTTTGAAGATTTCCGGCTGGAAGCTGCGGCTTCCAAGTCTCCGACATTGGAAGGAATCTTTTCTGCTGTGACCGAGTTCTGTGCGGGCAATCCCCTCAGTGATGATTGCACTGTGGTTGAGCTGTGCTACACGAGCGTCGAGGCTTAATACTTACGCCGTCAGATGAAAGCGGACTCGTGCTTTTTTGGTGATGTTGCACGATTCGAATCCTAATTCAACACTTCAGTTCTTGCAGCATGGCCCGCAGCAGCAACTCCTGTCACGCGTGATCGGAAAATAGTGCAGCCTTTTGCGAGGGTGCGCGATCATTGGTTCGTCTCGATCGTGACTCGATAATCCTTGCCCTCCCAACGATTCTGGTCAGGCCAGAAAAACGTGAACACGGCTTGTCCTCCGATCGGCAGCGAAGCCGTTGGCAGGTCGAGGATGTAGGTGCCCAGACCCGTATCGCGAGTGTCGGTGTCATGCTGCGTATTCCAGTTGTCGATACTCCAATGCACCTTTGCGGGGGAAAGGAGCACGATGCGCAAGGTTTTGTTCCGGGGAATGCTGCGTGTCTTGTTATTGAATCTCCAGCCGAAAATCTGTCTCACACGTTTCTCCACCAGGTAGCGCTGCACGGTTTGCGGAGGCTGATCAAACACCTTACTGTCGCGAATGGAACGGCGCAGCTTGATGTATTCGGAATGTGCCCACACCAGCGGACAAGCCGAGCCAGATGGCTTGCCACGGAAGAGTTCCAGGGCTGGAATATCGGCGGCGTCCCATACTTGTTCTGGGAGAAGGTGACTATGCCCAATGGTGGAATTTTCCATTACTGTAAGCAGAGCCTCAGCTTCATCGCGATGACCGGCGGCGAGGGCATAATGTGCGCGCTCTCCCGCCAATAGCGGCCATGCCCGCCCGATGCCTACACCGTCGAAAGCCGAACCATCCTTGTGCTCGCCATAGCCATCGCCGTTGTAGCGGTACCAGCAGGGCCCCTGCGGAAGTTCGACCGCAAGCAGCGCATCAATCGCGCGCAACGTGTTCAGGATGCGGGGATCGTCAGGTGCGCGCAGTCCGAAGCGAACCACGGCGAGCGCATCGGGACTGATAATGTGATAGGCGCGCTCGCCGTCCTGCCCCGGTGGACGATTCTTTATGGGAACAAAACCCTGCGTTGGTGATGCTGCGCCGTCGGTGGTATCGGGCGGTGCAATGCGAACGTAATATCCGGCAACTCCAAGTTGTTGTGCCAAGTCGCTGCCCGCGGCGTAGGTCCAACGTTCAATGTTGTCGTTCCATGCGTCGGCGGTATCCCGCATGATTTGAGCCTGCTCGCCGTGGCCTGTGAGATCCGCGATATCTGCTGCAGCGAGTAGAGCCGAGATTTCGGCAGCTAAGGTGAAGGGCGAATATCCTGCGTCTTCCTCCCAGCGATCCTGCTGTGTTACCGGGCCATTCCGAATGATGAAGCTGACAGCCTTGCGAACCATCGGCCACCAGCGGTCAAGTCTTCCCAGAGCACAAGGGGCTTCCCGCCGCATTAAATCGACCAGCAGCACGGGAAAGGCAGTTTCATCCATCTGGATGCCGGTCCAGTAAGCGCGGCCGTCGAGCCAAAGATTCTGGGCCCAATTGCCATCGGCTTCCTGAGTGGCTTCCAAGTAGCGCAGGACTCGTGCGGCATCGCTGGTAGCTCCAGCAGCGAGGAGTGCCCCAGCAGTTTCAACCAGATCGCGCGGCCAGACGAGATGATACCCGCCAAGATCCTCATCGCCCTTGTTGAAGCCCCATGGAATCGACAGGCTCGCAATGATGCCGCCCAGGAAGTCTTTCGATTCATGCGTTCGAAGAACCGCGGTGGAGGCGCGATAAAGATCATTCTGCCGCAAAGGATGATCGAGAGGCAGAAGCTTCGTCTGCCAAGTCTTCCATTGCGAGATGTAATGTGCGCGAAGATCGCCATAGTCCTCAAAAAGACTCGAGCGGGACTGCTGGCCCGCTTCGGTCCAGATCGAACCAAATCCGAGCGCCAGGACGAACTCGCCATTGCATTCGGCGAGGTCGATTTCGCCGGTAAAGGCAATGTTTCCGTTTTCGGCGCGCGTGTACTCCCATTTCATTTGGAAATGCTGCGAAAGGTCCTGCCATCCGTCGGAAGCACCCACAAAGCCGACCGACATTTTTTTCCACGGAGCAGACGAAGCCAAGCTGAGGTTCACTCCTGCGTGTTCCGCCAGGAACATGGGAAAACCCTTGTAGTCCCCTATCCATCCCGTGTTTCCGTATCCACAGTTGGCGAGGTGCGGCGACAACAAGGCGAACAATCGATAGTCCGCTAATTTCCCCTGCATCACTTCGAGACGCACTTTCTGGAGAACGACGTTGCGGTAGGGGTCGCAAAGGACTTCCTTATGAATTCGATAACGTCCGGAATTGTCAGTGTTGAGTAGTTGAAAGACCGGAACGCCTGGTTCGACGGGCCGGTTTTCGAACGAGCAATGCCGCTTCTCTTCCGAGAAAAAATCCCTGCCGTTGGTCACGATAAAGCCCATATCCCGAGTACAAGCCTGATCCACACGGGGGAAGTACACTTCGTTGAGGATTCCATGACTGGTCGTGAACCAGACTCTGCTGTGCTGGTTCAGTGCGGTGCCTGCGCCAGTTTTTGCGCTCGAGGTCCAGCGCGGAGGGATACCGGGCCAGCCGGGTGCATAGCGAGTGGTGGAATCATTCATGCGGCGAGCATCCCTTGCAAGGGAAGGTCAGCAGTTCTCCGTGACAAATGTTTTACATCTAAGGCTATGGATTTCTTCCGCAGCGGCATCAAATGTAGGTAGCCTCAATCAGTATTGCACCGGGCCGAGCAAAGATAATAAAGCAGGGAAGGGTTACGCGAGAGAGCAGCAAGTAGGTTTTGGATGCGCGGATGAGGATTGCAGTCACAATATGCTGCAGTGTCTGTCTGCTGAGTCTCATGTGCGTTGCCGAAGACGGCGCCAGGACCTCAGCACCATCGCCGCTTGACCAGGGATTTGCGGGACTCTACAACCTCGACTTCTCGGGCGCACAAGAGGATTTCTCGCTTTGGCAAAAGCAGCATCCAGATGATCCGGTTGGCCCGGTCAGCGAGGCCGCCGGCTTTCTCTTTTCGGAGTTCAATCGCCTCGGAGTTCTCGAAGCGCAGTTTTATGAGAATGACGACAAGTTCGAGAAGAGAGCGAAACTGGATTCTGATCCTAAGCTGCGGGAGCGGTTCCAGTCTGCGATCGCGCGAGCAGAAAAGCTGGCACAGGCGAGACTGGAAAAAGACTCGAAGGACCGCGATGCTTTATTTGCTCTTACGCTGTGTTCCGGCTTGCAAGCCGACTACGCAGCCCTGATCGAAAAGCGCAACCTGGCTTCGCTGCACTTCACCAAACAGGCTTCCGCATCGGCGCAACAACTGCTCGCCGTGTGCCACGACTGCTACGATGCGCTACTCGCGACAGGATTCAGCAAGTACGTGATCGGCAGCATGGCTGCTCCAGTTCGCTGGTTTCTGCGCATGGGAGGGTTTGCGGCCGACAAGCAGAGCGGTATCAGCGATCTTCAGACCACTGCCGAGCATGGACATTATCTCGCTCCGTTTGCTCGGATCCTGCTTGCGATCGCATACGTGCGCGAAAAGGACAAAACTCGCGCCCTCCACCTCCTTGCCGGATTGCAGCGGGAATTTCCGGGGAATACTTTGTTTCCGCGCGAGATTGCGCGACTGCAAGCTACCCATTAACTGTCCGCGTTTTCCAGAGCCTACAAGCAGCCATTCATCAGAAATTCACTCCTCTGTAACAGTCCTGTAACACGCCGCCGATAGAACGTGGACATACATTCCAAGGAGGAATTCCAGGTAATGCGCAAACTCGTGCTGCTGTTGGTGTGTGCGACTCTGGCCCTGCCGGCAGTGGGGCAGACCACGCTGAACGGAGCAGGCGCCACCTTTCCCAACCCGATCTACCAGAAATGGTTCAGTGAATATCACAAGCTTCACTCTGACGTTCAGGTCAATTATCAATCCATCGGTAGCGGAGGCGGCATTCGCCAGATCACGGAGGCAACGGTCGACTTCGGGGCCAGCGACATGCCCATGACGGATGATCAACTCAAAGCCGCTCAGACCAAATTGAATACGAAAGTTCTTAATATTCCGACTGTCCTCGGAGCCGATGTACCGGCTTACAACATTCCCGGCGTGAACGCCGAACTCAAGTTCACTCCTGAGATCTTGGCGGGCATTTTCCTGGGACACATCAACAATTGGAATGATCCGGCGATTGCAAAAGCCAATCCAGATGTAAAGTTGCCAAACCAGGAAATCATTGTGGTGCACCGTTCTGACGGGAGCGGCACCACTTTCATCTGGACGGACTATCTCTCGAAAATCAGCCCCGAGTGGAAGAGTCAGGTTGGTGCCGGCACATCGGTCAACTGGCCAAAGGGACTCGGGGGGAAGGGCAACGAAGGCGTTGCCGGCTCCATTCGACAGCTTCCCGGCACCCTGGGTTATGTGGAACTGATTTATGCCATCCAAAACAAGATCGCTTACGGGAGCGTCAGAAACTCTGCTGGCGAGTTCGTGAAAGCATCACTGGCCAGTGTGACAGCGGCGGCAGGTTCGGTCACCAAAATGCCCGCTGATTTCCGCGTTTCCATCACGAACGCTCCCGGAAAAGACGCCTATCCCATCTCAAGTTTCACCTGGCTTTTGGTCCCGGTCCAAGCGAAGGATCCTGCAAGGGGAAAGATCCTGGCCGATTTCCTGAATTGGATGGTGAGCGACGGACAGAGGATGACGGCCTCGCTGTCCTACGCGCCGCTTCCGGAAAACGTAGTGGCTAAGGTGAAAGAAGCCATCAAGCAAGTGAAGTAACAATACGAGCCGAACTATTCCCAGTATTGCGGATAAAGGAGAGCACGAATGAAGTCTGCTTGGACGTTGTGCGCAGTCGTGATGCTGGCGACAGCACTGGTTGGACAAACCAGCACTGCGCCGAAATCAAAAAAGAAGCAAGCGGCGCCAATCACTGCGGCGGATGTTCAGCCGCTGAAGGATGCGATTGCGGCACAGCAGGCGGCGCTGACCCAGCAGCAGCAGCAACTCCAGGAACTGCGCGATCAGCTTCGGCAGAAAGATCAGGCGGTGCAGCAAGCGCAGTCTGCGGCCATGGACGCAACCAGCAAGGCGGATGCGGCTCAATCTGCCGCAACCCAGCAGCAACAATCTGTCACCGAGCTGAAAAATAATCTAGCTGATATACAGACGAACAACGTCAACACGGCTTCGACGATCCAGGAGATGCAGAAGTCTGTAAAGACTGCAACGGAAAGCCCAACGGCCATCCATTACAAAGGAGTCACCCTCACTCCGGGCGGTTTCATCGCGGCAGAAACGGTTACGCGGCAACGGGGCATTGCTTCCGGCATCAACACTCCTTTCAACAGCATTCCCTACCCGGGAAATGCTCTGAGTCGTATTGGTGAGAGTAATTTGACGGCTCGTCAGAGCCGCCTTTCCCTGCTTGCAGAAAGCAAAGTAGGTACCGCCAAGCTCACCGGATATTGGGAAGGTGATTTTCTTGGCACCGGCGTGACTTCCAACAACCGGCAAAGCAATAGCTATGTGTTTCGCCAGCGGGTTCTTTACGGGCAAGCCGCTTTTGATAGCGGGTGGATTATTACAGGCGGTCAGCAGTGGAGTCTGGCGACGGAAAATAAAAAAGGGATCACAAACCGAACAGAAGTGCTTCCTATGAACATCGACCCGCAATACCAGGTGGGCTTCAACTGGGCGCGGCAGTATGGCTTCCGGGTGGTGAAGGACTTCGGCGGAAAGTTTGCTCTCGGCCTATCCGTGGAAGCACCACAGGCAACCATCGGTGGACGAGGTTTTTCCGCAGTTACCACAACAGACCTGAGCAAAGCCACGGTTACCACCACAGGGAATGCTTTCGTCTTTGCTCCCGGCAGCGGTGGAGGATTGTTCAACTTCGTCGACACTACAGGATATTCCTTTAACAAAACGCCTGACATTATCGTGAAGGCAGCCGCGGATCCAGGCTGGGGTCATTACGAAGTGTTTGGCATCTTCAGCAGGTTTCGCAACAGAGTGTATCCCTGTGGAGTCGTTGGCACGAATACGAAAGATACGGTCGCCCCGACAACCCCTCTGACCATTGCTTGCGGCATAGATGGTTCCACTGCGCCAAGTTCAGTCGGAGCGTTCAACGACACACGAAGCGGCGGTGGGATCGGCGCAAACATACGCGTTTCCGTGATTGCAAAGAAGTTGGATTTTGCTATCCAGGGTGCTGCTGGAGACGGCATCGGCCGATACGGGTCTGCCCAGATAGCGGATCTGACCCTGCGTCCGGATGGCACGCAAGCGCTGATTCGAACGGCCCACGCACTCGGGGAATTGGAATTCCATGCCACCCCGAAACTCGATATTTACGCCTACTTTGGTGGGGAATACGGCTGGCGCACGGCATATCAGGGATATAACAGTATTGCCGTCGTCAAGACTCCGGGGATCCCCGCCACAGCGACGAGTACCGCTATTCCCGGCACCACCACCACGGCGATCAAAGTAAACCAAATCGGCGGATACGGCTCGCGTTTTGCCAATAACTCGGGCTGCAACACGGAAAATGCACCGGCCAGCCAGCTGATTCCTTCAGGTGGCGGTACTTGCGCCGGAGACACGCGTCTCATCGCGGAGGGAACCCTTGGCTTCTGGCATAGGATCGTCCAGGGACCCAAGGGCGGACTTCGCTGGGGAATTGAGTACTCCTACTTTGAGCGGCTTGGTTGGTCCGGGAGCAACGGCACTACTGGACCTAGCATCTCGCCCAAGGGCGTGGATAACATGGTTTGGACCTCATTCCGCTACTACTTGCCATAAGCTGAATGGCTTTCAATCGTAACGGCACCGGGCCTGCGCCTAGTGCCGTTTTTCTTTTGCACCACGGGGAAGACAGCCGAGGCAAATTGCACTCCACGCGCAGGCGCAATAGCGATGTTCTATACTGGCTGTCCCGTATTCGCAGGTCCGGAATAGAGTTCACCTGCAGTAAAACCAACTTGCAACCATGGCGCGCATCTCGCTAGATGATCCCAAGTATTTTCTCAATCGCGACATTTCCTGGCTCGCGTTTAACCGGCGTGTGCTCGAGGAAGCCGCGGATGAGGGCAATCCGTTGCTCGAGCGACTGAAATTCTTGTCGATCTCCGCGAGCAATCTCGACGAATTTTTTGAAGTGCGCATTGCTGCGGTAATGCAGCAGATTGAGGATGGTTACAATGAAGCCGGTCCCGACGGGCTCACTCTTTCGGCAAAGCGCGACATCCTGAGCAAGCTCACACATGAGTTCGTGGACGACCAGTATGGCTGCTGGAATGATGGGCTGCGTCCGGCGCTGGCTGAGCAGGGAATTCGCGTGCTGGGTTTGCATGAGCTCGGGGCGGAAGCGATGCGCTTCGTCGACGAATACTCTGAGCGGGAACTCGACCCTCTGCTCACGCCCGTGACGGTTGACCCGGCGCATCCTTTCCCTCGGGTAATCAATAAAGCGCTGTGCCTGTGTTTCCTGTTGCGGCGGCGGCGCCGCTCGGCCCTGACTTATACAGGAGTGGTTGCGGTTCCGCGCGCTCTGCCCCGCCTGGTGAGGCTTCCGTCGGAAGGCACAGCCGACTTTATTTTTTTAGCGGATCTGGTTGCGCATCATGCGGTTCGCATGTACCACGGCTACGATATTGTGTCCTCGGCGCCGTTTCGCGTCACCCGCAACAGCAATCTTTATCTGGCAGAAGAAGAGGCTCGCAGCCTGCTTGAATCCGTGCGTACCGAACTGCATAACCGGCGCAAAGGGGACGCGGTCCGGATGGAGATTGAGGCCGATGCTGATCCCGAAATCATCGACCGCCTGCGCACTGTGTTTGAGCTGGACCCCTGGCAGGTCTTTCCTGTGAATGGTCCGGTGAACCTTGTCAGACTGTTCAATGTGTATGAGCAGGTGAACCGTCCTGATCTCAAGTACCGTACCTTTGTCCCGCGCGAAATTCGCCTCACCTCAAAGTCGAAAGATTTCTTTGAAGAGTTGCGCGCACATGACATTCTGCTTCATCATCCATTTGATTCTTACGATGCTGTCGTGTCGTTTATCGAATCGGCAGCAGAGGACGAGAACGTCCTCTCCATCAAGCAGACGCTGTATCGCACGAGTGAGCACTCGTTAATTGTGCCGTCGCTGATCGACGCCGCGTCGCGCAAGGAAGTGACCGCGGTGGTGGAGTTGAAGGCGCGCTTTGATGAAGCCTCAAACATCCGCTGGGCACGCGACCTGGAAGATGCGGGCGTTCAGGTCTTTCATGGATTGGTGGGCCTGAAAACGCATTGCAAGCTTTCCTTGCTGGTCCGGCGTGATTCCGATGGAGTGCCGCGGAGCTATGCGCACATCGGGACCGGCAACTACAACGCCAACACGGCTCGGATTTACACCGACTTGAGCTTGTTCACGGCGAATCCGCAAGTGACCCGGGCGGTGCATGACGTGTTCAGCTTTCTGACTGCCTACGCCGAAAATCAGAATTACGATCCCCTGCTTGTCGCTCCTCTCGATCTTGCGGAGAAATGTATAGCGTTGATTGAGCGTGAGGCGGAGCATGCGCGTCGAGGCGATCCGGCGCGCATCATCGCCAAAATGAATGCGCTGCTGGATAAGAACATCATTCAGGCGTTGTACCGTGCATCGCAGGCCGGAGTACAAATCGATTTGATTGTCCGAGGGATCTGCGCACTGCGACCTGGGGTGCGAGGGGTCAGTGAGAACATCCGGGTGCGAAGCATCGTGGGGCGATTTCTGGAGCACAGCCGCATTTACTACTTCGCGAATAGCGGGGAGGAAGAAATCTACATCGGCAGCGCTGACTGGATGCCTCGAAATCTTTATGAACGGGTGGAGGTGCTGGTTCCGATCCGCGATGAGATGCTGCGACAGCGGGTACGGCACGAAATCCTCGATGCCTATTTGGCCGACAACCGCAAAGCTCGAATCTTGCTCAAAGATGAAACCTATGTCCGTGCCTGGCAGCCGATGCACGGCACGCGAAATAGAAGAATGCCCACCGGTACGGCCGCATTCAGCGCGCAGGATTTTCTCATGAGCGTCGCGGAAGGGAAGGCGCCTGTCGCTCTGCCAGCGCCGGTTACGCCGCGAAGGCGTAAAGTAACTGCTGGAAGGGAACGATAATCCGCCATGATTCTTTATTTCTTACGGCACGCGAGCGCGGGCGAACACGTGGCCAATCCGAAAAAAGATGAGAAGCGGGCTCTGGACAAAGAAGGCATCGAGCAGTGCGGGTACGTGGGCCGCGCCATGGCGGCACTGAACGTTCAAGTGGACGCGATTGTTTCCAGTCCTCTGAAGCGCGCCACGCAAACCGCGTCTCTGGTCGGCAATGAGCTCGGCTACGAGGGTAAGTTGCAGCTTGATGCTGCCCTTCGTCCCGGTGCCGGACTTGCGGATTTTCGTAAACTGCTGGACAAGTATTCGCGTTTGGAAGCCTTGATGGTGGTCGGCCACAATCCCAATTTGAGCCAGTTTCTCGGTTCGATGATCAGCGACTCTGGATGCGAAGCGTCGGTGGAACTGAAAAAGGGTGCAGTTGCCAAGGTGGAAATGCGCCGGACGGCCGGAACTCTACAGTGGTGCCTGACGCCGAAGGCGGTTCGCACCCTTTACGAAGCTGCGGTTGAAAGTTCCCGCCCGAACACTTCGCGGAAGTAGTCGCGTTCTTTCTCTACCGCCCACTGTTCCAGGTCCACGCCCATGCGCCGGCGCGGGATCATGGTGAATTTGACCTCAGCCTCGCGTACCGCGATGCGCACCTTTTCGACTGCGCGGCTGCGCCCCAGATTCAAAGCACGAGCGAGACGCAACAACACAATTGCTTTCTCCACATTGGCACGGTCGGCGCTATCCACCAGCTTCATGGGGCCGTCGTCCACAGCGGGCTTGGATTTGCCCAGATAACGAGCAATAGCGGCGATGATTCGTCGCTGCTGGGGAGTGAATCCAAGAATTTCGGAATTGGCAATGATGTAGTGAGTGTGCCGGTGCCGTCCATTTCGGTTCACGAAGTCTCCCACTTCATAAAGCATGGCGGCGGCCGTCAGCCATTCCCGGTATTCGGCAGGGAGACGGTGTAACGAGCGCAAGGCGGTGAACAGCAGTGTGGCAGAGTCTCGCACATCCACCGCGTGCTTGGCATCGACGCGATAATGCGCAAGCGCGTGCAGGATGGAGTCCCCTCGCTCGGATTCGATCTGCCGCCCGGAACGCGTGGTGCGATCGTAGTCGGCAGCCATTTGCGCGAGAATGCCGTCGCGCAGTCCCAGGGGAGAATAGCGAAACCCTTTCAGGTGCAACCTGTCGAGCAATTCGTGATATACCGTGGCTCCCGCAATGATGATTTCTGCCCTCCGCGGCCCGATGCCCTCAATTTTTCGCCTCTCTGCTAGCGGCAGACGCGCGATGCGTTTAGCGATGCGTGCCATGTCGGCGCGCGAAACGACATGGCGCTGCCGAGTCTTGCTTCGCGTCAGATGCGTGGCCACCGCAGCCAGGGATGCGGCCGTGCCTGAGGTGGCAATTACATTCGTGATCTTCGCCGCGGTAATCCGACCGACCACCTTATTCACTTCGCGAGCGATAAAACCACCCAAACGCGTCAGCTCCCCTTTGCGGGGAGGATCGTGGCGCAGGAATTCGTTGGTCAGGCGAACCGCGCCCAATGGAAGGCTCACGGCATCGCGGATGTGCCCGCCCTGCGACACGGTCAACTCACAACTGCCGCCCCCCAGATCTAACATCAAAGTCGGAGACTGATCGATGCGGGCGCCTGAGACCAAACCCAGGTGGATCAGCCGAGCTTCTTCCACCCCGGAAATAATTTCGACCCGCCACCCGGTTGCCGAGCGTACCCACTCCAAAAATGCCTGGGAGTTGCGTGCGTCGCGCATGGCGCTGGTCGCGACTACTCGCACCAAGTCAGTCACCACCTGCTGCGTAGCCCGATGAAACCTGCGCAAGACCTTCACTGTATCGGCCATGGCCTCAGGGCTCAGAAAGCCGGAGCTGAACACGCCTTCTCCCAGCCGAGTAACCTCGCGGTCCTCATGCAGAGGATGCAGGCGTCCCCGTTGCAATCGCGCAATCTTGAGCCGGACTGAGTTGGACCCGATATCAACCGCAGCGAAGGTGGGCATGTAGAAGGCTCACAGTTTACATCGCAGGAATTGAGCCGTCACTCGGGGGGAGTCCCGTGGCGGCAAGTTAGGCCGCATTGGCGCGCATGAGTTGCAATTTGCCGGCCGGTTTCTCAGTCGCTGGAGCGGGGGCTTCAGCGCCGGCGAGCGAAGTGGAGAGCGCCGCCAAGGCGTGCCGGAATTTCACACGGGATACGCTGTGCAATGCTGCCACCAAGGATGACTGGCTTACCTCGCCGAGGTGTTCGGCGGCGGTATGGGTCAAAATCGTCCAATCGTGCCAGTTGCCGAGCGCATCCTGCAACAGCTTAAGTTCTTCGATGAACCGCCTGGCTTCAGCGGATTGGACGGCGAATTCCGCTGCGTAACGCGAGTGCTTTACCGCAATTCGATATCGGTGCAGCCCCTCCTCGTTCACCGGGCCGCTAATCGATACCGAGGAAAGGATCTGTTTCGCAACCGAGAGAGGATCGCGCATAGGCGCAGATTTGACCGTCCGCGAGGCTTGTTTAATCCTTTTCCGTATTTCAAGAAGATGTCGCGTCTTCAATAGCTTGCGTAGCTTGTCCTCGTGCTGTGCACGAAGCTCAATGAGTTCCTGTATCAGATGTGTCTTGCGGCGGGGTTCCTGGGGAACTTTGAAACCGCGCAAGGCAGCGAGCTGCACGTCCAGATCGCGAATTCTGCCCGCTCTGCGGCGAATTCGGCCCAGCAGCTTCAAGAGCTTTTTCTGTTTCCTATCGCAGGCAGGGAGGAGCCGCAGAAGGAGAGTCTCCAAACGGCGGCTAGTGGTCCGGAAGCTGTGAACGGCTTCGGGATTCGCCTCGGCTGCGAGTCGGACCAGGGCGCGATCCATCCTTTGGAAAATGAAGTTGCCGCCCTTGCGCGCGATGCTCATAGCTGCATTAAAAGCGTTACCGGGAAGAACCGCAGAAGCTTTGCTCGTAGCGGGAAAGTCACGGCTATTTTAACACGTCTGTAACACGCCTCTGCTAGCGTGACAAGCAATGGCCAATCGCGCATTCCTCCGGCCTGATATTCACGGTCCGCAACCCGTTGAAGCTCCGACAATTGGTACGGCAACGAGACAGCGGATGTCTCCTCTTTTACACCTCTCGGCCGGAGAGATCCCCGACTTTACCTTCAAAACCGCGATGACAGCCTGCGCACTGGCAATCCTGGGAGTGCTAATCCTTATCGTCTATGAATTAATCACGCGCTCCGCGCTTTCCTGGCACGCCTTCGGCTTGAAGTTCTTCGCCGGGAGTGATTGGGATCCCGTCAGTGAGAAATTCGGAGCCCTGCCTTTCATCTTTGGCACGCTCGTATCTTCCCTCCTGGCACTGGTAATTGCGGTTCCACTCTCGGTGGGGGTTGCAGTATTTACCACGGAGATGTGCCCCAAGGCGCTACGGGCGCCGCTGTCTTTTTTCGTGGAATTGCTGGCCGCCATTCCCAGTGTGATCTACGGACTCTGGGCAATGTTTGTCCTGGTTCCGATGCTCAGCACGTATGTGGAGCCCTTCCTGGGCAAGACATTGGGGTGGACCGGCCTGTTTTCAGGCGCTCCTTACGGTATCGGCATGCTGGCGGCGGGAATCATTCTTGCGATCATGATTATTCCCATCATTTCGTCCATTACGCGTGAAGTTCTGATGGTGGTGCCGCAGCACCAGAGAGAAGGCGTGCTTGCGTTGGGGGCAACGCGTTGGGAGATGATTCGAGTAGGCGTGCTGCGCAACGCGCGAGCCGGAATCCTTGGTGGAATCATTCTCGGTTTGGGCAGAGCGCTGGGCGAAACCATGGCGGTCACAATGGTGATAGGGAACCGCCCCGAGATTGCCAAATCGCTCTTCGCGCCGGGATACACAATGGCCAGCGTTCTGGCGAATGAATTCAGCGAGGCGACCGGCGACACTTACCTGTCTGCGCTGATCGAGATTGGTCTGGCACTCTTCGTGGTGACCATTGTAGTGAATGCGCTGGCCCGGTTGCTGGTGTGGAGCGTTACCCGCGGCCAGCCTGCGAAAGGACTAGCGTAGCCCATGACCGCGACTAGCCAAACTGTGCCGCCGATCAGTTTGCGCCGCCGTCTGACCGATCACGCCATGACGGGCGTCGCCGTGGTGACGGTCATTCTGGTATTGGCGCCGCTGATCGCCATCTTTGGCTACTTGATGTACCGCGGGATCGGCTCGATCAACTGGGCGTTCCTGACCCAGACCCCGAAACCTGTTGGCGAAGAAGGCGGCGGCATGGCAAACGCCATTGTTGGATCGGCCTTTATTCTCGGGATCGCCAGCCTCATCGGCGTGCCGTTCGGCATCGGAGCAGGCATCTACCTCGCAGAGTTTGGTCGCAATCGTTTCGGCAGTGCGATCCGGTTTACCGCAGATGTGCTTAACGGCGTTCCGTCGATTGTCATCGGGATTGTTGGCTGGTCGATCATGGTTCGAGGGCACGGTTTCTCGGCGCTGGCTGGAGGAGTGGCTTTGGCGATCATGATGGTGCCGACGATTTCACGAACGACGGAGGAGATGCTGCTGCTGGTGCCGACAGCGATGCGGGAAGCGGCTTACGGTCTGGGAATCCCGCGATGGAGAACAACGCTTTCCATTACGTTACGCACGGCAACTTCGGGCGTGATCACGGGAGTCATGCTGGCTTTCGCGCGTATAGCAGGAGAAACCGCGCCGCTGCTTTTTACCGCATTCGGAAATACATTTTGGAACTGGAAGGCCACGCAGCCGACCGCCGCGCTGCCGCTACAGATTTATGTTTATGCGAACTCACCCTATGACGATTGGCACCGCCAGGCCTGGGCGGGTTCCTTCGTGCTCATAATTTTGATTGTCACTGCGGTCGCGGCGGTGCGTTATGCCGTTCGCCGCGGCTCGTTTGGAGCGGCGTAAATGGGTGTTGGAATCCAAGTCGACAATCTGAATGCCTGGTATGGCAAGAGCCAGGCTTTGCACGAGATCAATCTGAAGGTAGCGGCTAATCATGCGACCGCGCTGATTGGTCCATCAGGCTGCGGGAAGTCCACATTCATTCGCTGCATTAACAGGATGCACGAGACGATTCCCGAAGCGCGGGTAGAAGGCCGGGTGCGTATCGGCGAGATTGACGCGTATAACGGAACTTCCCCGACCCAACTCCGCCGGCGGGTGGGCATGGTGTTTCAGAAGCCGAATCCATTTCCGACGATGTCGATTTATGACAACGTGGCTTCGGGGTTGAAGCTTAACGGCTTCCGCGATCGCGGCAAATTGGATGAAATTGTCCAGCATTCGCTCGAAGCCTCCGCTCTCTGGGATGAAGCCAAGGACCATCTGCACAAGAAGTCTGGCGCCAGTCTTTCCGGGGGACAGCAACAGCGTTTGTGCATTGCTCGCGCTCTGGCGGTCGAGCCGGAAGTCTTGCTGATGGATGAGCCATGCTCCGCTCTGGATCCGATCTCGACCGGTAAGATTGAAGAGTTGATCTTTCAGTTGAAAGAGCGGTATACCATCGTGATCGTCACGCACAACATGCAGCAGGCGGCGCGCGTGGCCGAGTTCACAGGTTTTTTCCTGCTGGGCAAGTTGATCGAGTTCGATAAGACGGAAAAAATTTTCACCAAGCCCTCGGACAAAAAGACCGAAGACTACATCACGGGCCGGTTCGGATAGGAAGGTTGGGATCATGCGCACGCGCTTTCAGCAAGGGCTTGACGATCTGCGGCAACGGCTGCTTCGCATGGGAGGTTTAGCGGAGCAGGCGGTGGACCGCGCGCGCCAGGCATATGTGGAGCGCGATCTTACCCGTTGCCAGATGGTGCTGGAGAGCGAGAGCCTTATCAACACGGCCGAACGTGAGATCGACGAAGCTGCCTTCGACCTTCTCGCGATGCAGCAACCCATGGCGGTGGACTTGCGGTTCATTCTTGCGGTGACCAAGATTAATTCTGACCTTGAGCGGGTAGGCGACCAGGCGGTGAATATCGCTGAACGAGTGATGGATATGGTGGAGCTGCCGGCTGCTGATTTGCCGGTCGATATTGGACGCATGGGGACGGCGGTAAGCGCCATGGTGCGAAGATCTTTAGAGTCGTTCATTGAAGGTAAAGTTGAACTCGCTCAAGCCGTGCTCGAGATGGACAATGTCATCGATCGCATGCGCGATGACGCTTTTATCCAGCTCGTAAAATGCATGAATGATCATCCCGAGATCGTTCGTCAGGCTCTGGACGCATTACTGGTCGCACGCAATCTGGAGCGCGTGGCCGACCACGCCACCAACATTGCCGAAGACGTCATCTTCTGGGTGCAGGGCTCGGATGTTCGTCACAATGTGCACCCGGAAGCGGAATCACCCGCTCCTAGCACGCGTGCGACAGGAATCTAAGCTATTCCCTCAAACTTGAAGGCTGGAACCGCAGTAGTCTTTGACCGTCCGCGCGCTCTTGCATTACGCTCATCACCTCTCCAATTCTGAACCGCGGAGGCGCCGTGATTCGCTCTCTTGTTCGACTCTTTGTTGTGCTCAGCGCAGTTGTGCTCAGCGCAAGAAGCGGGATTGTTGCCGCGCAAACTCGTGATCGGTCCTCGATCAATTTACCCACGACCAAGAAGCTGACCGTTCCCTCGCCCGGGCGAATTGGCAGCACGAATAGTTTTCCCGTGACGATGGTCGTCAGCCCCGACGGCCACTACGCCGCAATGCTCAATGATGGACACGGCACACAACAGACCCTGGGCCGGCAATCGATTGCTGTACTGAACCTGGCCACGAACCAGCTGGCAGATTATCCCGACGCGCGCTTTCCTGAGGAGGCACACCAAAGCTACTTTCTTGGACTCGCCTTCAGTTCGGACGGCAAGCATCTGTATGCCTCCGTTGGCTCGCTGACAGATCCGAGAGGTGAAAGAGATGGAAACACTGGGAATGGAATCGCCGTTTACTCTTTCTCTCAAGGCAAGGTCGCGCCAGAAAGACTCATTCCAATACCTGTGCAGCCCTTGTCTTCCGGTAAGAAACTGGCTGCGGGCCTGAAGGCGCCTGCGCATACGGCGATCCCATATCCCGCAGGTATGGCATTGATTCAGGACGCGGGGCACGACAAGCTTTTGATCGCGAATAATCTGTCGGACAATATCGTCCTGCTTGATCCCGCAGCCGGCAAGGTTCTTCAGACCTTCGATGTGAGTACGAGTGATCTGGTTCCGTCCGCATTCCCGTACACGGTAGTGGCCACTCTAGATGGGCGGCGTGCCTGGTGCAGCTTGTGGAATGCCTCGGAAGTAGCGGAACTTGATCTGACCACAGGGGCAGTCACTGGCCGGATAAGGTTGAAAGTCCCTCGCGATCCGTTGGCGCCGGGCTCGCATCCGACTGCGATGCTGCTCAGTCCGGATGAAAAAACGCTTTATGTGGCGCTTTCCAATCTCGACCAGATCGCGGCGGTATCGACCAGCGACGGGACCGTATCAGGGTACTTTTCGACAACTCCATCGGCGCAAGAATTTCCCGGCGCCTATCCCACGGCATTGGCGCAATCTTCTGACGGTAAATATCTCTTTGTGGCCAATTCCTCGCTGGATGCAGTGGCGGTGTTTGACACTTCGACAGCATCTCCGACGTCCAACTCGCAGGAGCCGCGAGCTGCGATGGGATTCATTCCTACCGATTGGTACCCGAGCGCGCTCGCGGTGCAAGGCAGCGATCTCCTCATCGCCACCGCGAAAGGAGAAGGCGCGGGCCCCAACAAGCAGATGGGAAAGACCGCGGATGAAATCAAGCATCACCAGCACGCTTACATCGCCACGCTGATCAAGGGATCGGTCGCCAGGCTGAACGTTGCCTCGACTCTCAAACAGCTCCCGCAGCTTACACAGGCAGTGGAACGGGATAATCTCTTTCATAGTGATCCCGGTACCATTGCGTTTGCCGGGGGACAGAATCCGATCAAGCATGTCATCTATGTACTCAAAGAGAACCGCACTTACGATCAAGTTCTCGGAGATTTAAAGGTGGGGAACGGAGATATTTCCCTGACCATGTACGGCGAAGACATCACGCCCAATGAGCACAAGCTCGCGCTGCAGTTCGGCGTGCTTGACAATTTTTACGACAGCGGGGAAGTTTCCGGCGACGGCCACGTCTGGTCGATGGCGGCGATCACTTCCGACTACAACGAGAAAACCTGGCAGATCGCCTATCGCGGTAAAGAACGCACTTACGATTTTCAGGGTCAGGTCGCCGACGAATTTCCGCTGGAACATAATCAGTCCGATGTGGACGATCCAGGCACCGGATTCATCTGGGATAACCTCGCGCGCAACCACGTGAGCTTTCGCGTTTACGGCGAGTTTGTAAATGCTGAATGGTGCAATGTGAAACGTAAGGCAGCCAATCCCAGGGAAGGAACACCCTCGGGGCAAGAGAGCAAATGTACGCGCACCGAACTGCATCAGGGCGATACGCTGCCCCCGAATGTCGGCGATCCTCATGGTGGCCGTAGCCCCTGGCCATGGGCAGTACCCTTGTTCAGTGGCGTGAAGCCAACCAAGGCCGTGCTGCGCGATCACTTCGATCCGCTCTATCCCGATTTCAACACGGACTATCCGGACCAACTGCGCGCGGACGAATTTCTGAATGAATTCAATGCATTTGTGCGCGCGCGGGAGGCTCACGAAAGTCCGGAGTTCGAGTTGCCGTCATTCGTTCTGCTTTACTTGCCGGACGATCATACGGGGGGTACGCGGCCTGATAAGGCGCGTCCGGCGGCCAATGTTGCGGATAACGACCTCGCGCTTGGCCGCGTCGTGGACGCCGTGTCGCACAGTCCGTATTGGGACGACACTGCAATTTTCGTATTGGAAGATGACGCACAAAATGGCGCGGACCACGTGGATGCCCATCGCTCGATTGCGTTCGTCATCAGCAAGTACTCTCCAGGGTCGGCGTCGCAACCCAACGTGGAGCACCGTTTCTATACCACGGTAAATATGGTGCACACGATGGAGGTTTTGCTTGGCTTGCCACCCATGAATCACAATGACGCTTATGCTCCTCTGATGAGCGGACTCTTCACAGGCTCTGGCGATCAGAACGCCTACAAGGCCGATTACCGCAACTTGAGGAATGGATTGATCTACGAAACCAATCGCAAGAATGCTCCCGGAGCCAGCATTTCCTCGCGAATGGATTTCTCGCGCCCCGACGCCGCCAACGTGTCCAAACTCAATCGAGTGTTGTGGCGGGACCGGAAAGGTTCAGCCCCGATGCCCAAACCCAAACACACGGTATTTCCCGCGGGCGAGGGTGACTGACTTTCAATGAACCCGGTCGAAGTTTCCAGCGAGCAGTTTCGCCGCCTGGCAGAGCGGGTCGCGGCCTTGGCAGCCGATTATCTCGAGGGTCTTGATCAGCAGCGAATCTCTCCCGCAATCACTGGCGAAGAAACACGCCGCATGTATAGCGGCGCCGTGCCGGAGGAGGGGCTCGGAGAGGAAGCTTTTGCCGCTCTACCCGAGCTCGTTCGCCGTTCCCGGGCACAGAATGGACGCTTTTTCGGCTATGTGCTCGGTTCTGGAGAACCGGTAGGTGCGGTTGCCGATCTTTTTGCCAGTGTGCTGAACCAGAACGTCACCGCGTGGCGCTCAGGGCCTGCCGCCGTAACTATCGAGCAGACGGTGATCGGCTGGCTGGCGGAAGCGATTGGCCTGACTGGTTTCAGCGGACACCTTACCGGTGGAGGCTCGTCTGCCAATCTGATGGGACTTGCAATGGCTCGTGAAGCCAAGTCGCCCAGCAATGAAAAGGGAATCTCCGCGGGAATAGTTGTGTACTGCTCCGATGAAGTCCACATGTCCATTCCGAAAGCCGTGGCGCTGCTGGGAATCGGGCGGGATCACTTGAATCGAGTCCCCACAGACGATTCATTCCAGATGATTCCGGCGGAGCTTGAGATACGCATGCAGCGGGACAAGGCCTTGGGCAAAACACCCGTGGCGGTCATCGCCTCGGCCGGAACCGTCAGCACCGGCGCTATTGACCCGTTGCTGCAGATCGCGGAAATAGCGCATCGCTATGGCGCCTGGCTTCACATCGACGGAGCGTACGGCGCTTTGGCTGCCATCGCCGAGCGGAACAAGTTTGAGGGCATGGAACTCGCCGATTCAATCTCGCTTGACCCACATAAGTGGCTGTATCAACCCTTAGACTGCGGTTGCCTTCTCCATCGCTCACCGCCAGCAGCGCAAAAAACCTTTTCTCATACCGGCGACTACGCGCGCTCGCTAAATGCAGATCCGATTGAAGGCTTCGCGTTTTTTGAAGAGTCGATGGAACTGTCGAGAAGATTTCGAGCTCTGAAATTGTGGTTATCGCTGCGTTATCACGGTCTACAAGCCTTTCGCGAATCGATCCGGAAAGATCTGGCGCACGCCCGTCGGCTTGCCGAGGCGATTAAGAATGAAGTTCAACTGGAAATGCTGGCGCCGGTGGAGCTGAGCGCGGTGTGTTTCCGCCATCGCGGGGCAAGGCACTATGCGGAGGAAGACCTGAACCGGTTCAATGCGGCCGTGTTGAAGCGCGTCGTGGAACGCGGGAGAATCTATCTCTCAAACGCGTCCCTGCATAATAATTTCTGCTTGCGCGCCTGCATTGTGAATCACCGCACCAAGGATTCCGATATCGACAGCGTCGTACCTGAGGTCCTGGCAGCGGCGAGAGAAGTTCAATCCTGAACACTGAGCCGCCCAACCGGTGCTGCGTTGCTATTCGATTCGAGCAGCCTGCTTCAGGGGCAGGCTCTGCGATGAGCCTCCAACCATAAAGGTGTACTCGCCGGGAAGGAGCTGCCAACCCTTTTGCTCCACGTTGAAAATAGACAGGTACTTCGGCTCAATCTCCAACGTCAGCTCTTTGCTCTCGCCCGGGTTCAGCTTGACCTTGCTCCAGCCTACCAGGCGCTTCGGAGGCTCCTTTGCAGCCGCAGGAAGCGAAGCATAGACCTGGGCTACCTCAGCGCCAGCGCGGTCACCGGAATTCTTCACCGTGAAACTGACGCGCGGAGTCTTTCCTGGCTCGACCTTCAGATCCGAGTAGGCATAGCTTGTATAGGACAGGCCGTGTCCGAATGGAAACAGCACGGGCTTGTTCTCAGCGTCGTACCACTTGTAGCCGACCTTCACGCCTTCATCGTAGGTGACTTGAAACGCGAGGAGTCCAGCTGCAATCTGTTTCCAGACCTCTGGCTTGGTATTGTCGGGCATGGATGTGCGAGGTGGCTTGACGATCTGTGGATGCGGCAGATCAGCGTCGCTCAGAGGGAAGGTTAGCGGAAGCTTCGCGCTGGGATTGACATCCCCGAAAACAACATTGGCGACCGCGTCCGATCCTTTACTGCCGGCGAACCACGCTTCCAGAATGGCGCTCACCTGGCCGGCCCAGGGCATCGTAACCGGTCCTCCCGTCTCGAGCACAACGACGGTATGCGGATTCGCGGCGGCGACTCTGGAAATCAAATTATCCTGATTCTCAGGCAGAGAGAGCGTGGGCAGGTCCATATCTTCGCTCTCCCATTGGTAGGCGAAAACGATTGCTACATCCGCGCTCTTCGCCAGTGATGCTGCCTTTCCCGGATCAGCGCCGGAATCGAATTCCACTGTTGCCCCGGCGGCCTTCGCTCGAATCGATTTCAGAGGGGAGGTGGGAAACCAGATCGGCTCAAGCCATCGGGTCTGGCCTTTTCCCGGTGGAAGGATGGCGTTGCCGACCGGAGGATCAACCTGCGCCGAGCCGCCGCCTGAGATCATGCCAACATCGGCGTGAGGGCCGATCACAGCTATGCTGCGCAGCTTAGCGGCGTCCAGCGGAAGTTGCTGGTGATCATTTTTTAGCAGCACGATCGCCTGTTCTTCCAATCGGCGCGCAATGTCCAAACCGCCTTCGACATCGACAACGCTCTTCTGTACGGGATGATCTACGATGCCGGTTGCGAACATCGTGCGCAGAATGCGGTGGACGTGGTCATCCAGTTGGGCCTTCGGGACTTTTCCAGCTTGTACCGCCTTCTTCAGTTCCTCGCCGTAAAAGATCCAGCCTGGTTGCTCGTGATCCAACCCGGCCGCAGACGCCTTTTCGGTGCTGTGAGCTCCACCCCAGTCGGTAAGAACGAAACCTTTGAACTTCCAATCGTTCTTCAAGAGATCGGTGAGCAGATACTTGTTCTCGCAAGCGTAGTCGCCGTTCACGCGGTTGTACGAGCACATAACGGCGCCGACATCGGATTCTTGCACTCCAATCTCGAAAGCGAGCAGGTCGCTCTCGCGCGCCGCCCGCTTGTCAATATTGACGTTGACGGCATTGCGGCCGCTTTCCTGATCGTTCAGCGCGTAATGCTTGATGTCGCCAATGACGTGCTGAGCCTGCAATCCGTTAATCGCCGCTGCGACCATTTTTCCTGCAAGGATAGGGTCTTCGCCCATATATTCGAAAGTACGTCCATTGCGCGGCTCCCGGGTAAGATTCACGCCTCCGCCCAGCCCCATGTTGTATCCTTGCGCGCGCAATTCGCGGCCGATCAGGGCGCCGTATTCGTACGCGCCTTCCAAATCCCAGGTTGCCGCTCCCGCGACGTCCGAAGGTAAGGCAGTCGAGTAGCGCCCATTCTCGCCGCTGACGCGCACGCCGTAAGCTGCGTCCGACATCTGAAGTGCGGGAATGCCGAGGCGGGGAATACCGGGAACATATCCCGCGCCACCATTCGAGTGGATGGCCAGCGGACTCATGGGACTTAGGCCAACCATTCCCGTGCCGTGCAGCAACTGGATCTTTTCATCGAGCGTCATCTGCTTGATGACCTGCGACGCACGCTCGTCAGGCGACAACTGGTCATTCAGCCAGGGGTGAGACTGATTATTCTGTTGGGCCACTGCGACATGGGCAGCCAGGTTGGAAAGGCAAAAAAACAAAAAGGAAGAGTATCGAACCGCAGACTGCATGCGCTGGGACATGAGCGGACCTCCGTGGTTCTACAAAATCGATATTGTAGCAGGTTTCAAAGCCCTGCCGTCGGCCCATCGCAGGTTGTGCGAAAACGGGGGTTCTGTTTTGGTGCGCGTGGCACGCGGTGGGCTTTACACTAGACGTGTGAAGATTGCGCTGGGGCAGATCAATCCAACGGTTGGAGACTTCTCTGGAAACGCAGCCAAAATCGTCGAGTTTACCCGGAGGGCGCAGGCGGCCGGTGCTGGATTGATTTTGTTTCCCGAGTTGTCGGTGTGCGGGTACCCTCCTCGGGATCTCGTGGAGCGCTCCTCGTTTGTGGCTCATAACCGCGAATGGGCGGAGCGGATCGCCGCGGAAACCAGAGGCGTTGCGGTGATTTGTGGACTGGTAACGCCGGCCGATGCCGACGGGGGCAAGACGGTTATGAATTCCGCCGCCTTGCTGATGGACGGCAAAATCGCGTTCATACAGTCGAAAATGCTGCTTCCCACGTACGATGTGTTCGATGAGATGCGCAACTTCGCGCCGGCTCGAAAACAGGATCTATTTCCGTTTTGCGGCAATCGTATGGCGCTTACCATCTGCGAAGACGCCTGGAACGATAAGCAGTTCTGGTCAAGGCGCCTGTACACGGTGGACCCAGTGGAGTCACTCATCCAAGCTGGTGGGAACTTTGTATTGAATATCTCGGCTTCACCATTCTGGATCGGAAAGCGGGAGTTCCGCCGCGACATGCTAGCCAGTATTGCGCGCCAGCATAAGGTTCCGGTTGCGTTGGTGAATCAGGTCGGCGGAAATGACAGCCTGGTATTCGATGGTTCCAGCCTCGTGCTCAATCGCGAGGGAAAGGTGATCGCACAAGGGCGCTCGTTCGAAGAGGACCTAATTTACTTCGATTCCCAGACTCTGACCGGAGAGATGCATGAGCAGACTCCCGGCGATGAAGCCAGCGCCTATTCCGCCCTGGTGCTGGGGACGCGCGACTACATCCAAAAATGCAGCTTCCGCAAAGCGATTGTCGGCCTGAGCGGCGGCATTGATTCAGCGCTGACAGCCGTGATTGCGGCGGATGCGGTGGGCGCAGCAAACGTGATCGGCGTCGGCATGCCTGGTCCTTATTCATCGCAAGGATCAATTGACGATGCGCGCGACCTGGCAAGAAATCTGGGGATCCGTTTTGAATTACTCTCGATCAATCCCGCTTATGAGGCTTATCGGGAAATTCTGCGTGACGTATTTTCGGGATGTCCAGAAGATGTGACTGAAGAGAACATTCAGTCCCGCGCCCGCGGAGCCTTGCTGATGGCGCTCTCCAACAAGTTCGGGGCGATCGTGCTTTCCACCGGCAACAAAAGCGAACTGGGTGTGGGTTACTGCACCCTGTACGGCGATATGGTGGGAGGCCTCGCGGTCATCTCGGACGTCCCTAAGACCCTGGTCTACCGCCTTAGCGCCTACGTGAATTCGAAACGTCCTGTGATTCCTCAGGCCAGTCTGGAAAAACCCCCGTCGGCGGAGTTGCGGCCGGATCAGAAAGACAGCGACTCACTTCCTCCCTATGAAGTTCTTGATGCCATTCTGGAGGATTACATTGAAGACTCCCATTGCGCGGAACAGATCGCTACGGATCGCAAGTTCGATATCGAACTCGTACGACGCGTTATCCGGATGGTAGACCGGGCTGAGTACAAGCGCCAGCAGGCTGCGCCCGGGATAAAAATCTCTCCCAAGGCTTTCGGCTACGGACGCCGCTTTCCTATTGCGGCCAAGTTCGAGGCGTGAGCGCGACAAATATCGTATGCTCGTACCCACGCTGCCAGTCATCATCAGAGGACCACGAAAGGAACTCATGCGCCATTTGCTGAACGGCATTTTTCTGTTTATGTGCACCCTTGCGCTGGCTCAAAACACCACACCGCAAAAGCCAACGCTGGCTACGCGGCCCAATGCAAGCACCACCCTGCCTTCGGAAGCAACGGTGGATTCCTTCCTGCACCAGCAGTTTGGTTATCAGCCCGACTTGACTTGGAAAATTGCGAGTATCAAGCCATCGGTAATTCCAGGGCTGGCTGAAGTCTCAGTTGTTCTTGCCACTCAGCAAGGCCAGCAACTCACCCGCTTCTATGTTTCTCCAGACGGTGAACGCGCGCTGGTCGGCGACATCATTCCCTTCGGGGCCCATCCCTTCGATCATGTGAAAAACGTCCTCGACCAAGGAGTTTCAGGACCATCCCGCGGCCCCAAAGATTCGAAGGTCACCATTGTTGAATTTGGAGACTTGCAGTGTCCCGCCTGCAAGGCCGCACAGCCGACGATTGAAGAACTCGTGGCCGCCGAGCCGAACGCCCGCTTTGTGTTTCAAAATTTTCCTCTCGAGATGCATAACTGGGCAGCCAAAGGCGCCGCTTATGCCGATTGTGTCGGACGCGCGTCCAACGATGCATTCTGGAAGTTCGTCGCGAAAACTTACGAACAGCAGAGCAACATCACCGCGGAGAATGCCGACGAGAAGCTGACTGCGATTGCCAACGATTCCGGCGTGAAGGGGAACGAGATCGCCGCATGCGCCGCTAAGCCCGAGACCAAAACGCGCGTGGATGCCTCGATTGCGCTGGGAAAGCAGGTCGAAGTGACGGGTACGCCAACCCTGTTTATCAATGGCCGCAGGATCGGGAACTTTGATCACCAACTGCTGGACGTCTATAAGAAATTGGTTGAATTCGCTGCGAAAAACCAGTAGCTAACGTTCGCTGATCCAAATCGGGGCAGTGGTCCGTTCGAAGTTGGCGAGTACGTGCGGGGTTATCGCGATCATCAGTTCATCCTGGTTTTCCTGCTTCGAGTTGCTCACCATCGCCTGGTTCAGTCCGGGGACGGCTCCCAATCCCGGGATGCCGCTCATGGAGAGCGTGTCGGTCCGCGAGATCTCCCCGGCAACAAACGCTGGTTCACCATCTTTCAGGGTAATGCTGCCCTTGTACTCCCGGTTGGAAATTACCGGTACTCCATTGTCGGATTGACCGGTCAGCGAACGCACCTGCATCTCCAGTTGGAGAGTGATGGAACCATCTCCGTGCACGGTGGGCTTCACTTTCACGTTCAATCCCAAGTCTTCGTAGCTCACCGAGGGGAAGGGCGGGATATAGCTTTGATTCCCCAGCACGGCGGAAATTTGCGGTGAATTGAAGATCGGTGCGTAGCTGGCATTCAGGATGGGGAAGCGTTCTCCGAGATGAAAACTCGCATCCGAGCCTTGTCCGGAGCGGATGGAGATATTTTCCAGACTTCGCACCCACGATTCGTTCACCGATAACGCCGCGGAAAACTGATCCAGGCTCAAGCCCATGAAAGTGAGTCCGCCGCCAAAGGTGGCGAGCGGCTGGCTGAATATGGAGTTCTGCTGCCCTCCCAACTGGGAGAGGAGTCCGGAAAGTGCCGTGTTGCCCAGCTGGTTGATGCCTCCTGAAGAGATCAGCTGGTTGATGAGCTGCTGAATACTTTGCCCACCAAGCCCCGCCAGCGCAGCCGCAGGAATGTTGTAAAGATTGAAGGTATTGGGAATGTGCACACCAATGTTTCGCGTGAGTTGATGGCTGATCTGAAATACACGAATGTCGAACATCACCTGAGGCCGTGGGTTGCCGAGTTGCTCCATGAGACTCGCGCAGGCCCGGACCGCTGCCGCAGGTCCACGGACCTCTACGGTATTGGCGGTCTGTCCCGAGCTGACGAAGCGCAACTCGAACATGTTTCGCATGGTCGTGATTAGTTCGGTAGCTTCTTGAGGTGAGGAATGCGCCGGCAGCAGGAAGGTTTGCAGCAACATGCGGTCATAGCGCTTGTGGTTTTCGGGAGTATCGGCCGCGATGAACACTTGGGTTGTGTCCAATGCTGCCCACATAGTTTTGCTTACCCTGCAGGCCAGCTTCAGCGCTGTAAAGAAATCGACGTCGTCTACATTGAACACCACCGGCCGCGAAGGAACAGAGTCGTCGAATTGCAGTCTGAGTGAGTAAGCCGAGGCAAGTTGAGTGAATAAGGAATGTGTGTCTCCGCTGAAGTGGAACGTGGCGCGACTCTCAGTTGGCTGCAGATGGATCTCTGTCGATTCGAGGGCAGGCAATAGCGACGCTTTGCTAAGTACCGGTGCTGCTTCTCGCGTGGCTTCCTGCAATCGCTCGCTCGCGAATTTGTTGTCAGGATCCAGATCAACCGCCGCCTTGAATTCTGCTGCCGCGCGCAACCGGGCGTCTTGCAATAAAAGCAGGTTTCCACTTTCAATGTGCTGAAAGACCAGCTTTGCCTTAACGGCCTCCCGCGCAGCCAGATACTGAATATTTTGCGGATTGAGGCGCGCTGCTTCGTCAAATTGCACGAAAGCTTCTTCGAGCCGCTGCTTGTTATGCAGCTTCACTCCATGATCGAACGCTTCCCGCGAGTCCTTGAGATCTTTCTTTGTAGGAATGCAGTTGATGCCACCAACCAGTCCATTCGCGCAAGAGACAGGTGGGGACAAGGGCGGCTCCGCAGCCATAGCCATTTGAGAGACTATCGCCAGACATACCGCTGTCATAAAGATGGAGAACAAACGCGCCATTGTTCCTGATTTTAGCTTGATTTGTCGCGGCAAATAACGTCCCAAGATTATCCGCTAGTACCTTCGGTCACCAACGTGCGCCGAAAGAACGGCGCAACAGCCTGAACTTGCAGCTCACAAATATCAGATTTCCTGATGGAAATCGGCAGCCCGAGACTAGGAGAGCATCAGTCGCTCAATCTTCTCCGCCCGACCGCTGGTTTCGTCGCAATCGATTACCACCGCGCATAGCCGCACATCACCGGTAGCAGGCTCGAAGCGCACAGGCATACCGTTCAGAAACTTGCTGACAACCAATTCCTTTTTGACGCCGATGACCCCGTCGTAGGGTCCGCTCATGCCTACATCGGTGATGTAAGCCGTGCCTTTGGGGAGAATTCGCTCGTCTGCAGTTGGAATGTGGGTGTGCGTTCCCACGACCGCTGTTACCCTTCCATCGAGATACCAGCCCATGGAAATTTTTTCGGACGTGGCCTCGGCATGCATGTCCACCAGAATGACCTTGGCCTCGATCTTGTGCAGAAGCTGGTCGGCAACCCGGAATGGGTCGTCATTGGAGGCCATGAACACACGTCCCTGGAGATTGATTACGGCGTACGGGATTTTGCCCTTCATGCCCTGGTACATTCCCGATCCCGGCATATCAGAGGGGTAGTTTGCCGGCCGCAGAACGCGCCGCGCCGGACCGTGGCCGTTGCCTTCTACCATCTGGAAGTAATCGACAATCTCGCGTTTGTCCCAGACGTGGTTGCCTGTGGTAATGACATCGATATTGAGTTCGAATAGTTCCTCAGCCAACGCGGGCGTAATGCCAAACCCTGCCGCGGAGTTTTCTCCATTGGCGACAATCAGATCGATGCCGCGATCGCGGACGATGCCCGGCAGGCGGTCTTTCACAATGGTTCGCCCGGGCCGCCCAAAGATGTCGCCGATGAAGAGTATCCGCATAAATACAGCCGAAATTTGATGGTAACACGCGGGCGAGAGACGATTTCCAGCGCGGTCCTCAGGGTTGGGGAGAGACGATCTCGGCGTTTCGCAGGAAATCGTAATTTCCTGCGGGATTCAACTTGATGCTTTGCACGCGCTTGGTGTGTACCAGGACATTGTCGAGATACCAGAGATTGATGTACGGCAATTCTTCGGCAAGAATGTGCTGCACCTCCTCGTAGAGAGGTTTTCGGACGCGGGGATCGATCTCGCGCCGAGCCTTGTCGATTAAAGAGTCAACCTTCGGGTTCGAGTAGTAGTCGCGGTTCGCCCCGTTGGGCGGAAACTTGGAGGAGTGGAACGCGTATTCGAAAATGTCCGGATCTTCGTTGCCGCCGATCCAGCGCAGTCCGTACATCTGAAATGCTCCATGCTGGACGTCGGAAAAGAACGTAGCGAACTCGAAGCTGCGAATATCGAGGGCTATCCCGACATCACGCAACTGCTGCTGCATTACCGCAACCATCAGCCGCGTGTTCGCGTCTGTGGAAGTCTTCATGGTTACGTGGAAGCGCACTCCGTTGACCGGGGGAAATCCAGCGGCATCGAGCAGTTGCTTCGCCTTTCCAGAGTCGTGCTCATACGCGGGAACGGCACCGTTATAAGCCCAGCTCTGCACCGGGAGAATGCTCCGTGCAGGCTGGGCCTCCCCTCGCCATAGATACTCGATCATAGGCGCACGATCGAGTGCGTAGGCAATTGCCTGTCGGACGCGCACATCTTTCAGGATCGGATCACGCAGATTGAATCCGAGATAGGCCAGTCGAGTACCAGCCCCAGTTTCCACGGCAAGATTGTTATTGCGCGCCAGCGTCACCACCGTATCTGGGGTGAGGGAGTTGATGGCAATATCACCACTGCCTTTACGAAGCTCCAATGCCTCGGTGGTTTCGTCCGGAACCACAGCGAAGCGAATGCGCGCGAGTTTTGCCTTTTCTCCCCAGTAGTCGTCATTGCGTTCCAGAATTACTTCGCGATCCGTTTCCGCACTTACGAACTTGAAAGGCCCGGAACCAATGGGGTGCAGCGTGATTTCATCCCCGCTCCCGTACGGAACGATGCCAATTGCACCGTCAGAGAGATTCCACAGCAAAGTGGCATCCGGTTCCTTCATGTGGAAGATCACCGTTGCCTCGTCGAGCGCTTCGATGTGGTCCACGAATTGGTAGACAGCGGCCTTGGTGCTGCGAATTTTGCCCTGGAGTAAAGAGTCGAAGGTCCACTTCACATCCTGAGAAGTGAGAATGCGGCCGTCATGAAATCTCGCGCCGCGGTGGATATGAAAGACGTAGGTCAGCGGATCGGGAATGTCCCAGCGTTCCGCGAGTCCGGGAGCTACGTTCAAATCCTCTCCGCGGGACAACAAATCATCGAAGATCAGATTGTCTATGCGCTCCGACTGCGCATCGATGCCGATCCGCGGATCCAGGTTCGTCGGACTCGACTCGATGATCATCACGAGTGTGTTGGCCTGGGGCTTGGAATAGCAGGAAATGAGTGGGAGCAGCGCCAGACAGCATAGAACAACAGAAAGCCCGCGGCACTCGGACCTAAGGTTTCGGATTAGGCGGCTAAAAACCGCAAGCCTCAAGCCGCAGGCCCGATGACCGAGGTCCGCCCCTTTACGCATAGGAAATCTTCCCCAGGATTGCGGCCTGCTTTGCTCCTGTCGCGGACGGCACATTCGACGGATGACGGTGCCAAGTCTCATGGGCGAGGAGGGCGAAGGCAACCGCCTCTTTCGCTTGAGAAGGCAGACCGAATTTGTCGGAAAACCGGATCACGATTCCCATAGGTGCAAGTTGTTTCGCGAGCATGGCGATAAGGGTGGCGTTCTTCGCCCCACCGCCGGAAACGATCAGTTCACGGAAAGAACTTCGCGCTCGTGATCTCGGGAGGACAAACCTCTTCACCGCATCAGCAATTGATCGCGCCGTCAGCGCCGTGGCGGTAGCAACGATATCCTCACTGCGAGCGCGTCCGGCGGAACGTAGGAAGTCGGCAGTGAATTCTCGTCCGAATTCCTCTCGCCCCGCCGTTTTCGGCGGCTTTGCTCGAAAGAAGGGTTTGGTTAAGACACGCTGCAATACCGGCTCGATCACCTCGCCGGAAGCGGCGATTTTTCCTGCATCGTCAAACGGACGACTGAATAGTTGTTGTGTCAGAGCATCGATCACCATGTTTCCCGGACCGGTGTCCAAGGCCAGCACGCGATCGAGGCTCGCTCCAGCGGGAATGGCGGTCAGATTAGCGATTCCGCCGATGTTTTGCACAATTCTTCCGATCCGTTCGTCGCAAAACCAGAGAAAGTCCAGGTACGGGACCAGCGGCGCTCCTTTGCCTCCACGGGCCATATCTGCAGGGCGAAAGTCTGAGACAACCGGCACGCCCACGCGCGCGGCGATCACCGCACCTTCCCCTGTTTGCCACGTGGTAGTGATGTTTCTTCCCAGGAAATTATGCGCCTGTCCCTGGTGATACAAAGTCTGGCCGTGACATCCCACTAGATCCAGTTTTACCCGGCAGTGTCGTAGCGTCTTAATGACGGCATCAGCATAAAGTTCGCCTAGAAGGGAATTGAGGCGCGCCAGATCTGCCACGCTGGCACTAGCGGCATTCATAGCCGCGAGGACGGCGGCACGCACCCGACCGGGATAGGGATACTCGCGCTGGCCGATGAGTTCCATGCCGGTCCGCGCGCGCCCAGTAGCGCGTCCTAAGCGCTCGTTCGAAGATCCAATGCGCACGATCGCGACATTGATACCATCGGCTGAAGTCCCGCTCATGACTCCAGCCACAATCATTTCCTTCGTCTTCATGCTCGGGGCCGCCGATCCTCTCTCCGGCTCAGAGGCTCCAATCGCACCTGTTCATTGAATTCCCATAGTTTGCGCGTCAATTTTTCAATGACAGCGGTGGTCGGCCTTTTTGCAGCACGCAAGATAGCAGCGAATTTTCCTTTAAAGACCGCGACTCGTCGTGCCGAGTCAGCGATTCGCTTCGCGAGTGTTCTATCACGCTCACCCGCCTCCACCAACTTTTCGTATGCCTGGATAACGTACTCTTCGCGATGGCATACGAGGCAAAGATCACCACCCGCAGCCACGAACTGCACGGCGGATTCTCCAATGCTTGCCGCGGAAAGGACGCCTCCCATCTCCAGATCATCCGACACAATCAAATTCTTGTAGCCGATTCGCTTCCGCAATATATCCGTGATCCACAGCTTGGAGAGTGAGGCCGGCATTTTGCTTCTCGTGACCTGTGGATAGGCCGCATGCGACACCATCACAAACGGAAGTTGTCGCCTCAAGCTTCGATAGGGCAATAGATCCTGCTCCCACAGGTCCTCCAGCGATTTGTCAATCACCGGAAGTTGGTGATGGCTGTCGAGCGTGCCTTCGCCGAGGCCGGGAAAATGTTTGCCGCATCCCAGAACTCTGGCGTCTGTCAATCCGGCAAGGAACTCGCGGACGTATTCCACGGTTTCCATGGGATTCGGCGAGACTGCACGAGACGCCATCACCTTGCGCGATGCCTCGAAGGCCAGATCGAAGACGGGGGCAAAGTCTACGTTAAAGCCGAGCGCACGGCAGTTCTCGCCGATAATCTTGCCGTGTTTGCGAAACACGCGGGCATCGCTGGTGGCAAACACGTCCGCCGGGGCTGGCGTAGGCCCAAGGGCGTCACGAAAACGATCGACGCTCCCGCCTTCCAGATCGACGCAAGTGAAAAGTGGTGTCGAAACACATTCCTGGCATTCCCGCAGCAATTGCCAGGTTTGTTCAGGAGATTGAATGTTACGGGCGAAAAGGATCACGCCGGCTGGTTGCAGACGGCGAAGCAGGGAAGCGAGAGATGTGCTGACCTCGATTCCATCGAATCCTACGATCAGCAGTTGTCCAGGATCCCGCAGAAGATCCTCCGTGTGCCTCTGTGGTTAGATTTCCTTCTTCAGTTCCGCCAACAGGTTCAACGCCTCAAGCGGCGTGAGACGGTTCAGATCGACGTCGCGCACTTTATCCACGACTGGCTGAGACAGTGGCGTAAAGATGGTCAACTGTGCCGCCGGGGGACTCACGCCCGGCGATAAATGCGATGTAGCCTGCCGCTCGGCGAACTCATGCTCAGCCAGCACCTCCCTCGCACGCTGAACCACTTCAATGGGCAAGCCCGCCAGCTTGGCGACTTCAATTCCATAACTTCGATCGGCAGCTCCCGGCTCAACTTTGCGCAGGAAAACGATACCGCTGGCAGCTTCTTTCACTGATACGTGAAAGTTCTTGACGCCGGAAAGCTGGTCCGCCAGTTCAGTCAACTCAAAATAATGCGTGGCGAACAGGGTTTTGGCACGAACGCGGGCGTGCAGATATTCCACGGCAGCCCAGGCGATCGCCAGGCCGTCGTAAGTGGAAGTACCGCGTCCCACTTCGTCCAGCAGAATCAGGGAACGCGCGGTGGCGGTGTGCAGAATGGCTGCCGTTTCCGTCATCTCTACCATGAAGGTCGAACGACCACGCGCAAGATTATCGCTGGCTCCAATGCGCGTGAACACGCGATCCACCAAATCCAACTTTGCCGAGCGTGCGGGAACAAAGGAACCCATCTGCGCCAGAATTACCGTCAATGCAGTTTGCCGCAAGTAGGTTGATTTGCCGCCCATGTTGGGTCCGGTCAACAGGAGAATATTGTGCGTGGCGCCATTCAGATACAGATCATTGGGCACGAACCACTCACTGCCTCCCATCAGTTCCTGCTGCTCAATGACGGGATGGCGGCCGTCAATGATCTCCATCTCGCCCGGTCCATCCACGAATTGTGGCCGGCAATAATTGCGGAGCGCGGCGACATGCGCGAATGAGGCCAACACATCCACTTCCGCCAGTGCAAGAGCAGTTTGCCGAATCCTCTTAGCCTCACCCGCTATCGCAGTGCGGAGCTCAGTGAAAATGCGCCGCTCGATCTCGACGATCTTCTCCTGGGCATCGAGAATCTTGGCTTCATACTCTTTCAGTTCGGAAGTGGTGAAACGCTCGGCCCCGACGAGCGTCTGCTTGCGTTCGTAATCCTGCGGCGCAAGGTGCAGGTTGGATTTGGAAACCTCGATGTAGTAACCGAAGATGGAATTGAACTTGACCTTCAACGATGAGATTCCAGTCCGTTCGCGCTCGCGTTGCTCAATGTGCGCCAGCACCGCCTTGCTATTGCGAGAGAGTTCCCGCAGTTCGTCGAGTTCGCGATCCAGCCCGGACGCGACTACTCCTCCCTCGGCAAAGCTCAACGGAGGCTCAGGCACAATGGTTTTCTGGATGCGTTCGCGGACATCACTTAGCTCATCCAGCAAACCATGCAGCGTGGCCAGGCGTTCAGAGACCAGACGTTGGCTGGCATTCCGGATTGCGGGCAGTTTCCCGAGCGATGCCGCGAGCGCGAGCATATCACGCGGGTTCGCCGCCTCCAGCGTTACCCGGCTCAGCAGACGTTCCAGATCCAGCACCCCATCGAGCGCATGCCGTAATTCTTCCCGCGCGAAAATGTCCTTGACCCCCGCGTGGACAGCGTCGAGCCTTCCGTTGATTTCCTGCAAATCGAGCGACGGACGCAGCAGCCACGCCCGCAGCAGCCGTTTGCCCATAGGTGTGACCGCACAATCGATGCAACGGAACAAAGTGAGTCCGGCATCGGTTCCGGCAAACAGCGGTTCGATCAATTCCAGGTTGCGCACGGTGACCGCATCGAGGACGAGGCAATTCTGCCGCTCGTACCATCCGATCCGGTCCACGTGATCGAGCGATCCGCGTTGTGTCGAGCGAACGTAATACAACGTCGCCCCTGCTGCGCACGCAGCGGCAGTACGCCCCGCCAGGCCGAACCCCTCCAGCGACAAAACCCCGAAATGGTTTTCGACCAGGGGCAGCGCGTGATCAGGCGCAAAAATCCAGTCATCCAGAGGAGTCTCGGTGGGCGCAGCCGAACCATGCGGCGGCAGTCGCCTGTTCTCCGCCCGTGCCAAACTCGGCTGCTGTGCGTCACGCTGCTCGAATAAAGGCGCGGTCGACCCATAAAGCAACTCCCGAGGCCGAAGTTGCTCAAGCTCTTCTTGCACGCGGCGCAGCGCACCTTCTCCAGAAAATTCGGTCGCTCGAAATTCTCCTGTCGACAAGTCCAGGGCCGCAAATCCTACGCGATCTCCAACCTGCGCGATCGCTGCCAGAAAGTTGTTTTCATCCGAGCCCAGGGAAGAATCGGCGGCTGTCCCGGGAGTGACCACCCGCGTCACTTCCCGCCGCACCAATTTCTTCGCCAGACGCGGATCTTCCATCTGCTCGCAGATCGCCACTTTGAATCCCTTGCGAATCAGCTTCCCGATATATCCCTCGGCCGCGTGATACGGTACGCCGCACATGGGGACCGCAATTCCTTTTTCTTTATTGCGCGAGGTGAGGGTAATCTGCAGTTCTTTCGCGGCCACGACGGCATCATCGAAGAACAGCTCGTAGAAATCTCCCAAACGGAAGAACAAAAGCGCGGTGGGATGTTCTTTCTTGACGGCAGCATACTGCCGCATCAGTGGAGTGGACGGCTCAGTCATGTCGCGGGCTTCCGCGGATTATAACAAAGCGGCTCGCCCTTTCCGTATCGGTGCGCACAGACTCACGAATGGCGCGGCGGTGGTTGACTCTATCGCGCAGCGGTGTTCTCCTTCTCTGTTCTTGCTTTTCGAACTATGGAACTGCGCAAAGATCCCATTACTCGTTCCTGGGTAATTACCGGCGACGATCCCGGCGAGGCCGCTCCGAGCCTGCAAGCCCCCTGCCGTTTTTGCGCGCCGGCAACGGGGCAGCAGGTCATTGCGTCTTCACCCGACACTCCGGGAATAGCGTGGTCCGCGCGATCTGTGGTTCATCCTAAGCCCCTGTACCGCATCGAAGGCGAGCCGGGGCGACGTGGTGACGGTCTCTATGATCGTATGTACTCCGTTGGCGCGCACGAGGTGCTCGTGGAAAATCGCAGTCACGACCGCCATTTATGGAATGCCAGCGACGAGGAGATCGGGCACTTTCTACGGCTGGGTGCCGAACGAATTCTCGATCTGAAGCGCGATCCACGAATCAAGTACGTCAGCCTGTTCAAGGATTATGGCAAAAATGCGGGCCAGGAATTCAGCCATCCCACTTCGCAGCTGACTGCGACTATGTTCGTACCGCGGCGAGTGCTTTACGAGCTGCGGGCCGGGCGCGAGTACTTCGTCAGCAAGGAGCGTTGCGTCTTCTGCGACATCATTCAGCAGGAGGAGCGCCAAGACGAGCGCGTCATCGAAGCGAAGGGCGACTACCTGGCGTTGGGTCCGTATGCACCACGTGTCCCCTATGAAACCTGGATCCTGCCGCGCAATCATGAAGCTTCCTTCGAACGCACGGGACTTAACAAGCCGGGCCTTCGTACGAACCTCGCAGCCCTGCTCCGTCGTACCCTCCAGCGGATTCGTTCAGTAACCGAAGATTTCCACCTCGTCTTGCACACTTCGCCGAGTACCATTCATCCTTCGAAAAACCTTGGCTACTGGAAGACGATCGACGAGGATTATCACTGGCACATTGAGATTCTTCCCGTAATACATTCGAAGGCGCGTTCCTACACCTTCAAAGAGGTCTATTATTCGCCCGTCACTTCGGAAACTGCAGTGAGACAGTTACGCGAAGCCAAAATCGAGGGATGAAATCACTACGCCCCCAAAACGCTTTGTAAACCTCCTTTCCTCGGTGCCGTGGTCCGGACCACATTATCGTCTTCAATTTTGTCTTTTGAAATCTGAAACAGCTCATCTGACCTCAGAACCGCGCACAGCGTGCGCGTGAATCCGCCATGGGGCCTTAATGGCCGCTTTCTGGAGGATCTTTCCCAGTGAAGGCTCTTACTTGCGTGATGCTGCTCTGCACCGCACTCACGGCGCAGAACTCTGCTGCTCCAAGAACTGCGCCTTCGGTAAAGACGCAGATACTCTGGGAGAAACTCGGCATCGCGGCAACTTTGTAGCCAATGTTTTGCCCGCAGGCACAATCCAGGCACAATTGTGTTCCGGCGCCGACAGGGCACGCAATGGGTTGGAGGACCTGCTCGTCCCGGACTGGGAATCCGCTTATTTGATCGCACCACACGTCACGTTGCACTGACAACTGCAGGCAGCGAATTACAGGTTGTCGCGCAACGCAGCTTGCAAGAACTCGACAGCACCATGTCGCGCGTGGGCCGAACTGCTTCTGAAAGCGTCCTTTCTTCTCATTGGGAGCCCCGAGGTTTTGGACAGCGAGCGTGTTGGCGCGAGCGATCCAAGCATTCCGCAAGGGACAGCCTGATTTTCGGTTTGAGGTGTTTGATGCTGATGCTGCCGCTATCATGCAGAAGGTGGAATCCGGTAGCCTCGACATGGGGCTTGGGTTTTCTTCAAGCATCTACCTGGAATCAAACAGACATCACTGTTTCGTTTTTCACTGGCAGTTGTGCGTGCAGATAACGTGCCGGAATCTGGTCCCCGGGCTATCCGCTGGTCGGCGCTAAAAGACGAGAAGATCACCGCTCTCCAGCCGAATATTCCACTGCGGCAGTTTGTAGATAGGCATCTGTCGCGAGTTGGAATGGTGTATGAGCCTATTCTCGTGGTGAACAATCTGAACACGCAGATCGCGATGGTAGGAGCTGGAGAGGGAATTGCGATCGTTCCTTCTTTTGCCCTTCCTGAGTGTAAGAGTCGAGGACTTCGGATGAGCCGTCTGATCAATCCGGTAGTGCACCTCGACCTTTGTCAGATCCGAAAAGGGGGCAGGAGACTGCCACCGATTGCTGAGGGGTTCACAGATTTTCTGCGGACGTATCTCGCCGGTTGGGCCGGGCGGTCGGGAATCCTCTAACAATATGCAACCGCGTGCCATATGCCTCGATGCCTAGGGGCGAGAGGCTGTGAATAGGTATCATTGCTTGTCCTTGCATGTTTGGCGTCCGATCCTTTACAGCGCCACGTGATTTCACGCTGGGCACAGTTCACTACCCCAGCTATCCCGCCCCCAGAGCCCGCAACCAAAGCGGTGTCGCCCACCTTGTCGTGCGTGCCGAGGCGACTGGCGCACGACTCACGTAACCTGTCAGTTCTTCTGTGCTGCTGATATTCTTCTTGCGCACGAAACCCGAGCTTTCCCGACCATGCAATCTCTCAAAAGCATTTTGTCAGCCGTTTCCCCGCAATGGGCTCTCTTGATCGCATCGGCTGTGGGTATCACGGCCGCCTCCATCCGTGCATTTGAGTCCGAAGAGACAAAAAGAAAACGTTCCGAACTGAAGAAGCAAAAGGAACTGCGCTGTCTCACCCAACGAATTTCTGTTTACGCAAGGACTGTCCACCAGCGATACCCAACGGGGGATGTAATCGTTAGCGAGCGAGACTTGGCGGAAGAGTTTCGGAAGCGACCGGACGTGGTGATTACCGCTCTGAACCTGCTGTTAAATGAGCAGAAAGTCCAAAGGGCTCCGCTGAGCGGGTATTGGAAACTTAACGTCTAGAGAGAACCGCACGACTATCTCGCTTCGTCCTCTTTCCGGACTGAGGTTTTCGGCCAGGCGAGAGTAGCCGCCGGGCAATCGTTGGAGGTCCCGCCGTGCACCCTCAGCCCTGTCTGGAGACTCGCATCCAGACAGGGGAAGTTGGAGTGCTGAAGCCAAATTGTGGAATGGCAAGCAGCGCACCCGACTCGAGCACAGACCACCCCACAACAGAATTCATTTTAGTAATTCAATGTCAACGACGTGGAACGTCGTAGACCCCACATTCTTGACTCGGTGAGTGTACGGGGCCTTGGCACCCTCTGCGTACGTAACGTTACCGGGGATTAGCTTCAATGCAGGTTGCCAATTTTTCTCGAATACCTGCTGCTGAATACTTGCTTCGCTTAGCTGCACGGCGATGCTGTCATGGGAATGGGTGTGGAACAGCGTCGATTCACCGGAGGCAAGCAGCACGTCCAGCACTCGCACATACTGGTTCTGAAACGCCCACCGATGATGCGGTTCCTGCTCTACGGGAAGAGGCTCGTTGGAGCGTGGGATCTCAGTGTGCGGTGGCGCGGCGACGGGAATGGATTGGGCGGTCACATTCTTCATTTCAATTTCTACTAGCACCAGCGGGACGCTCCCGGCATTCTCGACCGCGTGCGTAGTCGCCTCCAGCCAGAAGAACTCCCCTGCCTTTCCCGGATCGTCACGCCACTTGCCATCTGGCGTGAAAATTCGCACGGTACCGTTATTGATCTGTACTTCTGCCTTTGCCGGATGAGAGTGCATCTCCGGCCGCTCGTGCGGGCCATAACGTGCCCGCAGAATCCGAATTTGTTGGTTCTCGAATTCCACCTTAACGATCTTGGGATTCACCACAGCCGCATCTTGTCCTGAGACGAAAATCACCGATGCGACTATGAAAGGGATGTAAGCGACAACTCCGGTGTGTGACATGCGTTGAGTCCTCTCGCTTATCTCAGGTTAAGTGCTGCCGTTTTATGTGGGCTCATGTAAACAATCCCGAGAGAACCCCCCCGATCAGGCTAAACAAATCTTCAATCATCGTGTCCCTCACCTCTGATCAAACGTGTAGTAGCAATGGGAGCTTCGCCTCGTCCATCCCGAAGAGATACGCTTGACAGCCTTCTGTGTCAGCGGGCATCGGTTCACTGACGATCCCGGCCAGTGAACTGTGGCGCGACATTACCCGCAGAGTTTTAAATATCTTCCGTTGATTCTGCCTGAAGGCAAATGTAGAGATTTGTCAAAACGAGAACTTTTTCGCCTCAGTCCTGTTTTTAGAAGTGTGGGGTGATGTATGGCGGTGATCATTGAATTCTTTGTACCTGTCGGCTGGAAAAAAGCAACGAAATGGATACGGCCGGAAGAATATGGGAAGCTGATTCCGTTTTGCTTGCCACGGAGGAAGTCGCTTAACGCCTCCTAGCGTTCGAGAAAAGGGACGCTTACACGTTTCTATATCGCTCGTGGCAGCGGTTAACGCCATTACAGGGACATGAGCCAGACGATATGGCCGAAGCCTGGCGAAGCTGTCAATGTGAGCACGTCAGCGCACCCCTGCACTCATGGCGCTGAGGTGCGGACACTCTAGGTCGTGGCAGGGGTGTAGGTTCCCATGCAGTCGAAAGAAGTGGACTGGTCGGGATTGGCCTTTGCTTTACAGGTGCCGTTCGCCTTACCGCCCTTCATCTTTCCGCCGCCTTCGATGATGGACCATTTGTTGGTCCCCGACTCGAATGCTCCGTTCTTCATGGTGCCGGAGAATTCGTATTTGTATACGTTTTTATCGCCATTCTCCATGCTTTCGACGAATTCACCGTGGCCGGCTACGTCATCGCCCTTGAGATAAAGAACTCGGTGCCAATGCCGGATTTCATCTTATTTCCGGTGATATCGCCTTTGATGGCCGTACAATTAATCTGTTCGATTGCATAGGCATGACCTGGCTTGTCGCCGATGGGAATGCTGTGCCGATCTGAAGGTTTGTCGCACTTCCACTGAACGTTTGTTTTCCCCTGTGCCAGCGCGACACTTGACACCAGGCAAACCAGGCATAGGACCATACACGTCTTCTTCATTCGTTCTCCTTTAGTTGGACAAGGCCCGCAACGACAGGGATTGAGGCCACTGAAATGACGATGAATGCCACTAACGCCACCCCGCCTGGCAACCATAGGCCTAGAAGCCGTGTAGCAACTGTTCAGAATTGCTCACTTTTGCTACTTAGGCACGTAATTCATCGTTGACGGTAACCGGGCATTACACTCAGAAGTCACCGTGCCGGGTACACTGAGCTAAAGAGATATTGTGGATAGTTACTCCCTTTCTTAAGTGTCAGGAGCAATCGTAATCCGGATCCATCCAAGCTAGCTTGTACGCAAACCTATCACTCCCTACCGGATTGCCATTGGGTAGATAAATATTGACGATGCGGGTGCCTTTGATGATTATTTCCAAGAACCGCGGCTGTCGGATCGTCTCCGACGAAAGCCATAGCACTCGTCTTCATCGGATGTCGCAACAGAATGGCCACGATCGACAACGGAATTCCACTGAGCAAGATAGATATCCACGATGCGATTGTAGCGATCCTATGAGCCCACGAATCTCACGCCGCGGCTTTTTGAGAGTATGTTCGAGCGAGCCTATTAGGACTTGCGTCGAAACGAAGGAGTGTCGAGACCGCTTATGCCCTTAGCGACCTGTCGAACCATTCAAATGCATCTGCTTGCATTTTCTTATCGAACTTGTGAGGGCCTGGATAGTAAGAGACTTTCAGGTTACGTTGGGCTCCAGCTTTCTGGTAGACAGCACGCAGCATAAGTTCTGCCTCTCTCATTTCAGCCGGAGTATACAGGTCATCATTCTCGTCATTGAGCACAAATGCGGGTAGTGGCACTCGTAATCCGAGGATTTCGGGGAAATCAAGTTCGCTTGGAAGCAGAGGTACATAAGCCATCCATGTATGCGTGAAAGATTTATTTAGAAGGAAGTCTTTCCAGGTTGTCATGAAACCGACACAGACTGCAGCTTTGATTCTGGGATCGAGCCCGCCCAAAAACACTGTTCGCAATCCCCCGCCTGACAATCCGCCACACCCGACGCGGCTTAGGTCCACGTCATCCCGAGAGCACAATACATCGAGGGCCTTTTGATCTTCTGCAAAGAAAACGCCCGGCCATGTAGTCCCGGCGCTGAACAATGATTTCGCCATCACATGCTCATGCTGAGCAGCCCACTGATTGTACTTCTCGATATTGACCGGGTTTTCAGGGTCATTATCGTTGAGTCCGTTGCGCAGATGTTCAGGCACATCCTGCAGCATCACTCGTCGGCTCCCAAAAAGAAAGGTGTCATGTACAAGGACAACATAACCGCGTTTCGCAATCTCATTCGCCCAAGCTACGCCTTCGTAATATTCATTCTGATGAGCCTTAATTAGCGGGTGTTGTTGGTCGGAAGTCCGGGTGATCTTGGCTTTGCCAAAATATTTATTTCCGCCATGATCATGAAACGCAAGAACAGCAGGAAGTTTACCCACTGCGTTCAATGGTCTAAGAACGAGGGCTTCGGTCAGTCGTCCATATGGCAACTGCCATGAGAGCTCCTCGATGCGTACTCCGTCATAAACGTATTCCTTCTTGATAGTGATCTTGGGAGTACTTCCGATAATGGGGATTGCCATACGTTCCACCGCGCATTTCCGCGCCGATTCGCGCCATGCCGTAAGGTCGCCAAAGCGCTTATTTCGGAGGGAAAAAGCGGGCAAGCGATCTGCATTCAACGACGCAGCCCACGGACCATATAAACCGATTATGCTGAGCTCTTTACTTGCGGCGCGATCGTTCAAACGAGACGGCACCGCTATATTGGGGGCAAACGGAACAGCTTGCAGCGCATGCTCCCCAGCTAAACCTAGAACTGAGAGAGCGCCACATTTCATAAAGTCCCTGCGTTGGGGGCGCATGTCGGAGAGTGTAGCGCAATTGCGGGGCAGTGTCGCTCTTACGTTCCCAGAAGTCGGAGGTCGGTCGGAGGCACCTCTGTTCCCACGGCTTGGCTGGATCACTACTGAGTTGCAGCTTCGCTCGAGGCATTGGCGAGACGGCGCCAATTAGCAATGCCACCTGCAAACCGTCAATCCGGCAAAAAGTCTTGAATTCCTCAGCGTTTGGCCTTAAGCTTCCGCCGTCCCAATTCCAATCCTCCGCGTTTCTGTTCCTGACTAGCTAGATCGCCACTGCAGTAGGCGCGGTTCCCATCCGGGGGGATTCATGCGAACACGTTTGTCTCGTATCCTGACATTTGCGGGTGCCACCTTGATCTTCGCTGCCCTTCGGGTGAGCGCTGCTGACGGTCCTCAAACATCATCGAACGTCTTCACGTTGCCCAACCCTCAGATCACGCCGAATTGGCGGACCTATGCGCCCGGGGCCTGCCAGTCTGATCCTGACGCTTGCGCCAAAGACAACCGCTTCTGGGAGCAATGGGATTTCAGTAATTTTCTGACCACGATCGATTCGTCTTTTGCTGCCGTGAACGCGTTGGGAAAGTATCAATCAGTGATGATGATTCTGCCTCTCGGTGACACGAGCGCCTACTGGAACAACATGCAGCTCCTGTACAACTCGGCAACGGCGCACGGAGTGCAGTTGCAAATCGTCTTATTTCCCAAATGGAAGTACGGTGCGGAATATTGCTACCTTTATTACGCCAGTGCTCCTTCGGGATGCCAGTTGGTGTCAGGCACGACGATGGCGCTGGCGTACCAAAAGCTACTGAACTTGATGAAATTCGTTCAGGACCTGAGCGGGCCTTGCGTGGCTGGCTCTTACAACCGCCAACTTGCTGTCTGGTATGGGTGGAGCCAGTTCTCGCCAGGCTATGGAGCACTGAAGAATTTCTGGCAATCTTTGCCGACCAGTTCAGGATCAACCGGGTGCAATCTCCAGGCGTCTTACATCACCTGGCTGGACACGGGCTATTCAGGCACTCCCGAAGTACAGCGTTTGCAGAGATATGTTGTGAAGCAGCTCAAGCGTCCGTACTGGGTCAACACCGAACTATATAGTACTGCGCAGATTCAGCAGTACGGAGCGACCTACGCTCCATATCAAACCATCATTACAGGATACTGGGGCGCAAGCGATATAACGGCGTGGTCTCAGGGAATGTGCGCAAAGTGGAACACAGCGCTCCAGCCGATTCGCCTCGGAGTTTGGACCTTTTACGATCAGGACCTTGCCAACTCCGAGCTCTATCGTTCTTACATCAACGGATCCATGGCGACAATCGGCGCCATCTGCACTTACTGAGGCTGAACGAAGCACTTTAAGTTCGTACGATTTGTGTCTTCCATTCTGTAGCCACAATGTGGGTGATGTTCCGTTGTGTGCGACTGAACACCAACGCTCCATTCCCGCGACACACGTTCAGGAAAGAGTTCCATAACGTAAGGTCGGCGTTGATATCAGCAAACCTCCCGAAGATCGTTCAGGCACAATGATCGTGCTGTAATCCAGAGCGGGATTTCTTATGCATGGGGATCGCGATCCAATGCACATTCTTCCTGCTCCTCTACTCCCGGGTGGCGGACGATCTGGGCTCAGTGCTATTTGGACCCGTGTAATGCGCAAGCGCTGCTAAGAACGGACGGCTTTTGTTATTGCGAGGTGCTTTCCCTTCCAGGATCTGATCGAAAGGCAAGAACTTGCCATAGAGAATGCGGGTTTCATCCTTATCCTGGGTGAGGGCAGCGCCATTCAAATCAACACCGGCGAAGAGTCCTCGGCTTCGCGAATAGGTCAGAACTTGGGCTTTCATCTTCCAGTCGGTATCGGCACCGGCATGGCGTCCAACGGGACCGGCGGCTGCAGACGCATCGGCGCCGATCTTAAACTTGCTGGAGAGCAGGTTGTGCATGCCATCGTCATTCATCACGATCATGACGAGATCGACTGCCTGCCCACCCAATTGAAGGCCCCAACTGCCGCCAGTAATGGTGACCGGGGCGACGCTGCTCCATTTGCCGTTAGCCAGGCGGCAAGTGGCAATACCTTTACCGTGGCTGCCGCCGAAGCCGACGGCGATTTTCACCATCGAAGGAATCACTGCGATGCACTTGGCATCGCTCATGATCTTGTCGGGAATTCCTTTGTCGGGCGTGGCCATGATTTCGTCAAGCACTTTGGTGGCATTGTCGATCCGTTTCTCAATGTCAGATCGATCTTTATCGGTGTCCGCACTGAAACCCGGTGTGGCGAGGACGAAGAGGCTGCACAATACCAGTAGAATTTTAGAGGTGAGTAGAACGGTAGATCGGATCATGATGTACTCCCTTCATTCCGTCGGAGTGGGTTAACGGGACAGTAAACCCTGCCCAGGGCACTCCCCATCCGGTTGATGCTGTAGCAAACGATAGGAGCTTGCCTGACGAGAGGCATAAAAGCAGGTGAGCAATCTGCCTCTGATCATTCCAGTTGGCAGAGCGCAGCTATTGGCTCGACCTCTTTACACCCGTAAGTAAGAGATTCCACTTCTCGGTTGGGTCAAAAGGTCGCGTGCTATTTCCCATCTCCTGAACGTAACCGATGCGCCAACCGGAATTCCAGGGGCGTGCGCCCATGCCAGCGTTTGAACGCGCGGTGAAACGCAGCGGGTTCGGAATAGCCCAATAGGTATCCCACCTCAGAGACCGAAAGAATGCGGTCAACGAGATATCGGCCAGCAGCTTCCCGTCGGGTTGCATCGAGCACTTCCTGGTAGGTGGTTCCGAGAGCCGCTAAACGGCGCTGCAATGAACGGACAGAAGTAGCCATGGATCGCGCAACAGAGTCAATGTCGGAGTCTCCTTGGGGCAAGCGGGTTATAAGTATCCGCCCAAGATCAGCTACAACATCGTTCCCTTCGGGGAGCCGGGCTGCTACGTCCTTAGCATTACGCAGCAGCACCGATTGCAGCGCAGCATCTCGTCTGCGCAAGGGAAGTTCCCAATCTTGGCGCGCGAGTGCTAGCCCAACCCAGGGCATTTGCGTGCGCACAGGAGATCCAAGTAGAAGCTCGGCTTCTCTGAGATCGTCCGGAGGTTGGCTGAAGCTGACGTATTCGGGCTGCAAACGGGAACCTGTCTCTCGACCAAGGTGAAAGATCGCCAACGCAATTTCAAATTCGGCGGTAAAAAAGTCCTGAATGCCCACATAAACGATTCGAACTGGATTTTCAGTATCGTAAATTTCAACACTGAAAGGTGCTTCGCTGAGCCGCAAATAACGGGCGAGTTGCCGCATTCCTTGGCCGACGTTCTCGCACGTCACGATCAAGTAATCGAGAAGCTGAAATGCTCCAATCGGCGTCTCGGCTGCAAGCTTAATTCCCAAGTTCTTTACTGGACGGATTCGCATTGCCTGACTAATCACAGCCGGGATACTCATGCATGGAACACGTCCGTCCAGATCATTAAGTTGTTCCGCTGTGACACCCGCGGCTGAGAGTAAAGAGGCCGTATCGTATCCGAGGCGGGCAAGACCGGCCACGAACACGCGCAGCGTGGACGACGGCTGGGTCGGCACCTGTCTAGGCTCAAGTGGTTGAGGCCTGGCGCCCCTTATCAATGCTTTGGCACGCGCTGTCATTGTGGCCACACGGCCTGTCGCTGCATTCTGCCATGCAGATCGGCCAGCCTCAAGTGAGCGCACCCGCCGATGACTTCGAAATGGAGGATCCATGTATCTACTTCCACTCATCTTCTCGTTGCTCAGCATGTTTTCCGTAGCCACATTTTGGGCCCCCCTCGCCGCCAGCAAACCTCCAGAAGAACAGAAAGACCCATCGATCGTTGACAGATCCGATGCCTACCTCAAGGCTCTTGTGGCCGGGGATGCAGGAGCAGTGGCAGCGATGTTTGAGGACGATCCGATCCTTATGCCTCCAAACCAGCCTTTGCTCAGGGGAAGGCAGGCGGTCGAGCACTTTTACGAAGGCTGGTGTCACAGCCCAATGAGGCCTACCGCATTCACGTTCGATCACCTTGAAGCCACTGTCTCCGGGGACGCCGCCTATGACGTGGGAACCTACAAACTGAGTATGCACACCACTGCGGGCCAGAATGTGCAGGACCGCGGAAAATACAGCGTGATCTTGAAGCGTTCTAGCAGCGGGTGGAAAATCGCGTATCTGATTTTCAACAGTGACTTGCCGCCGCAACCACAGTAGCTGAGTAAGCCAGGTGAACGAACTCTCAGTCAAATGAAGAGCCCGCGCCCTTGCGGCGGGCTCTTCAAAAGCTCGCGTTACTATACCCATCACCTGACCGTGACGCATTTTTCCCGCGCCGTCCGGTACGAGATTGACGAGCAAACCTGAAGTTCCCGGTTTGGAAACACGAAACCGAAAGGCGGCTGGTACACGTCGCTCGGAGGCCGGAACCGAGTAGCTCTCAAGTCATTCCTGTCGCTCTTTAAGGAAGAAGTACTTGCTGCCGTGCAGGAGGCGCGGCCGGAAATCGTCATTCATCAACTCACCGCCATCCCAGCCAATCTCAACTTGCGGCACTTTGACGAGGGGTTCGCTTTAACGAACCGGCTCCGTACTGAAGGGACTGACTACCTGTTGGCCGCGGCGCGAGCGGTTCATGCCCGCAGGTTTATCGCACAGAGCTACGCCGGGTGGTACGAAAGAAAGGGCAATTGGATCAAAACCGAAGACGATCCGCTAATCTCCAGCGGCATTACAGAAGGCCGCAAAACCCTCGAAGCCACCATCCATGTGGAAGAGGCAGTTCTCAAGGAGAAGGCTCTTGAGGGGTTTGTATTGCGATATGGATCCTTCTATGGTCCGGGCACGTCCTTGGCGCCGGGAGCATGGTTCTTCGAAGGCATTCGGCATCGGCGTGTGCCAATCGTTGGCGACGGTTCTGCATATTGGTCATTTATTCATGTCGAAGATGCTGCCGCAGCGACGCTCGCGGCAGTCAGCGGTGCTGCTCCGGGAATTTACAACATTACTGATGACGAACCGGCCCCGGTGTCCGTCTGGCTTCCATACCTGGCAAATATGCTGGGAGCAAAGCCGCCCAGGCATGTGCCCAAGTGGCTCGCTCGCTTTGCGGTTGGGGAATACGGAGTGGCTGCGATGACCGAACTTCGTGGCTCGTCGAACCGAAAGGCGAAGTCGCTGCTTTCCTGGGAGCCCAAGTGGCCCAGTTGGCGGCAGGGCTTCAAAGGCGGATTTGAAACGCGAACTCGGCCTATCAGAAACGGGTCTACTCGGGCCGTTGCGTAATCGAACGCCATAAGCGTTTCGCCACTAAGAGGGTTAACACACGGGCTCTTGCAGGTTAGGAGGATTAAAGATGAAGTTTGCACGAACTGTGTATCGGATTGCGGCGGCTTACGGCTTCGTTTCCCTGGTGCCGCTGTACTTTCTTCTTGATAAGGTTGGCCGCGATGCTCCGCCTCCCGTTACACACCCGGAGTTCTATTTCGGCTTTTTGGGCGTGACCTTTCTCTGGCAAATCGTCTTCACACTGATCGCGAAGGAACCACTTCGATACCGGTCGCTAATGCTCATCACCATTCTTGAGAAGTTCGTCTACACAGCGCCCGTGGTCTTGCTGTTGGATGGTCGCGTCAACGGCAACATCATGCGGTCTTCACTGGTCGATCCCATTTTCGGCGTGCTTTTCGTAATTGCCTACCTTCGGACGGCAGCGAAACAGCACTACATCGCAAATGCTTGATAAGGAGCCCCCAAAGGAGTAGAAGCCATGCACGAAGTCGTACAAACCTTTATTTCAAAGATCGTAGACGAAACCATTGGCCCACGTTTCAATCTCGCGAAAGCCGCTCCTGGCGGGTACAAGGCCATGATGGGAATCGAAAGGTACCTTCAGCAGTGCGAAATCGAGGAAGGACTGGTCGAACTAGTGAAGTTGCGTGTTTCCCAGATGAATGGGTGCGCTGTGTGTCTGGAGATGCACGGGAAGAATTTGCGCGCGCGCGGAGAGTGCGAAACCAGACTGTATTCCCTGGACGGCTGGCGCAATTGCCCTTACTACAGCGAGAGGGAACGAGCAGCTTTGGAGTGGGCAGAAGCCGTAACGCAAATCACAAACGGCCGAGTGCCAGATGAGGTTTACCAATGCACCTCCGAGTACTTCACCGAAAAGGAGTTAGCTAACCTAACACTTGCTGTTGCGACGATCAATGCCTGGAACCGGCTTGCCATCTCGGCAATGACAGTTGCGGGGCAGTATACCCCTACTCAAGAGAGCGAGGACTCTGCCCAAGAATTGCGTCAGATCTCTCAGAAAACTTAAATCCCCGACCATGGTCGCGTCGGGTTGGCTGAGGATCAAGTCTTGCTCTATCGGACCTCATTCTTGTCGCTACAGCTCTTCTCGCAGGCGCTATGAATGCCGCAAGAGGAGGAGGGTCTTTTCTGGCGGTGCCGGTTCTCATCTGGATTCGCATTCCATCTCTAAGCGCGAGCATGTCGAGCGCAGTGGCTCTCTACATGGGCAGCGCTACCAGTGGTTGGCGTACCGAGGGTCGTTGAACTGATCGCAACTCCGAGTCGCGATCATTGTCCTGAACTTCATCGCGACAATCGCTTTCTTCATTACGTACATGCTAATCGCCGCCAAGCTGCGATATATTCAGCAGATTCTAAGGAAGAGCTAAGATGTAAAACATCTACTTCACAGAAGCACGGTTACGAAAACTTTCTCGCAATACCAAAAAATAAAAGTTTCCCACGCAGATCGCTGTGGCGTGATCCCGCCCGAGCTGTAGCGACAATCCAGCCCCTAAACGAAAGTAGATCTTATTTTAGTCCCCATTTTTTTTTCGAATTTCCCCTGTAACAAAATCCTGCTTTCTGCATTTATTCGTGTTCCTAGCGGATAGAAGAGTAGGAGGGCGACATGATCAGTGCCAAAGTGGAACTGACTCAAGCACTTAAACAACAGAGGCAGTTCGTTGCACTAACCGGCAGCGGACACAATCTTCTGCTGGACGACGCGGCGGGCGGAACCGGTCCGAAGCCGATCGAACTGGTCGGGGCGGGCTTAGCCGGTTGTACCGCGTTCGATGTCATCACGATTCTGCGCCAGAAGTATCACCAGAAAGTCACGGGCTACGAGGTTCGGGTCGAGGCTGATCAGGCGGACCGGCCCCCGCAAGTGTTCACGGCGGTGCGAATTCACCACGTGGTCACTGGCAACGAGATTGATGTCGCGGCTTTGGAGGAAGCAATCCGTCTCTCCGAAGAGAAATACTGCTCGGTAGGTGCAATGGTGCAAAAGACAGCAAGTTTCCACACAACCTACGAGATCGTCGAAGAAAAAACCGAGTGGATAAAGACGACCCAGGCTTCCGGAGTCCAGCGGTGAGGATTTTCGTCAAATTCGCCATAGCTGCCACAGTTGCACTATGGTTCTTGCCGCCGGCAAATGCTCAACGAAATGTTGATCCCTCACCAGTTACTCTTCAGCAGGCGGTAAGGATCGCGTTAGCGAAAAACCCTCTCCACAAGGCGGCCCTCGCTGATACGAAACAATCGTTTGCAGATGTCCGCGAAGCTCGATCGGTGCTTATGCCGCGAGTGACGTTCTCCGAGACTGCAACCCGCGGGAATGATGCCGTGTACGTGTTTGGCAGCAGATTACGGCAGCAGCGATTCACGGCCGATGATTTCTCCCTGAATAAGCTCAATACTCCCTTGCCCTTTGGAAACTTCAGCACGCGTTTCGGAGGAACCTGGACTCTGTTCGACTCCTTTGCCAGTTGGCGCGGCGTGAATCGGGCAAAGCAGATGAACGAAGCTGCTGGATATCAACTGGAGCGTACCGATCAAGAGATCGTATTCCGAGTCGTCGATGCGTATTACGGCATATTGTTGGCAACGAAACAGCTGGAACTCGCTGAGCAGGCGCTAAAAACGTCGCAGTCAATTTTGGATCGCAGCCAGTCACGATTCGACAGCGGATTGGTAGTCGAATCGGACCTGCTGACCGCGAAGGTGCGCATGGCAGCGCGACGGCAGGAACTCATTCGGGCCAGGAACAATCTGGATCTGGCTGAGGCTGAGTTGAACACCGCGCTGGGCGTATCGATGGATAGCTTGTTCCAACCGACGGACACATTGAAGGAACTCATGCCTGCCGTGCCGATTCTTCAGGATCTTGAAAAACTTGCCCTCACGAATCGGCCAGACTTAAAGCGCATTCAATCCGAACAAGCAGCTCAGCGGGAAAGTGTTGCCATGGCCAAGTCATCGTTTGGCCCGCGAGTAAATGCCTTCGCGGGCTGGGAGATGGATAACCCGACGTTCGTGGCGGGGGGTGGAGGAAATAACTGGCTCGGCGGAGTCGAGATGCAGATCGACCTTTTCCAGGGCGGAGCAAAGCGGGCGGCCCTGGCTCGTGAACGTGCACGGCAAGAGAAAGTCACGGCGATGCAGCAAATCGCGAGCGATGGGGTCCGGCTTGAAGTCCGTCGCGCTTATTACAACCTCGACTCTGCAAGGCAAGAAGTCGAGGTTGCACGGGCCGCCATTGATCAGGCACAGGAGAGTCTGCGTATCAACCAGGATCGGTACGACAGCGGGCTCACTACCGTGACTGACCTTCTGGGGGCTGAAGAAGCAGCCCTACACAGCCAAACGGATTATTGGGAAGCTGTTTATCGGTTTCATACCAGCTACGCCAGCCTCGAACTGGCAAGCGGTAGCTTGAATCTTCAATCCCCGGTGGTGATGCCATGATTCGTATAAATTCCATTCTTTCGCGTCTGCGTCCCCTTGCCGCCATGGCGGCTATCACTGGCGGACTCATCGGTTGTTCCAGCGAGCCAGCTGCAAAACCTCCGGCGCCGGAAATCGTGCACAGTGTCTCCGTGCTTGCGGTAGAACGGGCTGAGAGCCCTGATCTGTGGGAGGCAGTGGGCACAGTACGGGCGGCCCAAACGAGCCAACTGGCAAGCCAGACTATGGGGAACATCGTAGAACTGCGAGTACATGAAGGGGACCACGTACAGCGTAGCCAGGTTCTGGCCATCGTCGACGATGCTCAACCCCGGGCTGCAGTCGAGCGCGCCACGGCTGCCGAAACCGCGGCGCAGCAGGAACTGGTTGCGTCAGAATCTGACTTGGCGCTCGCTCAATCAACGATGAACCGTTACCAGAATCTCTTTGACAGGAAATCAGCCAGCGCGCAGGAATTCGATGAAGTAAAGGCCCGCTACCAGGCGGCGCTGGCACATCGTGACATGACTCGAGCGAGTCAGGCACAGGCTAAAGCAGCATTGGCACAGGCGCACACATCGCTTTCATATACGCGGATTCTTGCGCCATTCGATGGAGTAATCACGGAGAAGAAACTCGATCCGGGGATGTTGGCCAGTCCTGGCCTTCCCGTTTTCACAATCGAAGGGTTGGGCCACTATCGCCTGGAAGTTGCGGTCAATGAAAACGATCTACGGTTCGTCCGGATGGGAGAGCAGGTAACCGTCGTAGTGGACGCATTGGAAAGCGCGGAGCAAAAAGGAAAAGTCGCACAAATCGTTCCCGCGGCCGACTCGGCCAGCCGTACCTTCCTGGTAAAGATCGAACTGCCCGCGGATACGCGGCTCCGGTCCGGTCTGTTCGGCCGGGCCCAGTTTCCCCGCGGTAACCGTTCGGCATTGCTGATCCCGCAAACAGCGGTCGTCGAACGCGGTCAGCTTCAGGCTGTCTACGTGCTCGACCAAAACAGGATCGCAAACCTCCGGTACGTGACGATTGGAAAATCGAACGGATCTGCGGTGGAGGTACTGGCCGGTCTTCAGGAACGTGAGCGCCTGGTGGCAAAGCCCGGAGCACTTGATCTGGGTGGCAAGCAGATTGAGGCCCAGCAATGAAACACGAAGGCACCAACTCACCAACGCGATCCGAGCACGGCCTGCGCCTTGCAGGACGCATCGCTCACGGTTTCATCGATTCAAAGTTGACTCCGCTGGTGATTGTGGCCGCGCTGCTTCTCGGTGCGTTCAGCATCCTGGAGACGCCACGCGAGGAAGAACCTCAAATTGTCGTTCCCATGCTCGATGTCTTTGTGCAGATGCCAGGCGCCTCGCCTGAAGAAGTTTCGCAGCGCGTCAGTCTTCCCATGGAGAAGCTGCTGCGCGAGGTTCCCGGCGTCGAATATGTGTATTCGATCAGCCAGCCCGGCATGAGCATGCTGATTGTGCGCTTCTACGTGGGCTCGAAAGAAGAAGACGCGATCATTCAGACATACAACAAGCTGTTTTCCAACTTCGACCGTATCCCCCAGGGAGTCTCGCAGCCGATCATCAAGGTGCGATCGATCAACGACGTTCCCATCATGGCACTCACGCTCTGGGGCAAGAACTATGATTCCTATCATCTGCGCCGCATTGCCGGCGAGTTGGAGAACTCTCTTAAGCAGCTCGACGATGTCTCAGAAACGTCGATCATAGGAGGTCAAGCCCGGCATGTGCGAGTGGTTTTGGATACTCAGCGTCTGACCGCTTATGGCCTCACGCCAGCTGCAGTTGCGAGTCAACTGGAGAATGCGAACCGTCGCGGTGACGTGGGTAGCTTCGCCCGCGATAATCGTGAATTCCAGGTCGAGGCTGGCAGGTTCTTCACGCGGACAGAGGACTTGCAGCAGGTGGTTATCGGTGTTTACTCGGGCCGACCAGTGTACTTGCGCGACGTGGTGGAAAACTTGGAGGACGGTCCGTCCGAACCGGACAGCTATGTGCTGTTTGCGAATGCTCGCGGCGATACCGGGCTGGGAGCGGGGGTAGAAAGTCCGGCGGTTACGATCACGCTTGCCAAGCGCAAGGGCACAAATGCCACGATCATTACCGAACGAGTCCAGGAGAAAGTCGCCTCTCTTCATGGCTACCTGTTGCCCAACGATTTAAACATTACCGTCACCCGCAACTATGGCGAGACGGCGAAAGACAAATCGAATGAACTGCTGAAGCACCTGCTGATCGCAACGCTGTCGGTGACCTTACTCATCGCCCTGGCGCTTGGCTGGCGCGAATCCGGTGTCGTGCTGCTGGCTGTGCCAGTCACGTTAGCCCTCACCTTGGCTGTGTTTTATCTTTATGGATACACGCTCAACCGGGTCACCCTGTTTGCTCTGATCTTCTCCATCGGCATTCTTGTCGACGATGCCATCGTGGTGGTGGAGAACATCGTGCGCCACTTCCGATTGCCCGGCAGTCGCGGGCGTCCGCTCGCAGATGTAGCCGTCGAAGCTGTGGATGAGGTCGGTAATCCCACGATCCTCGCCACCTTCGCAGTGATTGGCGCCATTCTTCCCATGGCTTTTGTGCGCGGCTTGATGGGCCCGTACATGCGCCCGATTCCCGTGGGAGCGTCAGCAGCCATGCTGTTCTCGTTACTGGTGGCATTCGTAGTCTCACCCTGGGCGGCTCTGAGGTTGCTGCGCAATTATGCCGGCCATGGAGGCCACGACAAGCACGAGACGGAGGGCTGGACGACCCGCCTCTATCGCCGGGTAATGAACCCCCTGATCCTGGATTCCCATCGCCGCTGGATGTTTCTAGGGGGCGTTGTTGTGTTGTTGCTGGCCGCAGTTGCGTTCCTGCCTTTCAAATGGGTGCGGGTGAAGATGCTCCCCTTCGACAACAAGAGCGAATTCCAGGTCATCATTGATATGCCGGACGGAACTCCGCTGGAGCAAACTACCCGCGTGGCGCAGGTGCTGGGCAGCTATCTTGGCCGGCAACCTGAAGTCACGAATTATCAGATCTATGCCGGTACATCCGGTCCCTACAACTTCAACGGGCTGGTGCGACACTACTTCCTGCGTCGTAAACCGAATCAGGCCGACATCCAGGTAAACCTGCTCTCCCGTCATGATCGCAAGGCTCAGAGTCACGAAGTCGCACGCCGACTCCGTCCCGACCTGGACAAGATTGCCCAGCCCTTTGGCGCGCGTATCAAGGTGGCTGAAGTTCCTCCTGGACCGCCGGTGCTGCAGACGCTGGTGGCGGAAGTGTATGGGCCCAACTACAAAAGCCAAATCGAATTGGCTGCTCAGATCAAGAAAGTGTTTCAAGAAACGCCCGGTGTGGTGGATGTGGACTGGTATGTTGAAGATCCGCAGTCGAAGTACGATCTGAAAGTAGATCTTGTTAAGGCGGCCCTGCACGGTGTCTCCCCGACCGATGTCACCCAAACGTTGCAGGTGGGACTGAGCGGAGCAAGTGCCGGACTCCTGCACGATCCGAACTCGCGCGAAGACGTGCCCATCGAAGTGCGCTTGGCGCGCCCCGACCGTTCGGGAATCGAAAATCTCGCAAATCTAAAACTGCCCACTTCCTCCGGCGGACAGATCGCGCTGCAAGAGGTCACGGATCTCCGGCAGACAACGATTGATACGAGCGTTTATCGCAAGAACCTGCAGCCAGTGGTATACGTGACTGGGGATGTAGCAGGAGGGGAAGAGAGCCCGGTCTATGCCATCATGAAAATGAGCGCCGCCATCGACAAGATCAAGTTGCCGGATGGCTACGCAGTCAAGCAGTACAAAGGCACGGCGATGCCCGACCGCACCGACCGCCTGTCGATGAAGTGGGATGGTGAGTGGCATATCACGGTGGAAGTGTTCCGCGACTTGGGACTCGCGTTCGCCGCTGTGCTGGTCCTTATATATGTCTTGGTTGTCGGTTGGTTCCGGTCCTTCGTCACACCGCTCGTGATCATGGCACCGATCCCGCTGACGCTGGTCGGCATTCTGCCCGCACACGCGTTGATGGGCGCCTTCTTTACGGCAACTTCGATGATTGGCTTTATCGCCGGCGCCGGAATCATCGTGCGTAATTCCATCATCCTTGTCGACTTCATTGAACTGCGCCGTTCGCAAGGTATGTCGCTGGAAGATGCGGTGGTCGACGCCGGGGCGGTTCGCTTCCGTCCCATGCTGCTGACGGCCGCGGCTGTCGTCGTAGGCGCGAGTGTGATCCTCTTTGATCCGATCTTTCAGGGGTTGGCGTTGTCCTTGATGGCGGGAGAGGTGGCATCCACTCTATTGTCGCGGATGGCAGTGCCGATCCTGTATTACCTCTCTCAAAGGCGGCACTCGCTCCCACCTATACATCCGCATTCGCCAGAAAATGTGGCCGAATGCGAAACAACACAATGCGAAATTGCGTAGTTCCAGTTTGTGTCCAGGAGACCTATATATGACAGTAGAACGTGCGCTTCGTTTGATCGCTGGCAGCTTTATTCTCTTGTCCCTCGCACTTGGCCACTACGTTAGCCCGTACTGGTATCTATTCACCGCGTTTGTTGGCTTGAATCTGTTTCAGTCCGGACTCACGAACTGGTGTCCGATGATGACTTTCCTGCGTAAACTCGGAGTTGGCGGCTAGGCCACAACGAAGGCCACCCCAAACCGAACCGGGCATGTTCATTCGCGCCTCGCGTCGAGGAGCAAGATCCTGTTAAAGGAAATGTCAAACAAATCTTTTGACGTGAAGGCAGGCAATTCTAGGAGTTGGGGCTGAGTACGGCGGTAACGCGGTGGTACTTGTACATCAGTTCCTTGCGAAGCTTGGAGGAGCTTGCAAGCGTCGGGCATTCCCCGGCCGATCTTCGACACTGGTCGATAGTGGCCTCCAAAGTGGCCAGAAAGGCCTGACACGGACCGCAGCTGCTGATGTGCCGTTCCAATTCTTCGCAGACAGAATCATCTAGTTGCTCGTCTAGATAGTTGGACAGTTCTGCAAACATTGCTTTACATCGCTTTGGACGCACTTTCTCGTCCAACTTGTCTAAATGTGCCTGTACGTGGAGCTTCTTCCCGCCTGATGGCACCCAGGTCCGCATCAACTCTTTTCTGACGAACAGGCGTGCGCGGTGCAACCGCACGCGCACCGTTCCGGGGCGAACCCCGGTGATCTCGGCTACCTCATCATCGGTCAGTCCCTCCATGTCACGAAGAACAAGTACGATGCGATATTGCTGGGGCAACCTCTGGACTGCGTGGCGTAGGCGTGACGCCTGTTCACTGCGAATTGCAAACGCTTCCGGGTTGATTCTGCCATCGGCAGTCAGTTGCTCGAGTTCGGTACGATCGGGCATGAGTTGTTCGAGCGAGAGTTCGTGTGCGGGAGCAAATTTGCTTTTGCGTCGACTCATCAGGCAGCGATTCTTTGCCACCTTATAAAGCCAGACCAAGAGAGCTCTGGGATTCTGAAACTTGGGCAAGTAGGATACCGATTTCAGCAAGACCTCTTGCATAGTGTCTTCTGCATCCTCGCGTTGCCCGCAGACCCGCATGCTGAACGAAAAGACAGTGTTTTGAAGCAATGCCAGCGCCTGTTCCACCGCAGCATCATCTCCACTCTGCAACAGTTCTACCGCTTTTTCGATCTCCGCACGCATGGCTTCAATCTAACACGCAAATCTCAACCGCTCGCGTCCACCTCGGACGCCAAGATTCGAGGTTTGGAGAAACGGGGCTGGATTGTGTCCAGCCCCCAAGTATTCAGGGCGAGCTCAGAAGGCCACGGTCAGGCGCAGGTGTTGGGCATGTCATAGCCAGGAAATCCGAGTAGCGGAATGGAGCCCAGTCGCTTCGGTTCCTCAATATGCCAGCCGGAACGGAGCAAGTGTACTTGTAACGAACGGGTCATGCGAGCGACTGCGATCGCCTGGTAACCAGCCGCTACAGCCCCTCTACAGGTCAGGACTCGCTTTTGCCGGGAATTCCGATTCTTCCCATCGGGTCCGCTAAGAGGACTTTGCGACCAGGCGCGCCTCGCTCAAATCGAGTTCACGCTCGATCTCACGCAGTAGTTCATCACTGATTCGGCCCTGATTGCGGAGCTGGACGGCAGTGGTGCGTTCCACACGCAGCAGTTCGCCTGAGACATCGTTGAAGCGTCTATGAAAGTTTGTCTCGAGCTCTTGCGTGCCATCGCCTGTTTCGGCCAGCATCGCGAGACGATGATGGTAGTGGTGTGCTAAATCCTCAAAGACTTCGTCGACCTCAGAATCGGATTCACTCTTCGATTCTTCTAAATGCTTGAGCGCGGCCTCCAAAATGATGCGCCTCGCCTCTCGTTCTTCGGAATGCGAATTCGAGCTGCCCACCACTCGCAATGCTCGAATCAGCGGGGGGAGCGTCAGGCCCTGGAGCACGAGCGTTACCAGAATCACGGTGAACGCCAAAAAGATAATCATGTTACGTTGACTAAAGGGAACTCCGTTCGCAAGGGTCTGAGGCAACGCGATAGCCGCGGCCAGGGATACTACTCCCCTCATTCCCGTCCATCCCACGATGAATATGTTACGAACCGACGGCAGTCGCGCGTTTTGGTGAAGAATGCGACGCCGGATAACATTGGCTACGTAAGCTCCAGGGAAAATCCAGATCAGGCGTAAGAGAATGAGAAGACCAGTGAACGCGAGCCCGTAAAGCACCAAAGTGGTCTGATCATGGTCTCGAATGGACGCCACCACGAACGGCAACTGTAATCCGATGAGCACAAAGACCAAACCGTTGAGGATGAACGTGAGAGAATCCCAGACCGCCCATGCCTGTAAGCGAACGCTGGCGGAAAAGAAATGCGAACTCTTCCGGCTGAGATAGAGTCCGCATGCAACTACGGCCAGCACACCTGAGGCACGCACGAAGTCGGCGACCAGATATGCCACGTAGGGAGTGAGAATGCTGAGAGCAATCTCAAGAGGGGCGTCGTCGACGCGGTGCTCAATCAGGTGAACGATCTCGCCAATGCCGAGGCCGACCGCCAGGCCAACCACAATTAAATAGGACAGGCGCAGGAGCCCTGCACTGAAGGTTGGGACGTGGCTTGCCACCAGTAGACCGATGCCGAACTCAAGCGCCAGCAGAGCAGTTGCATCGTTCAGCAGGCTCTCCCCCTCCAGAATGTCAACCATTTGCCGTGGCAGTCCGAGACGTTTCGCAATCGAAGTTGCAGCAATCGCGTCGGTAGGCGCGACGATCGCACCCAGCACCACTCCAACTCGCCAGTCAAAACCGGGCAGCAGCCACTGTCCCACTTGTGTAACGCCAACCACCGTGAAGGTGACCAGTCCGAATGCCAGCAGAAAAATGCTTACCAGGTTGTAAGAGAACTCGCGCCAAGAGGTGAGCCAAGCGGCACTGTAAAGGAGAGGTGGCAGGATCACGAAAAACACCAGATCCGGGCTAAGCTCCACCTTGGGGATGCCGGGGACAAAGCTCAACAGTAGTCCGCCTATGACAAGCACGATCGGGTATGGGACAGACAGTTTTCGCGCGAGCGCCCCAAACGCTACAACGAACAGGAGCAGCAGCAGGAATACGATCTCGATGCTGTGAATGCCGTTTGCCAGCATGTGGTCCTGGGGGTCGTTCCAAAATACCGCAATACAAAATACCGCAATCACACCCTATATCGCTGTCATCCCAAGCGAACGATCTATGCACTTTGCCTCATGGCACGACTATGCGGAGATCCTCCGCTTCGCTCGGGATGACGATCCCGCGGAGGCTTTCGACATGGATTGCGCGTTGCCCCTTTTAGATTCAGAATTCTGTCCCCCGCTCTTGACAGCGAGCCAGCGAATCGTTCAATATGACGTTGTACGACATAGCGGCATACGACATATGGAATCTCTGCCCCTAAGCGAACCAGTATTGCTGGTGTTGTTGAGTCTGGCGGAACAGCCTCGCCACGGCTATTCCATTCTCAAAGACGTGGAACGAATGAGCGGAGGCCGGGTAAAGCTCAGCACGGGAACTCTCTATGGAGCCCTGCGCCGTTTACTCGAAGAGGCCTGGATAGAGCGCATAGAAGAAGATGAAAGTCCCCGTGACCGGCGGCCTTATCGGCTTACGTCCCGTGGACGCCGCAACTTGCAACTGGAAGTGGCGCGAATGAAGCAGCTAACCAAACTGGCTGCCCTGCGCGTCGCGCGCAAAGAGGTCTAGCATGCTCAGCCTCTACAGAAGGCTGCTCTACCTGTACCCGTCACTTTATCGCCGTGAGTACGCGGACGAGATGATTGCTGTATTTCGTGATGCCCATGCCGACGTCAGCGCTGCCAGCGTCACAGACCGCATCTCTTTTCGCATCAGGGAGATTTTGGGCCTGCTTGCCGGCGCTCTGCGGGAGCGTGTCCTTTTCGTTGGCGGTAGGTATCCATTGATTGCATTCAGGAGGTTCGATATGCGTCCAGAATTCCGTTTCCCACGATCCACAGTCTTCCTCATGTCCATTATTTTTGCTGGGGTGATCCTTGCGATGGAGAAGGCCAATCTCATCCAGGTGAAATATGCTGCCGGCGTTGGATCCATATGGCCTTCGTTGCCTTGGTTTTTGGGGTTCACTCTTATCTTTACGTGGACCGCAGCTCTCGTGGTGTGGGGAATTCTGTTTGCGTTAGGGAGAACTGGAGCTCATCGCTTAGGAAATATCAAACCCTCCCCGAACAGGGCTGAGTGATCCCTGCGCGACCATGTCTTAGATATTTGCGACGCATGGGCTTAGACTGAGAACACCTGCCGGGAAAGCAAAACCCGCTTTCCCTGGAAGAGAGAAGGGAAGCTGCTCTCGCGACAATCGTGTCCCGGGCATTTTGACAGACCTTGCTCCATCTCCCCGCAGGATGCTCCCAGCCATTTCGCTGTGAAACTCGTGTTGCCGTGGTTCAAGCTCTTGTCGTCCGCTTTCAAAATACCCGGTACTCGCTTTAGCACGGATGGATTGCGCGCATCACGGCTGTCGACACTTAACGATACCTTGGAAGGCCGCGCCCCGCAATCGCCGTGTGGAGCTCGTCAAGCAGTGAACGATTCCTGTATTTCGCCGCCAACGCTGCACCACTTGAAGCCGATGGGCTAACCTAGAGTAAGAGGTCGGGTGTAGATGCCAGTGCAAATCGGAGCCAGGACGCACCATTTCACGGATCCTACGGGTTTGCTTTCAGACTGCCACCGGCGGATCGAAACCTTTCTATCGACGTTGGCTGCGGTAGCTGATGCTGTGGACCAACCACTCTCCGAGCATACCGCTCGATCCTTGCAGGCGGCTCTGAAGTACTTTCGCGAAGCCGCGCCAAAGCACACCGCGGATGAAGAAGAATCGCTGTTTCCACGGCTGCGTGAGCGCAATAACCCCGAAGTCGCGTCTGCTCTAAGGGCGCTTGACGATTTGGAACGAGACCACGACACCGTCTCGCCTCTGCATGCTGCAGTGGAGCGCCTGGGCGCGCAATATCTTGCCACGGGCAGCCTTTCAGCCTCGGATTGCGATACCTTTCGCACCGCGGTCAAGAAACTGCAAAGCATGTATGCGGACCACATCCGTGTGGAAGATAGTGTAATCTTCCCCCTGGCAGCGCGCGTGTTGTCTCAGGAGGAGAAGACGGTAATTGCCGCCGAGATGGCTGGACGACGAAATGTCTCGCTTACCCCGAACGGTGCGCAAAAGGGACAAAGCTAAAGCCGAAGATCCGCTCCGCCCGCATTATTGCGGCATCGCCGAGAAATCCGCCGTTCCGACTTTCACGATCGTGCCCCGCCTGACAGGCTTGCTTTCTTTCGCATTGTCCGATTTCTCTTCATCCGCTGCCGCGGCCGGCGCGGGTTTCTCCGTCCATACTCCATACACTCGCCCGCCGTACGCGGCAACGCCGCTATAGTCTCCGAAAAACACTCCGCCGGCCTCGAAGGGTTCTTCGGTCCAGGCGTAATTATGAAATGTGCGCCCGGCATCCGTGGACCGAGCCACAACCACGATCTGCTTCCGGTTCGCAGGATCGCGGCGCCGATCGTAAAACATCACATTCACCGACCCGTCAACTGGATCCACCGCCAGCCACTGGAAGAATTGCTCCGCCCCATTGTGCACGGGATCATTGTTTACGCGGGTCGCCGCACTCCAATGTTTGCCGCGATCTGCGGAACTGGCCACAAAGACATCGATGTCCCCATTGCGGTAGTCGCTCCAGGTTATGTAGATTCGATTGCTCTTGGGATCAATTGCGATCTGCGGAAATCCATTCGCCCGATCCAGCGTGTCGATGGCAAACATGATGGGAGCGGTGTGAATTACCGCGCGGGCATGCGAAAAGGTCTTCCCGCCATCCCGCGAAGCGGTGAACATGATGTCGTTACTCTGGCTCCAGATTGCATACAGGGTTCCGTCAGGCGCGACCGCCCCATCGAATCCCTCCGCCGCCCCATTGTCATCCCGCGGCAGACCGGGATGCGCATCAATTTCGATCGGCTGCGACCACGTTCTGCCATCATCGGTCGATCGCGACAGAACCATCTGCGAATCAGCTAACCGCCAGCGCGTCCAGCCCACATAAAGATTTCCCGCATACTTGCTTTTCGTATTGTCCGCGACCAGATATGGTTTGTCCTCAAAGGGAATGCCGGGTTGGCTGGGTTGCTCGGCCACGGCAACGTGGTTGGCCTCCCATGTTTTGCCGCCATCCATCGACCGTCGCACGAAGATTCCATTCCGCGTCGCCCCGTGTCCCCAGTAGTTGAATGTCCCCAGCTTATCGAAGGCGATGTAACAGATGAAGGCGTGCCCCTGGTTATCAAATACAGTGGAGACGTCCCCGGAAACTCTATAGTTTTTCGGATCCACACCCTCGGCCACGGTCCAGATCTTGCCGGCATCATGCGAATAAGCAGCATGAGCATTGTCCTGAAACACCGCAACGAGTTGCTGCGGATTCGCAGGATTCACCGTAATGCCCGGCTCGGTGAAATACCCGGGTTCCGGCGTAAGCAAAAACACATGAGCTTGCGGAGCCCTGGGCAGGTCGTTGCCATATGCCACACGCGCTACCAGCAAAAAGATCCCCAGGGTGAACCGCACAAGTACTGCTGGGCACATTCGCAAAACTTGCATTCGTGATCCTTTGCGTTGCATTTCGATCAGGCGCAGAGCGCCGCCGCTCCCGCGATCCCGGCGTCCGCCCCATAGTGCGCCATCACTAATGGAATTTCTGACGCGCGCGGATTCACACACCAGCCGGGAAGTGTTTTGCTGATTTCCGGAAAAAACGGTCTCAGCATGGCTGCCACTCCCCCTCCCATTACGATCACGTCAGGATCGAGCAGGTCCACAATGTTTCCCAGCCAATAGGTGAGTAATTGTGCCGTCTCCAGCATGATCTCTTGAGCCATCACATCGCCTGCGGCGTAGGCACGGGCCACCGCTTCGCTCGTTACCGGCCCGATATCTCCTTGCGCCACATCGCGAAGCTTGGATGCGCGCGAATTCTCTGCTTCGAGCTTGGCCCGGGCGCGTGCGCCAATCGCCGGCCCCGAGGCCAGCGCTTCAATGCATCCCCGCTTGCCGCAGTTGCACGCCGGGCCTCGGTAATCGATGCTGACATGCCCGCCCTCGGCGGCGGATCCGGTGTTTCCGTGATAGATCGTGCCGTCAAAAACAATCCCTGTTCCGATTCCCGTGCCAATCGTAGCGTAGAAAACGTACCGGAAACCGCGAGCCGCGCCCCAACGGGTTTCAGCTAGAGCGGCGGCGTTGGCATCGTTGTCGATCTGCACTGGCACTCGATACTTCGCGGTGATTTCCGACGACAACGGAAAATTCCGCCAGCAGGGAACATTCGGGGGATTGAGCACGATTCCTGACTTCGGATCGAGCGGCCCGGGCGCGCAGATCCCAATGCTGCTGACTTGCCCATTCACTGTGGCCAGCATGGAATCGATAGCTCCAGTAACCGCCTGCAGCCCCGCTTGGGCCGTCCCGCCCGCAATCATCGGCCTGCGATCTTGCGCAAGGATCCTTCCTTCCCGGTCCACGACCCCCACCGCGACCTTCGTCCCTCCGATGTCCACGCCGAGGATCGGCGCCGTCATGGTCTCGTCACCACCGCTTGCTGGGCTTGGGAGAACCGCACTTCCACAGTCTTGATCTCGTACGGCTTGATTGGAACGTTGACGGCGCTTCCATTCACCTGCAGGCCGCCCATCGGCTTCTCCATCAGATCAGTTTCCCTGGCCGACTCCGCATCCGGAGGCAGTTGCACCGTGATTTCACCCCGCTTGCCCCCCCATTCATAGAACCGCAGAACCAGCGCGTTTTCGTCCTCCGCCTTCTTCAGCGCAGACAGGATGACGTTATCCGACCCAACCTGCAGAAACGAGTGCTCGCGAGGAAGCGCACCTTGATGTCTTCCCACAGGTAGTGAAATCAGCTTGTAATTCAGTTCATACCCTTGCCGGATTGTTAACGCCTGCTTCCAGTCGCCGCCATGGGGATACATCGAGTAAGTGAACTCGTGATGCCCTTCGTCTGCGTGAGGATCGGGATATACGGGCGAGCGCAGCAGCGACAATCGCAGCACGTTGTCCTTCGCATCGTAGCCGTACTTGCAATCATTGAGCAGGCTGAAGCCGTGCTTGCCATCGGAGATGTCAGCCCAGCGTTGTGCGGGAACCTCGAACTGCGCCTGCTCCGCCGGAGTATTCCGCGTCGTGGGGCGCTGCACTGAGCCAAAGGGAATTTCGTAAGTCGCTTTGTCGCTGTGCGCGCTCAACGGGAACGCTACTTTCAGCAGGACGTGCTTCTCGTGCCACTCCGCCTGCATTGTTACATCTACGCGCGGTATCCCGGCGTACAGCGTCACGTCGCGCACGAATGTTGAATTCTGAAAGTGATTCTTGATGCGAATCACCGCTCGCAGCGGTCCGCTCTCCACCAATTTCACTTCATCGGCTTTGTCGAGATCCCAGTGTTGCTTCTCGAAGTCAGCGTCAATGTTCCAGGCGTCCCACTGCTTGGGCTTGTCCACGAACGTCTGCAGGAGATTGCCGCAGACTGAATTTCTCGGCCCCCCTGTATCACTCTCAGCCGCCGCCAGTGACTCAGTAGCGCTGCGCTTATCGAACAGGCTCGTCATGCAGCCAGTCTGCGCATCGATCTTCACGCGGATGAATTCGTTTTCCAGAGTGTCTGCGGAAGCCTTCAAAAGGGAATGCACCGGCGATGGATTCCTGGCCCCGCTCACGAAATAGGTTGCATACCCCATCGAGGGAGTGTGCGCCAGCAGCAGAAAACGGGCCCGGTGCGTGTCTTTATCCATCGAGATGAGTTGTGCCTCCGCGGGTTTGCCCGCCCCATCGACCACTTGGATGTTCTGCGCCGGTTCCGGCAATTGTGCCTCAGCCTCCACTACATCCGTTCGCGCCCACGACTGCGAATTAAACAGCATGACCGCAACACCCTCGCGTTCCGTATCCACGCGCGCAGCGATTTCGCGAAGTGATGCAGACGTGACGTCATTCACCGTGCGGTCAACGTTCTCAAGATTTCGCTTTGAATCCAGATAATTCACTGCAATACCGGATCCCGGCATGATGTCGTGGAAATGATCGAACAGCAGGTTCTTCCAGCTCATCAACATCCCATCCCGCGGGTACGGCCGCCCATAGAGCAGGGCGATTGAAGCGAATTTCTCAGCGTTCAATACATTCTCTTCCGATCGTCGGATTCTGCGCTTGGTCTCCGCCTGCGTCGTGAATACTCCACGGTGATATTGGAAATAAAGTTCTCCGTCCCACACCGGAACCTGCATCGTGGGCAATTTCTTCTCCATGTCGCGGAAGAAATCCCGGGCAAAGCTGAACTCTAGTTTCGGAAAGACCGTGTCGGGAGCCCTGAGTTGCTCCGCGTGGTCGAGCATGACGCGGGTCGGCCCGCCGCCGTGATCTCCCACGCCGTACAGGTGCATCATCTCGGGATGATCCGTCACCTTCTTGCCGTAGATCGACGGCATCCAGGTCGCAACCTGGCTGCCCAGCGGCTCTGCGTCAATCGGGTCCGCGTAATCATGCGGGAAATAAGTCAGTAGCCGGCTGCCGTCGGGCGCCTGCCACCAGAAAAACTTGTATGGAAAGGTTGTGAACTCGTGCGCCCACATGAGTTTCTGGGTCACGAAGTAATCCATGCCCGATCGTTTATAGATTTGCGGAAGCTGGTAGTTATATCCGAACGAATCCGGATTCCATCCGATCTTCACATCCACCCCAAAATTCTTTTCGAAGTATCGCTTGCCCACCAGTATCTGCCGCACCAGCGACTCGCCGTCCGGCATGTTCAGATCCGGTTCCACCCACATCCCTCCGATGACCTCCCAGCGACCTTCTTTCACGCGCTGTTCGATCTCGGCAAACAGGTCGGGATATTTCTCCTGCATCCATTCATAGGTGCGGGCTGACGACATGGTGAACTTGAAATCCGGGTACTCGCGCATCAGGTCGAGAACGCTGCGGAAAGTATTCCGCACAACTTCCACTGTCTCGGTCCAGGGCCACAACCAGGCCATATCAATGTGCGAATTGCCCACCGCCTTGATCGTGAACTGCTGCAGCCATGGCTTGAGCTGAGCCAGCTTGTCGTGCGCCGCCCGCAGGGATGCGTCGAAGCCCGACTGGTTTCCCTGATCGAGGGAAGAGAAATCAATGGCCTTCACCGCCGCATCAAGTTCCTGCTCGCCCTCCGATTTACCTTCTTCGTAGGCCGCGATGATCGGGCGCACGGCAAGTATTTCGAGTCGAAGCATCGCCGGATCGGGACGCGATTTTGCCGCACCCGTCGTCAACGTGCTTTTCACGAACTCACATTGCAGCGTCTCCCCCGCAACTACGCGCACCGCGACGAGAAACTTCTGCCCGGGCTGCGCGTTTTCCGTCAGTAGCACAGGCCGAATGTCATCATCGCTCCCGCGATACAGAATTGCTCCGTTGGAAAATACGGTGATTGAAAGTGGCCCGGGGCTGCCAAGCCGTAAATCCAACCACGCCTTTCCGCCTCCGGTGGCGTATCCATGAATTTTGTCGGGAATCTGCACCCAGCGCCGGAACACCCGTGTCCCCGTCCAGTGCTCCTCATTCGCGTTCTGCCCTCCCGGCCCGGAAACGTTCTTCACCGTCCACGTGCCCCACCCCGAATCATCGGTCGACGGATCTTCCGGATGCGGAATATCAGCGTGGAATCGCCATTCCGTTTCGCCCTGGTGCGTCAGCGAGTCCAGCCGATCGAGAGAAGTTTTGTAGGAATCCGGTGAGTTGTTCTGGCTCACACTCATCGAAGCACAAAACAAGATGGAGAGTATTACCGCGGGATACTTCATATAAAAGGAGGTACCTTTCTGCCGAAAATCAAACGCAACAGCGGATCACAAAGGAAACCAAGAAGCTTATCACTGAAGGGGTCAGCGCTCTAAGCTGCTGATTCTACGGCTTGGAACTGGCGCGCCGCCGAATCTGCAAAAATTCTGATACCTTTCATCGAATCTTTGAGTCTAAGCAGTTACGTAAGGATATTGACGGGCGAGGAAAGCCCCCTTACAATCTACCTCCAATGTCAGAGTGCTCCAATCTTCGCGCTGTGTGCTGCTGCACTTGTTGTTGTTGTGCATGCGTGTGCGCTGGCGCGGGGAGTACGCTGACCTAAGAGAAATTTCTTAATTCCGGCACTCATAACCCACCGCCAGACAGAATCTGGCGGTGGGTTTTTTATTTTCCACAACTATGACGATCGCGAACACACCGGCGAGGAAAGAAACCAAGGCACAGCGGGCTGAGCGCCTCAAGCGCGCCATGAATCCATGGGACGGGCTCAACGAGATCCGCCGCTTCGCGCGAGAAGGCTTCAGTTCCATCCCCCCCGAATGGATCGGCACTTACTTCCGCTGGTGGGGCGTCTACACCCAGGGCGACGGTGCAGGCGTCACAGGCGGTCAGGGCGGGGAAGGGCGCGCACTGCAGCGCTTCATGGTTCGCATCCGAATCCCCAACGGCATTGTGACCTCCCCTCAACTGCGCGCCATCGCCGATCTCACCCGCCGCTACGCCAACGGAATCGCCGATCTCACCGTTCGTCAGAATATTCAACTCCACTGGATCACCATCGAAGCCCTGCCGGAAGTTCTCGAGGGATTGTGGCAAGTAGGCCTGAACACTACCGGAGCTTGCGGAGACGTGGTTCGCAACATCACAGGATGCCCCGTCGCTGGCGTCGATGCCGACGAAATCGTGGATGCCTCCCCCCTGGTGCTCGAAGCCTCGAACCTGCTGGCGGGTAATACCGAGTTTTATAACCTGCCTCGTAAATTCAAAATTTCCATCGCTGGATGCCGGTCCTGGTGCTCGTATCCCGAAATCAACGACATTGGCCTGACCGCTGTAACGCGACGTATTGGGGGCAAGCCCGAGGTTGGCTTTTCGCTCCGGGTTGCGGGCGGACTCTCAGCCGAACCCTATCTCGCGGCCCGCCTGAACGCTTTCATCCGCTGGGATCAGGCCGTTCCGGTCATCAAAGGGATTGCCGAACTTTTCCGCGACTCCGAAGTTTTACGCGAACATCGCGAACGCGCTCGCCTGAAGTTCCTCTTCTTGCGCCATGGCTGGACCGCCGAGCGGTTTCTGGATGAATTGCACGATCGCATCGGCTTCAAACTCGATTCTGCCGTCGAAGAAGATCGACCGGATGATGTTTACCGCGACCATGTCGGCATCCACTCGCAGAAACAGCATGGGTTGAGCTACGTAGGGGCGGTCGCGCTGCGCGGCCGCATAACCGCCGACCAGATGCAATCTGCCGCTGAACTGGCGGAGCGTTTCGCGGGCGGCGAACTCCGCGCTACCAACATGCAGAACTTGCTCGTGGTGAACGTTCCCGCGATCAACACCGAGTCTCTGGCAAAGGAACTCGATGCGATTGGACTTCGCGTTGGCGGCTCCAGCTTTGCGCGTGGCACGATTGCCTGCAGCGGCACGGAGTTCTGCAAGCTCGCCATCACCGAGACCAAGGCCTTCTCGCGCTGGCTGGTGGAAGAACTCGAAGATCGCCTGCCGGGATTCGATCAACACCTGAAGCTGCATGTGACCGGTTGCCCCAACAGTTGCGGTCAACACTGGATCGCCGATATCGGCATTGAAGGGAAAAAGATCAAGGTCGGCGATCGCCTTGTCGATGCTTATTACTTCTGCGTCGGCGGTGCGCTCGGCCTGAATCAAGCCACGGCGCGGCCGGTTGGATATCGCTGTGCGGCAACCGACGTTCCGGATGCGATTGAGCGCCTCCTGTCACAGTACCTCTCCGAGCGCGAACCCGGCGAGAACCTCAGGCGCTTCTTCGGCCGCCATACTGACACGCAGTTACGAGAGCTGCTGGCAGGTGAACTCGTTCCCGCCGTTGCTCGCGATTTACCCCAGAATCTTGTCCATTCCGCAGGAGGACTCGGTGACTAGTTTATTTCCAATGTTCATCAAGCTCGTACACAAGCAGGTGCTGGTCGTGGGTGCGGGAAAAGTCGGCGAGCCAAAAATCGCGGGCCTGCTCGGGACTGGAGCGCGGATTCGCGTCGTTGCTCTCGAAGCAACCCCAACCGTGCGCGACTGGGCTCGCGCAGGGAAAATCGAACTGGAGATCCGTCACTTCCACGCCAGCGATCTCGATGGCGCTTTCCTGGCCATCGTTGCGACCGCCTCTCGCACCCTGAACGAACGGGTGTACGACGAAGCTCAACGTCGCGGGATTCTGTGCAACGTGGTTGACGTGCCGGACCTCTGCGACTTCTTCTACCCGTCGGTGGTCCGTCGCGGCGATTTGCAGATCGCAGTCTCCACCGCAGGCAATAGCCCTTCGCTGGCGCAAAAAATTCGCCAGCAACTTGAAAAGCAATTCGGCCCTGCCTATGCCGAATGGGTACGGGAACTGGGCGAGACCAGGAAGCTGATCCTTGCCAGTGATCTGGACAAGGAACGCAAGCTGGACTTGCTGCACTCATTGGCGAGCAGGGAAGCGGCAGAAGCCGCGTTGGCAAAACTTCCTGAGTTGGCCGCAAAAGGAGCGGAAGTATGAAAGGTAAAGTCTATCTGGTGGGCGCGGGACCGGGCGATCCGGATTTGCTGACCGTGAAAGCTCTGCGCGTGCTGCGCAGCGCCGGCGCCGTTTTGTATGACGATCTCGTATCGCAGGAGATTCTGCATCTCATTTCGCCCGGCGCGCAGCTGCACAATGTGGGAAAACGCTGCGGCAAAAAGAATATCCAGCAGGAAGAGATTCATTTCCTGATGATCACGCTGGCCGAATCTGGCCTGCAGGTTGTGCGCCTGAAGTCCGGCGACCCCATGATCTTCGGTCGCGCCGGCGAGGAGATGGAAGCCCTTCGCCACGCCCGGATCGATTTTGAAGTTGTTCCCGGCGTGACTTCCGCCCTGGGAGCAGCCGCGTCGAGCGGCATTCCACTTACCCATCGCCGCCTTTCCTCTGCGTTGGTGTTTCTAACGGCGCATCAGGCTTCAAACGGCGAGGCAGCGGAATGGAGCAAGCTGGCAGGTAGCGGTTCGACACTGGTCATCTATATGCCCGGTCAGAACTACAACGGACTCTCAGCAAAGCTGACAGCCGCAGGTTTAGCCGGCGAGACGCCCTGCGCAGTTATTTCACGGGCAAGTTCACCCCAGCAACGCACCCATATTACGACGATTTCCGAGCTGAAATCCGCGCCGCGCCTCGCATCTCCGACGCTGCTGGTTGTCGGCGAGGTCGTGCGACTTGCCAACCGGCATTCGTTCGAAGACATTTCTTCCGACCACAGCTTGTCCGGTCTTTTATCGAATTTTCCCTCGCAGACAGAAACCGCAGAGGGGGAGCACGCGCGTGAGTTTTAAATCTGCAACTCAGATTGCCGATTTGCAAGCCACTGCCGAGAGTTGGTCCCCGCAGCAGGTCCTGACGTGGGCCTTCGAGACTTTCGGCTCCAGCGTCGCCATCTCATCGGCATTTGGCGTCGAGGGGATGGTGCTCATTGACATGGCCTCCCGCGTGCGGAAAGACTTCCGTCTCTTCACCATCGACACCGAATTCCTCTTCCCCGAAACCTATAACCTGATGGACAGGATCGAGGAGAGATACGGAATCGCGATCGAAAAAGTCTATTCGCTGCTCTCTCCGGAAACGCAGGAATTCACCCATGGCGCCGCACTGTGGACGCGCGATCCCGATCTCTGCTGCCGCCTGCGCAAGGTGGAACCCCTTCGCCGCAAGTTGCAGGAATTGAGCGCCTGGATTACCAGCATCCGCCGGGACCAAACATCCGTTCGATCGGCCGCTCACAGAATCGAGTGGGATGCAAAGTTTGGTCTGGTGAAGATCAACCCGATCGTCGACTGGACGTCGAGGCAGGTGTGGCGTTACATCCACGATCACGACGTGCCTTACAACGAACTGCACGATCAGAGTTATCCCAGCATCGGCTGCACGCATTGCACGCGCGCCGTGCGACCGGGCGAAGATCCCCGCGCAGGGCGTTGGCCAGGTTTCGCCAAGACAGAATGCGGGCTGCACATCATCGAGCCATTGCCCAACGCGGCTGCGGCGGAATCGTCGCAAGCGGCGAAGCTGGGCAACTGACGCGCTATCCCGCCTGGCAATAGGCGCTTTGGATTCCACCCCAATCGCGTGCGGGTTCGATCTTGGGAAAGAATAGCCGGTGCAACCGCTGCACCGCTTCTTCCACTTTGCCCTCCTCCACCAGAAACGAAATCGTGCGGTCGGAGGCACCCTGGCACAGGACGCGTACATCCATGTCTGACACAGCGCCGAAGACGCGGCTCGCCACTTCAGGCTGGCGCCGGATGTTCTCTCCCACCAGGCACACCAGCGCTTTATGATTCTCCCATTTCACCTCGGCAAGATCTTTCAACTCTGAAGCAATCTGGGGCAAAGCAGACGCGCAAGGCACCAGCAGCGAAACACGATGTTGCGAAGTGGCCATCACGTCGACCGGACACGAGTGCTGGTCGAAGGCAGCGAAAACTGAGCTGAGCAACTCAGAATCCATCCCGCGCGGTAGTTCCACTTCGACCGCCGCGACATTCCGCTTGGCGGTAATCGCCCGCACTCGAGGAGCAGTGTCCGGATGCGCCAGGATTTCCGTTCCGTTCCAGTCGGGCTTGCGCGAGTTCAGAACGTACACGGGAATATCCTCGCGCATAGCAGGAGCCAGCGTCGCCGGATGAAGCACCTTCGCTCCAAAATGAGCTAACTCAGCGGCTTCATCGAAGCTCATCTTGCGAATGACCCGTGCGTCAGGGCAGAGCTTGGGATCGGTGGTCATGACGCCATCCACATCAGTCCAGATTTCGACCCTCGATGCATTGAGAGCGGCGCCAACAATGGCGGCGGTGAAATCCGATCCGCCGCGACCAAGAGTGGTTGCAACTCCGTCGAGAGTAGAGGAAATAAATCCTGCCAGGACGGGAACACAATGGGCCTGAAGCAGGGGGGCAAGCGCCTGCTGCAGGTTTTCGTTGGTCACGTCCCACACGGGATTTGCCTGGCCGTGCTTTGCATCGGTGATGATGCAGGTACGCGCGTCTACATGCGCGGCCTCCACTGCGGCTTCCGAGAGAGCTTCTTTGACCAGCCTGCTGGAAAATACTTCTCCGAAGCCCAGCAACTGGTCCTGTGACTTCAGAGTGAGCTTGCCCGTAGCTTCCAGTTCAAGCAGAAGCAATTCCAATGCGCGGAAGTCTGACCTCAACTGGCGGTCGAGCGCGCCATAGGCGGATTCGCCCACCAGCGAGTCGGCCAGCCGTTCGTGACGCACATAGATATCGCGTACGGCCGCCAGAGCGGCGCCCAGACGGCCATTCGCGGCCGCGCGTCCTGCTTCCAGCAATTGATCTGTGACTCGCGCCAGCGCGCTCACTACAACTACTGGCTGCTGACTGCGGCTACGGCTTTGAACGATGGTGATCAGACGCCGAATGGCAGCCTCATCTTCCACCGAGGTGCCTCCGAATTTCATGACCACCACGTTGTCATCCTGATCGAATCTGCTCTGTCGCTGGCTCATGGGCATTCAGCTCCTCCGAAGATTTGGCGCAAAGAAAAACCCACCGCCAGATCGCTTCTGGCGGTGGGTTCGGGTGATTCTCTTAAGATTGCTCTACTTCATCCGATCCCGTCCTCCAGAAGACACGTAATTCGTGTCGACGTAATGATGCCTGTTGTTGTAATTCGCTTGCCGTTCTGGAGGGACATACTCATAAATCGCTCCCAGCATACTTTTGATAGAAAGAAAGGCCAAATGCAAAATTGCGATAGAAAGCATCGGAATTCCGGATGGCTCGCCTGAAAGACGACTTGTCAAGCCCCAACCTCCGCACAGTTTGCACCAACTTAAAGGCAGAAGACCTGTAAGTACCTTATTTCCAGACCTATGGATATTGAAAGCATTGTGCAAATAAATTAATGTATATTACTGATTACAAAGAACATAGTTTGGTTCGTTAAATCGGTTTAACTTGCCCGTGGCAAGCGTCTTTTCCTCGACTATCCAAGGGCACGATTAGAGTCTCCATGTCCGCTCCCTAGGTCTGCCTCGTTCCGCGCGAGGCATTCCTGCGCGCGAGCGACTCCCTACGCGTCGGCTTTGTTCGTTTTGGTGGCGAACTGGCGGAGCAAGCCAACGAAAGCGGTCGATGCCACGGAAAGCGTTCGGTCGCGCCGGTAGGCGAGTCCCAGTTCGCGATACAACTCGGCGTCTTCCATGTCGATCAGTTTGACGCGCCCGGCGTCCACTTCATCGCGGGCGAACGATTGGCTGATGAGAGAAACTCCCAGGTCGGCGGCCACGAAGCTTTTAATCATGCCAATACTGGGCAATTCCATACGGACCTGCAAGTCATTGCCATACGGCCGGAACAGCTTGTCGAGCAGCCGGCGCGTGTGCCCAGTCTTCGGAAAGAGCAGCGGCTGCTTGACGATCTCGCTGATGGGAACGACTTTGTACTTAGCCAGCGGATTCTTGGGGCTGACCATCAGCATCAGTTTGTCGCGAAAAATGGGCTGAATCTTGAGGCTGGGCGATTGGATCGGCAACGTGAGGATGCCCACTTCGACCTGCCCGTTCTCCAGCTTCTCGACGATCTTGTAGCTGAAATTCCGGTAAATGCTGATCTGCACGGGCGGGAATCGGCGGCAATATTCGGCAAATACTTCGGGCAGGACGTACAGGCAGGTAGCTTCATTCGCACCCACGCGGAGAGTGCCGCGGGGCGTGCCGCTATGGTCGGCCACCGCCATCAGCGACTCATCGCGTAGATTCTTCAGTTTCTCGGCGTATTCGTAGAATACCTGGCCGGCCGGAGTCAGCTTGACCGTTTTTCCGGAGCGGTCGAGCAAGCGGTCGCCATATTCCTGCTCGAGCTGGCGGATTTGTGCGCTCACCGCCGACTGCGAGCGGAATACTTTTTCCCCAGCACGGGAAAAGCTGCCCTGCCTTGCCACTTCGAGAAACGTGATGAGTTGGTCGAAGTCCATTGTTGTGCGAGATTATAACGGAGTCTTCGCGAAAACCCGGTTAATTCAGGGAATGCACACGCACGAGCGCCGCTCGGAATTTTGCATGGATTGCATCGAAATTCTGCATTGTACTTTCAGCGCCGTTCCACGTTATTAAAGAAGATTAAGTTCCGGTTCCTGAGCGGAAGTGTGCCACACTCCATGGCTCAGAGAACGCCAGCCCAAGAACAAATGATTCGAAAGGAACTCAGTCCCTCGGACGAAGTCCATGAAGACGCGTCTCAACCCGAATGGATTGCCACCCGCACAGGGCCTCTACGACCCGGCGAACGAGCATGACGCTTGTGGGATCGGCTTCGTAGCCAGTATCAAGGGCAATAAAAGCCACGACATTATCCGCAAAGGGATCCGGGTTTTATTGAACCTGGCGCACCGCGGCGCGTGCGGCTGCGATCCGGAGACCGGCGACGGCGCCGGTGTGCTGATTCAAATTCCTCACCAGTTCTTCGCCCGGGAATGCGCGAAGCTCGGTTTCACTCTGCCCGAACCGGGGTCCTACGCAGTCGCCATGGTTTTTCTTCCCGTGGAAAAGCACGGAAGACTGCAGTGCGAGGGCGTTCTGGAACGCATCATCCGCGAAGAGGGTCTGACCTTGTTGGGCTGGCGCGACACGCCAGTTTACGCATCCTCAATCGGCCGGGTCGCGCGCGGGTCTCAGCCGTACATCCAGCAGATGTTCGTGGCCCGCCCTGCTGACATGGATGAAGACGCGTTCGAGCGCAAGCTGTATGTGGTTCGCAAGCGCGCCGAGAACGAGGTTCGCGAGCTGGGCATGGAAGACGGCGAGAGTTTCTACATCCCGTCGCTGTCTTGCCGCACGATTGTCTACAAAGGCTTGTTGCTGGCTTCGCAGATCACAAATTTTTATCGTGAACTCGCCGATCCCGACGTAGTCAGCGCGTTGTGCCTGGTGCACCAGCGCTTCTCGACCAACACATTTCCCAGCTGGCAGCGCGCTCACCCGTACCGTTATGTCGCGCACAATGGCGAGATCAACACCTTGCGGGGCAACGTGAACTGGATGCATGCGCGGCAGTCGCTGCTGCGCTCGCCGCTGTTTGGGGATGACATTCAGAAGCTGCATCCCATCATCGCACCCGACGGCAGCGATTCCGCCAATTTTGATAATGCGGTGGAGTTGCTGTTTCAATCCGGACGCAGCCTCCCGCACGTGATGGCCATGCTCATTCCCGAGGCGTGGGCGGGCAATCCGCACATGAAACGGGAAAAGCGCGCTTTTTACGAGTACCACGCCTGTCTCATGGAGCCCTGGGACGGTCCGGCGGCGATTGCCTTTACCGATGGTCGCGTGATCGGCGCAACCCTGGACCGAAACGGACTTCGCCCTGGACGGTATGTGGTCACGCATGACGACCTCGTGGTCATGGCTTCCGAAGCCGGCGTACTCGACGTGGCCCCGGAGCAGGTGAAAAAGAAAGGACGCCTGCAACCCGGCAAGATGTTCCTGGTCGATACGGTCGAAGGCCGCATTGTCTCTGACAAAGAGATCAAGCAGAAACTGTCGTCGCGCCAGCCATACGCGCAGTGGCTCACCGAGAACCAGATCACCATCGATCAACTGCCCGAGCCGACCCGCATGCACTATCCCGATGCGGAAGCCTTGCTGCGGCGTCAGCGCGCGTTCGGATACAGCGATGAAGATGTGCGAATGATTCTTACCCCCATGGCGACCAAAGGCGAAGAGCCGGTGGGTTCGATGGGGACCGATACGCCGCTGGCGTGCCTCTCGGATAAGCCCCAGTCGCTGTTCAACTATTTCAAGCAACTCTTCGCGCAGGTGACGAACCCGCCGATCGATCCCATTCGCGAAGAGATGGTGATGTCGCTGATCAGCTACATCGGCAGCGAGCGGAACATTCTGGAAGAAGCGCCCGAGAACTGCCACATGCTGAAGCTGGCGCATCCGCTGCTGACCAATCGCGAACTGGAGAAATTGCGGCGCGTTTCCAATCGTGATCTTCTGGCCGCCACTTTGCCGGCGCTGTTTCGCGCCAGTGACGGAGAGGCTGG
>JBKOUZ010000242.1:0-9141 GCA_046723715.1 Acidobacteriota bacterium | reverse complement strand
TGCCGAATGCTTACTTTGCCCAGCTCGGACTTCCGCCTATGGTTGTGCGGTCAGCTTAATCCGCCGAACCGCCGGATGCGGACCCGCATGTCCGGTGGTGTGGCAGGGGAGGCGGGGTGACCCGTCCCCCTATGCCGATTTTTTGACGTCATCTCTAGTCGCCAAAGTTCCTGACCTCATTGGATGTCGTAGCTAAGCTCCTCGGAGAATGCACGACCGCCCCATGAATTGGACACGATCCGGGCATGGGCCACGGCATAGTTTTCTGCCTTCAAACGGCCGGACAATGAATTCGAAGTTGCCTCTACCAGCAGATTTTGCCGTTTGGGACAGATCGCGTGCGCGATTTGGACCTCGAGCGAGATCTCTAATGCCGTGATTACGTCAAGTAGTTTACCCGAGGTCGTATGTAACCAAAAGATCCGTTATGAGAATGGGGCACGCCACTTCACGCATTCTGAGTGGAGGCTATCCACGGCCGCACTCCAGGGCAGCTAGCGCTTGCTTGTGATGTCCTTCCGTGTACCAAGATGGGGCATATTTTTCGAGAAGATCAAACAATAACTGCAATGCTCTCACGACCTGGGTTTGCTTCTTTCTAAGTTCCGCAAGCTCGCGCTCAAGGCTCCCACGTCCAAGTTCGCCTTCCATATGCAGGCCTCTCTCTGCAACGACAACGTAATCATACGTCGAAAAACAATGCTGATCGGTGACGTGGATCACCATCACCCGCCCGGCAGTGAGCGGCAACGGTCAAAACTGTCCAAATATTTCATTAGACTCATCATGAGGACGAACGTAGTCCCCCACTTCGCCCCGCTGTGCTCTCTAGCACTGTCACAGTATTAGAAAACTACCCCTTTCTAACCCCAAGAATGAAGACTAGAAAAGCCAACATTTATGCGGATTCCTCAGCCCAGCTTTTGGAAAGGTTTCCTAACGCCGGTGTTTGCACAGTTCACGCGACATTTTCGTGCGGTGAGCACATATTGCAGGGCGCTGATGCGCTCTCCGAGACTTATCGCAAGCCACAGGGATTCTCTGTAATGGTGAATGTCGGCTCAGTCGGGAAGCAGAAAATATTTTCAACGCCCTCGCAGCAGACGGCACGGTGCAGGTTGCTTTGCAGGAGTCGTTGTGGGCGGGCACGATTTCGGCATGCTGGTCGACCAATTCGGCACTCCGAGGATCAATTGTGGGAAGCCCCTGCCTAGTTTTTCATCAGCGCTCAGCAAGCTCTAGAGAGGTGTGAGTCTAGTCTCGAATCGTTAATTCGATCCCAAAGAAGTCAGGCTTAAGGTCTCGTTCTTCGCTTTGAATTGAGCATTCCTGAAAGCTGGCGAATACTCTGGCGCAGCGTGTCAAACGCTACATTGAGCGAGCCTTCCTTTACTGCGGTGTCTGAGAAGTCTGAAGTGTTCATTTCTTGGAGAGCTTTGTGGAGTCGTTGGCTGCTTGCACCATCCATCGTGACGAATGTGAATGCCTGCGCTAGTGGCATACCGTCTGCGCCCCGGTGAAGAAATTCGATGTGTGCGTTGACTTTTCCAAAAACTGTAGCGAATAGCATCTCGCCAAGCGTTCCCTTAGGGACTGGTCCCCTCATGATCAGAGCGGACCCACCAGTCAACGAGAGCCGCTGCACCACGCCGACGATCTTTTGATTATCAACAGTGAAAATCGCTTTCTGTTGATTTGGCACACGAATGCGAGGCGGTCGTGGTCGGCGAGATTTCTCGGTTTTCCGCAGCATGTGTGGACAGGATTACAAACAAACCCCAAGAGGTCAATGTTACAGAAGTGTTCCGCCTGAACCGATGGCCCACATCAGGAGATCACCGATTTTGGTCTCGCTCAACTGCTGCTGCCTTTGATGTATGGACATCGAACCTTGATAATATTCAAGTTCTTCAAAGGGCGTTCATCTGCATCGACTTGGCCGAGATTAGACTGACTCTAATTTATCGCTGTTGAAGGCGCATCAATTTCGGTAAACGAAGGCATCTCCTCGACCATCGCGTGATGGACCTGCTTCATGGTGTACATTTTTCGGTCCGCTTCAGCCAGCAGACGTTCTGCGTCAAAACCATCGTCGGGACAAAAAGCGGTCCCAACACTGAGGGAAATGATATCTTTTTCGCAGACGCGACGTCCTGCCCGGATAGCAACCTGATTCAATCGCGAGATCTTTTCGTTAACTGCTTCAGGCTTCATGCCAGAAGTGATTATGACGAACTCATCGCCTCCCATTCGAGCCACGTAATCGTAGTCCCGGCAGGATTCTTTCAAATCATCGGCGAAGATGCGCAGAAGCTTGTCGCCTTCTAGGTGTCCGTAACAGTCATTCACTTTCTTAAAGCCGTCCAGGTCGCATACCATCACCGCCAAGGTGCTGTTTGTGCGTTGGCAGCGCGCCAGTTCATGCGAGAGCTGGATAAACAATGACCGAGCATTCGGTAAGCCTGTAAGATAGTCAGTTGTCGCGGAGCTTTCTGCCTGTTGAAACTTCAGTGCGTTTTCGATCGAGAGTGCAATCTTTGAGCTAATCGCAAGAAGGATACGGAGGTGGTCGGATGTGAAGGCATCCGCGTCTTTGTGATACATGGCCAAAACACCCACTACGCTCTTCAGTCCATCTAGAGGGACAGCAATGGCGGATTTCAGAAGGCGTAAATCGCGATCATCAGCAGCATACCCGGGCTCGACCATGGGATTGCCATTAATAATGGGCTGGCGGTTTGCCGCGACCCAGCCACACAATCCCTCTCCCAAAGGAATAGCGAGCGCAGAAAATTGCCGGAAATTGTCTCCTGTCACCATTTCAGGAATGAGACGGCCTTCGCGAACGACAAACACTGCGATCGAGTCGTACGGAATGATTTTGCGGAGTCGAACAGAAAGGACTGATAATGTGTCGCTAAGACTCAGTGAGTTTCCCAAGTCCTGACTGAGTTCGAATAGCGTCTGTGCTTCTTGGCGTGCAGATGCAATAGAGGACAGAAAATCTCTGTGCGAGGGCACGCTGTCTCGACTCTTATTCTGTTCGAAACCTGCTGCTGGGGCCACTCCTTTGTCAACCTGAATGACACGAGAGATTCTCGGTGTGGTCACACTGACGGAAGATTGTGCCATTTCTTCGATCTCGACGTAGCGTCTGCTTAACACCTCCACCACTTTTGGATCAAATGCCGTCCCAGACATTTTCAAGACCTGTTCCATGGCTTCAGAAAGAGGGAGCCCTTTGCGGTACTGGCGATCTGTCGCCAATGCATCCAGACAATCTACTGCTCCCAGGATCCGAGCCCCGAGCGGTATGGCCTCTCCTTTTATACCGTTTGGGTATCCTGATCCATCCCACCTCTCGTGATGAGAACGCACGATTGGAGCAACGGGGTAGGGGAAGGCAACCCGGTCAAGGATTTCCGCGCCGACGATCGGATGAATTTTCATCTTCTCGAACTCTTCCGGTGTGAGGCGACCGGGTTTATTAATGATGTGTTCGGGGACCGCTAACTTGCCGATATCGTGCAGCAACGCGGCTGCACGGACTGCGTCAACTTCCAAGTCCGATAAGCCCAGTTCCTTTGCCATCTCGACGGCATAAGTCCGCACACGCCGAAGATGAGTATGGGTTGTGTGATCTTTGGCATCAATGGCCAGAGCCAGCGCTTCGATGGTTCGCATGTTCAGCGACGCAATCTCCTCAACGTGCCGCTTTTCAATCTCGACATGCTGCTTCTCGATTTCGACACGCTTCTTCTCATCTTGCAGACGACCGAGATACAGCCGGTACGAGCGGTAAACCCAGTAGATAATCGGCAGAATCAGCAGAGAGGTCTGCCAGCCCGTGTGGCGGTTAACGAAACCCACCAGTCCAACGACGGCTGCGCCCAGCAAGTAAAAGGGAAATGACCAGAAATAGCAGTCTCGCCACACATGCATTGCCGCCTTTTGCTCGGTCAGCGCGATGATGACGGAAACCGGGATCGTATTGGCAACAAAGTAGACGATCGCTGACAGGCCAAGCAGCAGAGCGGGATATCGGCTTCCCCATACCGACTCGAGATTGTGGTAGGTGACATAGGAAAGTGTGATGGCAGTCGCCATCATACTGAGAACATTGAAAAGAACTTTTGCAGGGCTTACACGCTTTCGAGTGCGCCACACACATTGGAGCAGCGTGGCGCTGCACCCGATAACCAATGTTTCGGAGAAACTTAGTTCCAGGATTCCGAGCAGGATAAAAAGGAAATTGACGGACATTGTGCCGTCAATGCCAGGCAATTCAACTTTAAGGCCTGAGGCTAATAGCGCAATGCCAAGATAGCAGGAGAACCGAACCAGGTCGTCAGAGCGCCAGTGCCAAAGCGAGAATGCGAGATCAACGAATCCAATCGTTGCGGTAATGCCGATAAATAGTTTGGCTTTCGTCGTCATGGCTTGCAAGGGAATGCAACTCCAATTTCTTCTTTTCTAAAGTTCCACATCAACCCAATGCGATTGGCTTTTACTCGCGCGATGCGATTCGGGCGCAAATACCGAAGGTACATCGAACGTTCGAGTGTAGCGGGGAACATGAAGGCGATCACGTTACCGAGGTCACGACTTATGAGTAGCTGATGTGTTTTTGCGGCGGCAAATCCATGCACATGAGAGGGTTGTGCTTCCAGTTGCATCTTCGCCTGGCGTGCCCTTCGTTACAGCGATCCCTGGTTACGGGTTGGTTTAACGCTGCCGGAGGATTATTTCGTCGTGAACGTAGTCGTCATTGTGATTGAGATCACATCGGAGAGTGAGTCAATTGCATGCTCTGGATCTTCTTTGGTATTGCCGAACACCACGTGTTCGAACGCCGAATTAAGATCCGCACCAAGCTACGCGACAAGAATATTGTTGCGGACGCTTGGACGCGCGACATGAGCGAGAGCGGCCCCGCTGCTTGTGTGGCTGAGGAGTTTTTGCTTGGTGAGATCGTGACACTCGAAATTTGGCTTTCAATTCGGCAAATACATTAATTCCGGTTACGGGCGCTCGCTGTCTAGGAACGCAGTACGGTTTCCAGTTCACCGCCTGGGTGCAGAGCAACGATCCAAAATCCTATTGGCTCTGCGGGGACATCCATCGATCCCCTATCCTGGAAAATAGGTGGCCTTTCCATTGGTGCATACGGCATTTGACAGAATAGTCCGTACTTCGTCCTCCGATTTTCACTTGAGTTCGTTCTCCGCTCGACCACCCCCAAGATGGGACAGATTGTCCCGTGTCCCACGGATTAGGACAGAATGGCTTAACTCCTTCATTCCTAAGATTCAATAACATGCTTGGTGTCAATGGTTTGCGTCCATGCGGTATGGCACTCTGCATGCGGTTATACAGCTGTAATCAAAAAGTGCGGTTATGCAGCTGTTTCGCTTGGGGGAAAGATGAAAGCCAAACTCAACAACAAATTCTGGAGCGCAGCATGGGGCGGGTGCCTTGCTGTGGCAGTCCTTCTGGTCTCGTCCGGCACGGCGTCGGGTCAGTCCTCCAAAGTGTCGAAGGACCTACAGAGCCTCCCGTCTGGAACATCCGTGAACGTGGTGATCCAGTACTATAATCCCCCAACTTCGACGGACACGAACTACGCCAAGTCAGTAGGTGCAACTCCCGGGAAGGCCCTGGGTCTGATCAAGGGCAACGGCTACGCGGCGATGTCTCCCACTGCCGCGGCGAAACTCGTCAGCCTGGACACGAACGTCAAATACATTTCCGTTGATCGCAAGCTGCAGATGACCTCCGCTACTGCGAACGACAGCGTGATGAACACAACCGTCAGTGCCAATCTCGCTCGCGGCATGGGATACGACGGGACAGGCGTCGGAGTCGCGGTTATTGACAGCGGTGTTAATCCAACAGCTGACCTTGGGGTCCCGGGCTCAACCAAGAGCCGCATCGTGTACAACGCAAATTTCGATCCTTCCGCCAGCACGACTAGCGACCTTTTTGGACACGGCACGCACGTAGCCAGCATCATCGCCGGGAATGCGACCAGTTCGTTGTGCAGCAACTGCGACCTTAACTACTATGGAATCGCGCCCAACGCCAACATCATCAATTTACGCGCACTGGATGCGAATGGGCAGGCGACCGACAGCATGGTGATTGCCGCCATCCAGCACACCATTGCTCTCAAGAGCCAATACAACATCCGGATTATCAATCTTTCCTTGGGCCGAGGCATCTTCGAAAGCTACAAACTGGATCCCCTCTGTCAGGCAGTCGAGCAGGCCTGGCAGGCTGGCATTGTCGTGGTGGTCGCCGCGGGTAATTATGGCCGCGACAATTCCAACAACAATAGCGGCTACGGAACCATTACGGCACCAGGCAACGATCCCTACGTGATCACGGTCGGTGCCATGAAAGACATGGGTACGTACTCCACTACAGACGACCAAATCGCGACCTACAGCTCCAAAGGTCCCACCATGGATGATCAGGTAGTCAAACCGGATCTAGTGGCACCCGGAAACCTGATCATTGCCGACTTGGCCTCTACATCCGATACGCTGTACGCGTCATATCCCGCGAATCTAGTCCCAGTTTCCACCTACGTGACGTCGAACACCAGCAACATCTCGTCGACGTATTACATGCTGAGTGGAACGAGCATGGCGGCTCCGGTGGTTAGCGGTGCGGCTGCGCTCTTAATCCAGCAGAATCCTGCAATCACGCCTGACCAGGTCAAGGCTCGGTTGATGTTAACCGCGTCGAAGACATTCCCGGCTTACAGCTCGTGGACGGATCCGACGACCAGCATCACTTACAACGAGCAATATGACATCTTCACAGTTGGTGCCGGCTACGTAAATGTCTACAACGCTCTCACCAGCACCGCCATGGCTCCTTCCAACCTTGGAGCCGCTTTGTCGCCTACGGCTGCATACGATTCCACCACCGGACAGGTCTATTTGGTGAACGGCCAGTCGGTTGTTTGGGGCAGCTCGGTGGTATGGGGTTCTTCCGTAGTGTGGGGAACTTCGGTGGTGTGGGGTACCAATACCAGCGGCCAGTCGGTTGTTTGGGGCAGCTCGGTGGTATGGGGTACAAGCACCAATAGCGGCTTCAGCGTGGTGTGGGGCACCAGCGTCGTCTGGGGTGCAAGCAACTCGCAGGCGATGACGATTGCCGTCAAGGGCGAGAAGTAAATCATTAGGAAATATCCGCGGAAAAGGGCATTCCTTCGATGAAAAATAAATCGCTAACAGCGACGATGTTCATCAGCCTCATGGCCACGGCGGCAATGACGGTCATTGGGAGGGGCGCATTGAGCATCCATCCGCTGCACCAATTCCAGTTCGCAAGCTTGCTGCTGCTGGGTGTCCTCACATCCCGTCTGAAGGTGAAACTGCCAGGGTTTACGGGAAATATGTCAATGAACCTCCCCTTCGTATTCCTGGCGATTGTGCAGCTCGGCCTATTCGAAGCGGCAGCCATTGCATTCGCTTCTACGCTGATCCAGAGCTTGCCGAAACGCGGCCTGCAGCTCCGGCCGATGCAGTTGTTATTTAATGTCAGCACCATGACCACAGCCGCCGGACTTGCATATTTCGTCTTTCATGAATTCGATGGCAGACACGGTGCTATTGGCTCTCTTGCGCTGCTGCTCGCCGCTACCACGTACTTCTTCATCAATACTCTGCCGGTCGCGACCATCATCTGCCTGACGGAAGGAGCCAAGGTCGTTCGCACCTGGTCAGGAATCGTGCATCTCTCTTTTCCCTACTACGTAGCTGGTACTGGAATCACTTCCATTCTGACGGGCAAGAGTGGTTACATGGCCGGGGCATTGTTGATTGGTGCGCTGCCAGTAATGATTGGAATCTATCGTAGCTATTGCACATATTTCGGTGAAATGGTGACCGCGCCACACGATTCAACTGAGTCACGACCGTTGGCAAAAGCAGCGGCAGCGCGTTGACTCCGGGTAGGAGTCGATGTTGCACATGTATAGACGGGTTACGATGGTAACTTGTACGCTTATTACTCTATGCACAGAATTCAGCCATGCGGGTTCGGGGATGCATAATTGTGATCGTGTGCGTCCTCAGTAGATGGTCAACTCCAGCGACAGCGCAAATGGGCGGCGACGCCACTACCATTCGAGCCCTCGAATCAAAATGGGCGGAATCTTATAAGCTGCAGCAATTTCAAGTGCTATCCTCCCTTATCGCCGATGACTATGTCATCACTTTTGAAGATGGCAGCATGCACAGCAAGGTTGGATTAATGAGCCATCTAGCTCAACCCTCCGAGCACGTCAGGGTCTGCGAGTTCTCCGATCTCAAGGTTCGAATGCACGGCGACACCGCCGTGGTCACGGGGTCCTATCACGAAGCGCGGGAGTCAGACGGCCGGCGCTACGACTACAATGATCGCCTGACGGATGTGTGGATGAGAATCCAGGGCAATTGGAAGCTAATTGCCTTACACTACAGCCTTCCTGCGCAAAAAAACTCATTGGAATTCGAGGAACGTTAGCCTCTCGAGCTTGTCGTCTCGCTGCACTCAGGATTCCAGAAAACTGGCGAATGCTCCAGCGTATCGTTCATTTGGGCGGCTTCGATAAATGTATGAAGTACGCGACCAGTGGCGCCGGATCCCTTTGCTTCGTAACCAGAGAGTCCACCGGCGCCACACCGTCTTTCGACACAACATCTACTCTTAAACTGAGCGCCATTGCTCTGCTCTACATTTGCCGAGACGGACTTAAAGCAAGTGGAGGATGAACCGTTCCACTGAGCCGTAATCCAGTGGCTGCGCTCCGCGATGGCCACCCTCCGAAGTGGACCCATTTTGCACTCACAGTTGGTTCTTATTTCGGCAGCGCAGGTATAAGCTCTCGGGAAGTGCAGGTGCGAGCACTAATAAAAATGGCCCAATGTTTCTGCTAGTTTGGGCCATTCTTCCGCTTCTTTGAATCATTCAATCCGAGCGGGAACGACTTTGCTGCGGGTCGCCCACACTGCTTCGACAGCGTCATCTCGCAGAACGATCATCTGGACTGTAATGAAATTGTAATGATTGCACAATCAGAACAAATCATTTCCATACAGAACGGATCAAATCGGCAGATTTGGAAACCGTTGAAAAGAGTAGTAAAGT
>JBKOUZ010000158.1:0-10881 GCA_046723715.1 Acidobacteriota bacterium | reverse complement strand
CTAGCGACCCTTTCCATCGAAAGCTCCGACAGCTTCGTTGCCTCCACTGCCGTTTCGATTGCTACCGGGTGGAACGAACCAGTTCCCGGGCGGGAGTTGCACCCGCTGAAGTCCAGCGCCTTTCACGGCGCACTGTTACGTCAATCAGCAGGGTGCTGTTCGCCCAGACGCCGAATCCAATCACTCCGGACCGGCGGAATATTGTTGCGTAGCAGGTAAGGCGATCTGCGACGTTAAGAGCATCCAGTGGAGTGCTCGAAAGCTGCCAATTCGATGGGGTCACCGCAAAGAACTGCGACCGTTGAGCCGGATTGAGAATCTTATTGACAGGTTGCCAGTAACGGCGCGGAGGCCAGAATGAAACTCAACCACCTGAATCTCACCGTCTCCAATGTTCCGGAAACCCATCGCTTCCTGGAAAAATATTTTGGCCTGAAGAGCTACGTAGGGACGGAGCCGCGCGAAGCGATGAGCTTCCTGTCAGACGACGACAGCATGGTATTGGCGCTGTTCCGCGCGGCAAAAGGCGCCGAGGTCACATACCCGGCTGGCTTTCATGTGGGTTTCATCCAGGAGAGCGAGGAACGGGTCAATGAGATCAACGAACGTCTACGGGAGGATGGCTACGAGGTCCCAAAGCCAGCCCGCCTGCACGGCTCGTGGACCTTTTATTTCAACTCGCCGGGCGGGTTCATGATCGAAGTTCTGCGCTAAACCTCAAGGGCTGCCGGGGCTTGAGAGCGGTCTCCACCTGCTTCTGCAAAATCTCATCTGCTAATCGCTGTGACTTTTCAACACCCACAGCCGACAACGCGCAAAAGCCCCCCTGAAGGGGTTGGAGCGCAGTCGCGATTTTAGTCAAGTTGCCCGGCCTTTTAATCTGCATCTAATCTGCAAAATGTGTTCCTGCCGCCTCGCTGCGATCACTCTCCTTCTGCTTTGCACGGCGCTCGCGGTCGGGTGCAGCGCGCGCCACAATCAAATGCGTGCTGTGAGCCCACCGCCCGCATTCGCTGAGAAGATCTATGTGCCGGGTGTTTCAGATTTTGGCAAGGTTAACGATTTCCTGTATCGTGGCGCGCAACCAAAGGACGACGGAGTGGAGCAGCTCAAGGACTTCGGCATCGATACCATTGTCGATCTACGCGGGGAGTTCCATGGATTGATAGAGAATGAACGGCAGCGAGCAGAATCCCTGGGCATTCGCTTTGTCAATCTGCCCGGATCTGGCTGGGCTACAGCCAAAGATGAAGAGATCGCTCAATTCTTCTCGCTGGTTCGTGAGCGGCCGAGAAGGAAAATTTTCATCCACTGCTGGCTAGGCGGTGACCGCAGCGGCATGTTCATCGCCGCTTACCGCATCGCATTCGACGGCTGGTCGCCTCAGCAGGCCGTCCAGGAGATGCGGTCATTTCATTACTTACACTTTTGGCATCCGAACATGGCACGCTGGGTAAAGGCATTTCCGGACCGCTTGGCTCAATCTCCCAAGCTTGCATCCTTTCGCCGAATACCTGCTCAGCCATAGCATCGGCCTGCTCTGGAGTGCCCTGATTTACCTTTGATGACAGGCTGGTCTGACATCTCGGCGGACGGGAATTCAGGACACTATCTTTTCTGCTCAGCGCGCCGGCCGTCCAATGGAAATATACTCAAAACCCGCTTCCCGAATTGTGTCCGGATCGAGCAAATTCCTGCCATCCACAATCAACGGCAACTCCATCAAATCGTGCAGCCGAGCCCAATCCAAGAGTCTGTATTGCGCCCAGTCCGTCAGCACCAGCAAGGCCTGCGCATTCGCGGCAGCCGCATAAGGGGAATCGCAATAGGTAAGCTTCCCGTCTTCCTCCACCAGGACTTTCTTCAACAGCGGAATGGCCTTGGGATCATGCAACCGCAGCGTCGCCTCTTCCTTGCGCAACGCATCTACAATCCGCAAGCTGGGAGACTCGCGCGTGTCATCTGTGCCCGCCTTGAAAGAAAGCCCCAGCACTGCGATAGTCTTGTCATGCAATACCCAAAGCGCATTCCGCAGCTTCTTAAGGAACATCTCCGTCCGCTTTTCGTTGATAGCTTCGACCTGCTTGAGCAGCGAGAAATCGATTCCGTACTCTTCCGCAAGATAGATAAACGCCCTCAGGTCCTTGGGAAAGCAATACCCGCCGAATCCGATGCCAGCCTGCAGGAATCCAGGCCCAATCCGGGGGTCTGCTCCAATTCCCTCTGCCACCTGGGAAACGTCCGCCCCAATCGCATCGCATAAGTCCGCCACCATGTTGATGAAGGAAATCTTCATGGACAGGAAGGAATTCGCGGCGTGTTTGATGATCTCCGCCGTACTGGTTCCAGTAATCAAAAGCCTTGCCGGCACTGGTCGATACATTTCTTCCACGATCCGCCGCGCGCGCTCTGACTCCACTCCACACACGATCCTTTCCGGCCGCGAAACGTTCTTTAATGCAAGCCCCTCCTGCAAAAACTCGGGATTCGAAGCGACATCGAAATCCAGCTTTGCGCGCCCATTGGCCGCAAAGCGCCGAATCGTACGGCAAATCCACTGAGCTGTAATCGCCGGAACCGTGCTCTTCTCCACGATCAACTTGTACCCGTTCAGGTTGTGCGCGATGCTCCGCGCTGCGGCCTCCACCTGCGACAGGTCAGCCTGGCCATTCTCTTTTTGCGGTGTACCCACACACAGAAACAAAATGGTGGCTTCCCGAATTGCCTGATCCATGTCGGAGACAGGAAGAAAATTCTTTCCCAGTTGGCGCCTCAACAGATCGTCCAGTCCGGGTTCATAGAATGGCACTTTTCCGGCCTGGATCATGGAAACCAATGACTCGGAAGAGTCCACTCCCAGCACCGTCCATCCCATCGATGCAAAGCCCAGCGCGGTTGGAAGTCCAACGTGCCCCATTCCTATCACGGCGATCCGCACCTGTTTCCTTTTCACTTGCTCGATCAGGCGCACATCGATGGCGTTCAACACTCCTGCATGGAGTACATCCCCGTTTGGCAGTACTGATGTGATAGACAAGCTACCCTCCGGAATGAACTTTGGATGTTTGTGCCCGGCGCAACTGTTGTAACCGTGGCGTTAGATTCCGCCAAAAATTCTTTTCGCTCGCCATCCTGATTCCCCCTAGAATTCATCCAAAGGTTATCCTGCGGGAGTAGCCAATTGAGCACAGGCAGCCATTCAACTTCTGACCTCTACGATCCCATCGAACTATCCCAGCGCATTCAGGAAATGGGAAAGTGGTTTCACAATCTCAATCTCCACGGCGTCTACACTGCTCCCGATCATTTCCTGGGCGATTTTCCAAACATCAAATGGCAAAAGATTTGCAAAGAGATTCCCGCCTCGCTGCAAGGGAAGTCAGTTCTCGACATCGGGTGTAACGGCGGTTTCTATTCCATTGAAATGAAGCGCCGCGGCGCGGATTATGTCCTCGGTGTCGACGTCGACGATCGCTATCTCAATCAGGCCCGTTTCGCCGCGCAGACCCTGGGATGCGATATCGATTTCCGCAAGTGCTCGGTCTACGAGCTCGACTCCATCCCCGGCCAGTTCGATTACGTCATCTTCATGGGAGTCTTCTACCACCTGCGCTATCCCCTGCTAGGCCTCGATCTCGCGGTCAAGAAGGCCGCCGGCACATTCATCTTCCAGAGTATGTTGCGTGGTTCCAATGAGAGTCGAGCTTGGGCCTCGGATTATTCCTTCTGGCAAGACAAGATGTTTTTCGACCCATCCTTCCCTGCCGTGTATTTCATTGAGAAGAAATACTGTTCCGACCCCACCAACTGGTGGATACCCAATCGCAGCGCTGCCGAAGCCATGCTGCGCAGCTCAGGCCTCAAAATTGTTTCTCACCCCGAGCACGAGACGTGGATTTGCGAACCTGAATCAGCTCATCGCGACGGACGATATGTAGTGGACCTGGAATTTGCTGGAGAACTCGCACCCGAAGAAGAAGGAGACCAACCGAATGGTGGAAGCCGTGATGTTGTGGAATGAACCCAACAATCTTTCCCACTGGGATTTCCACCTTGATCCAGATTGGCGCAAGTTCGCCGACATGATTCTGCTCACTGTTCCTGCGATCCGCAAAGCGAATCCGGCACTCAAAATCGTTCTCGGCGGCATCTCCCCGATCGATCCTAAATTTATGGAACTCATGGGAAGCTATGGAGTGCTCGATGCTATCGACATAGTCGCCGTGCACGGCTTCCCGCTCGACTGGAATCACTGGCAGATTCACGACTGGCCAAAGAAGCTCGACGAGATCCGGGCAGTCACCAGCAAACCCATTTGGGTCTCTGAGGCCGGGGTTTCTTCATTCGGCGCAGAGGAAGTCCAAGCCTTCGGCGTGAAACGCACAGCAGAATTGCTGCTTCCCGTCACAGAGCGCATTCACTGGTACAGTCTCTTCGATCTTCCCGCTGCCTGGCCAGCCACTACTCGCCATAAAGAAGCTGAAGGGAGTTCCTATTACCGGCATTACTACATGGGATTGTTACGCGAGGACGGTACACCCAAAATCGCGGCCGAGTGCTTTCCCGAAGGCCTTGGCATATGTCAGTGGTTTCACTTCGAAGATCCCCGGCTGGATGTTGCTGTCGACTGGCTTCGCCGCCTTAAGGTGAAACACCTACGCACCGGTCTAAGCTGGGCCGATTCCTTTCGACCCCAGGCACAACGCTGGTTCGACCAACAGATGCAAACTCTGGGTGAATTCGAGCTCACGCTTACTCTGTGCTTTACCCCAGAGCACCTGGGCGAAGTGAGGCATCACACCAGTCCCCCGCGGCGCCCCGACGACTTTGCCGATTTCGCCGCATGGGCCGTTGCTCGTTACGCTTCGGCAGGCAGAACCCAAGCGCATAGCCTGGTTTCCACCGAAACCTTGAAGCCAACCTTGAAGGAGTCCATTGCCATCACCAAAGTATCTGGAAGGGTTTAGGCCCTCCCCTTCAAGCAGCAGTTTAACATTTTAGTTATACCGTTTCAATTACATCTAAGTGGCAACCTACTTACGCTTTCCCCTCATCTCAGCCGTGTCTTGCCCGACGTATGAAAACGTATGAAAAAAATTCTCATTCTCGGTGGCGCTGGCTTCGTTGGATCTCATACGGCCGACGCCCTGCTACAGCAGGGACATTCTGTAATCGTCTTCGATAGTCTCAGCGAACAGGTCCACGCGGATGGCTTTCCCTCTTACCTCTCGCCTGAGGTCGAGTTCATCCAGGGAGATGTCCGCAATCTGGACGCACTGAAAAGAGTTGTCCCGAAGGTCGACGCTATTTATCACCTGGCAGCAGCGGTGGGCGTAGGCCAGTCCATGTACGAGATTTCCGGCTATACCGGCACTAACATCCAGGGCACGGCCAACCTTTTGCAGGCCATCCTTGACACCCGTTCTGCCCCGGAGAAACTCGTTGTCGCTTCTTCCATGTCCATCTATGGCGAAGGACGCTATGCGTGCCCGACCTGCGGCCCCGTGGCTCCTCCCGCCAGGTCCATCAGTCAACTCAAACAGAAAGCCTGGGAGCTTCGCTGTCCCTCTTGCAACAAAGCACTGACGCCCTCACCGACAGACGAAGAGAAGCCGTTGCAGTGCACATCCATCTACGCTTTGAACAAAAAAGCGCAGGAAGAGATGGTTCTGATATTCGGCCAGACCTACGGAATTCCGTCCGTCGCTTTCCGCTACTTCAACATCTACGGTCCGCGCCAGGCGCTTTCCAATCCTTACACCGGCGTAGCGGCGATCTTCGCTTCCCGGCTCCTGAACCGCAAAGCGCCCGTAGTCTTCGAGGACGGCATGCAGATGCGTGACTTCGTGAACGTCCGAGACATCGTGCAGGCCAACCTACTCGCTCTTAATTCTTCCGGGGCGGACGGCATGGCCCTCAACGTCGGCTCAGGTCAGCCGGTAAACATCGCCCAGGTCGGCAATGAAATTGCCCGAATGCTAGGGGCAGACATCCAGCCCAAAATTGCAGGCACATACAGGGCAGGCGACATCCGCCACTGCTATGCCGACATTTCAAAAATTGCCAGCGCCCTTGGATACGCCCCCCAGGTCACGTTCCGCGAGGGAGTCGCCGAACTTGTGGCATGGCTGGAATCGCAACAGGCACACGACCACACCGAAGAGGCTCTTCACCAGCTCACCGCCCGAGGTCTTGTGGCATAAGAACATGAAGCTTTCATCTTCAAATCGTTCCGTTCTAATCTTCGGAGGAGCCGGCTTCGTAGGCTCTAACTGGGTCCATCATCTCCTGACTAATACCGATGCGCAGGTTCATATTTTTGACAATCTTTCTCGTGGCAAGGTCAAACACAATCTGCAGTGGCTGCAGAAGCTCGCGCAAGGCACCAGGCGCCTCCGCGTTACCATTGCCGATGTCCGCGATGCGCAGGCAGTGGAGAAGGCGGCCGCGACCGCGACCGAAATCTACCATTTCGCTGCCCAGGTAGCGGTCACTACATCGCTCGACGATCCCCGAAACGATTTCGAAGTCAATGCCGGCGGCACTCTCAACATTCTCGAAGCCGCGCGCCGTAGCGGCAACTGTCCGTTCGTTTTGTTCACTTCCACCAATAAGGTTTATGGAAAGATTGGCCCAGTGCAGGGCGCCTCTGCTCGCGCCGGGCACTACGAGCGCCATGCCGTCTGCGAATCGCAGCCTCTGGATTTCTATTCTCCTTACGGCTGCTCAAAAGGCACGGCCGATCAGTACGTGCACGATTACGCTCGAATCTACAACCTGCCCACTGTGGTCTTCCGCATGTCCTGCATCGCCGGGCCGCGCCAGTTCGGCAATGAAGACCAGGGATGGGTCGCACACTTCATTTATTCCGCCCTGCAGGGAAAGAGCCTCTCTATTTATGGCGATGGCCACCAGGTGCGGGACGTTTTAGCAGTTCAGGACCTTTTGCGCGCGTTCGCGGCTGCACATGAACATCGCACGATCACAGCCGGACAGGTCTACAACCTAGGTGGCGGCCCGAATAACGCCACTTCGCTGCTCGAACTTATCGATGCCATTGAACGCTCTCTGCATGTTCGGGTGAAGTATCACTTCCGTCCCGCGCGGCCCGGCGATCAACCGATCTACATCACCAACTTCTCGAAGTTTGCCGAGCACACCAACTGGCATCCCGAGATTCGCCTCAGCCAAACCATCGATGACATCTCTCAGTGGTACCACGCCAACCGTTTGGTCTTCGTGCCGACAGCTTTTCCTGTGCCCTCTGGCAAAGTTCCGGTCGAATCCATCGGAGGGATAGCCTCATGAAATTTGCCCTGGTCAATCCGGCTTGGGATTTTCAGGGCTCGATCTACTTCGGCTGCAAGGAGCCCCACTACCCCCTCGAGCTTCTTTTCGCTTTCGACCAGATTGCCGATGCCGGACATGAGCCTCTGCTGATCGATGCGCAGTCAGATCAACTCTCGCTGCAACAGGTCAAAAAGAAACTCGCCGAATTCAATCCCAACTTCCTGGTGATCCCCACGGCTCCCTCATATTTGTTCTGGCGCTGCCCGCCCCCCGAGCTGCGGGTTCCGCAAACCTGGTTCCGCGAGCTCGACTCGAAAGCAGTAAAAGTCGCCATCGGCCCGCATAGCTCCGCGACTCCCTCGGCGACACTTAGAAAATTGAGCTGCGACGTCGCCCTCCGCGGAGAACCCGACCAGACTCTTCCCCAACTGGCGGCGACTCCCTGGTCTGCGATCGAAGGCTGCTGCTGGAAGGACGATAGCGGGGAGCACATCTCTCCCATGCAGGCCGTCACTGATATGCGGAAGCTGCGCGCTCTCACCTTCGACAACTATCGCGTGGAGCATCATTATCATCGTCACCACGTCTTCCAGGGCTCGGGACGCGGCGCCGAACTGGAATTCGCGCGCGGCTGTCCCTGGGCCTGCTCCTTCTGCAATAAGACCCTGTTTCGCAATAAATATCGCGAGCGAGAGGTAGATGCCGTCTTGCAGGAGGTCGATCGCCTGATCGCGCGAGGCGTCACTTACATCTACTTCATCGATGAAATTTTCGGAGTGGGGCGCAATGTCCACCGGCTCCTCGAGGAATTGTCGGATCGTCGCATTACCATCGGCCTGCAGACCCGCATCGATCTTTGGAATGAAGACAGCCTCGACCTGCTGGGCCGCGCACACTGCATCTCCATGGAGTGCGGAATTGAATCCATCACCGATGAAGGTCGGGACGAACTCAACAAGAACTGCCGTCTGACCACGGATCGCCTGACGGAGCTACTCATCCACGCCCGCACGCGAGTTCCATGGGTGCAGGCCAATCTGATTCTTACAGAGCACGATGAGCGCACCGACATCCGCGCCTGGCAGGATCACTTGAAAGCTCACGGAGTCTGGGTCAGCGAGCCAGTTCCCATGTTCCCGTTCCCGGGAACACCTGATTATCTAAAAATGTGGGGCATCCCGGACGATCGCGCCTGGGAGCGCGCCCATCAGTATTACCTCAGCACATTTCGCGAGAAAGGATATAGCGACATTCAGGAGTCTCAGCCTGCCTCTCTCGAGGAGCTAGAGTGCACGTTTTAATTACGGCTGATACAGTCGGCGGTGTCTGGACGTATACCCGCGAACTCGCCTGCGGTCTGCTTCATCGCGGCCATCGTGTAACTCTGGTCAGCTTCGGTCGTATTCCTTCGCCCACCCAGATTTCCTGGATGCAGCACAATCGGCTCACCTATCATCCCACTGCGTTCCCGCTCGAGTGGATGCAGAATTCGCAGCAGGGAATTGTCGAATCCGCAAAGTATCTTCAGCAGATCATTCATGACACAAGGCCTGACCTGCTGCACTTCAGCCAATACTGCTACGGCGCTCTGGAATGTGGTATCCCGAAGGTTGTCGTCGCGCACAGCGACGTCGTGAGCTGGTGGCATGCTGTTCACGGAAGCGATCCCCCTGCATCTCCCTGGCTGGACTGGTACAGGACCACAGTCTCCCGCGGCCTGCGCTGTGCTGACATCGTCGTAGCTCCCTCGCAGTGGATGCTCGAAACCATAGGGCAGCACTACCCCGATCCAGTTCTCGGGTGCGTCATATACAACGGACGCACCACGCGCCTGTTCCGCCCTTCCGATCAGAAAGAAGATTGCGTGCTTGCCGTGGGGCGGCTCTGGGATGAAGCCAAGCAGATCAAACTCCTGTTTACCCGGAAACATCCTGTTCCCTTGATCGTCGCTGGTTCCGCCGTGCACCCTGACCAGGCCCTGAACGGCCCGTGCGAACTCAATTCCGGCGACAGCCTCAAATTCTGCGGCGAGCAGGATGAAGCGCAGCTTGCTGCTATGTATTCCACTTGTTCCATGTTCGCCGCCACCTCACGTTACGAGCCCTTCGGACTCGCTCCGGTCGAAGCAGCCCTCTCAAAATGCGCTCTCATCGTCAGCGACATTCCCTCATTCCGGGAGTTGTGGCGAGACGCGGCGTTCTACTTCAAGCGCAACAATGCCGATAGTCTCGCCCATGCAATTGCGACGATTTTTGAAAATCCCCCGCTGCGCCGCCTTTATGCCGAGCAGGCGTACGAATGTGCGCGCTCTCGTTTCAGCGCAACCCGGATGATTGATGAATACGAAGATCTCTACAAAACCCTGGTTCGCGGAGGTCGTGTCTATGACTACGCCGCTGCGGCTTAGATTCTTTGCTCATTCCTGGCGTTCCGACTGGAACCACGGTAACGCGCACTTCCTTCGCGGCCTGGCCGACGAACTGAGAAAACTCGGCCACGAAGTCCGATGCTATGAGCCCGAGGATGCCTGGTCGTACCTAAATCTGCTGAAAGAACCTGCCGGAAAGCAATCTCTGGACGATTTCCGCGCCGCGTTCCCGGAGCTGAATCTGCTCAGCTATTCGCCAGAGCATTTCGGGAACTTGGTTGACTCTGAATTGCGCGACGCCGACGTGGTGGTTGTACACGAGTGGAATTCGCCAAAAACCGTGAGCGCAATCCTGGCTGCAAAAGCACGCTATGGGTTTCGCGCTCTCTTTCACGATACACATCACCGGGCCTACACCAGCCCGAAAGAAATCGCACAGTTTGATATCCGCAACTTTGACGGCGTCCTCGCATTCGGCGAAGCGATCCGGCAAATCTATCTTGAAGTTTTCAAAGCGCAACGTGCCTGGACGTTTCACGAAGCTGCCGATACCGCCCGTTTCCATCCACATCCAGATGGCGAGAAGCCTGAAATCAACTGGATCGGAAACTGGGGCGACGAGGAACGCACCCGCGAACTCCAGGAGTTTCTCATCCAGCCTCTCGCCGCCTTGCGGCCCGTCAAAGCCGCCGTGTATGGCGTCCGCTATCCACAGCCGGCGAAGGATCAACTCCAGCAGGCAGGCATCGAGTATCGCGGATACCTTCCCAATTTATCGGCGCCCCGCGTCTATGCCGGCTCGGCTCTCACTCTCCACATCCCGCGCCGCTGCTATGCCAACGGCCTGAGTGGTATTCCCACCATCCGCATGTTCGAAGCTTTCGCCTGCGGAGTTCCCCTGGTCTGCTCGCCATGGACTGATCTGGAAGGCCTCTTCCGCCCCAACCAGGATTTCGTTTGTGTTCCCAATGGCCGGGAAATGAGGGCCGAGATTACCCGTCTTCTGCAAGATGATCTTGCGCGGCGGCAACTCGCGTCTCAGGCACTCGACACTATCCAGCAACGCCACACGTGCCACCACCGCGCACGGCAGTTCGAAGAAATTTGTGAGGAGTTGGGTCGATGAACATCTTTGTATTTGGCTCCAGTCTCACCTCCACCTATTGGAACGGCGCCGCCACCTACTATCGCGGGATTTACAAGAATCTGCATCGCCTGGGACA
>JBKOUZ010000260.1:0-30470 GCA_046723715.1 Acidobacteriota bacterium | reverse complement strand
TCTCTCCGCCGCCCGGGGCCGCGGCTGATGGAGATAGCGCGAACGATATCGCTGCAGTGACAGCGAGTACCACACCTAGAACTAGCGAACGGTTACTCTCCATTTTGACGCCTCCGAGAATATTGAGGACGCTGTCGCGCTTACCTAACCGTTGAGGAAAGCTGCCAGGTCGTTCTCAACCGGCTAATCAGGAAAAAGCAAGTCACTATCCAAGCTGGTTCTTGCTACCTGTTTGTTGCTTGGAATGAGCTAACAGCCTCCTGAAGTTTGCGCGCGATAGCCGCTTGTGCTGGAAAAACGATATTGCGACTAAAGACTAGTGCAAAGGCGCGCGAATTCCACAGCCGCGTAAAGAGGATGTAAGCTAAGTACAAGATTCACCTTAGTGCCCTCTCCAATCGAACGCCGTATTTTGTACTGAATACACCACTTCGTTGAAGGCCTCTCGCTTCCTTCCTGCGACGTTGGTTTGGAGACTTCAGTATGGCTGGAAACGGAACCGCCGCTTACGCCATGTACTCACGAAGCGTTGCGCTTCCCGAGGTAGTTTGCGCTTTGAATGAGGCGGGCTTCGGGAATGAAGATATCTGTATGGTGCTCTCGCCGGCGCATCCCGACGCCGCCAGTGTCTTCGATGCGGAAGGCGAGACGGTTTCTGCCAGTGCTCGCATGATCTCCTGGTTTTCAGAGTTAGGCGCCGTCTTCATTCCTACAGTAGGTTTCTTCATGCGTTCGGAAGCGTTCTTTGATGCTTTATCCACTGAGCAGAACTTCCCGACCCTGTCGCGCGGCTCCAGGACTCTGCTGGGGCTTGGCTTTCCGCAAGAGGAAGCAAAGCGCCTTGGACGTCAACTTTCGGATTTTGGTGCTCTCGTGTATGTATCGTGTACCGAGAGTGCGAAGGCAGACGGCGCCATCAAACTGCTCCGCAAATTGGGAGCGCGAGAGGCCTCCAGTCTGAGAGCTGCTAAGGCAGTTGCTGCAGCAGCCTAAGTCGGAGCCAAGGCCACAACGTATAAATTTTTCATGCTTACCCCCTCGCCGTTAGCGCCACGGTCCTGGGCGCGTTTCAGAATTGGGACTTCAAAATCAGCATCTTACGCGCGTTTTTTCGATGCTGGCACACCAACTGCAAGTGGTTACGAGAAGCACGTCGGCCTTAGCACGTTGGCCGCGGAGAAGCATGAGCACACAACGGGTTTGGGTTGAGATCCTGCTGGTCGGAAGTGCCGTAGCCTTTGCGCTTGCGCTGTTTCTCGCCACGATTGGCTTAGCCGCGGGAGTCGGAGAAAGTTCCCCGGAACCGCAGGAATCCCACTCAGCCATTCGAGAGACCGCAAATCCCGTCGCGGAACATTCATTCGAAGGCATGGTGACTTGCTCTCGTTGTGGCGCGAAACACTCTCCTGCGCTAGAGCGCCCAGCAACCGTCTGCGTGCGAGTCTGCGTGCATGGCGGAGCTAAATTCGCACTGGTGGGCGCTGATTCCAACTATGTTCTGGACGGGGACCCTCAAGCGTTGAAGCGTGTGGCAGGACAACGCGCACGTGTTGTTGGTTATCTTCGCGGAAACACCATACAAGTACGATCCGTCGCAGCCGAAAGCTAGCGCGGGCGATCTCTTTGCAAGAACGAAAGTCAACGCAGGAAATTCCGCGGCCAATTACGGAATCAGCCGGATACTCCCCCTACAACCAAGCCGAAATACTCAAGTCTGCTCTCAAACCAAAGCAGAAATAGCATGAGAGCGGAATTCCGAAACACAACAAGCATCTGAGGTACATATGAGGTCGATCCCGAAACTTACATTGCTATGTGTAGTTCTAAGTTGCGCTGTCTGGGCAGTAGCGCAAAGCTCGCCATCAGGAGGTAGTGCGGCCCCTTCCGGCAGTTCTGGAACCGCGGGACAGAGTTCAACGCAGAGTTCAATGCCCGGAAATGCCGCTCCGCCCGCAGGAACAGCAACTCCCCCGCACGGGACAACTCAGACAACTCCAGGGTCCACATCCCCGAATGGAACTCCAAACACAACCGCGCCAGGGTCCACCACGTCCGGTTCAACGCCAAACGCAGCGACCCCAGGAACAGCCCCGAATCCTACAACTCCCGGTTCCACGTCCCCAGGCACCACGCCAGGAGCCACCACTCCCGGGTCTACCGCTCCAAACGGCACGCCGAATACAACCACGCCGGGGTCGACGTCCCCGAATGGCACGACTACGCCGGGCCAAACTTCGCCAAACGGAACACCGAATACAACCACGCCGGGAACGACTGCCCCCGGTAGCACCCAACCCTCAACTACTCCGCACCGGGTGAGTTCTCCCTCGTCAAGCACTGGAGGGAGCACAACTCCGCATTAATTGATCTCTATGATTGAGACTTGGCTCGCGGGGGGCCCTACGTGGGCCGGCATTTTGTTGTTCCCCTGATGTGAGTCTTACCCCGCCCTTTCGACTGGTTTTGGCATCTCAAGCAAAGGATATTCCATGGCTCACTATCTCTTCCGCACGCCCGCAGAACCGTCACCTCCTCCCATCCAGGATCCGATGGACCCTCCTGAGAACCCGGACGTTCCCGTGCGTGAACCCGAGCCGGACGATCCCAATCAGATCTGATCTGCGCTTACCTTCTACGGCACCGTTCGACTACAGCGAACCGCTGATTGTTCGCCCGGTTACGAAATTCAATACTCAAATAAAGTAGCTGTTCATCATAGGAATGCGCATTCCTCTGCCGGTCGCATCCATTTAGTGTTTCGGGCAATTTCAAAGGAGGAACAATGGCACATTACGGCACTCTCAAAAACGCACCCATAACGGAAGCTAACGAGGATATCCGCGGTGCTCATATCTACGGACTGAACGACGAGAAATTGGGGAAAATTGACGATGTCATTTTTGATCACTCAACTGGCGACATCCGTTACGCTGTGGTCGATACCGGCGGCTGGCTGCACAGCAGAAAATTCCTGGTTCCAGCCGACGCACTGCGGGCTTCTACCAAGCATGAAGACGATTTTGAAACACATTTGAAGAAAGAACAGATTGAGAGCTTCCCGCCCTACAACGAAGCAGACCTGGAATCGGAAAACAAATGGGCAGACTACGAGAACCGGTACCGCGCGAAGTGGGTAAACAGCCCCGTCCAACACCGCGCGGAAACAGACCGCAACATCACCCCCACAACTTACCAGGCGACGGGGAATCTGAACTCCGAGCGTGCCGAGGCTTCGACACACGGGACACTACCGCCGAGAACTCCTCAATTCACTGGCGGTTCCAGCAGGGCAGATTTTGATGCCGCTGCATCGCCGACCGAGCGCGCTGTCCCGGCGGGCACAGATTCGGTCGTAATCAATACCAGCGCCAATGGAATTGGCGGACGCTGGGACACGTTCCAGAGCCGATTGCGGGAGCGCCGCAAGGAGGTCGTAACGCAGTGCCAGACGTGCTCAGACTTCGCCGCCACAAAGCGAGGTTCCGAAAGCGCTACGACGCTGCGGAAAGCAGTCTAATTCGCGCGCACCGCATAGCGCGAAAGCCCGCCTGCTGCTCCGGCGGGCTTTTTCTTTCATAATTGCGAGTCACAATCCCACGTCTCACTTGGCGACGGTACCGCTTCAATTACTGTGACGGTTGTGTGCTCATCGTTCTGCGCTTGCTATGATGCACTGTCTTTCCAATCTTTTGAGGTCGCAATTCGCGACCTCAAACCGGGTGACTATGAAACCTGCCGCAATTGTCATGACAAAGAGGGTCGCAGCGAAAATCCTGATCTTGCGCAACCAGAAGGTTATACTCGACGCAGATTTGGCCGAACTTTACGGTGTTCCGGTCAAGCGTTTAAACGAACAGATCAAGCGCAATGCCCGGCGCTTTCCGTCCGATTTTCTTTTCACTGTCACGCGCGCGGAGTACAAGAATTTGAGGTCGCAAAATGCGACCTCAAGATTCGGCCACGGCGGTCGCCGCTATCTACCGCATGCTTTTACCGAACACGGCGCAATCATGGCCGCGACGGTACTGAATTCAAAGCGAGCGATCGAGATGAGCATCTTCGTCGTGCGTGCCTTCGTGCAGATGCGCCAGGCATTGATTGTCAATCAGCACGTCGTGTCAAAGCTGTCCGAACTAGAGGCTCGTTTGGACAACCACGACGACACAATCCAGGATCTGGTCGAAGCCATTCGGGAATTGATTGCTCCGCTTCCCGCGAACCACCGGCGAATTGGATTCGAGCTTCCTTCAGGATCCGGAGGAACCGAGTCCAAGCCGCGGAAAATCAAGAAGGCGTAATCGCCACTGCTGCTTACAAGCTCAGCGGGAATTTGAGGGTTGGCTTGCCAATTGAGCTATGCAGGGAGTTTTCGCAGGCTTGAAAAATCGCATTCGCCCGCAGATTTTCAGCTAATTGTAAGTAATTCAAAGACCGGATACTTGGGTGCGACCGGCGCAAACGCTTCCGGCGGCGATCCCGCCGGGATTGAAAAATAGCGCTGCACTTCGCGTTTGTATGTATCAAGATAGGCTTTCAAGATAGGTGGTTTCTTTTCGTCCGCCATCACGCGGACGCGAAATTTCCGACGATTGCTTCCTCTGCGCAACACGATCTCTGCCGCAGCTTCGGCATTGCGCACCCATTGCGCTCGTCCGCGAGGAGCAACCAGATAGCGCTTGCCATTGATGTCGACAGGATCGACGGGAGTAGCGTAGAGCTTGCCCGTCTTCCTCCCGCGTACTTCCAGCAGATAGATGTGAGCCGGACCGATGCCCGTCGCGATCACGGCGCCGAGCGCGCGATTGACAAACTTTTCGATTGCCGTTGGTTTCTGGAATGCGCTCGTTTCGGATGCCATGGTGTTCGTGAGATTCCCTCGTTGATCTCAAGGACGCAATAAATTTGCCGGACCTCGGGTTGATTATCAAGAGTGCAGGTATGTTGCTTTCCCTCCAACAGGCGCGGATGGATCTTGTGCACGTGTTGTCAGCCGTGTCTTACAAAGCGAAGTGACGCGGAGTTCATGCAGTAGCGCAGTCCGGTGGGCTCAGGTCCATCGTTGAAGACGTGGCCGAGGTGAGCAGCGCATTTCGTGCATGAGACGGCAGTGCGAACGAATCCGAAGCTCGTATCACGCCTTTCGATAACGTTTTCTGAAGCAATGGGGGACCAGAAGCTGGGCCATCCGGTGCCGGAATCGAATTTGGTGACCGAGTCGAACAGCGCATTCTCGCAGCAGATGCAGCGATAAATCCCCGAGTCGTGCAAATTCCAGTATTGTCCCGTAAAGGCCATTTCAGTATCGGCATTGCGGGTGATGTCGTAGGCGTTTGCAGACAGTTGCTGCCGCCATTCGTCGGGCGTTTTCACCACTTGATTGATGCGCACTCGCTTCAGCCGTTCGCCGGAATCGGAGAATAGGACTACGCTCACTTCTGTCGGCACTGAGGATGATGTTGCAGCTTGCAATACTCGTGGTTTCTTCCACTGCCAGAATACTAGAGCAGAAAGGGTCGCGAGCGATGTGGCGAGGAAAGCGCGGCGCTGCATTGGGCTTGCCGCGGCTGTCGAGTTTCGAGCGGCCGCACAGCGGGGGTCATCGGTAGTATCCAGATCATAGTCGGACATCCATAACTCCTCAGCGCATTATTTTCCGGTGTAAAGATCCGGAAACTGTTGCTTGAGATGCTCCACCTTCGGGGCATCGTTGAAAACGATATACGGCTGATTGGGATGCAATGCCGCATAGTTCTGGTGATAAGCCTCCGCGGGATAGAACGCCTGGAGAGGCGCCACCTGGGTCACAATCTTTCGCCGGAAGATTTTCCCGGAATCGAGTTGTTGGATATAAGACTCAGCAATGTGCCTCTGCTCGTCACCTTTGTAGAAAATTGCGGAGCGGTATTGAGTTCCTTCATCCGGACCTTGACGATTCAGTTGAGTCGGGTCGTGCGCGACTGAGAAGAAAACGCGCAGCAGTTCGCCGTAGGTGATCTGCGATGCATCGTAAACAACTTCGACCGACTCGGCGTGGCCAGTTTGTCCAGTGCTCACAGCTTCGTAGTCAGCATTTTGAGCGGAGCCTCCGGAGTATCCGGAGGTCGCGCTGATTACACCCTTCACATGCTGAAAAACCGCCTGAATTCCCCAGAAGCATCCTCCGGAAAAGACGGCCGTCTGCTTGCCGGACGTGGAGGCCTTTTGGGTATCAACTGTCGGCTCCGGAAGAGCGACAGTTGACCTAGCCCTCGCGTTGCAAGCGGTGACGCTGAATACAGACAACAATGCAGTTAAACCCAAACGCACGGATGATCCCATCTACTCCCTCCAAAAGAATGTCGGCTGGCACATTGGACTGGCCAACTGAGGAAAAGTTTCAAGGGTCCGTCACCGATCAGGCCCCCTATTGTTGCGCGATTCGGGAGGGCATCCCCAAAGGGACTCTGGGCAAATTCTATTTCACTTGCTTTTTCGCTTTATCTTCGCCAATATGAGCACATGGCGATCACACGCAGGCAGCGCGAAGTGTACGACTTTATCTCGCGGTTCGTGACTGAGAACGGCTACTCGCCCTCCTTTGAGGAAATTGGACAGGGGCTGAAGTTGAACTCGCTGGCGACCGTGCACAAGCACATTTCGAATCTGGAGAAAAAAGGATTGCTCACCCGGGACTACAACAGGAGCCGCTCCATCGATCTGCTGCCGCCTAAGGGAAGGCTGAAACAATCGATGTCGGTGAACACAGGAATCGTGTTGCCGCTGATGGGGCGGATCGCCGCTGGACAACCCATTGAGGCAGTGGAGAATCCCGAGACGATCTCCCTGGCCGATTTCGTCCGGTCAAAGGAAGTGTTCGTCCTGGAAGTGCGGGGTGATTCGATGCAGGACGAAGCCATTCTCGACGGCGATTACGTATTGGTCGAGAAGGCTCGGACGGCGCACAATGGCGATATCGTGGTCGCGCTCGTCGATTCTGCAGAGGCGACCTTAAAGCGCTTCTATCGCGAGGGTGAGAAGATTCGGCTGCAACCTTCCAACGTCAACATGAAGCCCATTGTTGTGCCAGCGGGTTCTGTTGACGTACAGGGGCGAGTGATTGGGGTGCTCAGAAAGTATTAGCAGGAGCCGAATACTGCGAAAGAAAACCATGCCCGGACATCAGTGTCCGGGCGCTCCTGATGAGTTTCAATCTCCGGCGAGTTACCCGACGTGCTTATGCAATGCTTGGGCGATGGCGTCCTTTGGACGGTAGCCAACTAGTTGCTCTACAACTTGTCCGCCTTTGAAGACAAGAAGTGTCGGGATACCGGTCACTTTGTAGCGCATCGGCGTGGCCTGGTTGGAGTCAACGTCCATCTTCCCGACTTTCACCTTTCCCTGGAATTCGCTGGCGAGCTCCTCGACGATAGGAGCAATAGCGCGGCACGGGCCGCACCAGGTTGCCCAGAAGTCCACCAGAACGGGAGTGTCTGATTTCAAAACGTCTTGATCAAAATTCGCATCTGTAACCTCAACGATACCGTTGCCTGCCATTTGCTCTCTCCTCTGTAAACGTCGCGCTGACGGCGGACGCTGCAATGGAGCTTGCGTTGCCGGGGGCGATCTATATGAGTGCATCCCCGTAGGGAGCCTAACCCACTATCGTAACACTGGAATTAGATGCCAAGTGAGGGTGAAAGTCGCAAGCGCACAGCTTCGCCGGATTTTCGCCAGCTGGGCTCAGCGTAACGATTTTAAGTAGCTAACGACTTGCCAGCGCTCCGGCTCCGGAAAGTGGCTCCAGGACGGCATGCCGTTTCTGAGGCTTCCATTGGTGAGAAGCCAGAAGAGCTCTCCTGGGGTGGCCTGCTTCACACGATTGGAGTGGAGGGCGGGACGATAATGTCCGCGCTGCAATTTGCCCTCGGCGTTCTCTCCATGGCACGCAGCGCAATTTTTGGCGTAAACCTTGGCACCCGCCGCGGCGGCATCGACGTCGCCCACAAGAGGATTTGTGCGGGCCCGAACTTTCTCAGGAACTTTGTTTAACCATCCGCCATCACCAGCACCGGCGAAAGCAATTCCAATTAGAAACAAAAGCACGAACCAGCAATACCACCCCCGAATCTTCATTGCTCGCCTCGCAGCTTTGACACGAACTGGTCGATCTCATACATGAGCATGAATCGAAAAAGAAATCCACTGCTGTTCCGGTTCAACCCGAAATTAGGCGAGATTCGGACCGAGGGACCGGCAGGGATGTCCCAGGTAACGATCGGGCCAAGATAGTGAGATGTTTCCGATAATCCGAAGCTGTGACGCTCTCCCAACCCTCCGTACATTTCCGCGCCAAGAGCGAAATTTTCAGGACAGAAATTACACGCGCGGGGACTCACCTTGAGCGCGAGGGGCCGGCTCGTACCCAGGGCGTAGCCAAACTCCCAGGACGAGGGGCCAAGATTTTTCTCGGCAATGAAGTTCTCCGAAACATTCCACCCTTTGAAATTGCTGGAGAGGATCAGCTTGAGTTCCACCTCCCGTTCCTTTTCGGCGCGGCTGTTGCGCCCTACCAAATCTTCATTGCTATCGTGGCCGACCACTTCCAGCAGCGCTTTGTCCGCTGCATTGAGATCTTCAAATTCAAAATATAAAACGGGATTGATCCAGTGTTCTCGCATAAGTGGGCGGATCCGGTTCTCGATCCGGAAACCTGTGAACACCGTGCTTTCGTTGAAAGTGGTCTGGCCATCCAGATAGAGCTCGGCCGTCCACCATCCATTGATGCCGTATTCGAATTCAAGCGCCGTGGCAACGAACGGATTGCCTCCTTTGGGACCGCCCGTAATGCTCTTGGCGGCGATCTCGAGGTTGCCGGGCTCTTCGAGTTGGTGGGAGTAGGTAACGAAATAGTTTTCCTGGGCGCACAGCGAGGCCTGCATCGCCAGCACAAAAATAAGCACAGCTGCGAGTCGAAAGCAGAACTTGAGGCCCGGGATGGGGTCAAAACGCATCATTTTACACAGTTGCAACTCGGTCGCAACTGGAATAGCATCCCCATAATGCCGGACTTAAAGCTGCAATGTCCAGTTCCGCCGGCAGAATCCGTCGCAGTTGGAATGCGACCAGTTGCCACGGGAGACGCGCCGCTATGCCACTGCCCCAAACGGAAGCTCCGGGCCACCTACAAGCACATTTCGCCGAGCGTGGTATCCGCATGACGCAACAGAGGCGAGCAATTTTGAGTGTCATAGAAACGGCAAATAAGCATCTGGATGCGAGCCAGATCCTGCGCAAGGCGAGGAAGCTCGACGACAGTGTCGATCGCAGCACCGTTTATCGAACACTCAGGCTTTTGAAACGGCAAGGTTTAGTTGACGAACTGGACTTGATGCACTTGAAGGGGGAGGGCCACTTTTACGAACGGAAATCAGGGCGGGATCACATTCATATGGCTTGCTTACGGTGCGGCAAGATTGCCGAGTTCATCAGCGATGAATTTGAAAAGCTCAAGCAGCAAGTGGAGAGAGACTGCCGTTTTCGGGTGCTGATTTCCCGGCTGGAAATCGGAGGCTATTGCGCCGCTTGCAGGGGAGCCTTCTAGGCGAGGAACTGCTCAAACAAGAAAAGCGCCCTTGACCTTTCAGTCCAGGACGCCTCGGCAGCCCTCCCCCAGAACTGCCAACGCCTCGCATACTAGAGTTCGCTCAAACGGGTGTAAACATGACCTTGGTAATGGACTTAGGCTGTTCAAACGCGGCGGGAAAGGTGGACCCGGCAGAGTTCGGCCTATTGTCTCTGCCACGTTTGTCCGTTGTCACCGGTAGACCAGACCTCGCCGGTGGAGGTAGCGATCGTGCCGTTCTGTGGATCGCGGAATTCTAATCTCAGAATGTCGCCGGTTAGGCTTTCATTGGATGATGAAGGAAGTACTCGTGACCAGTGCGCGCCCGCATCGAGAGAGTGGTAAAGCGCCCCTCCGGCTCCTCCAGCCCACACATCCGGGCCATTGGCGGCGACTGCTCGGAAAACCAAAGGATTGCCCAGATCTTTTGTATTCCGTTTGACGGAGTCTTTCAGCGCCTTTCGGTCGGTCGCCGCGAGCTCAAGGCTGCCCGCGGCATCCGAGCTCGAAATTACGTTCACATCCTGCCATGTAGCTCCCCGATCAAACGAACGCTGCAGCCGGCCCGCATTGATCGTCCAACTCGGGGCTGCTGCCAGTATCTGGAGTGAACGGGCGTTGTACAAGGACTGGGCCGGCGGCGCGGCTGGAGCTGGCGCCGATTTCGCCCTGCTCACTTCAGTATCCGAAGCACCTGGTTCCGACGAGACTTGGTTCCTGGCGACAACAGAATCAAGCGCTTGCGAATTCATGCCTGGCTTGGCTGGTTGCGCCTGCAATTGCACACTCTCCTTAGAAATCGCCAGGGGAAGATCTGCCGCTTTGCCAGCCGAGACCGCCTGCTTCATTTCAGGTGCATTGAATGCCGCCACGGATGCAGGCACCTGCTGTACATTTCCGCTTTGCTGCTGCTGATAAATTTGCCGGGGGCCGTGCGCGAGAGGTCCAGCCATGGTCGGATTGCTGAAGGCCTTGGCCAGCCCAGCATCCGGCGCGGGGGCGGCAGCATGTTTATCGATCTCTAAATTCGCTGATGCCTTTCGCTTTACCATGTCCCCGGATTGGCTTGTCTGCTCTTCCTTGGACTTTCTGTACTCCTGCTCGACTTGAGGAACCTCTTCGTTGCGCGCCACCACCGCCGCGCCGGCTGCTTTCTTCGCGATTATTGTGGACTCGTTATGGTGCCGGTATTGCAAGAACCCAAACAGGGCGAGAGCGAGAAATCCAGCCGAAGCAAAGGCCCAGCGCATTGTGGGCCAAGCGACCCAGGATGTGGATCGTTTCTCACTCACAACCTGGATCGGCTCGGAAGCTGGTAGAGCCAATGCCAGAACCTCACGGCATTCGCCACAACGGGACAGGTGTTCGAGAACATCTGCTCGTTCCCGCTGGGAAAGCGAGCTTTCCGCAAATGCCGTGAGCACATCCGGATCGGGATGCTCTGCCGGTGCCAGGTTCGCCACCCGGAGCCGCTCGCGCACGATTTTTGGCACGTCAGGCATTGCGCTTTAGCTGATAGCTCCTATTCTCAACAATTCCGCACTCATCCTTCGCCTTCACGAACTGGGGCCTCCACTCTCTTCTCTGAGAACGCGGCAGACGACGGTTCTTGCGTCAAACTGCGGCGAATATCAACCTGCAGGTCACGAACATCAACCTCTAGAGCCTCTTCAGCTTGGCGCCGTGACATACCTCGGCGCGACAGCGAAGCCATGATCTGTTTGCGCAAGGACTTGGCCAATTTATCAATCTTGCGGCTAATGGTGGATTCATGGACTCCCAGCATACGAGCGATCTCGGCCAGGGTCCGTCCGTCGAGGTAATATGCGCTTAGTACAGCACGATCTTCCGCCGGGAGGAGCGCCAAAACTTCGTCCGTAGCTTGCGCCAGACGTTTATCGACAGGAGCCGGAGCCGACGGCTCCGGGGCGGTAAACTGGATGCCGTCTTCTGATTCTTCATCCAGACTGACCAGACGTCTGGTGCGGCGATAACGGTTGACGTATTCCTGAGAAAGTACGGTTCGGAGCCATCCCTCCAGCGACCCACGTCCAGTGTAGGACGCCAGTTTGGAGACGCGCTTGCCTTCGCGTGCACTCGTGCCGTAGAGATCAGCGTACAAATTGTCGGCGAGATCGCGGGCTGCCGAGTCCTCGCGAGCAATGCGCAGGGCAGATAGATAAAGCTTCTCGCGGAAACGGGTCAGAAAGATCTCCCAGGCGGCGTCGATGCCCGCCGCGCAGGCTCGAGCCAGTGCTAGTTCATCAACTCGGAGACTTAGAAAGAAGGTTCGGACTTCGCCGGGTGACCCGGAACCAACATATTTCGTGCCTACATCCAGCAAAATATCCGTGAACGATTGGAGTGTGAGGCCGATCTTGTCGCAGGCGGCCTTGGCATGCAGCTCTGCGACCACCTCGTTCAGGACCGTTTGCACCGCGATGTTTGGATTTCCCGAACTCATCGCCTAGTTAGGAATTATCGCGCTTTTCGACCGAGGATCAAGCATCCAGCTTGAGCCCCTTCTTCTTTGACGCATGAGGCGGGCGCCCGGTTCCCTCGCCACCCTACCGCGGCGCATTTGACTTTTTACATTCCTCGCAGGGACAGACCTCGCGCAAGAACTTCCACGAGTAGATTCCCAGGTCGTGGTCGTCGTTCCAGGAGAACTTGATGGCGTATTTCCCGACTCCTTCGGCGGATAGTGGCTTGGCTGCTGGCTTGAAGATCAGCAGGGCTCCGGGAGGGGTCGCGACTGGATCTCCAGGACGGCGGCCGGATTTGCCGCGCTCCTCCTCGCACATGGCACACGGACATGCGTCGCGCAGGTAGACGAAGCTGTAGTGCGAGTTGTGGCCGTCGTTCCATTCAATGTCCACGCCGGCCCCTGAAGTGATGTTTACCTTCACCGACTTGGGATCGGTCGCGGCTGTGGGGGATTGAAGCGGGGACTGCATACATTCAGTATCGCATAGCGGGACTGGGCCAAAGCTGAGGCTACGGGTTTGACCGTCTCTTCGCGGCTGACTAGAATTCGCTCACACCGAGGATGCGGGTTATCAAATGAAGACGATCACAAGCCTTCTCCTGGCTGTCGCTCTGCTCAGCTCGGCCGCGCTGGCCGATGACGCAAAAGATAAAGATCACCACCTTCACGAGGGCCTCACAGAACATCAGCTGGGGACCGTACATTTCCCCGTCTCATGCGCTGAATCCGTGCAAAAGCCATTCCAACGAGGAGTCGCCCTGCTGCACTCGTTCTGGTACGAAGAGGCCGAAAAGGAATTCATGGGCATCGCCAACAACGACCCAACGTGCGCCATGGCTCATTGGGGCGTAGCCATGAGTTTGTGGCACCAGCTATGGAATCAGCCGGATGCGAAAGTCGTGGCCCGCGGGTTGAGTGAGGCAAAAGCCGCCGAGAACCTAAAGAAGAAAGTCACCCCACGGGAAGGGGCTTACATCGCTGCAGTTAAGGGGTTTTACGGTGGATCGAAAAAACGTGCCTTCAACGAGAGGGCAAAAAGCTACTCGGCACTCATGAAGAATGCCTCTCAGTCGTATCCTGACGACCACGAGGCAGCTGTGTTCTATGCGCTTTCGCTGCTTGCGTTCGAAGAAAACATGGATCATCGCAAGGAGGCTGCCGCTATCCTCGAAAAGCTGTTTGCGGTGGAGCCGGACCATCCGGGAGTGGCGCACTATCTGATTCATAGCTATGACACGCCGTCGATGGCGGAACTGGGGATCCCGGCCGCACGCCGGTATGCTCAAGTCGCGCCCGCTGCTCCGCACGCACTCCATATGCCTTCGCATATCTTCGCCCGCGTAGGTTTGTGGCAGGACGACATCAACTCGAACCTCGCGTCCGTAGCAGCAACCCGCAAGACTGCGGCAATGGGAATGGGAGGCGAAGGGCATCAGTTTCATGCTCTTGATTTTCTTGTCTATGCATACCTGCAGAGCGGGCGCGAAGAAGAAGCGGCTAAGGTCATCGAGGAAATAAAAGCCATGCCGACGACGCACAACATGAATGGCATGGATTTCGATATGCGGCTCTCCTCCATAGAGCGCTTCGAGGCGAGTTACGCTTTGGAGATGCATGATTGGCAGAAGGCGGCGTCCTTGAAAATGGTTTCAGACGACTCGGATTACCAAGCGGTGACCTACCTGACACGTGCCATCGGCGCCGCCCGCTCTGGACAACTCGACCAAGCCCGCAAGGACATCGAAAAATTCAAAGCCATCACCAAAACGCTTCGTGAGAGGAAGAAGACCGAAGAAGCTGATTTTCTGGACCGGCAAGCCGCGGAGCCGCAGGCCTGGATTCTGCAGGCTGAACTCAAGAATGATGAAGCGATCAGTATGTTGAAAGCTCTGGCGGATAAAGAGGACGATGGAATGAGCAATACAGGCTACCTGCCGGCACACGAACTGCTGGCCGATCTATTGCTCGAAAGCAAACGTCCTCAGGAGGCTTTAGCCGAGTATCAGGCCGACCTCAAACTCAATCCCAGCAGGTTCAATGGCCTGTATGGCGCCGCGCGGGCCGCAGAAGCCGCGGGTAAGCAGAGCGATGCGAATGCGTATTACGCTGCACTGTTGAAGACGTGTGAAGGCGGAAGCTCGGTTCGGCCGGAGTTGAGCCGCGCGCGCGACCTATTGGCCCAGAAGTGACGGGGATAACCTCGGGATCCTTGGTTCGTTGTTGAAGCGATCCCAGAATGACGGTTGTTTTCAGCCAAGCAGCTTCATCTTCGCGATGAGTGCCGCAACCAGGGCCAGGCTCCCCAGCAGCGCGTTGTACTCGCGATGTTTCAGGTAGAGATCCATTGAGAATTCTGCACTGACCTCGTTCCGAAACCCTGGAGTCATCCTGGGAATCATTCTCGGGACTTCGTTCGCATACCTCTGGAACTCCGGAAACCTCTCACGGAGGAATGCTTCTTCGCTTCGAATGACCGGAATGTAAATCGCGAAAAGCATTGCGGCTACAACGGCGGCAACCCACAAACTTCGCGCGGCCACCGCGAAGCCGATTGCGATCAGCAACGAACCGAGATAGAGCGGATTGCGCGTGTAGGCATACGGACCCGAAGTCGCCAGCGCTTCGTTCTTACGAACATGGCCGGAAGCCAATGCGCGAATTACCAATCCAGAAATTATCGAAACGGTGCCCAATGCGAGCGAACGCCACGTAGGTCGTGCCAGCCAAAAGTAAAGGACGGCAACAGCGAATCCCAGCGGCACCCGGATGCGGCGGGCTACGCGGGACCACTCAGCCATGCGTGACCTCCGTAGATCCGAGGAGGCGGCGTGCGGCCTCGACCACCGACTCCACGCTGATTTCGAGCATTGCCTCATCAGGCTCCGCTCTCCGCGTGTGCGAAGTTGGACTAGTCGGATTGCGCAACACGATACTCCGGGTGCCGTAAGGCCCGTTGCGCGCGGGATCGGTGGGACCAAAGATTGCGACTACGGGAACCTGCAGCGCCGCCGCCAGGTGCAAAGGTCCCGTATCGCCCCCGACGAACAATCTGGCACGACGGGTGAGTGCGATCAATTCTGTGATCGAAACGCCGAGAGCCTTGCTTGCTCCTTCGCTCGCTGCTTCCGCTTCGGCGGCCAGCTGGTCTTCCCCTGGGCCATAATTGATGATCGACTGCAAACCACAGCAGGCAAGATTTCGAGCGACCGCCCCGTAACGTTTCGCCGGCCAGCGCTTCGCGCCCCAGCCTGCACCCGGGTTGATGATGGCGAAATCCCGCACTCCTGCCTCAGCAAGCCGTTGCTCTATGCGCTGCTCGGCTGCGAGATCGCGAGGCAAATCAACCGGCGCGGGCTCCAGTTTCCACCCTGCCACAGCATGCGCGATTGATAAATTCTGCTCAACCACATGCGAGCCCCGAGTTATTTCCTGCCGGGTGTACAGAAGGGTTGCCGGAGATTCACGCGTCTGTCGCCCTCCAAAGATCACTGGAGCGCGTGACCATCGCGCCAAAACCGCGGATCGAATGGCTCCCTGAAGATCGAGCGCAACCTGGTAGCGTACGCTTCGGACGTCGTTCCAGACGCGAGCAATTTGCTCGATCGTAGGCATCTCAAATAGGGACTTGCGCCATCCCGCCAGCCTCACTACGTGTACCCAATCAACCAAGGGACGGCCGGCGGAGCGCGGCCCGCGTCGCGGTGTGCCGGGAGCACATAGCAATTCGGTCCAGCGTTCCTCGATCAGCCAGTCGATGATGGCGTTCGGAAATGCATTCCTCAGAGCCTGCACTGCGGGCAGCGTGTGAATAACGTCTCCCATCGCGCTGAGGCGCACAATCAGCAAGCGCTCAAGCCCGCTAACCCCGTATTCGGAGCTCAAGATTTCCTCGGAGAGAGTCGCGAACGAATGATCTCGCTGGTCGAGTGATCTTTCGAATCCCCCACGATGGCGACGCGTCCACCGTACTCGGCGAGCGTACCTCGTTCTGGGACCGAATCGGTGGTGTAGTCGGTTCCCTTGGCATGAATGTCAGGGTGGATCTCGCGAATGATGGCCCGCACATCGAGTTCCGGGAAGATGACTACAGCATCGACTGCGGCCAGTGCTGCGATAATTTCCGCGCGCTCATGCCCTGGCATCAGAGGGCGGCCCTCGCCTTTAAGAGCGCGGACCGAGTGATCGGAGTTAACAGCAACGACGAGCTTGCCGCCGAGAGCCTTGGCCGCGCCAAGGTAACGCACATGGCCAACATGCAGTAGATCGAAATTGCCGTTCGCGAGTGTAATGCTTTCACCTGAACGACGCCATCGCTCCACCTGCTGGCGGAGTTCGTCGCGGCTCAGGATTTTGCTCTCTGCGCTCAATGAGATCGGGTGGCCGGCGGAGTTTGCTCGATCGCGTGCAATAACTCTTCCCGCGAAACCGTAGCAGTCCCGCGCTTCATTACTACGATTCCACCGGCATAGTTTGCCACTTGTGCCGCCTCCTCGGTAGTTGCGCCGGCGGCGAGAGCGGCGCTGAAAGCAGCGATAACCGTATCGCCCGCGCCGGTCACGTCCGCTACCTGGTCGGAACCGAAGATAGGGATGTCTACGGGCTTGTGCTTATGATTGAAGGCTACCATGCCATCACGCCCGCGCGTGATCACGAGTGACTGCAACTTCATGCGGGAAATGATCTCGTCGCCTGCGCTCAACAGCTGGTCCCAGTTTTCACCAATGCGAATGCCGAGAGCTTCTTCCACTTCAGGCTCGTTCGGAGTAGCCGCGGTAACTCCCGTGTATTGCAGCATGCGGTAGCGGGAATCGACAATGATTGGTACATCTCCCAGTTTTCCTTTGCTGCGCAAGGTTTCCACGATGGCCGGAGTGGCGGCCCCATATCCATAATCCGAAACCAGCAACGCATCGGATGCGTGGGCATAATTCCGTGCCGCAAGGTAAAGTTCGCGCGTGAGGTGCGCATTGGGCGATTCCTGCGGTTCGCGGTCCACCCGAACCACCTGCTGGCGCGCGGTATGTGTCATTCCTGCAAGAATGCGTGTCTTGGTCACGGTGGTAAAGGTTTTATCCTTCAGGACACCGCTGACGGGAATTTTTTTATGTCGGAAGTACCGCAGCAGCGACTTCCCGGCCTCGTCGTCCCCTACGATCCCCACCGGTAGTACATTCACTCCAAGATCGGCCAGATTGTTGGCAGCATTGGCTCCTCCTCCCGGCAGCAACGTGCGTTCCCGATGCTTGAGGATGAGCACCGGAGCCTCTCGCGACACGCGCGAAATCTCTCCGAAGATGAATTCATCGGCGACCAGGTCCCCGAGCACAGTGATGGTGATGTTGGGGAAATCGTCAATGATCTTCCTGAGCCGCTCGCCTTCTTTTGGGTGCTTGGTCATGGGAGTCGCCGGCGCTACGATTTTCTCATGCGCCGCGCCTTCGTTCTTCGATCTTGCGCAGCATGGTATCAAGCGCGTTAGCGGCATCTTCCAGCTGCATGCGTACCGGCACTACGGATAACGGTACTAACGCGGAAAGATATGGCCCGAGATTGATGGCGTCTTTCTCAGTGGTGATGAACCCTCCGGCTTCGCTTCGGCGCTTGAGGTCGAGCAACTCGCGAATGTCTTTCTGTGTATAGGCATGATGGTCGCGGTAGAAGGCATCGGCTACAGGCTCGATGTTCGCGGCGCGCAGTTGCAACACGAAATTTTGCGGCCGAGCGATTCCGCAAAATACAACCGGGCGCCGCGGTACGCTTTGAGGAACAATTCCCCGTCGCACGCGCCACAGCAGTTTACCTTCCACAGGAAACGATTCTGGCGATGCGCCGCTGGTGAGAACCACGGCATCCGCGCGTTGCAAGGATGCAAGCGGTTCGCGCAGACGTCCCGCCGGGAGCAAGCGGTCGGTTGCATCTTGCGCTGTCACCAGCACGATATCGAAGTCACGGGCCAGAGCGCGATGCTGGAAACCGTCGTCGAGCAAATGCAATTGCGCTCCGAAGCGGGCCTCGGCAAACTGGCCGGCCAGGTACCGATCCTCACCCACGATCACCGGAACCTTGAGCTTGCGCGCGATCAGAAGTGGCTCATCACCAAACTGCTGCGGAAGTCCGGCCGGATCGACCAAAATGACGCCGCGGCTCTTGCGCCCGTAACCACGCGAGAGCACATCAAATTTCACTCCTCGGGCTTTCAAGAGTTCTCCGAGGAGAAGAACGAACGGAGTCTTTCCGGAGCCTCCGGCCGAGAGATTTCCGACGCTGATTACGGGCCCGCGCAGCCCGCGTGCTGAGAGCAGCCGGCGCTGGTACAGGGCATTACGCGTCGCGACAATCCCGCGGTAAATGGTCGAAAGAGGCTTCACTGTTTGTGCGCGGCGTGAGCCGAGGCGGGCGCCGCCGGATCAGCAGGTTGGGGCAACAACGTCTCGAGCGCCTCCAACGTGCGTGCGGTAGCACCCGTCTGACTCTGAACAGTATCTCTGGCGCGACGCCCGAGATCCTTCCGTTCGTTCTCATTTTCCAAAAGGTCCAGCAGCGTGAGCGGTAATTCGGCCAGACCGACAACGCGCACGGCGTCACGGCTTTGGAAGAGCCATACAATGTCGCGGAAATTCTCGGTGTGATTCCCCGTGATTACCGCAACTCCATGCTGCGCCGGCTCGATGATGTTGTGCCCGCCGCGCGGGACCAGGCTTCCCCCTACAAATGCAATATCTGCCAAAGCATACAGCGCGGCCAGTTCTCCGATCGTGTCCAGCAGAAGCACGGTTCCAGCCAGCGGCTCGCCGTCCCAGCGCGACCGCCGGCACCAGGAGATTCCCAACTGCTCGATCAGGGAAGCAACCGCATCGAAGCGTTCGGGGTGTCGAGGAGCGAGGATCATCACCGCCCTCGGATGCCTCACCAGAACATTCTCGAATGCCTTCAGCAACAGCGCCTCTTCATCTTCAACCGTACTGCCGCACACGAGAATTGGACCCGCATTCTCAACCCCCAGCGAACGCCGTAGGGTCTCAACAATCACGGGTGGCGGGGGTAAACTCACATCAAACTTCAGATTACCGGTCACGCGTACTCGCCGCGGATCCGCCCCAATCGCTTGCAGGCGCTCGCTATCAAGTTGCGTTTGCGCCAGGAACAGATCCACCCCGCCCAGCATTTTGCGCAGAAGCCACGCGAAACGATCATAGTTCGGCCATGAGCGGTCCGAGATACGAGCGTTCACAACCGCAATTCGTGCCCCGCTGGTGTGGACGATCCGCAAGAAATTCGGCCAGAACTCCGTTTCGGCGAGCACAACCAGCTCTGGGCGAAGCGCGCGAAGGTAGGGCTGGATCGCAAATGCAAAGTCCATCGGGAAATAAAACGCGTTCTCCGCTCCGAAGCGTTTCTGAGCAAGAGCATGGCCGGTATCGGTGGTGGACGAGACGACGACGCGGTGCCGCGGGAAGATTCTCCGCATTTCCGCGACCAGGGCAGCAACGGCTAGCACCTCCCCCACCGACACGGCGTGTATCCAGATTACGGGCCTTGCCGGCGCTGACGTCAGGCCTGCCGGCACCCTGCCCATGCGCTCTGCAAGTCCATGCCAGTACTTCCCGTACCGAACCATGTGGTAGAGCCAGTAAGGCAGGCTCAAGACAAGGACGAGCGCCAGCGTGACGCTGTAGAGAAAGTAGCTCAAGCTGAGCCATTCTAAACCGCACGTTCCGCAGCCAGCCCCTCTATAATTGCGGGATGCGAAGGCTTCCATGGCGATTGACCAGTCTCTCGTTTGTGGTGATCGTTGGCCTTGCCGGGTTGGTGCCGGTTGTGCTCGCCGGCAAGACTTTCGTTAAGCCGGCGGCTAAGGCTGCCATCAACTATCCAGCGCACGATTTCCATCGAGATGAGCAAGTCGCTATTGCGGCGGACCCTTACGATACGCAGGAGAAGGCCAAGATTTTCTCCATCGACTTTGCCGAACACGGATACCTGCCTGTTTTTCTCGTGGTGACCAATGATGGAGATCAGCCGATCTCGATCGCAAAAATGGCAATCACGCTGCTCACGGCAAACCACTCGAAACTCACTCCCATTGACACGGACGATCTCTACCGGCGGCTTTCCAATCCCCGAATGGCTACGCGTCCCAGTCCCCTGCCCTTGCCCGGCAAGGTAAAAGGCGGGGTGGGCAAGAAAGAAATGGATGAGATCGAAGCTGCCCAGTTCGCGGCCAGAGCCGTCGAACCCCATACCACGCAGTCAGGATTCGTGTTTTTTGACACCGGGGGTATAAATTCGCCGTTGGCGGGCGCAAACATCGACGTTACCGGCATCCGTGATGCCAAGGGAAACGAATTGATGTTTTTCGAAATTTTGGTCGACAAATACTTAAGTGCGCCTGTGAATCCCTAGCTTGAAGTGGCAGGAGCGGGAACTAGTTTCACAATCGTGTCACCTCAACCTAGCAGCGCGAGAGGTGCGTGTTAAAATTTCCACAGCGCTCTCTTGCAAGAACTTAGCTTCTGAGGCACTCGGGTGATCGAACTCGCTCCTTCAATTCTTTCGGCTGACTTTGCACGCTTGGGCGAGCAGGTGATCGCCGCCGGCGAGGGCGGGGCCAGTCTCATCCATGTCGACATCATGGATGGTCATTTCGTCCCTAATCTGACGATTGGCCCTCCAGTGGTGAAGTCTCTGCGGAAGATCACCAAGCTACCCCTCGACTGTCACCTCATGATCGAGAACCCCGACGAGTTCATTCCGGTATTTGCTGAGGCCGGGATCGACTGGATTTCGGTGCACCAGGAAGCTTGCCGACATCTGAACCGGACTCTGCACCTGATTAAGAGCCATGACTGCCTTGCCGGCGTTGTTATTAATCCGGCAACTCCAGTGGAGTCGCTTTCCGAAGTCCTCGACATTGTCGACTATGTGCTGGTCATGTCGGTGAATCCCGGGTTTGGAGCGCAGAAGTTCATTCCGTCAACCCTGCACAAAATGCGACGGTTAGCTGAGATCAGGTTGCGCCGGGGGTTACACTTTCGGATTGAAGTCGATGGCGGCGTTGCGCTGGATACCGTCACTGATGTGGTCCGCGCCGGGGCAGAAATCCTGGTGGCGGGCAACGCCGTCTTTGGCAATGGCGATCCAAAGAAGAATGCGGAAGCATTGTTGAAGGCGGCCACAGAAGCTGCCTTACAGAAAGTTTAAAACCGCCGAGCACTGCTTGGCCGGGCAGCCCGGGCGGCTGTCACACAAGAATATCCGAGGGCTTATGTCGCGTAGAATTTGCTGGATTGTGCTGCTAGGCACTTTGTTGGGGCTCACTGCCGCTTGCACGAATAAAAAATCCGTCAATCCTTTGGCCGGCGTGGGCTCAAAGCAGCCTGACAAGGTCCTGTTTGACAAGGCCATGGATGCCATGCGGCATAACCGCTTTGATGTAGCTCGCTTGACGCTGCAGACCTTGATCAATACCTATCCTGATTCGGAGTACATCGCCCGCGCGAAGCTGGCAGTGGGCGATTCGTGGTATGCAGAAGGTGGAACCGCCGCCTTGGCTCAGGCCGAGCAGGAATATAGCGACTTCGAGATCTTTTTCCCCAACATGAAGGAAGCTGCCGAGGCACAGCTGAAGATCGCCAACATCCATTACCAGCAGATGGAAAAATCGGATCGCGACTTTACTCATGCCAAGCGCGCTGAGGACGAATACCGCAAGCTGGTGCTGACCTATCCCGACAGCAAACTCGTGCCTGAAGCCAAGCAGAAGCTGCTGCAAGTGCAGGAGGTGCTGGCCGATCGAGAATTTGGAATCGGACGTTTCTATTACCTGCGGGAATCGTATCCGGCTTCGATCGCAAGGTTGCAGTCGCTTGTCGACAAATATCCGCTATACAGCCGGGCTGACGAGGCCCTGTATCTACTCGGCCAGAACTACGAGGCACAGATCCAGCGTATCCGCAGCGCGCCTACTTGCGATGAACACGGCATGCCGCGCGGCTGCACCAACGAAGCTGGCAAAGCTAAATACATCGGGGAGCTCACCAAAGAAGCCAGCACAGAATACTCAAAGATCATTACCCGCTACCCGCTGATGGATCGTTACGATGATGCCAGGAAGCGGCTGGCCGCATTGCATCAGCCCATTCCGCGTCCCACCAAGGCCGCAGTTGCTCAGAACAAAGCCGAGATCGCCAGCCGGAGTGAGGCGACCGCCATGCAGAAGATGATGGAACTCCTCAAGAAAGGCCCGGACGTGGCCCGGGCGGCCCAGATAGGGGAACCCAGCCTGGTGGATCCCGAAGTGGTGTCTGCTACCAGCGTGGTCAGTCGGGAGGCTCGAGGAGCCGCCGGATTACCCGAGAGCGGCTCTGGGGAGAAGAGTGTTGGCGTTGAGGTCATCAATAAGCCAGGCTCAGATCTGCCTCCCGGAGGCGACGCCACTACCCCGGGCGGAACCCCGTTTGCCACGACCACCTCAGGCACACCCACTCCGCCAACACCTGCCACAGCACCCGATCCCAATGAACTAAAACCGAACGCGCCGGCAGATCCGAATGAGCTTAAGCCCGTCGATACAGGCAGCGATCAGCCCTTGCCCCCGCCGACCCAGGTCAATGAGATTCCACAAGGGGCATCCTCATCTGCGGCAAATGGAAAGGCTGAGGATTCCACTCCCGCCAGTGACGAGGAGATCTCCAGCAGCAAAAAGCATAAGAAAAGGGGACTGGAGAAGATCAACCCGTTCTGAGGCACGTTGGGACCGACGCAAGTTGTTCAGAGCTCGTCTAAAGGCACCAAAATGCGTCCCGCCAGCCTGTTCGGGAGTCGGAATGGCGTTCACGCACAAGGTGCTGACCAGTGGTAACCGGTTACTTCCCTTCCGGATCATTGACTTAGGTCGGATGTCAGGTTACCTTCGCGATATCTCCCCTCATCAGAGGACACCTCTTGGCCCGGAAGATACTGCTCGCCGATGACAGCGTAACCGCCCAGAACATGGGGCGAAAAATCCTCGCCGACGCGGGATACGAGGTCATTACCGTCAATAACGGCTCCGCGGCCCTGAAAAAGATTGGAGAGCAGCGGCCCGACGTCATCGTGCTCGACGTTTACATGCCCGGATACAGCGGGCTGGAAGTCTGCCAGCGGCTCAAGGAAGTAGGCGATACCGCGCGCATTCCCATCCTCCTGACCGTGGGCAAACTGGAACCTTTCAAGCCCGAAGAGGCCAAACGCGTTCGCGCCGACGGTTTCATTGTTAAACCATTCGAGGCGAGCGAGTTGCTCAGCGCTCTAACCAGGCTCGAAGATAAGATTGTGCCTCGCAACGAACCGTCCAAACCGGGCCGCTTTGCCCGATTGGCCGCAGTCGAAGACCCTCGCTTCGACAAAACGATGGGGCTCGAGGAGGACTCGGGCTGGAAGAATCGCATCTCCTTCCCTTCGAAGAAGAAAAAGGAATCAGAAGAGGAGCCCGTCGCTGAACCTTCGCCTACTGGAAATCTGCGAACGCGTTCTAAAGGTCCTCTCGAAGCTGCGCCACAGGCGAAAGAAGAGACTGTTGATCTTGGCGCGCTCGCCTCAGCGGGTTTGCCGAAAGATGTGACTCCGGAAGAGATCGCCGCGCTTGCGGCGGCGGCTGCCCGGGTCAAAGGAAAAGTTGCCGAAGAAAAATCTGATGAGCCGGCGGAAATGTCGGTTGTGGCGCCTGCGGAAAGTACGAACGAGGATTCAAGGGAAGCTGCGACAACCACTACACCCCTGACGCAGGTAAGCGCTGGCGCTGCAGATTCCATGACCCCTGAGACCACGCAGGCTGAAGTACCTGCACCTGCCGAGTCCAGCGAGGTTCCGTTTGCAAATGCTGTTCTGGAAGCACAGGCTGACGATACACAAACGGGTGCGGAAATCGAATCGTCCCTGCAGGCAGCAACAGAAGCTGCCCTCGAACCAGTCACAATGGCCGTTGCAGCCGTGAGCGAGACTAATCCTCACGTGCCGCGGTGGACCGCCGTTTCGGTTGCCCTGACCACCGAGGATGCTGCGCTTTCTCTTGAACAGGAGATGCAGCAGGCGTATGCAGCCTTCGCTGCTGCGGAACATGGCCACTCGTCAGCAGCTTCGATGACGGGCTCATCCGTGAGTTCGGCCGAGGCTTCCATAGGTTCGGTTGCAGTGCCCGCAGCACCGGCACCCGAGGAAGCGCAATCCCTAACCGCAGTCGCAAGCGCCGCAACGGAAGCTGTCACTGCTGCGGTGAAGGAACTCGAGAACGTGGCCAGTGCCTATGCGGCACAGGCCTCAACCGGTCTATCGGAATCGCAAGCTCCGCCTGTTGCCCCGGAACAGTCGAGCACAGACCAATCACAAGTGATTCCCGCGGCCGCCGCTCCGCAAGAGCAGGCTCCAGTGGCAACACCAGAGCCAGCGGAAGCTGGGGCAGATCTTAATGCATCCGAGCACGACAATCGGCCGGAAGCTCCTGTTTCGCTGGAAGAGATTACTCAAAAAACAGCAGCAGCCGACCTGCCGGCAACGAGTGTTGCCCCAACTGCTCTAGAGAGCGCACCGCAAGTCTCATCTGAGCTGAGCACACCAGGTTCGCTGAGCGAAGCAGATCTCACCTCGCTGCGCGACACAGCTGCCATGGCGGCGACCGTAGGTGGGAAGCCAGTCGACGAAGCTGCGTCACAATCCGATGCGGATCCCGCGATCGCCAGCATCGTCGACAGCGTTCTCGCGAACCTTCGCCCGAAAATTGTCGAGGAGATCTCACGCAAGTTGGGGAGGAAATAGAAGTCACCCGTTTCTCACTGCGCCCCCTCTGATTACCACCCAGCTCGCCGCCGAAGGCAGTGTCAATCGCCTTCACCGCGCCCTCGCTTATAAAACAAGCCCCAAGCTTGTAATCTGCCTCCAAGTTTTCGGCTGTTATTTTGACCGGCAAAGCGTGAGGCGTATACTTCCGTCGTTTTGAGCTCTGACCAGAAACATCCCTGAAGATCAGAGATTCCCCTCGGAGCGATTTCATCGGGAGAATACATGCCCACCAGACGCGATGTGCTTAAGGCCGGCCTGCTGGCGCCAGCAGCTATTGCCGCTGCAAAGACAATTGGCCCGCTCCATAACGCGAGCAGCCAGGCCGAGCAAACCACCGATCCCGGGGTCGACTCTACCGTTGCATCTCCCAAGCCGGGTGGCGGCCGCGAACGGCTGCTGCTTGATTTTGGGTGGCGTTTTCACTTTGGACACGCCGACGATCCCAGCAAAGACTTTGGCTATGGTGGTTCGACCTGGGGCAATTTCCAGAAGACGGGAAACTTCATGCCCGCAGGTGCAATTGCATTCGACGATAGCGAGTGGCGAAGCATTGATCTTCCGCATGACTGGGCTGTTGAGTTGCCTTTCGAAAACGATCCCGACCTGGTGAACAAAGGCTTCTATCCACTCGGCCGAAAATATCCCGCCACGAGCGTGGGTTGGTACCGCCGTGTCTTCGAATGCGCACCCGAAGATGCCGGTAAGCGCATCACGATCGAATTTGACGGAGCCTACCGCGAGGCCATGGTCGTTCTCAACGGCTTCTACATCGGACAGCACAGCGGCGGCTACGATCCATTCAGCTTCGATGTTTCGGATTTCGTCTATACCGGCCAGCGCAATGTGCTGGTGGTCCGGGTGGACGCCACCCAAAGCGACGGATGGTTCTACGAAGGCGCGGGGATCTACCGACACGTCTGGTTGGTGAAAACCAGCCCGCTGCACGTGAAAAAATGGGGCACATTCGTGAAGTCGCAGTTGCGACCCGGTGAAGCCTCGCTCTCGATCCTGACAGATGTGAGAAATGATGGAAGCGAGCCTCGCAGCGCGCGCGTGATCTCGACGATCCTCGACGCATCGGGCCAGACGGCGGGAAAGCACACTGCGAGCGCCGCTTTGATCGGACCTGGCGCTGATCAGAGCTATGCGCAGCAGATTGTAGTCAGGCAGCCTCGTCTGTGGTCACTGGAAGAAAGAAACCGGTACAAGCTGGTGACCGAGATTCAATCTGACGGACAGGTGGTCGATCGATATGAAACGCCCTTCGGCATTCGTAGCGTCGCATTCGATGCCGCCCAGGGGTTTCTGCTGAATGGCAAGCCGGTAAAGCTGAAGGGCACATGCAACCATCAGGACCATGCCGGCCTGGGCGCCGCCCTGCCAGACGCAGTGCAGTACTACCGCGTCCGCAAGCTGCAGGAGATAGGGTGCAACTCGATTCGCACCTCGCACAACCCGCCCACTCCTGAATTGCTCGATGCCTGCGATCAACTCGGAATGCTCGTGTTCGATGAAACCCGCATGATGTCGTCGAATCCCGAAGGCCTCAGCCAGTTCGAAAACCTCGTACGTCGTGATCGCAATCATCCTAGCGTCTTCATGTATTCCATGGGGAACGAAGAAGGCCAGGCGAACTCCGCCCGGGGCGGGCTCATCCTGACTGCGATGAAAGCGGTCGCGCAGAAGCACGATGGCTCGCGTCCTGTGTCCATCGCCCCAGCCGGCGCCATCGGAAGCGGCGGACTTGCGGTGGGAGATGTGGCCGGCTACAACTACATGGATCCCGGCGCCGAGGAGTTTCACAAGAAGAATCCGAACAAGCCGGTGATGGGCACCGAGACAGTCAGTGCCGTCGGCACTCGCGGCATCTACATCACAGATCGAAGCAAGGGGTTCGTGAGTTCGTACGACCCTTACACCACGACCGGACGCGCATCGGCCGAAGGCTGGTGGACGTTCTGCAACGCGCGGCCATGGCTTTCCGGGGGATTTGTTTGGACGGGGTTCGACTACCGGGGGGAGCCCTCGCCCTACCAGTGGCCCAACATCAGCTCGCAATACGGAATCATCGACACGTGCGGCTTTCCCAAAGACTCCTTCTACTACTACCAATCCTGGTGGACGACGAAACCGGTGCTCCACCTGTTTCCTCATTGGAATTGGTCCGGCATGGAAGGAAAAGATATCGCGGTGTGGGTCTACTCCAACCTCGACCGCGTGGAGCTATTTCACAATGGCCAGAGCCTCGGCGCGAAAGAGGTGAAGAAGGATTCGCACGTGGCCTGGGTGGTGAAATACGCGCCCGGCTCGCTTGAAGCGCGGGGATTCAAAGACGGTAAACAGGTGCTAAGCACCACCCGCGAGACAACCGGCGCGGCTTCGAAACTCATCCTCACGGCAGATCGCAATGAGATCAATGCGGATGGGGAGGACGTTGCGATGTTCGCAGTCGAAGTACAGGACGGGCAAGGCCGCACCGTTCCGGTCACAGACAATGAAGTAGTCTTCCGGGTTTCCGGAGCGGGAAAACTGATCGGAGTCGGCAACGGCGATCCCACTGACCACGCTTCCGACAAGGGCACATCGCGCAAGGCTTTCTCCGGATATTGCATGGCATTGGTGCAATCGTCAAAGAATGCAGGAAACATTCGGATCGAGGCAGCATCGCCCGGTCTCACATCGGCCAGCATAAGCATCGCTGCCACGGCAGTTAAGCTGCGTCCGCAGCTGGCGGTGTGGGAACGCGAGGTGCCGTCCGGTGCAGGCATCACTGGGCTGTGGAGGCCGGCCCCGTCGGGTTCCTCCAACGATTTCATCTCGATGATCGTGGGCACCAACACGGTTTTCACGATCCATCAGGATGGCAACAAGTTGACGGGAACGGTGGAGGGTGGCGCCGGATTCTTTGGTGGCGACGACGTGCCCACCCCGATCGTCGAAGGCAGCGTCAGTGGCGATAAAGTGACTTTCAAATCCGGGGACAGCGCTTACATAGGCACGATCAAGGGCAATCGCCTTGAACTGCAGCGCTCGTTCAATCTCCCCTGGGAGAGTCATGCTCCTCCGAAGCCGGAGCCAGGCCGGCCAGCCATAGGTCCGGCACCTGACGGATCAGATCCGTCGGTGGACACGACTTGGGAAGTCCCGTCCAGCGTTCCCGTGGTTCTGCATCGGGTAGAACGATGAGTCGTTCTGGAGGATCGGACTCCCTTCGAGATGGCAGCGGCTGAAGCTGTCATTTTGAGCGGAGTCGTGAACCCAGTCTGGTCCACATCTTCCGAATCGCGCGGGTCGGGGCAGCCCTGTGTTAGCGAGCCAACGCCGTAGGCGTGTACAGGCGGTAGGCACAACTCTTCACAGCACGGGCGCCCGGTTTGTGTGTGCCTTTTTCGTGAATGCCGGTCCTTTGAAAAAGCACAAAGGATTGGCCACCAGCAAAATTAATCCATGGCGAAAGGGGTGATGAAGATGCGGACCGCTGCTTAGCTTTCAACATCGGCGCAGGAGAGAGCATCGAAAGCCCACCCTTTGCACAAAACGCAAAGGATGGGCCACCCGCCACCCGCGGGATGCTCAAATTGCAGAAAGACTAATGGCAATGTTCCGTACAACGTTGTTTTTCCCTCCCAGTTTGCACATTTGGTAATTCAGTACGAGAAACACCCAGAAGCTAAGAGCCTTGCTCCAGATGGAAATGTCTGCAACCCGGAAACGCAAGGGCCGCTCAGGCGTGCGCATATAATCGCGGAAGAAATCCGTTAAGTTAACGCGTATCGGCGCTGCCAAATTGTGTGCAATTTTGATCAGACGGATGCATCTCACTCGGCCTATTCTGTCGCGGAAATAATCGGCAGCCTCAGAAGGTGGTCGAAACTCTGTCCATCGTGTCTGTCGAGCAATCAGGCGTAGTTTCCTGCCGAATTGGCGCGGCTGGCACGGCCGGATCAAACTGCAACCGTTTCCGTGGCAAGCTTTTTCTCGGCAAACCAATCAAAGGCGTCCCGTCTAGTCGTCACGGCTGGCGTTTGGCTATTGGCACGTGACTCAAACCAAAATTCAAACCTACCTCTAGAGGAGGCCACCATGAGTCAAACCATTGCTACACATCGAAGCAGCGGGCAAACGGCTGATAAAAGTGGGATTCGCCCGTTTCATGTCAACTTTCCGGAGTCGGCATTAGCCGACCTGCGCCAGCGCCTAGCGCAGACCCGGTTACCCGACAAGGAAACCGTCTCCGATTATTCGCAGGGTGTACCGCTTAAGACTGTTCAACAGCTCTTGCGCCACTGGCAGACGCATTATGACTGGCGTAAGTGTGAAGCGAGGCTGAATGCCTTCCCCAATTTCATCACCGAGATCGATGGACTGGATATTCATTTCATTCATGTCCGCTCGAAACATGAAAATGCGTTACCGCTCATCGTCACTCACGGATGGCCTGGTTCGGTAGTCGAACAACTGAAGATTGTCGATCCGCTTACCAATCCCACGGCGCACGGCGGCAGCGCGTCCGACGCTTTCCATCTGGTGATCCCGTCCATGCCTGGTTACGGGTTTTCCGGCAAGCCGACCACGACCGGATGGGGGCCAGAACGGATTGCGCACGCATGGACCACGCTCATGAGGCGCCTTGGCTACTCGCAATTTGTCGCGCAGGGTGGCGATTGGGGCGCAACCGTCACGGAACAGCTGGGCGTGCAGGCACCACCGGAATTGCTCGGCATCCACACCAACATGCCCGGTGCAATTCCTACAGAAATCGACCAGGCATCATTCGCCGGTGCGCCGACCCCATCAGGTCTCTCTGCCGAGGAGAAGAGCACGTACGAACAGCTCGTTTTCTTCTACAAGCATGTTTACTATGCTCTTTTGTTGGCAACTCGCCCGCAAACAATGACGGCATTTGCGGACTCGCCCATCGGTCTCGCGACCTTCCTGCTCGACCACGACGCGCGCAGTCTGGAGATGATCGCGCGTTCGTTCGACGGGCAGACCGAAGGCCTCACGCCGGACGATGTCCTCGACAATGTCACACTGTTCTGGCTAACCAACACAGGGGTTTCGTCAGGCCGCCTTTATTGGGAGAATAAGCTCGCCTTTTTCAGTCCCAAGGGCGTCAAAGTCCCAACTGCGGTGAGCGTCTTCCCGGACGAACTGTACCAGACGCCCAGGAGCTGGGCGGAGCGGGCCTATCCTAATCTCGTCCACTACAACAAGGTGGAAAAGGGCGGTCATTTCGCTGCCTGGGAGCAGCCGAAGCTTTTTACGGAAGAGCTGCGCACGGGCTTTCGTTCACTGCGGAAAGCGGAAAGCTTAGCGGCGGCTTAAACTGGCAAATCAAAAAACCTTGTGCGGAGTGGATGGACTCCGCACTTTGTTCTACCCGAGGTTGGACACGAGTCCTCGTTGTTGGCCTAACATCTGTATTACACGCAATATAAAAAGGCGCCCACTTTTGCGATAGGTTGTGATTGTTCGCACCGCCAACCTAGCGAAGGGAGCGCCTTATGAGTCAACAGAAGTATATCGGGATGGACGTTCATCAAGCCACCATCTGCGCCGCTG
>JBKOUZ010000038.1:0-92137 GCA_046723715.1 Acidobacteriota bacterium | reverse complement strand
GCCAGCTGTGAAGCCCGTTCTTGTAGTTTTCGCAAGCTGCCTTCTCGCGACTAGCCTGAATCCGTACGGTTATCGCATCTTCTCTGCAGCATGTCGATCACTTTACAGCGAAGCTGCATTCCAATATTTCGCCGAGATGCGCGCCATGAGTTTCCGGCATATACAAGACTATGCGCTGATGCTGTTAGTAATGACGGCATTCCTTGCGCTAGGCCGAAGACCGTCTCTGAGGATCTTCGAACTGCTCGTATTAATTGCAGGGACTCTGGTGGCGTTCCGGATTCAGCGTGAGAGCTGGATCGTGGTTCTGCCAGCGATTACAGTCTTTTCCGGCGGATTCAGATTTTCGCAAGGCAACGTCGAAGAGGAAATCACAGTGCGATGGGAGAGGCCGCTGGTTGCCTGGCTGGTTTGCGCGATTCTTGCGATTGCCACCTTCCGACTGCCGCATGCGAATGAACTCATGTCGCTGGCCAGTCGAAGTTTCCCGGTAAGAGCCTGCGACTTCGTCCGCGACAATCATCTATCGCCGTCGATTTTCAATGAGTATTCCTGGGGCAGTTTTTTGACCTGGTACCTTCCGGAATATCCCGTAGCCATCGACAGCCGGATTGAACTCTATGGTGACGAAATTACGGAGAGCTACTTCAAAGTGATCGCCGGGGGCCTGCGCCTCGATTCCAATGCGAGCTTGGCACAGGCACAGACGTTGTTATTGCAGAAACAATCGGGCATGGTAACCGCGTTGACGACATTGCCCGCACTCACGTCGCAATATCGCCTGGCCTACAGCGATGACGTGGCCGCCGTATTCGTGCGGCAATAGGAGAAATCAGTTGCGTGCGAGGACTGTAGCCACGTCATCGCGATAGATCACACGGAAGCAGCGGCCGGTCGGAAGAAGCTTCGCGAGGGGGACTTTGTTTTTCAAAATGACAAGACCCGCTTCGTTGAGATACGGATCGGTTGCATAGGAGGGCTCGGCTCCTTCAGAAGCCAGGAACTGGGCATCGATGCTGTCACCGTACAGATCGGTGCGGCCGTCGATCGACACGGGAAATTCGGGCATATAGAAAATCAGAAAGCCGCCCCAGTCGAAGCTGTTGTACAGAGGTCCGCCGACCGGGTGCTGGCGCAGATAGTTCACGGCGTCAACGGGGAACTCGGCGCTGATCACTCGATCCAGTCCCCGGGCATCGAAGTCGGTATTCCGGGCGACGAGCAGCAGCAACAGGGCAGAGGCAACTGCTATCACCCCAAACTCCGGCAGACGGAAGGGTTCGTCACGTTGTCCCGCCGGTGCCGGGAAATCAGCAATGATGGCCGCCGCAGTAATGCAGAGAAACCACGCGTCGCGGGTGGCTCTAAATGCGAAGATGCTCGCCACTACCAGCAAAGCGAATTTGAACGGATCTATCTTCTTTTGCTTTCCGACGGCAAAGAACGCGCCAGCCGCCAGCAACAATTCGACAAAATGACTAATCCCGCCGAAGCTGAGCGCCTGCAACTCGGTGATCATCGAGTAGATGACCTTCGACGAAGAATAGCCAAAAACGACTCGGTAAAGATGAAAGCTATAGGGACCGACACACGTTGCGGCCGCACAGCAAGCCAGAACGGCAAGGAGTTTGGAGATGGGCAATGCCGGCGGAAGTAGAAGATCAGGATAGATGCGCCGCGAAATCGCCAGCCGCTGAAGAAGAGTTACCACTGTGAACAGCCCCACCGCAAACAATCCGTAAATAAACTGCACGTGCAGGTTCGCCCACAATAAGAAAACCAGCGGAAGCCAGTAAAGCAATTGAATGCGGCCCGTACGGTTGGCGTCCAGCAGCAAGGTCAAGGTTACGCAGAACATCAGCATCGAGAAGAACACCGGCCGCGGCATGATGTTGAACAGGAACGCCGAATACACCACGATGGAAAGAATCCACGCGATCCAGAAGCCTCCGGAGAGCCGGCGGATCATCCAGAACAATGCCACGGCCACTATGATCGTGATGGCCGTGCCAAACAGCCCGATGCCAACAAACCCCAGCCAAGCGTAAGCGCGGGAGAGCAGAACTTCATAGCCCCAGCTGTAGGCCATCCAAGGGCGGTTCGCAGCCGTTCGCGACAGAATGCCGGTGTGAGGAAAAGCATGATGTTGCACGATCCAATCGCCGGCTGCGAGATGCCACCACACATCGAGATCGAGAACTGAGAGTTTGGTGATGAAGCATTCGGTCCCTACACCGACGATCAGGAATACCCATGCCGTCAGACGCACTGGGCGGAATTTCAGGATTCCCATCAGTTCCTGTTTCAGGTTCATGATATTGGGGCTTGCCGCGACCCTGAGTGCATGGGTCAGAAGTGCAACCCGCTTGCCAGATGAGTAAGCCGTACGCCGCGGTTAAGACGATTGTCGTCAGTGTCTTTTGGGCACCAAGCCTGAGCCGACGCTCGCCTGCGCCCGGCGGCACGTGAGAAATTCCACGGTCGAATGTGGCATATCACCCAAGGGCAGAAACAAGGCGCCCGGCAACTTCCGCCTAAGACCGCAAGTTGCTGCGCTAGATGGAGTTCTTTAATCCTCAGATCCTCTCGTTTGGTATAGCACTTGCCTTCTCAAGATCACACCCAAGTCTGTGTAACCCGATGAGCCCAGATGCTGCAATTTGCGAGGAGAAGGCTGCCAATCTGAAGGGGGACTCTGCGCGCCCGGGAAGTCGCAAGGAAGTCTTGATTCTGGCAGGACTGGTCGTGGCTCTGGCTCTGCAATTGGCGGGAGCCGTTCGACAATGGTCGATTACTTCTGACGAGATTAACCACTTGCATGCGGGCTACCGCTATCTCACTTGCGGAGATTTCGGATGGAACCCTGAGCATCCGCCGCTGCTGAAGATGATCGCTGCCCTTCCTCTGATCTGGATGCCGGTCAACGACCCCACTCCCCGAGCCTGCGGCATGGCAAACGCCAAAATGATCGATTTCCATGTCGGTCACGATTTCATCTTCGCAAATGCCGAGCGAATGCTGATGGCTGGCCGGGCCGCGGCATCGATCTTTGTCTTCGGACTGCTATTCCTCACTTGGTTTACGGCGCGGAAGATGTTCGGGCCGGCCACCGCGATTGTGGCGTCCACAGTATTCGTATTTGAGCCGAACATGCTAGCGCACGGAGCGCTTGTGACCACAGATGTGGCGGCAAGCTTCGGCTTTCTGGCCGCGGTCGTCGCGCTTTATCTCTATTTTAAGTCCCGCGTTGGCTTCCATCTGGTACTGACAGGGCTGGCGACTGGTCTCGCTCTCGCGGTGAAACACTCCGGGACTCTGCTGGCTCCCGCCTTCGTTGCGATCGCCGTATTGGAGCCGATCGTGGTTTCATCGGGCCAAAAAAGCCGCGTGCGGCGGATAGGTGCCAATCTGGCCGCCGTCATTGCTGTCGCACTGATTGCGGTTGGCATGCTGTGGATGAGCTACGGCCTCCGCTATGCAGGACGCCCGAACGGCGCGCAGACATGGGCCAATGAAAGAGTGCCGGAATCCAGATCTCTGATTGCGACCCGCATCATCCCTGCTCTGGAAAACCGGCATCTATTACCCGAGGCATACCTGAGAGGCTTCCAGGACATCCTGGTCGATCCCGAGGTGATCCCGCGACCGGTGTTTCTCCTGGGGCGGCTCTATCGTGGTGGCCGGTGGTACTACTTTCCTGTTGCCGCCCTGATCAAGTTTTCCGCAATAGCCTTGTTCTTCGGGCTGGCGTCCTGCTTTGCCTGGGGATTCTGGAAAGCGCACCGCCGGGAATTTCTGTTTCTCGTGCTTCCTGCCGCACTCTTCTTTGCGGCCAGTTGTATGTCTGACATGAACATGGGGATCCGGCATGTGCTGCCTGTGCTGCCGTTTTTGATCCTGTTTGGCGCAGCGGGGAGCTGGGCTCTTCTTTCGCGTTACAGAAGGGGACTGATCGTCTGCGCTGTTCTGCTGCTTTTGCATTGCGCCAGTTCGCTGCATGCCTTTCCGAACTACCTTGCCTACAGCAACGAATTCTGGGGAGGTCCTGCAAATACCTACAAATATCTCGCTGACTCAAACGTCGATTGGGGACAGTCGATGAAGGAGTTGAAAGCTTATCTCGACCGCAAGCCACCCAAAGCATGCTGGGTTATCCACGCCTACAATGACATGGATTCCGACTACGGCATTCCCTGCGGCGAAACGTCAGAGTTCAAGATGCAGGAACCCCCGCAGCACTTCAGCGGGACCTTAATCGTGACCGCCAGTGCGCTGAGCGGAGTGCTTAGCTATACCGGCGGCGCGCGAACTGCGGCCATGCTCCGCAACCTGAAACCGGCAGCCAAGCTGGGCGGCAGCGCCCTGTTCGTTTACGAAGGAGATTTCGACCTAAGCAATTGCCTGGCTAGCTTCCACGCATTGCAGTCCACGAATCTATTTCCGTACGACAAGGTACAGGCAATGCGTGAAGCAGAGCAGGCCATTGGTTTGGATACCCGCAATCACATTGCACATTTCGTAATGTGCCTGGGCTCTGAGGAACTAGGGGACCATGCTCGCGCCGAGCGGGAATGCAACACAACCCTGCAACTGCTGCGCGAGGATTCGCACGTATTGGCTGACCGGCCTGGGATTGAGAACTACATGAAAAGCCAGGGACTGCGGATCACCGGCATTCAATAGTCGCTACTTACGCCGCTCCAATCATCGTCATGGGATCTACATGACTGGCTTACTCGTCTTGGTGCCGGGGGCGATGTTCAGGTGCTGTTTGGCCTGAGCAATCATGTGTTCGACTTGAGAACGCTTGGGATCCTTAGGATTGGCGCTTAGAAAGGCTTGCCACGCAGCAATGGCCGCTTTGGGATCCGACTTGCCGTGCCACTGGAACATCCCGAGATTGAACAGCAGCTTGGGGTTCTTGGGGTCCTGCTTCAGGGCTCGGTTCAGCGTCGCGATGGCTTGGTCGGCGTCTCCCATGGAGTACTGGACGAACGCAAGCTCGTTTAGCGCCTCTGGAGCAGGCTTGACCTCCACGGATTGTTGCAGGTACTGCTGCGCGCTCTGAAACTGGTGCGCGGCGAGATATGCGCTGCCGATCTTGACCAGAAGATCGGGATTCTTGGGATTTTTCTGCAACTGCTCTAGCATGGGAGCGACCTGCTTGTCAGCCATGCGCTTTAAGTCCTGGGCGCTTGGCATGCCGCCGCCTCTAGGTGCCGGCGCGGTGGACGGCGGGGCTACTATCGCAGCTGGTGCGCCGGAACTCGCCACTGCCGGCGCATGTACCAGGTATCCGACTGCCAGACCCAGCATTAGGCAGATTCCTGCCATGGTGTAGCTTTGAGCGTTGCTCCAAAACTTGGCCTGAGGGCGGTCCGTTTCCATAGATCTCCTGTAGCTCCAAGGCAAGAAGATGCAGCTGAAATGCCAAAATTCCGGGACTGAGCGGCCGCTGGAAAGCCTGGTGTTTTCAAAGGCTTGCAAGTACATTCAGACCCTTCACTACGATTTAGTCTCGCAGGAGAGTCCTAAAACGCGCGGCGCAGGGTGATTTCACCCAAGGCTCTGAGGGGATCTGGGAGGCTCCCGTTCGAGCCGATATAGCGGCAATCTGACGCGTGGCAGACCGCACAGGAAGGTGTGATTCAAATCACACCCCTGCCGCGGGACCTCGCCGAGAATGGCTACGGGGTTCTGAAAAGCAATTTCAATTTGGAGATGCATCATGGCTGAAAACGAAAATTCAAGCACCGGACAATGGACCAGTACCCAGGCTTACGTGCTGTCGGTGATATGCCTGCTGGTGGGTGTCGCCGTAGGATACCTTGCGCGTGGGTCGGCATCGCCACAGACGGCCGGCATCCAAGCGCAAGCCGCAACTCAGGCGGGCATGGGGAGCGCGCCGCAGGCTCCATCGCCGGAACAGATGCGACAGATGGCGGAAACGGAAGCTGCACCTTTGATCGCACAACTGAAAAGCGATCCCAACAACTCGGACTTGCTCTACAAAGTGGGGAACATCTATTACGACGCGCAGCAGTATGCGGACGCGGTGAACTACTATGAGCGCTGCCTGAAGCTCAATCCAAAAGCTACGGACGTGCGCACGGATATGGCGACCGCCTACCATTTCATGGGCAAGACCGACCGGGCGCTACAGGAATACGGCGAGGTTCTGAAGATTGACGGTACGCATGCGAATGCGCTCTTCAACACCGGTATGGTGAAGTGGCAGGACAAGCAGGACATGAGCGGCGCCATCGTCGCCTGGAAGCGGTTGTTGGAAACCAATCCACAATATGCGCAGCGCGACAAGGTACAGAAGCTGATCGCACAGGCAGAGCAGCATCTGAGCATGCAGAAGACGGCCAACAGCGGAAAGAGTTCGGCGAACTAGGTAGATATGCCAACCGAGACGGCAGCGAGGGCGGGGAAGTCTGGCTTGCCGAGCCGCCGGCTGCTGATCGTGGCAAGTGCAGTCTTCGTTCCCCTGCTGGTGCTGGGACTGGCAGAGGCGGGGCTGAGATGGGCAGGGGTGGGATATGCTACGACCCTGCTAACGCCCTGCACCGTGCAAGGAAGACCAGCTTCGTGCTATAACCTGTTTTTCGCCGCGCCCTTTTTTCCCCCCGGCTCAGTGCAAACGCCACGACTGTATTCCATCCCAACCGAGAAACCTGCGGGAACCTATCGCATTTTTGTGCTTGGAGAGTCCGCCGCGATGGGAGATCCCGATCCGGCGTACGGGTTCAGCCGCTACCTCGAAGTCATGCTGCGGGAACAGTTCCCCGCGCGAAAGTTCGAAGTGGTGAATACGGGGAGCGTGGCCATCAATTCGCACGTTGTGCTGCCGATTGCGAAGGCTCTCGCCGGACAGCATCCCGATCTCTTCATCATCTACTCCGGCAACAATGAAGTGGTGGGTCCTTACGGCCCAGGCACGGTACTGACATCGTCGGGCATGAGCATTCCCGTGGTGCGGAGCAGCATTTTTCTGCGCTCGACGCGCATCGGGCAACTGGTGGCGAAACTGGGGACGCAGAAGAAGTCGTGGCAGGGAATGGAGATGTTTCTGGACAAGCAAGTGCGAGCCAGCTCTCCGCTGATGGCACATGTGTATTCGAACTTCGAGCGCAATCTGCGCGATACCATCGCGGCCGGGCGCGCGGCGGGAGCACAGGTGATTGTCGCCACGGCCGCCACGAACCTGGAAGACTGTGCGCCCTTCGCCTCTTTGCATCGGGAGGGGCTGAAAGAGGAAGAATTGCAGGAATGGTCCTCGCTGGTGGAGCGCGGCAGGGAACGCGAGACGGCTCAGGCATACGGCGACGCGTTAGCTCTGTATACCGCCGCGGCGAAGATCGACGACGACTATGCGGAACTGGAGTTCCGCATCGCACGTTGCACGAAATTATTGGGTAGTCCGAACTCGGCGAAGGAACACTTCCAGCGAGCTCGCGATCTCGACACATTGCGCTTTCGCGCGGATACGCGTATCAACGACATCAACCGATCTGTAGCCTCGGCATACCCCGGGGTCGGCCTCGTCGACACCGAGGCCATGCTGGCGTCGGCGAGTTCAGATGGAATCACTGGCAGCGACCTGATCTACGAGCACGTGCATATGACTCCCGCGGGCAGCTATCTCCTGGCACAAGCCATATTTCGCCAAATGTCGAAGAAGTTGGAGCCGGGGCAGTCGGTGAACCCTCCTTCGGAAGCCGAGTGTGAGCGAATGCTGGCGTTGACGGTGTACGACCGCTCCCGCATTTCCCAGGAGATACTCCGCCGCATGCAAAAGGCGCCGTTTACGAATCAGATCAACCACGAGGATCAGGTATTAAGATTCAGCATGCAGGCGGTGAGCCTGCGTGAGGAGCCGAACGACACTGCTTTGCAGTACCAGTGGGCGATTGCCCGGGCACCGCAAGATCCCATGCTGCGTTATCGCTACGGACTGTTTCTGTTTGCCTACAGTCGCGCCGCAGCGGCAGAGCAATTGGCCTTGGCGCAGCCATGGGATGGTTTCCCCGTGTTCATGCCTGATGGAACGCAGATCCGCTAGCTGGTTAGAACCCGCGATACATCAACTGGGCGGCTCCGCCGTCTTGGCTCAAAGTGATCATCAGCAGCAACATCATAGCCAATGCGTATAGTGGAGGAAGCCAGAACCACTTCGAGCGCAGGAGGAACCCTCCCCGCGAATCGGGCGTCTCGACTGCAGGTGCTAACTTAGGGGCGACCATTAGAACTATGGCGTAGCCAGCAGCTAACAATGCGACCAGAACATACAGGTTCTCGCTAAGGTTGTGAGACGTATAGGAACCGGGCGAAGCCAGGGCCGAGAACATGCGGTTTGCCTGTGCAAGAGAATTCGCCCGGAAGAAGATCCAGCCCAAGCTGATAACAGCCATGGTCAGGAGCCACGACACGAGGGTCCACAGTCCGCTTGACGTTTGCCAGTTCCACTTACGGTGCAGTTGCTGGAGTTGCCGGTGCAGCACCAGGAGGACGCCGTGGTAAAGGCCCCAGATCAGGAATAGCGTGCTGGCTTTATGCCACAAGCCGAAAATTACCATGGCTATAATTAGCGCGGCATTGCGCCACCAGATTTCGCGGCGGATCATGGCGAGCGGGAGAAAGATGTAGTCGCGAATCCAGAATGAAAGCGACATGTGCCAGCGCGTCCAGAAAACAGATGGACTGTTCGAAGCAAAAGGCCTCGCGAAATTTTCAGGAACCCTGATTCCCAACGCTTGGGCGGCTCCAATAGCAATGTGGGAATATCCGGCGAAGTCGAAGAACAGTTGCAATCCATAACCGAATGCGAGGCACCAGACGTCGGGCCCAGTCCAGTTTGTGGCACGGTCAAATCCGGTAATGATGCTGTCGCCGGCGAGAATTCCCTGTCCCAGCAGTCTCGCCAATTGCATCATGAAGGCTCCGACGGCGATGCGGCGCAGGCCCTCGCGAATGTCGTCCCACGATGTGGTTTGCTCAGTGCGGAATTGCGGCAGCATGTCAGGCATGCGACATACCGGCCCGGAGATGGTGACCGGGAAAAAGGCCATGTACTGGGCGAACTCGGGTAGTGTGGCATCGAGTTCCTCGCCACGGTAAAGATCGAAAAGGTAGCTCAGGGCCTGGAATGTCCAGAATGAGATTCCTAACGGCAGAGCAAGATGAGAGAGGCCCTGGAGTGAGGAAAATGGAAGGTGGACTGAGACTTCGGGGATGTACTTGAAAGCAGCGAGCAGGAGCAGGTTGAAAACGATCCCGACCCAAAGGCGCGCTGGATTGGGATTCCGGCGCAACGATTGTCCGAGAAAAAAATTGATGACCGCGGAAAAGAGCAGAACGGCAATGAACCATCCGCTCCAGGTGAGATAAAGAGCATAACTGGCGATGAGTAAAACCGATTGCCGCACTCTCGGCGCAGCAACCTTGGCAAGCACGGCCACGCAGATGAGGAATACGACCAGGTAGGCAGCGCTTTGGAACAACAGTCCCCCCTCGCGTGACCGACAAGCATAATGGCCCCGAGAACTCGAAACAAGCTTCACGCACGCTGGGGAACAGAGATATTGCCAATGCTGGAATTTGCCAATCTTGTCGCGGCGCTTGAGGCTGCTCCGCATAACGCAGAGTTCGTAACCTTCTGGGTCGATGAGGACGAGCGCGAGACGGTCACCTTCGGGGAGTTCCGGCAGCGGTCCAGCATTCAGGCAGGTGGGTTGCAAGAGCAAGGCGTGAGCCCGGGCGACCGCGTTGTAATTATCATGCCGCAGGCTATTACGGCGATGACGGCATTCGCCGCGACCATGATGCTGCGCGCGGTTCCCGCCTTTCTCGCCTATCCCAACTTCAAAATCGATCCCGCCAAGTACCGCTCGGGACTAATGGGAGTGACGGCGAATCTGGGTGCTAAAGCGGTGGTGATCGATGAAGATTTTCCAGAAGAGATGCTGGCATGTATCGCACTCGGACCCGATACCAAGCTGATCCGTGCAGGGAACGACCTTTCGACCCGGCTGGGAATGAGAGTGCCGGTGGAAGGCTCAGATGCGATTGATCCTACGAGTCTGGCCTTCATTCAACATTCGGCGGGAACAACCGGACTGCAAAAGGGAGTCGCCCTGACGCATGCGGCCGTGCTGCGCCAAACCGGACACCTCGCCGAAGTCTTGCGCATCGGTTCCCGCGATCGCATCTACAGTTGGCTGCCGCTATATCACGATATGGGGCTGATCGCATGCTTTATGTTGCCTATGCTCTGCCACGTTCCGGTCGTGATGCAGTCCTCGATCGACTGGGTCATGCAGCCGCAGTCCTTGTTGCAGGTCATCAGCAAGACCAAATGCACGGTCGGATGGATGCCGAATTTCGCATTCCAATTTGTGCCGCGTCGAACGCCGCAAAAGCGCTGGGCCCATTACGATCTCTCATCGCTGCGGCTGATGATCAACTGCTCGGAACCGGTGCGAGCGAGCAGCATGAATGAATTCCAGAATGCATTCGGGATCAGGCAAGGCGTGCTGCAATCCTCGTATGCGATGGCAGAAAATGTTTTTGCCGTGACGCAATCAGATATCGACGCGGCGGGTCCACGAACCGTCTGGGTTGATGCACAACAATTCCGCAGTGCCCACCGGGTTGTTCCTCTCGCACAGGACACTGCGGGGGCGTTGTCGTTCACATCGTCGGGCCGGTTGTTGGCGAACCAGCAGATTCGAATTATGCGCCATTCCGGTGAAGGTGCCCGCCCTGATTCAGTCGGAGAGATCGCTATCCGCAGCGACTGCTTATTCAAGGGTTATTACAACCGTCCAGACCTCACTGCACAGGCATTCGCGGATGGCTGGTATCGCACCGGAGATCTCGGATTTCTTCTTGAGGGTGAATTGTATGTGGTAGGACGAAAGAAGGACTTGCTGATCGTTGGGGGTGAGAACATTTATCCGCAAGACATAGAGGAGATCGTCGGAACTCATACCTCCATTCATGATGGCCGCGTGATTGCCATCGGCGTATACAATCCGGACCTGGGAACACAGGACATTATCGTGGTAGCGGAGGTGGAACGTGCGGAACTGCTCAACGACACTGCCGAACTGGAGCAGCAGATTCGAAGCAGCGTCGTTGCTGGTCTTGGGTTTGCCGTGAAGTCAATCATTCTCAAACCACCAAAATGGATTGTGAAGAGCACCGCAGGAAAAGCGGCGCGTTCGGCAACGAAAGAGAAACTGATGCAGGAGCATCCGGAGTTCGCACGGGAAAGTTAGCGAGGACCATTTCGGGCGGACTATTAGGCTGCCAAGGAGTGTGCAGGTATGTCTTCAGAAGCGCAGGAAATGATCGAGCATATCTTGCAACTGATCGGGAAACCCGTGGCGAAGATCAACGAGAACACTCCCTTGATTTCTTCAGGGCTCATCGACTCGATGGCGCTCGTTGATCTCTTAGTGAAGCTCGAAGAGCTTACGCATCGCCGGATTCCCCCCGGGAAGGTGCAGCCTAAAGACATGGATACTGTCGCGAAAATGTTCGAGACCGCTGAGCGGGTGGGGAAGCCGCGAGGTTAGTCATACGGAAGTCAGAGTACCCACCCTCTCGCCACAAATCGGCGAGAAGGGTGGGGCACTCGCGAAAATGCCGGATTCTTCGTGCTAATACTTGGTCCGCAGGGGATTGCTATCCTCCATCGCATGTGACGGGTTGCTCAACTGATCCGCGATGTGCTTCTGCACCCGGTCCCACTCGGAACGCAGAATCATCTCCTTGATCCCGAACTTGCTTTCACGTTTCGCATCGTCGATGCGCACGGCAAGCTCTGTATGCTGTAGTCGGAAATCGATTTCATCTGCCAGCGGCACCAGTTGATTCGTGGATCTTCCCACGATGACGTAGACGACCTTATCGGAAAGCAGCGTGTATTCCGGGCATACCTCGGGGGCGTTCTGCGGCCCGGCGCCGCTCATCGCCAGCATGAAACTGTGACGTTCCGCCATGCATGGCGCCATTCGCATTCGCACGACCATTCCGTGTTGATACACACCGGCCCAGGCGGCGGGAACAACACACAGTGCTAGAAGCAGTAGCCAGCCAGATTTCATGCATTTCAAATCAGCGATCTTCTTCATAGTAGTAACCTCGTCGGCAGTGGAATCGCAGGTTCAAGTTGTGTTTGGGAAGGATGCGAAGCGAGTGAAAGCCAGGCTGATGGGTAGGCAGAGAGTAAGTAACTACATAGGCGGCGCGCAGGTCGTCGAGAATGGCGCGCAGCACATCGCTGACACCATCCCGGGCTGAGAAGGAACGCCCCCCTGTGGCTTCAGCCATTTGGTGGAGCAGGAGAGAGCCCGTCGCGGAGCCGCTGCCAGAGGCATTGACATCTACGGAATACAGCAGAGCTCCGCTCGACAGCATTGCCTCGAGTGCCTCCCGGGCAGAAGCGCGGCTGATGGTGTCGTTCCCATCGGAAAACAAAATCACAACTTGCCGTGTCCCTGAAGCATGCCGCGCTGAAACAAACTGCGCTGTGTAGGTCAGGGCGTCAAAAAGCGGAGTAGGTCCTTGAGCTCTTATGCTGCGCAGTTTCTGCTCGGCCTCGGCCGAGCGGCAATCACGGCTGCAAATAATCTGCGGCTCCAAACCTGCGAACTGGACCACCGACATGGCGTCGGCGCGATTCATGGATTCCGCATCCACCAGTTGCGCCACGTGCTGCAGGTTGGCGCGAAAGCGCGACGCCACTGATGCGCTGGTATCAACCAATGCAACGACGTCGAGCGCCGTTTCGGTGCTACGCGCGAGGCTGCGAAAATCCCGGATCACCGTCCCGCTGTCGATCACGGCAAAATCATCTTTGCTCAGATTCTCGAGCAGGCGTCCGTTCTGGTCGGTGGCAAAGAAGGAGACGCGCACTTCAGACGCTCCGGTGTGATACCTGGTCGGCGGATCTTCTCCGCTACTGCTGCCAAGTAGAACAAGCGGAAGAACAGCCAGAAGCAGCGGGAATGACGAACTCTGCCGATGAGACAGCAATGCCATTGATGGGAACTTCGGCAGACGTTTCCACCACTCCAGCGCGCAAAGGTATCCCGGCATTACCCAGGTCATGCCGACGTTGGTTGCTTTTAATTGAAGTGAATGTTGGCGTGAAAAGAAGAAACTGCAGAACGTCCGGCGCAGACTTGGAATTCTTCATCAACGGAACAGTGAAGCACGTTCCAGCGGTTCAACCTATCAACTTAGCCAGTCTTTTCTGCAGTTTGAGGGCATCAAACCCGTCATCCGCGGCGATGCCTACTCAAGGCTTTGGATGTGATGCAGGTCGAGAATCGACGTAACTGGGGCGCCAGCAGAATGCCCGGATCCTGCGCTCAGGATGACAGCTCCCTTAAGTGATGCTCGCTTCTGTGTAAGTTCCGAATACCTGGCGCAGTGCTTCGCAGATTTCGCCTACCGTGGCATAGCAGCGGACCGCCTCAATGATGTGAGGCATCGTATTGGCTGATGATGCGTTGCCGTTCGAAGCGGCTTTGGGATCCTGGGCAGCGGCTTTCTTTAGAGCGTCGAGCGCGCGCTGGACTGCCTCATTGGAGCGGCGGGCACGCAAGGCTTTCAGCTTTGCCGATTGCTGCTGAGCGACGGTTTCGTCGATGTACAAAGTGTGCGGCGGCTGTTCTTCTATGGCGAATTCATTCACTCCGACGATGATCTTTTCCTTGGCTTCCACAGCCCTCTGGTATTGATACGATGACTCGGCAATTTCCTTTTGCGGATATCCCCGCTCAATCGCTTTGACCATGCCCCCCATCGCGTCGAGTTTGCTGAAGGACTCCAGCGCGCCCTTCTCCATCTGTAGCGTGAGATTTTCCAGGAAATAGGATCCGCCCAGAGGATCGACGGTCTGCGTGACGCCCGACTCGTAGGCGATGATCTGCTGCGTGCGCAAGGCGATGCGCGCCGCCTCCTCCGTGGGAAGGGCCAGCGCTTCGTCATAGGAGTCGGTGTGCAGCGATTGGGTGCCGCCGAGCACAGATGCCAGCGCTTGCAGCGCAACCCGGGCGATATTGTTCATGGGCTGCTGTGCGGGAAGGGATACTCCTGCGGTTTGAGTATGGAAGCGCATGAGCCATGTGCGCTGGTTCTTCGCGCCAAAGCGGTCCTTCATGACGCGGTACCAGAGTTTACGAGCCGCGCGGTACTTCGCGATCTCTTCGAAAAAATCGTTGTGCGCGTTGAAAAAGAAGCTGAGACGCGGGCCGAAGTCGTCCACGTCAAGACCTCGGCGGCGCGCCCATTCCACATACTCGACCCCGTCATAAAGCGTGAACGCCAGCTCCTGCAGCGCGGTCGATCCGGCCTCGCGGATATGGTATCCGCTGATGGAAATCGTGTTGAAGCGCGGCGTGTATTTGGAGCCGAACTCGAAAGTATCCACGACCAGCCGCATGGAGGGCGCGGGCGGATAGATGTATTCCTTCTGCGCAATGTATTCCTTCAGAATATCGTTCTGGATCGTGCCGGAGATTTTCTTCCAGTCTGCCCCTTGCTTCTCTGCGACCACCAGATACATCGCCCATAGCACCGAAGCCGGTGAATTGATGGTCATCGATACCGTGGTTTTCTCCAGATCGATGCCGTTGAAAAGAATCTCCATGTCTTCCAGTGAATCGATCGCGACGCCGCATTTTCCGACCTCGCCTTCGCTGGCAGGGTGATCGGAGTCATAGCCCATCAGCGTGGGCAGGTCGAAAGCCACGGAGAGTCCGCTGCCACCGTGCTCCAGAAGATATTTGTAGCGCAGGTTAGTTTCTTCCGGCGAGGCGAACCCGGAGAACTGCCGCATGGTAAAAAGCTTGCCGCGGTAACCCGTCGCGTGAATGCCGCGCGTGTAGGGCGGCTGGCCGGGATAACCAAGATAACTGTCCTCGCTCCAATCTGCCGGGAGATCGCCTTGCGTGTAGAGTCGGTTGATGGGGACGCCAGAGATGGTGGTGAAACGAGCATGGCCGTGCTCGTCGCGATTTACACCAGTGGGCGCGCCGATCGGGCGCTCGGGAGCCTTTTCGAGACTGGGGGCCAGAGTTTTCTCCGCCCACTTCTTCTCCGCGTCGGAAGGATGGCGGTTCTCGAATACCCCTGCGATGGGACTCTCGGCGACTTGTGGCTTCTTGTCCATGCGATCCCCAGTACTCTATTTGGATGATAGGGAAGGCATGGCCGTTGGGGCAAGGTGCAGCGCCGACCGGTCGGTTGGAAGGCAGTTTCTTCAACACAGGGCGCAAAGAGGATTCAGTCACTTTTCTTTCGGCTTAGTTCCCAGGCTTTCGCGTATTTCCACGACACGTACACTGCGTGGTAGACGTGCAGGAGCAGGCCTTCACGGCCGTCGAGGAATCCCAGGCGGAATAGATAGTTGTAGACAAACGTGAACAGCGGCCGCAGGACGATGTTGATGAAGCTGAAGCGAACTTTGCCTCTGGTGACAAGCATCTCCGCCCCAAGCGAGGAATAGCGGTTCATGTGATCGATGTAATCGGAGAGGGTCGGATAAGAGTGATGGATGATCTCGATGGGGCTGCCCATTTCGTAGTGGAGGTGAGGGCTGTACTCTACGCCACTACAAAGCTGCAGGTCTTCATGGACGAGACGTTGCTGAAATCGAGCGCAGCCGCGCCGAAATAACCGCAACTTGGGATCGGGATAAAATCCTCCATATCTCAGGCGGCGCCCTAAGAAGGAATTTTGCCGAGCAAAGATCATTCCTCCTTTGAAATTTGAGTACTCGTCTTTCTTTTGTCCGAACAGCGCCAGCGTAAGAAAGTCGCGCAGGCCTGAACTGGTCTCTTCATCTGCATCCAAGCTAAGAATCCAATCACCCATTGCTTTGTCTATCGCCGAGTTCTTCTGTGCGGCATAGCCCTTCCATTCCTCCACGAAGACTTTTGCTCGATACGATTTCGCGATTTCAACTGTGCGGTCGGTCGATCCGGAGTCGACCACGATGATCTCTCCCTTACCATCCGCGACGAGTGGCTGCACGCTGGCGAGCGTGCGGCCAATGTTGGCCTCTTCGTTATAGGTGATGATAACCACCGAGAGTTGCATGAGCGTTTGGAAACTCGAAATTGTCTCACAGTCAAGAGACGGTTATATGAATGCTGGTCTAAGACGAAGCTGGCAGCTTAAATGCTGCTGTAACAGCGAAGAGCGGCGCTTCAACGCCGCGCACGCGGAGCGATTTTGTAAGGGCACGAGTTCACTCGTGCCGCAAGCGCTTGGAAGTCAGATACGTTCTTTAACCCCTGTGGGCCATTGCGCTTCAGAAATGAGAAAAACAATCAGGATCGTCAGTTCCGGCTCGATCGGATGGCGATAGCGGGCGTGAGGATACACGAAGTAGTAAATCGCCGGATAAAAGATTAGCAAGCCCGCGAAAAGCCACGCCCCGGGCCGGTCATGGCGCACGGCATGAATCGCGCCCCAGATCGCCAGCACTGAGGTCGCCAGAAAAGCCGAGGTGCGGAAGTCTACTGGCGCCAGGCTGCCGGTTTCCCTGGGCACGCCGTTCCAATAGTAGAAGAAGCGCTTCAGGCTGATTATTGCGAATCGTTGCGGGTGTGCCCGAATCCAATCGAGCGCCTGGCGCTTGCACGATTCTGCGTAGGAGAGTTCACCCAAACTCTGAAATTTCTGCAGTTCCAGCTTATTCAGATTGGGCTGCAGGTAGGCCATGAGCATGCCATCGGCATACGGGCCATTGCCGAGCCGCAGTTGCAAGCCGAAGTCATCGCGCAGAAAGACGAAGCGATGGAAGACCTCATAGTTTCGGATCACCCATGGGGAGAGTACTGCAAAGAAAACGAGAGAAGATAGGGCTACTCTAGCCAGCGACGGTAAGCCACGGCGATACCTCTGGCGCCAGATCCATAGGCCGCAGAAGGGAAGGAAGCCGAGCATCGTGGGGGTGGCCAGAGCGCCGATGGCGTATAGAGCGCCGAACTGGATCCACGCTGACGTATCGGCGTTCCGCCGGCCCCGGACGAGGGCGTCCGGGGCTACGCGAGCCAATTCTAGGGCTAGCAGGAATATCCAGGCTAGAACCAGCGGCGTGAATGTCGTGTCCCAGATCCAGTGGATGGACCAGTACCAGATGTACGGATTCAATCCCCAGGCATACGCGGACCAGGCGGCCACCCGTTCCCCGAAGGTGCGTTGAGCGATGCGGTAAATCGGAATACACGTGAGCGCAGCGAACAGGCTGTTGATGCTGAGCAGCACCCAAGCGGAGCCGTGCGTGTAGATTCCGAACAGCTTGAACACCCCCGCCATGAGACAGGGATAGAGTGGCGGTTCCCACGCCGTAGGGCCTGTATGGCCTTCGTAGGGACTGCTGAATCCGTGGCCTTGTGCGATGGAACGGGCAACGCGCCCCATTTCCCATCCGAATTCGAAGTTGTCGTTGCCAGGTCGGACTCGGTATTGATGAAGCAGTCCTATGGCCCCAATTTGCAACGCGAAGGATAACGGTAGCAGCCAGAAGAAGAAGCGGGGCAGTGGAGGCCGCGTCGGCATCGCGCGTAGTGTATCAGGAGGTCTGGATGTGATCGGGATCACAAGCTTGCGGAGTGTTCCTGCGGGAACATATCCATGTACTGATATGTACATACCGTGGGCGGCGCTTGGCTTCGTGCGATCGAGATCAACATCCCCACCCCTGACTGGCTTTACATCCGGCCTCCTTGGGGCGGTGCGTCCTGGCGCGGGGCGACATAGGGGACGCTGGGTAAATGCGTGACCTGGCCGCTGGTGGCGTCAGCGACATCGATATGGGCGTGCTCCAGCAGTAAGCCCGTCGCGCGATCAAGTTCCAGCCGCGATTTTTCATAAGCGGCTTTCGCCGAGACCAGGTTGGACTCGCTGGTGGTGAAGGTGGCGGCGTCCTGCAGGATCGCGGTCTGCGTCGTGAGTCCCACTTTGAGTTTCTGTTGATCGGCTTCGAAGGTTTGTCGCGCCAGGTCCACGGCGGATTGCGCCGCCTGCACCGCAGCGCGGTTCTGCTTGACATCGAATTGCGCGTTGCGGACCTCGATGCGGACCTGGTTCTCCAGTTGGTGCTGGCGCACGAGCGCCTGTCGGTATTCGAGTTCGGCGCGTACCTGGTTCGATTGTGCGAGGCGATTCCGGATTGGAATGGTCAGAGCGAGTCCCACTCCCTTGTCGGGAGCGGTCGAGTTGACCAGTTGATTGAGAGTGCCGCCGTAACTCACGCTGGTTGCGGTTTGAAATGGCGGCGGAGCCTTTGCCGGGTTGAAGCAAAAGCTTCCCGAACCTGCGGAGCAGGTTGGAACAGCCGGATTGATGGCGCCGCCTACTCCGGATCCTCCGTAATACGCGAAGGCTTGCAAAGTTGGCAGCATGTAGTTGCGCACGGATTTGACGTTAATGTCGCGTGAGTTCAGATCGATCCGCGTTTGGACCAGTTCGGCCCGGTGCTGGAGAGCGTCGTTGATGAGATCCTGGATGGGAGTGACCGGCTCTTGCTGGGGAACTTGCATGGCGGAGGTGGGAATCACGTCCGCTTCCGCGAGAATGGGATCTTCAATGCTGCGGCTGACGGCGTTTTTCATCAGGAGTTGCTGAAGTTGCAGGTTGTTTTGCGCCACGATCAGGTTCTGCTGACCTGTGGCAACCGTGCTCTGCGCGCTCACGACCTGAATGGGAGGCACAGTGCCAACTTGTGCCTGGCGCTTGGCATCTTCAAGTGCCTTCTGAGTGTATGTGAGCGCTTCCTGCTGCACGCGCACATTTTCGTACGCGTACACCAGGTCCCAATACATGTTTTCGATCTGATCGACTGTGGTGATGATCTGCAGCCGGAAGGCGACGTCAGAGATCTCGCGATTGTTCTTGGCGATTCGAATGAAGCGGGTGTTGGGCAAGAATCCAAAACCCTGCAGCAGATTCTGAGTGAAACGAAATTGAAACGTTGAGCCCAGTTGTGGCGTCAGCAAGCTGGTGGGATTGTTAGTGGTCAGGTGGGTGTTATTGAATCCGCCGCTAAGCGTTCCTCCCCATTGGAATCCTTGTGAGTATCCGAAGTTTGATGTGTACGTATTCTGAGCGACGACGGGAACAGGACTGAAAACGCTCACGGACTCGGTCTGATTCTTGTCGAGTTGAAGAGTGCCGGTGAGAGTGGGATCGAAGCTGGTGATGGGCGATCCGATGCCGAGAGTGGAACTGACCAGGCCGTTGGTGCCGCTGCCCGCGCCTCCTGCGGCTACGGTGGTGCCGCCAGTACCCGAGCCCACGCTGCCGCCGAGTCCACCGACACCGCCTCCCGGCGTGTTCTGCACGATGCCAGTGTTGATGCCTAGAATGCTGGCGCCCGACTTGGCGCGCAGCAGGTCGGCTTCGGCGATGTTCATGTTATAGCGGGCGATCTCGAGATCGAGATTGTTCTCCAGCGCCAGCGCGACGGCATCATCGATGGAGAGATAGATTTTTCCATCGCGCATAAGCGTGTCGATGCGAGGAGAGTTGCCGAGATTGGAAAGTTCCAACTGGCGCGGCGTGTACGGCTGCAGAAATTTCGGGAATGCCGAGCGCGGCTGGGAGTAATCCCGCAAGTGAACGGGCGAAGGCGGCGCCGATTGTGGCGCTGGAGCAATCGACGGAGGCGGCGAGGGCTGTTGCGCGAGTGCACATGTGGCGATCAGAAGGGCGCAGATGAAGTACAAAGTGACGGCAGGAATCGGACGCGGTACTCGCATGAGCTTCTCCTTGCAAAAATGGCGGGAATGCATTTAAGGATCAGAACAGATAATGCCAGTGTTGAATGCGCTCTTTTCGCATTGGTCATTCAATCTTAGCGGGAGAAGTTTCGAGGGAGTGCGGCGGGATTGTAAAGAATTGTTAGGAAGAGCTATTCACTGCAGAGGTTCACAGGGCTCGTCATACAGCCTGTGACGAAGGCTGCTTCGCAGGGGCGGACGAGGGGTCCGCCCCTCACTTGCTTTATTGCTGCTGGGGCTGTTGTGGTGGCGTTTGGGTTCCGGGTTGGTCTGCCGGCAGGTCTTTGCGCGGCGCCACGTAAGGAGCATTCGGCATACGCGTGACCTGGCCACGGGCAGCGTCGTCGATGCTGATGCCTGCGTGGTCGAGCAGATTACCGACAGCGCGATCGAGTTCGACGCGGGCCTTTTCGTACGCCGCCATGGCAGACATCAGCGTGGACTCGGCCGTGGCTAAAGCGCTTCGGGTCTGCAGAACGGCAGTGGTGGTCGACGTGCCGAACTGATATTTCTTTTGTTCAGCATCCAGGGACTGCTGGGCATAGTCCACCGCTGCCCGCGCCGAAGCCACGCTGGCCCGGTTTTGCTCCACCGCGAACTGGGCCTGACGTACCTCGATGCTCACCCGATTTTCGGTCTGCTGCAGTGCCATCTGGGCTTGACGGAATTCGAATTCTCCGCGCACTTGAATGGCTTGGGCAGCGCGGTTGCGCAGCGGAATGTTGAGCTGCAGACCGATGCCCTTGTCCGGTGCGGTGGAATTGACGAGCTGATTCAGAGTTGAGCCGTACCCAACCGAAGGAGTCAGCGGAAACTGGTTCAGGGTCGGATCCGGAGTTGCGCTGGCGCAGAAAGGTTGATCGGGAGTCTGGCAAATGCTCCGGGGATTTTGCGAGCCTCCCAAGCCTGAGCCGCCGTAGTAAGCGAAGGCGTCAAGGGTCGGCAGCATACTGCTGCGCAGCGCTTTATTGCTTTGTTCCTGGCTGTTCAATTGAATTCGCCCTTCGACCAGTTCAGCGCGATGATGCAGGGCCTCATTGACCAGGTCTTCTGTCGGCTGAATCTGTTCGTTTTCGGGGACTTCCATGGTGGAAGTAGGAATTACGTCCGCCTTGGCCAGCATGGGATCGTGCAGAGTGCGGCTGAGCGCGTTCTTCATGACCAACTGCTGCAACTGAAGATTGGTCTTGGCAACCGTCAGAGCCTGCTGGTCAGCCGCGACCGTGCTCTGCGCGCGTACCGCTTCAATGGGCGCGAGGCTCCCGATCTCGACCTGTTTTTGCGTGTCCGACAGCGTCTTCTGGGAAAAAGCCAATGACTCCTGCTTCACTCGCTGGTTCTCATAGGCGTAGACGAGATCCCAATACATGTTTTCGATCTGGTCTACGGTAGTAAGAATTTGTAAGCGGAAAGCTACATCGGATAACTCACGGTTGTTCTTGGCGATGCGGATGAAGCGAGTGTTGGCTGGAAATCCAAAGCCCTGCAACAGGTGCTGGGTCAATCGGAACTGGAAGCCGGAGTTCAGAGCCGGGCTCACGGACTGGAATCCGCTGTTGCTACTAACCCGGCTATTGGTGAAGCCCACGGAAAGATTAGTCCCCCAATGAAAACCCTGAAGATACTGGAAGTTTGCGGTCGTAGTGCCCTGGAACGTGCCCTGAAAGGGACTGGTGGGAACGAAGGTGGCGTGATCGCTCTGGAACGTGCCGGTGAGGACCGGGTCGAAGCTGGTGATGGGAGGACCGAAGAGTCCGCCAGCGGTCGAGCCGACAATGCCACCGGCGCCTGCGCCTGCTCCGCCGGCTCCGAGAGTTGTGCCACCAGTTCCAGTGCCAACCTGGGTTCCGATCCCGCCAACGCCGCCGCCTGGCGTATTCTGCACGACGCCGAGATTTACACCCAGAATCTGAGCGCCGGCTTTGGCCCGCAGCACGTCGGTGTCTGCGATGTTGAGGTTGTAACGCGCAATGGCGATGTCCAGATTGTTCTCCAACGCGAGGGCAATGGCATCATTCAAAGACAGGTAGAGCTTGCCGTCGTGCATATGCTGGTCGATGCGCGCCGTGTTCGCGAGGTTCGGATCGGCCACATGCTTAGGAATGTAAGGGCCTATCGGATTAGGAAAATGGGACGCAGGTTTGACATAGTTCAAAGCTGGAAGAGGACGGGCCTCAGGCGTGTTTTGCGGTATGGGAGCGGCCGGAGGCTGCGGCTCCTGGGCCAGGCACGCGAGAGTTAGAACTCCCGATAAACTCGCGATGGCGGCGAGCCGGATGTATGAAGCTGTACGGGCGAATGGCATCTACTCATCTCCAATGGTGAAACGGTTATAAGTTCGGCAGAAAAAATGCCGGGGACAGCCGGTTTCGTCCAGATAAAATTCTATTCAGGCATTGGTACGCAAAGAAACGGCGGAAGGTTCCGCAAACCTGGGATCAAAATGACCTTCCCGGTTCCACATGCCGCATCTGGTTGCGCGGTTCCCGGCAAACTCGATCAAAATGCCTACCCTTCCCCAAACTGCGCGGGACGGATGGGTACCCAATGACGAGTCCAGTGTTGCTCGGAAACTCGATAGTATATCTGACCGAAACGCCGCTGAGTTACGGAGCGGAAGTGCGGCCTGATAACTTGCCCACAAAACCTGAAATAACTTCGATGATTGAAATTGTGTGAAAGACTCGAAAGATCGCAGCATGCGCAATCTCAAAATGATCCTCGCCTATGACGGGTCGGAGTTCTCGGGATGGCAAGTGCAACCTGATGCGACGACAGTGCAGGGGACACTGGCCTCAGCGATTGGACGCGTCACCGGAGAAAAGGTCCTGCCGCAGGGCTCGGGACGGACCGACGCGGGGGTGCATGCGCTGAAGCAGGTGGTGACATTTGTCACAGAGTCCTCGGTCCCTGCGGAAAATCTCCTGAAGGCCTTGAACGACATATTGCCGGCCTCGGTGCGCGTGCTGGATGTGGCGGAGGTGCCGGCGGAGTTTCATGCGCGCCATTCGGCTCGGGCGAAGAGCTATCGGTACCGGATTCAGCGCGCGGCGATTTGTCCGCCATTTCTGGCGCGGTATGTATGGCACTATCCTTACCCCCTGAATGAGAATGCGATCGCCCAGGCGGCCGAACTATTAGTGGGAGAGAAGGATTTCACCTCGTTTGCGGCCGTGGATCCGGAACGGGGACGTGAAGGCGTGCCGGTTTCGAATGTTCGGACGATCTTTTCCTCATTGTGGGAACGTTGCGGCGAGGAATTCATTTACAGCGTTCGCGGGTCTGGGTTCTTGCACCATATGGTACGGAACTTTGTTGGGACGTTCATTCTGGTAGGTAAGGGAAGCTTGCAGGTGCAGGATATAACTCGCATTCTGGAGGCGCGCAACCGGTCGGCAGCCGGTGCCACAGCTCCGGCACGTGGATTGTATTTAGTCGAGGTGGAGTACTGACACGGCATCGTGAAGTTATTTTTACCTGTGATGGTGGGCATAGCGATGTCGTTCTCACCGGGTTAGCATTTCTGCATGGCAACTGACTTACAAATCGGGGCGCGCAGAATTGTCTCGCTGAATCCGGCTACGGGCGAGGTTCTCCGCGAGATCGACTGCGCGGGGGAAGTGGAAGTCAGGACAGCCGTTCAACGGGCGCGGGCGGCACAGCCGGCCTGGGCCGAATTGGGTCTGCGACGCCGGATTGAGGTCCTGCGCAAATTTCAGACGGGACTTTACACGCGCAAATCTGAAATAGCGGCGGTGATTACACGCGAGGCGGGCAAGCCACTGGCAGAGGCTCTCGTGACAGAAGTGCTGGTTGTGCTCGATGCGGCTCGCTTTCTGAACGACAATGCGTGGAATTTGCTGCGGGATGAGGCGGTGCCGCATGCAAACATTGTCACGAAACTGAAGAGCGGCTGGCTTGTCCGCGAGCCTCATGGAGTGATTGGAATCATCTCACCGTGGAACTATCCATTCTCAATCCCCTCTACCGAGACTTTGGCGGCGCTTGTCGCCGGCAATGCCGTGGTGCTTAAACCCTCCGAATTGACCCCCGTCGTGGCGCTCGAACTGGCGTCCTTGCTGCATGACGCGGGAGTGCCTGATGATGTTTTTCAAGTTGTAGTTGGCGAGGGGCCAGCGGGGGCGGCTCTGCTTGAGTCGCCCATTGACAAGTTGGTTTTCACGGGCAGCGTGACGACCGGAAAGCGTATTGCCGCGGCGGCTGCGGAGCGCTTGCTTCCAGTAGTGCTTGAGTTGGGCGGCAAGGACCCTATGCTCGTTCTCGATGACGCGGACATTGATGTTGCGTCGAGCGCCGCGGTTTGGGGGGCATTCGTCAACGCGGGCCAAGCTTGCCTCTCGGTCGAGCGCTGCTACGTGCATCACAGTCTGTATGAAGCATTCGGGAAAGCTTGCGCCGAAAAGACGAAGCAATTGCGCGTGGGTAATGGCATGGATGCGTATACCGACGTGGGGCCAATGATTCGTGAGCGCCAGGTGCGTATTGTGGAATCGCATGTCGAAGAGGCCAAGCAGCGTGGGGCGCGAGTGCTGGCCGGGGGAACGCGTCTGCCGCAATTGGGGCCGAACTACTATGCGCCCACTGTGCTGGGGGATGTGACGCAAGAGATGCGGATCATGCGCGAGGAGACGTTTGGTCCGGTGCTGCCGATCATGGCATGCGCAGGAGACGAGGACGCCGTGCGTATGGCAAACGATTCGGAATTCGGGTTGGCAGCCAGCGTCTGGACTCGCGATGGGAAGCGGGGAGAGCGCCTGGCGCGGCGCATTCATGCAGGTACGGTAATGGTCAACGACGTTATTTCGTGTTTTGGCATCAGCGAGGCTCCGCACGGCGGTGTGAAGGCGAGCGGTGTGGGACGCACCCATGGACGGTTCGGGCTCGATGAGATGGTACGTGTGAAGTATCTCGATATGGATCGGCTCCCCGGAATGAAGAAGGTGTGGTGGCACGGGTACGGTGAGAGTTTCCGTCGGCAGATGGAAGGATTTCTGGACATGCAGTTTGGGCGGGGAATGGGAGCCCGCCTGCGCGGCGCCCTGCGGGCGGCAGGAGTGGTTCGGCGAAAACGGTTGTAGCCACCAGACCAAGTTTTCGGTCTCATGTCGCGAGTTATTCGTCGATGCGGTCGCCTCGGCTTGACGGTTGCGAGATCACCAGGAAGCGTACCGGCTGCGGAGATGGATTTCGGATCTGGTGCCGTGTGCCGGGAAGTATGTGGATTCCGCTTCCTGCAGAGAGCAAGTGGTTCTCGCCGTCGATCTCCATGAGAACTTCGCCGTCGAGGATGTAGAAGAACTGCTGGGCGTGTGCATGGTGATGGCGGACCTCGGCTGAGCCTGGAGGCATGAATTCTTCAATGACGCTGAGATTTTTGTCTCGGACCAGATACCAGCCATCGCAATCAATTCCCCAGCGGTAGTGCTCGGCGTTTTCGCGGCTGATCGTGGAGTGTCGCACGGCGCGTCGTGCGCCCGTTTTCGGATCTTTCGCAATCTTGGGCATGTGCTTACCTTTGCTCTGCTTGTATGCCCAGACTAGCAGAGGCGTGGGCGAACTGGTTACAATGAGCGCGGAATCCTATACTTCGCAGAGCGCGAAGCGTAGGGCATCCCCGCACATAAAGGAGTATGTCCTTGGCTACTGGCGAAGTGACCACTTCCGGCACCCAGAACGTTCCGCAACTTCCAAATCACAAAGTGAAGATCAAGAAAGCGGGTCAGCGGGCGTGCAACGAAAAAAACGAGAAGGGTAAATTTTGCGGCGGACACCTGAAGCGTTGGTTCTACAGCACAGACATTCTGGAGCAGGCTTGCGGAGATGCGGAAAAAGCCTGGGGCCGCGACGCCGAGGTCTATCGCTGTGAGCATTGCAAGACCTTGTACTTGCCGAATCCCGGCGAGGCGAAGATCAATGTAGCCGGACAGGGCATGATTTCGGTATTTGGATTGACGCTGCCGCCCAAAGAGAAATAGAACCAGCTGTTAGCTCGTAGCCATTAGCTTTGACTGGCCTCTTGCTGGGGTTTTGCTGGTCATCGAGTTCAACTGAGGAAAATCCTCGATTGCTTCCGTGCGCGCGACCAGCTACGAGCTAAGGGCTAGCGACTAAAAGCTTTTTTTCCATGACCACTCCCGATCTCGTCTACGACTGGAACAAGAATTATCCGCCGAGTCTTTTGCCGCCGGGGCCGGTATTGCTCAACGATGAGAGCCTGCGCGACGGGCTGCAGTCTCCCTCAGTGCGCGATCCTTCGATCCCGGAGAAAATTGAAATCCTGCATTTGATGGAGGCGCTGGGGATCAACTCGCTCGACCTTGGGTTGCCGGGTGCGGGGCAACGTGCGGTCGAGGCCGTGACTGCGCTGGCGCGCGAGATCGTGGCGCATAAGATGAAGATCCAACCGAACTGTGCGGCGCGCACGCACGAGAACGATATACTTCCGATTGCGGAGATCGTGCAGAAGACCGGATTGCGCATCGAGGCCGCAACATTCATTGGATCGAGCCCCATCCGCCGATTCACCGAAGGCTGGACGGATGACTTTCTTCTGCAGACTACGGAGAAGGCGGTAAAATATGCCGTTTCCCTTGGCCTGGACGTGATGTACGTGACCGAGGACACGAGTCGCTGCGATCCGGACACGGTGAAGCGCTTGTATGCGGCGGCCATTAACTGCGGCGCCCGGGCCATTTGCATCTGCGACACGGCGGGACATGCGACGCCCATGGGCGCGCTGGCCCTGGTGCGATTCGTAGTCGAACAGGTCGTGAAGCCTTCGGGCGAGAAGATTCGTGTGGACTGGCATGGGCACAGCGACCGCGGGCTTGCCATCGCGAATTCAATGGCGGCAATCGTTGCGGGCGCCAATTGCGTGCATGGATGTGCCATTGGATTGGGCGAGCGCGTGGGCAATACCCAGATCGATCAGATGCTGGTCAATTTGAAGCTAATGGGGATTCAGCCGTGGGACACGCAGGATTTGACCAAACTCAAGCACTACTGCCAATCGGTGTCCCGGGCCACAGGAGTGCCCATTCCGGCGAATTATCCGGTGGTCGGTGATGATGCCTTTCGCACTGCAACGGGTGTGCATGCGGCGGCGATCATCAAGGCGTATCACAAGAATGACGTCGTGCTCGCCAACACGGTTTACTCTGGCGTGCCCTCGCACGTGTTCGGGCTGGATCAGATTATCGATGTCGGGCCTATGAGCGGCAAATCGAACGTCCTGTTCTGGCTTGAACGGCACGGAATTGCGGCGTCGGACGACATTGTGGATCGTATCTACCAGCGGGCCAAGAAGAGCGATCACACGCTCAGCGAAGCAGAAATCCTGCAGTGTATTCCGGCTGATGTCGCCAAACAGAAATAGCTCGCATGCCTGACCAACTACGGCACGCAATTCTGGGAGCAGGGGGCGTAGGCGGGTTGATGGGAGCTTGCCTGGCTCGAAGCGGGGCGCCGGTCACGATGGTGGTCCGGGCGGCTGCACTCGCCGATTATCCTCGTCAGCTTGAGTTGGAGAGTCCTTTCGGGAAAATGGCGGTTGCGGTGGCAGCCAGCGCAGAAATCCCTGCGTGCGAAGTGCTGTGGCTCACGGTCAAAGCGACACAGTTGCAAGATTCTCTCATTGCCCTGAAGAACCCCGATTCGGTGAAGGCGATTGTCCCGTTGCTGAACGGGATCGATCACCTCGCTTTCTTGCGAGAGCGATACGGTGCGGAGCGGGTAATTCCGGCGACGATTGCAGTCGAGTCGGAACGGGTGGCTCCGGGGCGCATCGTGCATCGCTCGTCATTTGTGCGCCTGAATGTTTTGTCCGCCGGGCGCAATCTGCTCAGTGGCACTCTGGATGAGCTTCAAAAATTTGGATTCGAGTGCCGTTTTATGGATCACGAACCCACGCTGATGTGGAGCAAGCTCGTTTTTCTGGGTCCATTTGCGCTGACCACAACTGCAGCCGATAAAGGAACCGGCGAAATCCTTGCTGATCCGTATTGGAGCGGCCTGGGCATGGCATGCATCCGAGAAGCATGCGCCGTAGCTGTTGCAGAAGGCGCAAAGCTCAACGCAGACGCCGTAATCGCAGGGTTGGCGAAGATGCCGGGCAACATGCGCAGTTCAATGCAGAAGGATGTGGAGCAGGGGCGTGCGCCGGAACTGGACGCCATCGCGGGGCCGATATTGCGAGGAGCGGAACGCCACGGCGTCGATATCCCAGCGACGAAGTCGCTAGTTGCGTCTGTTCAGGCGCGCGTTCAGGCTCGAAAGCAGTAGAACCTCGGCGCATCAGAAAGCTTTCCTCCGCACTGCTGGCTACCCATCTTCGGTAATCGCCTTACTCAGCAGCAGGTTGTAAACTACCCCAAACTCGCATGAGCCCGAACCCCTCGCGCCCAGATTTGTCGGACGTCGCCCCCTCGCTGCAACAGGAAGTTGCGCGTCTCGCCGCTTCCCCCGAGGTCCGTTCAGCTTACAACTGGTTTCGTACCCAGGAGCCCCAGTTCTTGCAGTGGCAGATGGAGATGGCACGAATTGGAGCGCCTCCGTTTGGCGAGTCCGCGCGCGCGGCGTGGCTACAGGAGCGCTTTCGCGAGATTGGTCTGGACGATGTTCGCATCGACGATGTAGGCAATGTCTTCGGCACGCATCCGGGGTTTGGACGGCGCTACGTTGCGCTTAGCGCACATATCGATACGGTGTTTCCGGCCAATACTCCGCTGAACATTCGCCAGCAGGGAAGCCGCATTTACGGGCCGGGCGTCTCCGACAACGGAGCTGGAGTTGTAGCGATGTTGGCGATCGCCGCGTTGTTGCGATCGGTGCGCATCCGCCATGCTTTGCCTTTTGTGTTCATTGGCAATGTTGGCGAAGAGGGAGAAGGCGATCTCAGAGGGATGCGGCACATCTTTTCAACGCCGCGCTGGAAAGATGCAATAGCCCACACGCTGGTGCTGGACGGCGCAGGCGCCGACACAATCGTCGCCGAGGCCTTGGGCAGCCGGCGCTTCGAAGTCATTGTGCGCGGCCCCGGTGGGCATTCCTGGAGCGATTTTGGCGCACCCAATCCTATTGTAATTTTGGCGAGGGCCATCGAAGCCTTTGCGGCGACCACTGTCCCCGCAGTTCCGAAGACTACGTTCAATATTGGCGTGATTCGCGGCGGCACTTCGGTGAATTCCATTCCAGAGTCGGCGAGCATGAAAGTCGATATCCGGTCCACGTCGATGGCAGAAATGGAGCGGCTGGAGCAGTCACTGCGGCGCGCCCTGAATCGTGCAGTGGAAGACGAAACCCTGACATCAGAGATGCGTTCCGTGGCGCAGAAGCGGCCTTCCGGAGTGAATTGCGAGATCGTGGTCATTGGCAACCGTCCCGCCGGGGAGTTGCCATCGGGGGCGCGCATTCTCCAGGCAGTGCGTGCTGTAGATGCGCAACTGTCGAACGCCGCGCAAGTGCAGCGCGCGTCGACCGACGCCAATGTTCCGCTATCCCTCGGATTGGAGGCGATGGCCATCGGTGGCGGCGGCTCCGGCGGCGGGGCACATACGTTGCAGGAGTGGTTCGATTCGAATGGACGCGAGTTGGCGCTAAAAAGGATTTTACTCACCATGTTGGCGCTGGCGGGGGTGGGTGAATGAACCTGGGAAGACGAGCGACCCTGGGCGGAGCACTTATATTCTCGATTATTGGCATAGTGATGAGCGTGGCGCAAACACCGGGCGAAGAGACCTCAAAGCCAAAGGCCGACGTCATATTCATGCATGGGAATGTGTACACGGGGGTGCCAGCCGAAGGGGCATTCAGTTCAATCATTCGAGCGGAGGCCATTGCGGTTCGTGGCGCCCGCATTCTGGCCGTTGGGAAGTTGGCGGATTTGCAAAACTTGAAGGGCGATCAGACGCAAATGGTCGACCTGCAGGGACACTTCGTGATTCCTGGGTTCAACGATGCGCACCTGCATCTGGAGGATGCCGGAGCGACGAAGCTCAGCGTCGATCTGACGGGGGTGAAATCGCTCGATGAATTGCGCGAGCGCTTGCGCAAGAAGGTAGAACAGGCCAAGGCTGGAGATTGGATTCAAGGCGCTGGTTGGGATGAGACCCTCTGGCCCGTAAAAGTGACTCCAACCCGCTGGGATCTGGATGAGGTTTCGGATGGGCATCCGGTATTCCTGGTGCGCATCGATGGACACATCGCCGTCGCCAATACTCGAGCACTGCAGTTGGGCAGCGTCAATCTGGCCAGCCGCGATCCCCAAGGCGGACACATTGATCGCAATGATTCCGGGGAACCCACGGGAATTCTGAGGGAGACCGCACAATCGGCGGTGCTCAGCGTTGTTCCCAAGCCGAACCACGATCAGCGCCGGGAAGCTTTGCAGCTTGCTTTAGCAGATTTGGCAGAACACGGCATCACTTCGGCGCAGGACTATTCGCCTGCCTGGGAAGATTTCCGGATCTTCCAGGAATTGGAGAAGGAGGGAAAACTTACTGCGCGCGTAACCGAATGGCTGCCGTTCGACGAATCGATCGAGGAGTTAACCAAGAAGCGCGACTCGCATCCGCAGTCCGATCCGATGCTGCATACCGGAATGCTGAAGGGATTCATGGATGGATCCCTGGGATCGCACACCGCGGCCATGCTTGAGCCCTATGCCGACGATCCCAAGAACTCCGGAATTCCGCGCTATGACGAGGCGAAGTTGAACGATATGACCCGGGAGCGCGTGCTGGCCGGCTTCCAAATTGGATTTCATGCCATTGGAGATCGAGGTGTACAGATGGCGCTCGGCGCCTTCGCCGCGGCCGAAAAGGCAGCTAAAGAGGGGCATGTGAAAGCCCCGGACGGTGGAGACGACTTCCGCTTGCGGATTGAACACGCGCAAGTCACGTCTATGGCTGAGATTGCCGAGTTCAGGCAACTGAAAGTGATCGCATCGATGCAGCCGAATCACCTGCTCACCGACATGCGTTGGGCTCAGGACCGTTTGGGGCCGAAGCGGTCTGCGACTTCCTATGCCTGGCTCGCCTTCTTAAACCAAGGCGTTATTCTCGCGTTTGGAACAGATTACCCGGTCGAACCGGTAACACCCTTTCGCGGACTCTATGCGGCAGTCACACGACACAGCGAGAACGGGAAACAGCAATACTTTGCCGCGCAGCGGTTGACCATGGATCAGGCAATCGCGGCTTACACCATTGGCGCGGCTTTTGCGGAATTCGAAGAGAAGGAAAAAGGTAAGCTGGCGCCCGGGATGCTGGCAGATTTTGTTGTGTTGGATCGCGACCTGACCTCAATTGCGCCAGAAAAGGTGCTCGGCACTGAGGTGCTGCGGACTGTGGTTGGAGGCAAAACGGTATACGAGACAAAGTGATGTTCGCGTCCAGAGTTTGTTCCTGCAGGTAGACATCAATCACGGCCTTCCTGTTTCATATGTGATGAAACGGTTTGCCCCATTTGTGCGTCTAAGCCTCAGAAGGGCAAGGGGCAGTGTACTTCGGCTAGGAACCTGCCGCGCCAGTGACGTTTGCGCAAATCGGTATACTATTGAAGGGTTTACAAGTTCGGAGGAAGTGACATATGGGCGCAATGTGGATGCGCATGAAGGCACATCGGGCGGCCTACACCTTGAGTATCCTGGCAACTTTGACGGTCGGCATTCTTATTGGTACGGTCATCAACCAGGGCGTCAAAGGAAAAGAGGGGCAGAAGGGCGACGTGGCGCAGCTCAGCATGCCCTCTCCGCAACAGATGTCCAACACCTTTTCGCAGATCGCGAAACAGCTCGAGCCCAGTGTCGTCAACATCAACACGGAATCGACGATCAAGAATGTGCACCGGCGCCGGGGTGGACAGGGCGGCGGCGATGACGACGATAGCGGCAGCATGGAAGATTTCTTCAATCGTTTCTTTGGAGGGCCGGGTGGACAGGGACCCGGTCCGGGAGGACCCGGTGGCCCCGCTGGGCCCGACGGCGGCGCTATACGCGAGCGCTCGCTTGGTTCCGGAGTTGTGGTGGATGCCAAAGGCTACATCCTGACGAACCGGCACGTGGTGGAGAAGGCCGACCGCATTCGTGTGCGATTCCAGGACGATCCTCCCGGCGTGCAGCACGATGCCAAGGTGATTGGGACGGATCAGGAAACGGACCTGGCCGTCATTAAGGTGGAAGTGGAACATCCGCTGCCTATGGCGAAGATGGGCAACTCCGATTCCATTCAGGTTGGCGATTGGGTCTTGGCCATTGGAAGCCCGTTTGGTCAGGCTGGAACTGTGACTGCCGGAATCGTTTCGGCCAAAGGGCGGGACATCGTTCCCGGACGACAGTTTCAGACCTTCATTCAGACCGATGCTGCTATCAATCCCGGCAATTCGGGTGGGCCGCTAGTAAACCTGAACGGGGAAGTAATTGGTATCAATACTGCCATTCTGAGTGAAACCAACGCGTATGCGGGTATCGGTTTTGCGCTTCCTTCGAAAACTGTGATTGAGGTTTACAACCAGTTGACCGGACCGGAACACAAAGTCTCGCGCGGTTCGATTGGAATCATGTTCGATGCAGTAGAGAATCCCGCGATCGCCCGCGTCTATGGAGCGGGCAGCGGCGTGACAGTTTCGAGCGTGGTGGCGGGCAGCCCCGCAGATCAGGCTGGCTTGAAGGTTGGGGACACCATCACCACGGTTGACGGCAAGAAGGTCAGCAAGGGCTCTGAGCTGGTGGCGGACATTGCTTCCCGCAAGCCGGGATCGAAAGTGGCATTAGGATTCCTGCGAAATGGCAAAGCGCAAGACACTACCGTGACCATTGCAGATCGTGCCAAACTCTTTGCTCAGCGCCTGGGCGAGGATCAGGGCAACGAGGATGAGAATGCGCCCAAGCCAAGCAAGTTTGGCGTGACCGTGCGCAAGGTGACGCCGGACATGGCTGACCGGCTCGACATTACGTCCGGCAAAGGAGTAATCGTGCAGGACGTAAAGCCTGGTTCGTTCGCCGAGGACGTAAATCTCGCGCGTGGCGATATTATTCTCGAAGTGAATAAACAGCCAGTAAACAGCGAAGAAGATTTTGCGCGGATTGAATCGAGCCTGAAGAGCGGCCAAGACGTGGTGTTCCTGGTGCGGCAACGGGGCTCGTCCCGGCAGGATGGAACCATCTTTCTGGCCGGTACACTTCCGTAACGCGATCTGGCCTGGCAGGACTGGTACTGTGCTCCTAGTTCGAACACTAGTGTCAGATCGGTTGGGCCTTTAATTTTTTTGCAGGTTATCGCGAATGAGTCTGGGAACGGGAATTCGGAAGGCGGCGGGGTTGGTTCTCTGCGTGCTCTTCTTAGGTTGCGTCGCTGCGCTTCCCGCAATTGCGCGTAGTGATGTTGCGACGAGTACGTCGACGAGCAAAACAAAGAAAGCTCATGCTTCCGCCGCGACAACGAAAACGCGAACTGCTACTTCGAAGCGTCGCAAGAAGTCGTCTCGCGTGCGCGGACAGCAGAAGATTGATTCCCAGCGCGTACAGTCCATCCAGGAAGCGTTAATCCGCGAGCATTATCTGAGGGGGGAAGCCACCGGCAAATGGGATCAGGCGAGCGAAGAAGCCATGCGGCATTATCAAGCGGACAACGGATGGCAGAACAAGACCGTTCCTGATTCGCGCGCGCTGATCAAGCTGGGCTTGGGCCCGAGCAAGGATCATCTGCTCAATCCGGAGAGCGCGATGACGACCGTGCCCGATCCTCCGAAAGCTGATCCTGTGCCCACCACTTCTCATAGTTCTCCAGCTGTGTCGAATGCTCCACAGGCATCCGTGCCGAGTTCGACCCCTGTATCGAGCGACACGTCCAGACCCCAGTAAGCTCGTCAACTCCAGAACAGACGCAGCCTGCTGCGTCTCGCTAGCCAGCTAAGGCGTAGCAAGCTATGCCTCTACGACCGGTATCTGCAAACGATCGGTGTATTTGGTTTGGACCGCATGTGCCTGAAATGCTTAGCTGCTGTTTGCTTTTCCCACATTAGTCGGGCGAGGGAAATAGGGCAGCGGTTCGTTATTCAGAATGGCACGCGGGTTGGACTCTGTGAGGGCATCTGCAATTTCTTCTCCGCAGATTGCGGCCGCGGCATCTCGTGCTGCCGAGAGGATCGGGACACGTTTCTGAGTGTCGTGCGCGTCTGTCGCTAATACGTGAACCGCTTGGTTTTCGAGCAGCCAGTGTGCCACTCTGCGGCTGCGTTCGCCCCAAAAACCGGTAAGGGCAGAGCCGGTCATCTGGATCACGCAACCCTGCTCGGCCCACTCCGCGATGCGCTGCGGATCTTCCCGCAGAATAGGATTGCGCTCCGGATGCGTGACGATTACCGTCATTCCACTCTCCCACAATTTGCGGAACGACTCGGTCATCTGCTGGGGGATGCTGTAATTGCTGAACTCCACGAGAAGATAACGGGTGTTGTCGATGACGTATCGCTTAGGGTTGGAAAGGGCGTCTTGCACGTTCTCATAGGACAGGTGGAAGTCGCACCCCAGACTGATTTTAGGAGTATCTCCCGCAAGCTTCTGCAGGTGTTCGACCAGTCCTGTCAGGTATTCGCGGTCGTAATGATAGCGGTCATTGGCGTGAGGCGTGGCGACCATGTGGGTAATGCCGTCGGCGGCAGCTGTTCGACACATCTCCACGCATATGTCCCAGGATTTCGGGCCATCGTCGACTTCGGGCAGGATATGGGAGTGGATATCGATCACGCAGGTAGACACGATCGCAGCAATATTGATAAAGGTTGATTTAAGCAGATTCGCCGGGAAAGCGAAAGATCCGCTGTCGACGCTCGATGTCTACTAGACGTTGCCACGACGTGTGAACTGCGGATTTGAGCGTCGGCGGCACTGAGACTTGAAGGTGCCGGCAAGAATGGTTTTTGTCTTCATCATGCGTTGTTAGCATGGTCATTTTACCAGTATTTTCCTCCGAAGTCGTTCCCGCCAAGTCGTTGATGTGTTGGAGATCGTAGTCGCGAACGGCTCCAGGTCGCCTAACGGCCGCTCACGCGAAGTGAGAGGGCACGCACGTTGTGACCAGGTATGCGAGTAACGCAGGAGTTCGCATATTAAAAGACCTCGACTGGCGCCGTATGGCCCGAAGCAGATGCGAGGCGAGCATCCCTCGTAACTAACGGAGCTCTGAGTTTCTCGGCAAGCACGATGTAGGCAGCATCATAGGCAGAAAGATTGTGACGGAGTTGCCAGATACGGGGCAGGAGTACCTGATGGGGATATCGAGTAATACGCAGATCTAGCAGATCACGGACCGCCTCGTCAGCACGATGTGCGGAGATCACTCCTTGCAGTGCCAGACGCCGCAATACTTGCGTGACCTCAAGATCTAAAAGATGAGGCGTGTGCAGGGTTTCGCTACCCGAATAAATACGCTTCTCGATGTGCTGCCCGGCTGATGTTTGAAGCAGCCAGTCAATTGCGGCAGACGCATCCAGCACAATCATCGCGCGTCGCGCTCTTCTCGGATCAAGTGAGCGGTATCAATCCGCCCTGAAACCGGCTTACGTTTATGCAGGCGCTCCCGCAATTCCGCAAGCGTTGGCCTCTCTGCGATTTCCTTTATCTCGGCCAGGAGATAGTCGGAAAGTGACATACCTGCCATCGCGGCGCGAGCCTTCAAGCCCCGATGAAGGGCATCCGGTACATTCCGAAGCTGAATCATCTTCGCCATGCAGAAAGCATACTTTCATGTTATGCACATGTCAACGAGCGGGGATGGGGTGTATCTGAGAAGGTCTCACGCGGCCGTGGCCATTAAGACGCATTGAAAACTTAGAACCTTGGGGCAGCCTGTTCCTGGCTGTGCGTGTGAGGAAGTCTGGCGCACCTTCGCTTCTACGATTTCGGCGTACGGAGGATAGCTTCGGGAAGTTACAGTGGTCCCTCAACCGCATCAGTTGTAATGCTCGCGAATGAAGTCTGCGATTCCCGCATAGGCCGTCGTCAAAATCCGCTCTCCCGGAAGAAATACAATGCGGAAGTGCTGCGTGCCGGGCTTTTGCCCGAAACCTGAGCCGTGCACTACCATGACGTGCTTCTGGCGGATGAGTTCCTTGACGAAGACCTCGTCGCTCTCTGGAATGTCGATTCGCGGATAAGCATAGAAAGCTCCACGGGGTGCTACGCAACTTACCCGTGGTGTCTGTTCGCACCATTTTTGCGTGAGATCGCGGCGGGAGCGCAGCTTGCGTTGCACTTCGACAAGATGATCTTGCGGGCCTTCGAGTGCGGCTTTGATGGCGTACTGCTCGGGATGATTCGCGCAAAGGCGCGCGCGCAAGAGGCGGTGTATACCTTCCGTATAATTTTTTACGGCGCCCGCATCGCCAGAGACGATGCCCCATCCGATGCGCCATCCTGGAACCAGATAGTTCTTCGACATCCCGCCGAAAGTTACGCAGGGAACATCGGGTGCCACTGAGGCGAAGGCGATGTGTGGCGTGCCGTCCAGAATCAGCTTGTCATAGATCTCATCGGAGAAGACGATCAGGCCGTGGCGGCGCGCCAATTCGGCGATGTGCTCAAGCATCTGGCGGGTACAGAGCGAACCAGTGGGATTATTTGGGTTGATGATGACAATGCCGCGCGTACCCGGAGTGATCTTGCGCTCGATGTCAGCCAACTCAGGCTGCCAGCCGTCTTCTTCGTTGAGATCGTATGCATTCAAACGGTTGCCCAGCTTGCAAAGTACAGCCGAGTAGAGGGGGTAGTCGGGGCTTGGGGTAAGGAAATCCTCCCCGGGATTGACCAGAGCTGACAGGCAAACATCAACCGTTTCGCTGACTCCGGAAGTTACGAATACATCCCGAACAGTTGTGATCCCCTTGCGCGCTGCTTCACCACGAATGGCTTCCAGTGCTTCGTGCACCCCTTCGGAAGGCGCATAGCCGTTCTTGCCGTCGCACATCGCCTTGTGCACGGCTTCGATGATGTGCGCGGGCGTCTCAAAATCGAAGCTCAAGGGATCGCCGATGTTTAACGGGAGGACCCGGTGTCCTTGCTTCGTCACCTCGTCAGCTACGCACGCCAGATCACGGATCGCATAGCGAACGTTATTGAGGCGGGAGGCGGAGCAGATCTCGCGGGCTTGGGTCAGCGGCATAGTTGAATTCTAATCGCAGCGAACGCCGTCGAGACAGCGAAAAGAGTTCACCGCAGGGACACAGACGTTCACAGGAAATTTTCCTCCGTGTTCCTCCGTGTCCCCGAGCTGAGTGATTACTCGGGCCGATCGATCTGCGCTTTCTGGAGCTTATCGGAGTAGTCGACATAGACAGACTTCCACTCGGTGTAGAAGTCGATAGCGCCGATCCCGCCTTCGCGGTGGCCGTTCCCTGTGGCTTTCGTGCCGCCAAACGGCAGATGCACTTCCGCACCGATTGTCGGAGCGTTGATGTACGTGATTCCCGCATACAGGTCGCGCATGGCCGTGAACGCCTTGTTCACATCCTTGGTGTAGATCGCCGACGACAGGCCGTATTCGATACCATTCGCAATTTCGACCGCGTCCTCCATCCCGTCGCAGGCAATGATCGAGACTACGGGGCCAAAGATTTCCTCCTGCGCTATGCGCATCTTCGGATCCACATCGACGAAGACCGTGGGTTCCATGAACCAGCCGTACTGGTACTCGCTCTTATTCAGGCGATTGCCGCCGCACATCATTCTGGCACCCTCGTTCTTGCCGATTTCCACGTAGCTGAGGTCGGTCTCGAGCTGTTTCTGGTTGATCGCGGGACCCATCTGCACGGTTTCGTCCAGGCCATTGCCCACCTTCAGCTTCCTTGCGCGATCCACCAACTGATCCACAAACTCGCGGTACACGCCTTTCTGCACGATGATGCGACTGGTGGCGGTGCAGCGCTGTCCAGTGGTGCCGAAGGCCCCCCACAGCGCCCCTTCGACCGCGAGGTCCAGGTTGGCATCATCGAGCACAATCATAGGATTCTTTCCGCCGAGTTCCAGCGAGCAATGCTTGAAGCTCTGTGCGGCGATCCCCCCCACAATTCTGCCGACAGCCGACGATCCGGTTAGAGAAATGGCGCGTACCTCCGGATGTTCGGCCAGGGGAGTGCCGACTTCGGCACCGAAACCGGTGACGATGTTGATCACACCTTTGGGCAAACCAGCATCGGCCAGTGCGCGAACCAAATTGAATGTCGAGAGTGGAGTGTCCTGTGCCGGCTTGATCACACAAGTGTTGCCGCAAACCACGGCCGGCAGCAGCTTCCATGACGAGATCGCCATAGGAAAATTCCACGGTGTAATCATGCCGCAGACCCCGATCGGCTGCCGCACCGCCATGGCGAACTTGTTCGGCATTTCCGAGGGGACGGTGGGGCCGAACAGACGCCGGCCTTCACCGGCGTTGTAATAGGCGGCGTCAATCGCTTCCTGCACATCCCCGCGCGTCTCGGCCAGAACCTTGCCCATTTCGCGGGTCATATCGCGCGCGTATTCTTCTTTGCGCTCAATGAGAATTTCGGCGGCCCGGAAGACGATTTCGGCGCGACGGGGAGCAGGAACCAGGCGCCACTTCTGGAAGGCGCGTTTCGCCGCCTCCACCGCAGTGTTTACGTCCTCTTGGCCTGATTTCTGAAAGATGCCGACGAGGTCGCGGGTGTCGGCGGGATTGCGATTTTCAAAGGTTTCTCCGGTCGAGGATTCAACCCACTCGCCGTCAATGAAGTTCTTGAAGACCCGCGTCTGGCTCGCGCTTAGACTCGCGGGGGTGGCTAATGTATCGGTCGCCATAAGGTCTCCTTGCCCGAATCAATGATTGCCCAAACCTTTTGATGCTACAACTTGCGCGAAGGAGCGGCAAGGCGAGAGGCCGCGCAAGGGCGAAGGTGCTGGCTGCGGCTGATCTCAGCGCGAGGAAAACTGTGCCGGTACGTGCTCGCGGATCGCGGCACAACCCAAGCGGCTGTTCCTACGTGAATTCGTCTACTGGCCCGCTGCCTTGGCGGATTCACCTGCACCCTGGAACTCCTCTTGCATCCAGTGCTGCAGCGCGGTCATGTTCTGCGGGCGACCCAGGAAGTTCTTGACCAAGTCATTCGCCGACATCGACCCTCCGGGCTCGAGCACCAACTGCCGGTAACGCCCGGGAGCGTTTCCGGCCAGCAAATTCTTCTGATCGAACTGGAGAAAGAAATCTTCTGCGATAACTTTGTCCCAAAGATAGGTGTAGTAGGCAGAGGAATATCCGCCGAGGTGCCCGAATGACGCCCACATGTGAGTGCCGGGCAATGGCGTCAACGTCGTGTATTGCCGCTCGGCGTTAGTCGTGATGGCATCCAGGTCCACATTTTCCGGTTTGTCTTTATATGCGTCATACGAAATTGCCGTGTAATCGTTCTGCCGGCAAACCCATGCGGCGCGTCCGAACGCTGAAGCACGGTTCATGCGGGTGACCAGTTCCGCGGGAATCGGGTCTCCCGTCTTGTAATGGCGCGCGAACTTGGCGAGCACCTGTGGACTGCGGATCCATTCCTCCAGCATTTGCGACGGGGCCTCGCCGAAGTCCGACTCCATGGTGATGCCGCTGATTCCAGCCCACGGCTGTTGCCCGCCGAGAATGTGATGCACGAGATGCCCGAACTCGTGGAAGAAGACTTGTACGTCGTCGTAGGTCATCAGCCCGGGATCCGTCGCCGTAGGCTGGGGAAAATTGCAGACGAGAACTGCTTCCGGCAATTGCTTGCCACGAATTCCGTCCAGCACAGGCGCCATTTCGGCGTGGCTGAATTTTCCCGGGCGGGGATGCATATCAAGATAAAAACGCCCGATCGGCTTGCCCTTGTCCAAAACAATCCAGGTCTCTACCGCTGGGTCCCATGCCGGAACGTTTGGCTCCTGCTGAAAGCTGAGGTGGAAGAGGGCGCTTGCCGCATCCAGGATGCCCTGTTTCACCTGCGGAAAAGGGAAATACGGCCGCACCGACTGCGAATCGAAGTTGTACTCCGAGCGACGGAGTTGCTCGGAGACATAGCCGGATTCATAGTCCCAGATTTCTTTGGCTCCGGGAGCGGTCTTGCGCTTTTCTGCCAGAAGCATCTGGAACTCACGTTCCGCCAGCGGGCGGGCCGCATCATTGACGCTCTTGATAAAGTCGCCGATGTTCTGGCCCCTTAAAATCATCTTGTCGGCGGCATTGTAGTCGGCCCAGTTGGAGTATCCCAGCAGCGTTGCGATTTCGTAGCGGGTTTTCAACAGATTAGTTAGGACTTCTTGGTTCTTTGGATAGGCGCGGGTCTGGTAAGCAAGATAAAGCCGGCGGCGCAGGGCATCGCTCTTGCAGAATGTGAGCACCGGGAAAGCATCCGGGTAATTCGTGCTGATATTGACCTTTCCGTCGGGGCCTGGCTTGTGGTTGTCGATGAAATCTTGCGGAAGCCCATCTAATTCGCTGGGATCTGCTTCCACACTCTTTTGGTCGTCCGAGATGTTGCGGTCGAACATCGAATTTTGTTCAGAGGCCTGATCATTGAGTTTTCGGATGCGCGTGCGAGTGGCCTCGTCTTTGTCGACTCCGGCCAGGCGAAATTCGAGCAATTGCCGCTGCACATAATAACGAGTGGCGTTGTCCGCGTGGGAGAGGTCGAGAGCGGCAAGTGCGTTGTAGACCTCATGATTGAGTGCAAGCGCGGTCTGCGCGGCTGAAGCTTTGGTGACCAGCGCGGTCGCGTGATCGCGAAAAGCCGCATCCGGATGCACCTGCTGCATCAGTCCGGCCAGATAGGCCGCGGAATTGATCTGGCGAATCGCCTCATCAAAGGGTGCAAGTGTATTCTCGACGCTTCGCGCCCCTTTGACTGCAACCAGCGTATCGACCTCACGTCGCGCCGCAGCCAGCCGGTCGTTCTCCATCTTTTCGAAAGCACTCACATCCGGCTTGGTGGCCCAGACGGTGGGCTGCGAAATGGTTTGGGCGAACAGATGGAGACCGAGAAAACTCGTGAGTAAAAACCAACCAGCGGTGCGTTCGAGCGAGTACATGGGACCTCTCTGGGAATTTGACGTGAGTGACTATGCGATGAAAGCTTGAATTCGGGATTGTGTTAGAGCTAGCGCGCGGAAGTCAAGCCCATAGGCCGCTTTCAAACAGAAGCACGCGATGTATGTTTTGTTTGGCGTCATCGCCAGCGTTTCAGATGCGGCCACTCGTTCGCCCAGGAATCGAACTTCTTACCTTTGCACAGGAAGACCGGAATCTGTTGCTCCAGCGCGTAGGTATTTGGCGCTGAGACACCGACGAGTTCAACCTCTCGCCAGTAGCGCTCGAGAACTTCATGGCGATCATCGAGCACGATCATGCAATTGCCAGAGTAGCTGTACGGACCCCATAGCCAGTACGTACGATCGCCGCTCATGGCCCGGGGTAAGCCGCGCCGGCGGCCGAAGAAGTCGACGGCTCCGGCCTGGCCGTAATCCTGCGCAAAGATGCCGCAATCGGAGCGCTCACCGGCGGCAATCCGGTTCCACGCAATTTCCGTCTCATTCGCGATTTCTTGCCAGCCAAACTGGTCTGAATACCACTGCGGCAAAGCGGCACGGGCATGCGAATGCTCCGTTACCGGCAGTTTAAAGGGCAGCGTCTTCGTATAAGCGAGAAATCCTTCCGGGGAAAGAACCGGAACCGTGATGGGCACCAAATGCGCACCGCTTGCCAGCACGATGACTGCGATTGCAGGCTTCAACCATTGCAGACGCTTCTGAATAGTTGCTTTACCGTCGAGAGCACCTTCGATGATCACGGCCCCGGCGGCTAGCAGCATCGGATAGATCGGCGCCAGGTAATACGCCTTCCCATGCAACACGAAGAAAGCTGCATAGCAAACGAGGTAGCACCAGCCCAGCATGCGGTAGGGTCGCAGTCGAGACGAAAAGAGGAGCCCAATGAATCCCGCAAGCCAGATGGGCGCAATGATGGGATCCAAGAGCAATGTTTGTTGCACGAAGAAATCCACCGGGCCCAACACTACGTCCCGACCTTCTGCCCGGATGGCGCGCATCAACTGCACGAATGGCCAGTCGTAATGAACGTTCCACAATACGTTGGGTAGAATTATGAGGAAAGAGGCGACCCCCCCGATCCAGATCCACTTGTCAAGAAATACGCGGCGGTGCTCCGTCAGCAGCAGTCCCACAACAATTCCCAACCCGAAAACCGCAATCGAATACTTTTCCTCCAGGCCGAGACCCGCAACCACTCCGAACCATGCCCAATAGCGCTGGTTCTGGCGTTTGATGGCGAGGATGGCGAAATACACGCAACCCATCCAGAGGTTAGGTTCAAGACAGTTAGTGGTGAGCAGGCTTCCATTGGAGAGATACTGCGGCGCAATGACCGCACAGATTGCGCTGAGCAGCACCGCATAACTTCGGCCGCCGAGTTCACGCGTGAGGACGCCCGTCTGTACGATCAGCAGTGAAGATGCGAGCGCCGGGATAAAACGAATGCTGCGCAGGGAATCGCCCAGCAGCGCGCGGCAGATGTGGATCAGAAACGGAATCATGGGCGGCTGGTCCACATACCCCCACTGCAGATGGTCGCCGCACGACATGTAGTCGAACTCGTCCCGGAAATAGCCATACTGGTTGTTGAAGTAAATGTGGAAGACGAGTTTGGCTAAGGCGATTGCCCAGATCATCGCCATGCCTTTGCTCAGCCACGATCGTTGGCTGATCTCCGCCCCGGGGAGCGTCGAACTCGAGGTGCCCATGGGCCCTAAGGATAACTCTGGAGAAGCTTGCAAGCGCAAGACTTAAGCAAGTTTTCTCAATTCCGGAATGGGACTGAACCTTGCCAGGATTGGCTTGGCACTTCGGTAACCCTCCAAGTTCATTACCTGTTCGTTCCTCGGTTTTTCCTGTGCTACCGTTTTCTTCTAGCGGATCTTCACGAAAGCTATACGAGGAATTCTCAGGTCAAAGTGTCTTCCGACGATCGCAAACCAGGGATCCACGTCGCGTGGACGACGGTCACGTACCGTAGTCTGGCCTTGCTGATTCTGTCGGCGCTTTTCATGTTCGGTGTCGCCGTCCGCTTTACATTTCCGCAGTTCAGCCAGAACAGCGTCAGGAAAGCGAGCGACATTTTCGGCAGGTTGTTGGAGCGTGTTGCGGGCATGAACCCGTCCGTAGGCGCCGGCGTCGTCACGGCGCAGCAAGCGCATTTCACGGCTCTGGATGGAACGGTCCGAGTGAAGAAGGGCAGCGGAAACAGTTGGCAGCCCGCCGACTATAACATTCCGCTGGAAAAAGGGGATGTCGTTCAGACCGGTTCAGAAGGAATGGCCAAGGTCGTTTTCAATGACGGTACCAGTTACACCGTGAAGCAGGACTCGCTGATTGTGATTGAGGAGAACTCAGCCAATGATCAGGCACAAACCAATGTGGCGGTCGCGGTGAGCACCGGCACCGTAGATCTTTCCACCGCGACCTACAGCCAGGGGTCCAAATCCCAGGTAATCGTTGCCGGGGCAACGGCCTCGTTGTCGCCCGACTCTGCCGCTCAGGTTCATAACGATCCCAAAAGCGACCAGCACGAAATCTTGATCAAGAAAGGAACCGGCGAGGTCACGCGCAATGGCGAAACGGTAAAGCTGGCCAACTGGGAAAAAGTAAGCTTCCATGGACCCCAGTCACGTCTTGAAAAAGCCAAAGAGATTGGTCCGCCTACGCCGATTGCGCCTGCCAATATGGCTCCCCTGTTTTCATCAGGAGAAACAACGAAAGATGTTGAATTCTCGTGGACGGCGATGGCGAATGCAGTCGGGTACCGCCTTCGTATCTCCCGCAATCCATATTTTTCTTCTACACTCGTTGACAAAAAGGTTAATACAGCGGCTGTAACCGTCACGAATTTGGGAGTGGGTGCGTACTACTGGATGGTCCAGTCTTACGACGCAGCTGGAAAGGAATCGGTGGAGAGCGAGAAGAACCGCTTCACCGTCATTTCCAAGGGCAAGGAGACGGAAGCCATCGATCTGGAACTGGACCCGTTCATTCAGCATGGGCATGTAATTGAAGTGACAGGCAAAACTCAGATCGGGGCAAGGGTCATGGTCAACGGCAGCGAGGTCCCGATGATCAGTTCCGACGGGCAATTTCACTACTTTACCCCGCCGCTGCCGACCGGCGAGGCTGTCATCACGGTGACCGCACAGACGGCACAGGGTGGCGTGAACACGCAGCAGAAGAAGATTGTGATTCAGTAGTCTGGGCGGGTTCCCGTGCGACTTTTGGCCGCCCTCGACAAGAACTTTCGGTGTGAGCAGGGCTGGCTGACCGCGCGTACAATGGAGTTAGTCATCCCTGAAAAGCTAAAAAGCACGCCCGGGAAACGCCTGGGTATGCCATCAGTGTAGGACAACGGATGACTCGCCATGTCAAATAACGGATTTCACTCAGGCCCCACGCGTAACCACAACCTGCGGTCGCTCTTCAGTATTTTCTCCAGCGATCTGGCGATTGATCTCGGCACCGCAAACACCCTCGTGTATGCGCGGGGCAAGGGTATCGTCGTGAACGAACCCTCGATCGTCGCCATTAACAAGAACACGGGTGAGGTCGAGGCCGTGGGCAAAGAGGCGAAAGAGATGCTGGGACGTACGCCCGGAAACATCGTCGCCATCAAGCCCATGAAGGATGGAGTGATCGCCGACTTCAAAGTCACAGAAAAGATGCTGAATTACTTCATCCAGAAGGCACACAACCGCAAGATGCTAGTGCATCCACGGATCGTCATTGGCGTGCCTTCGGAGATTACCCAGGTGGAAAAGCGGGCTGTGATGGATTCAGCTTATCGCGCCAAGGCCAGCGAAGTGCACCTGGTGGAGCAAGCCATGGTCGCGGCGATCGGTGCCGGGCTGCCCATCACCGAGCCCAGCGGCAACATGGTGGTGGACATCGGCGGTGGTACGACTGACATCGCGGTGATTTCATTGAGTGGTATCGTCTATTCCCGTTCCGTGCGCATGGCCGGAAACCAGATGGACGAAGCTGTCATGAATTATCTGAAGCGGAAGTACAACTTGCTGATCGGCGAGCGCACGGCAGAGCAGATCAAGATGGAAATCGGATCGGCGCATCAGTTGGACAAGCCGATGACCATGGAGATCAAGGGCCGCAACTTGATTGAGGGCGTGCCCAAGACCATCACGGTGGATGATGGTGAAATCCGCGAGGCGCTGAGCGAGTGTGTTTCGACGATCATGAACGCAATCCGCGTGGCGCTGGAGCGCACGCCTCCGGAGCTTTCCGCCGACATCAGCGATCGTGGCATTGTGCTCACTGGCGGCGGTGCTTTGTTGAAGAACCTGGACAAGCGGATTCGCGAAGAAACCGGATTGCCGGTCTCGATCGCCGACGATCCGCTGTGCAGCGTGGTGCTCGGCACTGGCAAGATGCTCTCCGACTTCAAGCTGCTGAGGAAGATCTCGATTGAATAGGACAGGGAGCAATGAGCCATGCGCTGTGAGCGAATGCGTTCTAGTTCATTCGTGGTTTTGCTCATAGCTCACTGCTCATAGCCCAAAGCTTTTATGGAATCCGTCCTCAGCCGTTATCGCAACCTGATCATCCTGGTAGGAGTGTTGTTTCTTCAGGTGCTCGGGCTGGCGATGCAGGTTAAGCGTGGCAACGCCACGCAGGATACCCGGCTGATTCGCGTCTGGGCCGTCGGCGCCATGAGTCCTCTCGAACGTTCCCTCGTTTGGGTGCGCAACAGCACAGGAATCCTCTGGCATAACTACTTCTATCTGCGCGGGGTGCGCGCCGAGAACCGGCAACTTAAAGAACAGATCGAGCAGATGCGGCTGGAGCAGGTGCGGCTGAGCGAGGACGCTGCCCAGGCTCATCGCCTGCAGAATCTCCTCGCCTTTAAGGAACAATTTGTTTCCAAGACTGTAGCCGCCCAAGTGATCGGCTCAAGCGGGAGCGACATGTCGCGTGTGGTCTACATCGATAAGGGGGAGAACGCAGGGATTCGCCGCGACATGGCCGTCATCACTGCGCAGGGCATCGTCGGGAAAGTGCTGATGGTTTATCCCACCGTCTCGCAGGTCCTGCTGATCAACGATCAAAGCAGCGGAGTGGGTGCAATCCTGGAAAAGTCGCGCCTGCAAGGCGTGTTACGCGGCGCCCCAAATGGCGAAGTCATGCTCGAGCGCGTGATGAGTGATGAGCAGGTTGCGGCCGGAGATGTGGTGCTCACCAGCGGCGGCGACCAGATCTTTCCCAAGGGACTGCCCGTTGGTGCTGTGAGCAAAGTGGGGAACGGGAAAGACCTGTTCCTGACCATCAAGATCAAACCGGCTTCGAATCTCAGCAAGTTGGAAGAAGTGTTGGTTCTGTTGGAAAAACAGGAGCGTCAGGCGATCGCAGAAGACAAACGCGTACGCGCGGCCGATATCCTGGCCCAGCGGCTGCCGTCTGTGCCCGACAAGCCTCCCGCTACGAGTGCCGCAGGAACAATTCCCGGATCGTCTGCGCAATCTGCGGGTGTTGGCACGGGCGTGATTCCCGGCCCGAAGCCGAAAACCACCAGTCCGATCACGTCTGCAAATGCTCCCGCCCCGAAGAATGCGTCGCCGGTTCCGGGCTCCGGTTCCGCGCAGCAGCCACTGTCCAGAACTCCAGGTTTACCGGCGGCGGCGAAGCCAAAGATTTCCGTGGCAGGCACCACCGCGCCAGACGTTCCCGCTCAGGGTGTCGCGGAAGAGAAACCAGCAACGCCCGCCCCGATTCAATCCAATTCCCAGCCCGCGGCCGACGATAACGACCCACACTAGCGTGCCTATCACTTACACATCTGGGGAGCAGGTTGAGGTTTACCGGTTCAGTATTCCGGTCACCATTTTTGTCCCCCTGCTCTCGCTTTTTGTGCAGGCATTTGTGCCCTTGCGGTTTCCCTGGTTTGCGGTGTATTTCGACCTGCCCCTCCTGGTCACAATCTTTTTTGCCATGGCACGGCGAAGTCCGATTGCGGGTTTGCTGACAGGCGCATTTATCGGTCTGGCGCAGGATATGCTCGGGCATAATCCGATCGGAATCTACGGAATTTCCAAGACAGTTGTCGGCTACGGGGCATCGTCGCTGGGCGTGAAGCTGGACGTTGAAAATGCAGGAGCCAGGTTCCTGATCACAATCGGGTTCTACCTGGTCCATTCGGCAGTGTACTTCACCGTGGCCCGGGCACTGGTGAATATGTCCCAGAGTTGGAGTTGGTCGCACGGCGTATGGGCGGGCTTGGCGAATGCGGTGCTGGGAACATTTCTCTATTTCGCTCTTGACAGGTTCAAGCAGCGGACATGAAGAGCAGTCCTAAGAATTTGTCTTACAAATACGTTTGGGAAGTAAATGGATTGGAATGGGCAGCACGACTTAGTCGTGCGGCCTGAGGCCACACCAACATTGAGCACCTGTGGTCGGCCAAAGTCGTCTGATGACCTTGGTTTACCGTCTTCCTCGGATGACGCGGGGCTCGGGATTACAATGGAATTAACCCCAAAACTCACCCAAGCTTGCCGCAGTGACGAGGACTCCTCAAAAACTGGGTGCTGGCGACTTGGTACCGGGTACTGAACTATGTTCGGCCGCGACGAAAAAGTGTCGGAAGAGCGCCTGACTGCGGCGCAATACATCATTCTCGGCATTTTTCTGGTTCTGGCATATGGATTGTGGCGTCTGCAGGTCATGCAGGCGGATTACTACTCCCTGGCTGCGGAAAAAAACCGGATTCGCAACGTGCCGGTGCTTGCGCCTCGCGGCAAAATTCTAGACCGCTACGGGCGCACGATCGTCGATAACTATCCTTCATTTTCTGCCCTGCTGTTGCGCGACTCCTCGCGGGATTTGAACGCGGACGCGGATTTCATCGCCCAAGGGCTGCATTTGGATCCGAACGAGGTGCGGGCACGCATTCGCCGCTTCGCGACCATGCCGCAGTACCAGCCCATTTTCCTGAAAGAGGACATCACTCCGGACGAGTTGCAGTTCATCGAGGCCCATCGCAACGAACTGCCGGAACTGGATACGATCATGGCGCACCGGCGCCTGTATCCACGCAACGGATTCATGGCACACTTGGTCGGATACGTCGGCGAAGTCACCGACGACATGCTCAACCAGCCGCAGTTTGAGTTGTATAACCCGGGAGACGTGGTGGGCATCTCCGGCGTTGAGCGGCAATACAACAATCTGCTGATGGGCACGAACGGATTTCGCCAGGCCCTCGTGGACAGCCGGGGCAGGGAAGTCGGGCGCCTGGGCGAGACCGAAGCCGTTCCCGGAAAGCCGCTCAAGCTCACCGTCGATATTGACCTGCAGATTGCCGCGGAACAGGCCTTGGAAGGGAAGAATGGGGCCATTGTTGCGATGGATCCCCACACGGGTGAAATCCTCGCCATGGCCAGCGGACCGACTTTCGATCCGAATGATTTCGCGGTTCGCGTTTCGCGGGAGGAATGGAACCGGCTGGTCACGGATCCGGATAAGCCCCTGCTGAACAAAGCCATTCAAGCGCAACTGGCGCCTGGATCAACCTTCAAGATCATCATGTCGGTTGCGGGTTGGCAAGAGGGGCTCGCGCAGACTCTGCACGTGAATTGCACTGGCGGGGCTGAGTTTTACGGTCGCCGGTTCGGATGCTGGGTGAAGGGGGGCCATGGTGCCGTCGACCTGGAAAAGGCAATTTATCAATCCTGCGATGTTTTCTTCTATACATTGGCAAACAAACTGGGGATCGACCGTATCGCCAGGTACGCCACGGATTTTGGCCTCGGTCAGAAGACTGGAATCGATCTGCCCAACGAAGTAGCGGGCGTGATGCCCTCAGAAGAATGGAAGATCCGGAACTTCAAGCAGAAATGGTTCGCAGGCGAGACGATTTCCGTCGGGATCGGCCAGGGTGCTATTGCGATTACTCCCGTGCAGTTGCTGCGTGCCATCAGCGCGATTTCGATGGGCGGGAAAATGGTTGTGCCGCACCTGATCAATCCCTCCGAAATGCCTCCGGGATACGTGGAAGCTGGGCACTACGGAGACGTGAAGACGGTGAGCGTGGATCCCGCCGGATGGAACTTCATCACCGACGCGATGTCACGGGTGCTGTTGCCCGAGGGCACGGCTCCTTCGGCTCATATCCCTGGAATTGATATTGCCGGCAAGACCGGATCGGCGCAGATCGTTTCCCTGGCAACGCGCGCGAAGTTCAAAAACAGTGAGGCCCTGGCCCAGAATGGTTGGTTTGTAGGGTTCACCCCTCGGCGTAATCCGGACATTGTCGTGTGCGTACTGTTTCAAGGCGGCGAACACGGCAGGCTCGCGGCGCGACTCGCGACCCAGGTAATCAAGGCGTACGTCGAAAAGCGCGACCGCAATCCCCAGAAGATGACGGAAAAGCCGAAAGGCAATGGCACTGTCGATGTCGGCGGGCTGTGGTCGGACCCGGGGGACACCGGGGAGAAGGATCCGCTAGAGGCAGCGCGGTTCATTGTCGAAGTGCCGAACAAGCGACCGGTGTTGGCGACGGCAGCGCCAGGGATGAATTGATGTTGCACTTAGCACTCTCTGTCATCCTGAGCGCAGCGAAGGATCTATGCATCTTCTTGCCGCGAGCAGACTGCATAGGTCCTTCGCTGCGCTCAGGATGACAGCGCACGCGAAGTTTCTCATAGCGAGGACTTGCCTTTTAAGTGTTTTCGGAAGAGCACGACGCGTCGTGCCGCCCGAGTAAGGACAATTGAGAACTGATACCTGATGTCCCGTTACGTTTCATTCCGTGATTTTGACTGGCTTCTGCTGATCTTCGTGCTGCTCCTCTGCGGCATGGGCGTGATGGAGATCCACAGCGCGACCATGCACACCAAGTTCGCCGGCGCCCACATCAAGCAGATCTATTGGGTCGTGGCCGGAGTCGGCGTGATGTTCCTCATGAGCCTGGTGAACTACCAGGCGCTGTTGGAGCAGATTCACTGGTTCTACATCGCCGGAGTCGGTTCGCTCATGGCAGTGATGGTGTTCGGCCAGAAGTATCTAGGAGCCCGCCGCTGGATCAAGATGCCGGGCGGCAATCACTTCCAGCCTTCGGAATGGGTCAAGCTGATCCTGATCCTTGCCGTAGCCCGGTACTTTGCCGAATTGCGGCATCGCGATCTCTCCTGGTCCGATTTCCTGAAGGCTGGAGCCCTGGTGGGCGTGCCAATGCTGATGGTTCTCGCACAGCCTGACCTTGGCACCGCGCTCACCTATGTTCCCATTGCAGTAATGGGCGTTTTTCTGGGTGGTATGCACTGGAAACAAGGGCTAGCCGTCGGCTTGCTCGCGATTGTGGGAATAACCGCGGTTTTCTACGTCCCCCGGGTTCATGTTTTAAAGACCTACCAGAAGCAGAGACTGACCAGCTTCCTCGACCCAGAACTCGACCCCCAAGGGTCCGGGTACCAAGTTGAGCAATCCAAGATTGCGGTAGGTTCGGGTGGACTTTGGGGTGGTAAAGGCTCGCAAACACATGGTGCCTTTCTCCCGGTCCCGCAAACCGACTTCATCTTTGCGGCGTTTTCCGAGGAACATGGATTCGTAGGCGCTCTCGGGGTTCTGCTGCTATACTTCATTGTGCTGATGCGTTTGACCCAGAATGCGCAAACAGCGCCCGACCGCGCTGGCACGTTCGTCGTAATGGGTGTGGTGGCTGTGCTTAGCTTCCATATCCTGGTCAATGTCGGCATGGTGGTCGGCTTTATGCCGGTCACTGGAATACCCTTGCCATTAATGAGTTACGGTGGGTCTTCTGTGTTGTTCATGTTCCTGGCGCTGGGGATGGTTATGAATGTTCGTATGCGCCGCTTTGTGAACTAGCCGGTGAGCCGGCTGGAGAGCTGATCAAGGGTTCAGGAACGAGCGGATCTGAACGAAGGAAGACCGGCAGGGAAGCAGTTGTGCTGTGCCTGGAGGCGCAGCCCAAACATATCGATCGCCCTCGCGTTAAGAGGGCATTCACCGGCCAATCGAGCAGTAAAGGCCGGGCAGGATTGAAGCTGAGCAGTAGCCGGGCAGGGAACGGCCCCCCGATCCAGAAGGTCTGAGAGTGCGGTCACAACCCCGGCAGAATGTAAAGCGATTCAGTGCAAAAGACTCTTAACGCTTGTGCAACGGAACATACTGAGGGAACGACTTCCCTGTCTTCCTCTCTTTTTGCGCCGTCCCCCGTTCGGGGCAACATCGCGAAGCTTCCTCCTCCCGCATCTTTCCTGGCTCCGCCCCGGTGAAGCCCGACTGACTCATAGAAGAGTCGGCGGGACCGGAGTGTTCAATGAACAAGGAACTATTTGTCTCTTCTACCCCTCACGAAACCAAGGTGGGGCTGGTGGAAGACGACCTGCTCGCGGAAGTCTATCTGGAACGCGAGAACGAGTACACCTTAGCTGGCTCCATCTACAAGGGCCGAGTCACCCGCGTGCTGCCAGGCATGCAATCGGCATTCGTCGACATTGGATTGGAACGCGATGCCTTCCTCTATGTTTCCGATTTCATGGATTTGGAAGAGCACGATGACGACCTGACCGACGTAGTTCCGGCCGGTCGAGGAGTGCGGGATTTGCGTCCGCAGGCGCCGCAGGACGAGGCAACATCGGCTTCCGCCGCAAGCCCGGAAGGTGGTGCCCAGCCGAATCTAGTGGAAGCGACCCAGGAAGAAACAGTCGAAGCCGGTCAACTGGAAACGCATGCCAGCGCAGCTCCAGGCGAACCCGCGGAACCGGCTAACGGCAATGATGCTCCATCGAACGATCGAAGCTGGCGAGGGCGCCGGCGTCGACGTGGGGGGCGCCGGGACGGCCGGGACAGTCGCGGCTACGATCGCGGCGGGGATCGGCAGCAGGAATCGCGGCATGCGCGTCCGGCCGAAATTCAGCCCTCGCGGCCGTCTGGTCCGCCGCCCGGATATCAACCCATCCTGTTGCCTGGCGAGTCGATCTCCAAATACCAACGCTACCAGCAACCTGCGGCTGAAGAAGCGCACCCGGCGCAATCCGCAACGGAGGTTTCGTCCGAGCGGAGTTCGGAACCTGCGGCTCCGGTCACCGCAGCATTTCCCGACGATGAACCTATCTTTGCCGCGCCTCAGGCGCTGCTGGAGCCATTGCATGAGCGGCACGAGCATGTCCATGATGCGGACGAACCGGCGGAATCAGCTTCCACCTCAGCGTCATGGAACCGGGATTTTCGAAGTACGGCGCCGGTGGCTTCCACCGATTTCTCGGAAAACACCCAGGACGACTTCAAAGACGCTGCTCAGCCGAGTTCCGCGGTGGATGAACTGAGCGTTGCGATCCCTCACCACCTGCATGACGAACAAGCTCCCGCATTTGCCGCGCCGGGCACGATGGAAGAAGAAACCATCGAAGAAGAGGAAGCTGATACTGCTCACTACGAGTCTTCTTCGGATGAAGGTTATGACGAATTTGAAGAAGAAACGCGGGCGGCGGACGGGTCGGAGTTGAATGGCGATGCCCGGGAGGCTGTCTCTGAGATTCATCTGCAAGCCGCAGTAGAGTCCGGCGAGGTAGCGGCTGGTGACGGATCGCCCGCGGAAGAGGATCCCGAGGAAGCCGAGCTCGAAGAAGCTCAGGCGGAGGCCGAGGCGATGCTCGACGCTGAGGCGCGCGGCAATGGCACAGTTGACGCCCGGGCAGAGGTTCGCGGCCCGGCGACGACCGCCGGTTACACCCAGCGTTCACAGCGACGTCCGGGTTACGATCGTGCCGGACACGATCGCCGTGATCGTGGCCGTCGCGGAGGTGGAGGAGGAGGACGGCGTTTCCGCCGCCGCGAATCCGCTCCCGTGCCCCTCATCAGTGACTTGCTGAAGGAAGGGCAGGAGATCCTGGTTCAGATTGCGAAGGAACCGATCGGCAAGAAAGGCGCGCGCATTACCAGCCACATCGCTCTGCCCGGACGGTTTCTGGTCTACATGCCCACGGTGAATCACACCGGAGTATCGCGCAAGATTTCTTCCGAGGAAGAGCGGCAGCGATTAAAGCGGATTATTCTCAGCGAGCGCGAGAACGGGCATGGAGGATTCATCGTGCGCACGGCTGCGCAAAGCGCCAGCGAAGAAGAACTCCGCGCCGACATTCGATTTTTAAAGGGCTTGTGGCAGGACATCAAAAACCGGACCGAGAATTCAAAGCCCCCGGCTTTGATCTATCACGATCTCAACGTGGTGGAACGCGTATTGCGCGACCAGGTTACGTCTGACTTCAATGTGATCTGGGTCGACACGGAACCGGAATACGAACGCATTCTGCGGTTCTTCAACCGCTTCCAACCCAACATGGTAAAGCGGGTGAAGCTCTACACGAAAGAGACGCCGCTGTTCGAACAATTCGGCCTGACCGAAGAGATGAACAAGGCACTGAAGTCGAAGGTATGGCTGAAGAGCGGCGGCTACATCGTCATCAATCAGACGGAGGCTCTGGTCGCCATCGACATCAACACCGGCAAATACGTCGGCAAGACGCAACGTCTGGAAGACACCATCGTTAAAACGAACGTAGACGCTATCAAGGAAATCGTCCGGCAGATTCGGCTTAGGGATCTGGGGGGCATCATCATCATCGATTTCATCGATATGGATGAGCGCCGCAACCGGCAGCGCGTCATGCAAGCGCTGGAAGAAGAGTTGCGGCACGATCGAGCTCCCTCAAAGACGCTGCAGTTCAACGATTTTGGCTTGGTGGCGATTACCCGCAAGCGCGTGAAGCAATCGCTCGAGCGCACGATCGGAGCGCCATGCCCATATTGCCAGTCTACGGGATACGTGAAATCGGTGACCACCATCTGCAATGAGATCTACGTGGAGATGCGCAAGATTGCCAAGCATCTGGAGCACGAAGACGTCATGCTGCGCGTGCACCCGGAAGTCGCCAAAGAACTGAAGTCCAACAACGCTAAGCTGCTGAACGAGATGGAAGAGATGACCAAGCGGACCATCATCGTGAAAAGCGATCCGGCCGTCCATCAGGAGCAGTTCGACATTAACTGAGTTGCCGTGTTTTGAAAGTAGAGACGGGCGAAGAATCGCCCGTCTTTTGCTTGCCCTCATTAATGCAACGACCGTTCATTTCCCGATCTGTCGACACTCCTCGTCGTAGGTCAGTTGACAGTTCGAGGCCGGTGATTTTGTGCAACCGCCAAAGCGTCGAGATTCCGGTTGTTAGAGAGTGTCGGAACTGCACGTCTTGGAGGACGGTCCACCGTCGTCCATGTGGTAATGCCATTTAAAATGCCAAATGATATGGTAAACTACCATAATGAATACCACTCTAACGGTGGACAAAGCCGGCCGCGTAGTTTTGCCCAAGCCTGTGCGGGATGAGTTGCAGCTTTCAGCGGGGGATTCCTTGGAGCTCGAGACTTCCGAAGATCAAATCGTCCTCCGCCCCATCAGGAACCGCGTCGGGATGAGGAAGAAGCAGGGCATTTGGGTTCTCGATTTCGACGAAGCGATTTCTGCAGCCGATACCAACCGGCTACTGCATGACATCCGGAGCGAGCGTGAGCGCTCCGCGCTCGGCCACTCCAAGCTCAAAGCTCGATCCGGCAGGCAGGGGAAGTCCCGGTGAGATCGTTTTTTGACACATCGGTGCTGGTGCCCATCTTTGTTCCCGGACACCAGCACCATGAGCGCAGCCTATCTGTTTTTTCCCGAGCCGATCGTAACACCGCGTATTGCGGCGCCCATTCCCTGGCCGAGGTGTACGCCAGCCTGACGCGTCTACCAGGGAAGTACCGCGCAGCACCGGAACAGGCACTCATGTGCTTGGATATAATTGGCGAACGGCTGAACCTGATTGCTCTTGGGGTTGCCGAGTACATTTCGGCCATCCGCGAGGCCGCCGGATTGGGTATCGAAGGAGGGGCTCTGTACGACGCTCTTTTGGGAGCGTGCGCCATCAAGGCTCATGCAGATATTCTCTACACCTGGAACACGCGAGATTACCAGCGACTAGGTCCTAACGTCAGCAGGCGTCTTCACACACCGTAGCGGTTTCACTCCCGGCATCTAACTTACGTTCGCCAATGTCTTCACCGCCACGTCCGCCTGTCTGCGCAATTTGGCAACGGACTCGTGGATGGACTTCGCCGCCGGCACCGACCCGCTTTGCTCAGCACTCTTCGCCACCATGCCGGCATCTTCGGTTGCGCTGCTCGCCATGTCGAGCAGCACAACAATGGAGTCGGCGTGCAGCTTCCATAGCGACGACATCTTCTGGCTGCGCTTCAGTTCTTCCAGTTCGGTGCTGATGCGAGCCGAGATCGAGACCATCCGGATGAGGGTGCGCGCGACGTCCGCACGCAAGCTTTTTTCTTCCAGGTATGCGGCGCTATATGCGTCGGCTTCCGAAGTCGTCAATGTAAGGTTGAAGAAGCGCATGGGAACGATCTGCCGATATTTCGGATCGGCGACGCGTACGAACACGCGAATGGATTCTTCCACGCGGCGCAGCTTGCCTTGTTCTGCGGAAATCTGCTGGGCGGTAATTGCCGGCGGCTGGAACACCGGCGGTGCCGCTGGAACCCTGGCTGCCGCCGCCTTCGCAGCTTTTGCACCTGCCGCCGCGCTACCCGTCGCGCGAGTCGTCTGACCCGCGGGTGTTAAGAGTGCGCGCCGGATCGGCGGACGGCGATCCAGTTCCTTTTTCAGCTTGGAAACCCGCCGGAACTTTTCGAAGGCGTTGCCGTAGTCAGCCTGCAGAAGTTGTTTTTCTTCGATTGCCGCCACATGCTCCACGGTCACTTCCACTCCGTCGACGGTCGTGAGGATCGTCCCCCCCATCTCCTCCAGTGCCTGCCCGAAATTCTTGATCTCGCCCAAAGCCTTCACGAACAGGTCGTCGAACTTCTTTCCGAACCCGGTGTTATACGCGGCTACCGTCGCCAGCACGCCGGGGTGATAGAAAGATGAATCCAGCCACTGCTTCAGTTCGCGTACCCGGCCGATCATTCCGGAGTCGATGAGAGCGTTGAAATCGCGAAACCGGCTCACCTCCTCCAGGAAAGGATCAAAGCGTCGCAGCAACTGTACGTGCTCCTCCGGTAACGAAGGCACGTCTGTATCGGCAAGAATTTCAATCAGCGCAATTTCAAAGGGGGACAGCGGCAGCGCCCCATCCAGTCCATAACCGCTCTGCTCCCACTGCCCAGGCACTCTGGGATGACGATACAGGAATGTGGCAATGAGATCGGTCTTGTCCCGGTTGATGTCCGTAGCTTCCCGCCGGCGCACAAAATAACGCAGCAGCGCTTCGGCAACTTCGGAATCGGTGTCGGGCGTAAGTGCCTGGCGAAGCATCGCGGGAGTGATCGCCATATCGAGCAGGTGCAGCCAGCGGTACATCCGCGATAGCGTATTGGGCAACTCGCGCTCGGAATGGCGGAGAGCGTCCTCATCCAGGCCACTCGGGATCGGAACTTCCCCGCCGAGCGTGTTTCGCAAGAGCTTCTGATAGAAGCCCTGTACGGTCGCCAAAATAGCTAATTCAAACCGAAGATCTTCGGCCAAATTCTGCCCCCGCGAACAAACATTCCTTTAAAACTTTACTAACGTTCAACGGAAGCTGAAAGGTTACTCAAGTTACTGTTGGGAGGCGCTCCGGCGGGGGTTGGAATGCCTTTATAAACCGTCTTCTGGATTTAAGCTTAGAAGACCACGGTCTTATTGCCATAGACAAGAACGCGGTTCTCTACATGCGCCCGAACCGCGCGCGACAGCACGACTTTTTCCAGATCGCGCCCTTTGCGGATCATGTCTTCGACGGTATCCCGGTGGGAAACTCGCACCACGTCCTGCTCGATGATGGGACCGTCGTCAAGCACTTCGGTGACGTAGTGGCTGGTTGCCCCTATAAGCTTCACGCCGCGTTCAAATGCCTGATGATACGGGCGCGCCCCCACGAAAGCCGGCAAAAAGGAGTGGTGGATGTTGATAATGCGCTGCGGATAGCGGTTTACGAAGTCGTTCGTGAGAATTTGCATGTAGCGGGCGAGCACCATGAAGTCGGGCTGGTGCGCCTCGATCAGTGAATGAATGCGCGTCTCCGCGGCGACCTTGTTGTCCTTGGGGACTGAGACCACGCAATAGGGGATGCCAAAAAAACTCGCAATCCGCTGGTTGTCAGTGTGGTTCGAAATGATCAATGGAATGTCACAGGAGAGCTCGCCACTTTTATGACGGTAGAGCAGGTCCACCAGGCAGTGATCATACTTTGAAACCAGGATGATCATGCGCTGGCGGCGAGAAGACTGGGCCAGCTGCCACTTCATGCCAAATTTGTCTGCTACCGGGGAAAACTGCTTCGCAAAATCGGCGAGATCGATATCGAAGTCTTTAGGGTCAAACTCGACCCGCATGAGAAACAGGCCAGATTCCTCGTCTCCATGCTCGTCCGCATGCAGGATGTTGCCATTGTGGCGGTAAATAAACTCAGCGATGGTCGCGACTTCGCCCTTTCGATCAGGACAGGTGATGAGCAGGATAGCGGAATTTTTCATTGGGAGTCATTAGCCGTTTTGCTTCTAAAAAAGAGACGTTGCAAGCAACGTCTTTACGACAAATGTTCTATGGCAAATTCGTAGAGGCGCAGCTTGCCACCCCTCGACGTTGCTACGCCTCTATCCGCAGCACATTTATTTCTTGAGGTCTTTTAATATCTCGCGGGCAGCGTTTGCTCCCGATCCTCCGGTTAATCCCGCCCCGGGATGCGTCCCGCTCCCGCACAGATAAAGGTTTTCAATTGGAGTTTGGTAGCGCGCCCAATCCAGCAGCGGGCGCATGGTGAAGAACTGATCGAGAGCAAGTTCGCCATGAAAGATCTGCCCGCCCGTGAGCCCGTATTTTTCCTCGAGATCGAGTGGAGTGATGATCTGGTGCGTCAGGATCAACTCCGGCAAATTTGGCGCGTACTGCGCCAGCGTTTTCACCACTGTCTGCCCCAGCGCTTTTCGATGCTGCTCCCAGTCGCCCTTCAGTTTGTAAGGAGCGTACTGCATGTAAATCGACATTACGTGTTTGCCTTCGGGAGCAAGCGTCGGATCCGTCAGCGATGGAATCGTGACTTCCAGGTATGGCTGATTGGAGAACCGGCCGTACTTGGATTCATCGAACGCGCGTTCGAGGTAGTCAATCTCGTTGCCGATATGAATGCGGCCTTTAAGCGCGCCGGATGCGCCGTTTTTCAGAGCGGTGAATTGGGGCGCTGCTGACAGCGCAAGGTTCACTTTTGCAACCGTGCCGTTTCCGCGATAGTGCTGCAGTTTCTGTACGAAGTCGGGCGAGAGATGAATAGGATCAGTGAGCTTGAGCAGAGTCCGCTTCGGATCGGCATTGGATATAACTGCTTTAGCGGAAATCTCTTCTCCGGTCGAGAGCACCACGCCGCTAGCCTTGCCGTTTTGTACACGGATTTCGATAACATCAGCGCCGGTACGAATCTCCGTGCCGGCAGATTGTGCGGCAGACGCCATCGCTTGCGTAACCGCGCCGACTCCTCCCGCGGCAAAGGACGCCGAGCCAGCCGGATGAGAATCTCCAGCTGCGCGAATGAGTAGCACGAGCGCGCTTCCCGCGGACCACGGGCCAAGAAATGTTCCAAACACTCCGCGTGCCGCAATGACCGCCCGCAACAGTTCGGTCTCGAAATATTCAGAAGCCAGATCGGCCACCGCCATGGGACCCCAACGCAGCAGGCGGAACATGTCTTTCTTTCCCAGTCCGCGGATCGCCCGCCCTGTTTTCAACATGCTCCATAGATCTCCGCGGCTCGGATCATCGATGTTGGGCGGAGTCGTGGCCAGCGCATTGGCAATGACCTTGCTGATTTTGCCTAGCGATTGCTCAAACTCGGGGTATTTGTTCGCGTCTTTCTGAGAAAATGTGGAGATTTCCTGCGCGGATTTCGCCGCATCCTGATAAAGCGAGAGCGCCCGACCCTCTTGACCAAGCGCTGTCACGCAAACGTCCGGAGTGATCATCCGCAGCCCGTGTTTTTCTAATTGCATGTCACCGACGATGTCGGGACGTATGGGACCTAAGGTGTGAGCCAGAGTCGAGCAGCGGAATCCCGGGTGGAATTCGTTCGTAATCGCGGCGCCCCCCACTTGTCCACTGCGTTCGAGCACAAGCGGCTTGAACCCGGCCTTGGCCAGATAAAAGGCAGTGACCAGCCCGTTGTGCCCGCCTCCGATTACGACGACATCCCGCTGCCCATTGGCTGCCATGATTACGCCGCTCCCTTGACATCTTTAAGAATTTCCAGCGCAGCCAACCGGCCGTTCGCACCCATGATTCCGCCACCCGGATGGGTGGCCGATCCGCACATGTACAGGTTCTTAATCGGAGTTCTGTACTGCGCCCACCCTGGCACGGGACGCAGGAAAAAAAGTTGCTCGAGAGAAAGTTCGCCCTGGAAGATATTGCCTTCGCTGAGGCCCCACTCACGCTCCAGATCGAGAGGAGTGACCACCTGCTTCTGAATAATGATGTCCTTCAGATTGGGCGCATACTGCGAAATCGTATCCACCACGGTATTGCCGAAGGCTTCTTTTTGATCGTCCCAATTCAAGCCGGGACGCAGCTTGTAGGGCGCGTACTGCACGAAACAGGACAAGACGTGCTTACCCGGAGGGGCAACCGAAGGATCGGTCAGTGACGGAATCACCATGTCAATGTAAGGACGCGTGGAGAACGTGCCGTACTTCGCATCGTCGTAGGCGCGCTCCATGTACTCCACGCTTGGAGAAATGGAGATTGCCCCTCGCAGGTGAGCTCCGGCACCGGGCATGCATTTGAAATTCGGCAGGGCATCGAGCGCCATATTCACCTTGCCCGACGAGCCGCGAAACTTGTAACGATTCACTTCCTCGAGGAAATCGCCCGGCAGATGTTGCGCTTCAATGAACTTCGTGAACGTCAGCCGCGGATCGACGCTGGACGAAATGACATCCGCGTGGAGTTCGTCTCCGTTGGCGAGCACCACGCCTTTCGCCTTCCCGTTCTTGACCAGGATCTGCGAAATTCCTGATTGTGTGCGGATCTCAACCCCCGCTTCCCGCGCTGCGTCGGCAATAGCGTTCGAGATAGCGCCGGTGCCGCCTCGCGCGAATCCCCAGGCACGGAATGCGCCATCGATCTCGCCCATGTAATGATGCAGCAGAACGTAGGCTGTTCCGGGCGAGCGCACGCCGAGAAAGGTTCCGATAATACCTGAGGCGGACATGGTTGCCTTGAGCACATCGGTCTCGAACCATTGATCCAGAAAATCAATGGCGCTCATGGTCATGAGCTGCACCTGGTTGTACTTGTCATAGCTCGACATGCCCTGGAAGCGGCGGCCGATAAACAGCAGTTTCATCAGTTCGCGCGGATTCAGCGTCGTCGGATCGGGGGGAACCATGCTGAGGATCGGCTTCACAAAGCGGCACATCGCCTGCATCGCCTTGCCAAATTCGTCGTAGGCTTCCGCGTCGACGCGCGAGTGGCGGGCGATCTCGCGGTGCGTTTTGCCGTGATCGTTCACCCGCCACAGATAGTCGCCGTTCAGCATGGGAGTGAAGGTGCCATCGAGCGGCAGAATCTCCAGGCCGTGCCGGGGAAGATCGAGATCGCGGATGATCTCCGGGCGGAGCAGCGACACGACATAGGAGCAGACCGAGAACTTGAATCCCGGCACAATTTCTTCCGTACAGGCAGCTCCCCCTAGCACGTGTCGGCGTTCGAGCACAACCACTTTCTTGCCGGCGCGCGCCAGGTAGGCGGAGTTCACCAGGCCATTGTGGCCGCCGCCAATAACGATTACGTCGTAAGAATTGGAACCAGCCATTCGCTGTCAGCTCCTAGCTTGTCGCTTTAACTTTCGTGTGGAAACGCAATAATACTCGCGCAGGATGAACGAAGCGCCAGAAAAGATCAGAGTCCGCTGGGAAGCACGGTCCAGCTTCGGAGAATGCTGCACAAGATGGGCAGGATGGCGCGCATGACCTTGAGTTGAATCGCTATTCTAGCGGGAACGACGTCATTTGTCTGCATATTTGCCGTTCCGCATGACTCGCAGTCAGCCGAGGGTACCGCCTGCTGCGTCGAAGATGCGGTGAATATATAATCCAGGATTCTTCCCTTCATGTTGCTTCGCGTCCTTTGCGCCTCATGAATGTTTCGGACCCGAGGCAGGGAAGAAACTGAGGAAACTACCTTGCCAATCGGAACCGCATTCCACGAGAGAACTTTCCCGCTGTGCCAAAGCTTGAATTACCGCGAGTGGTCGGGATATTACACGGTCAGCGTGTATGAGGTACATCACGAGCATGAGTACAACGCAATCCGCAACGCGGCTGCTCTGATTGATATCTCGCCGCTCTACAAGTACATGATCACCGGGCGGGATGCGACGCGGTTGGTGAATCGCGTGATCACACGCGACATCAACAAGGTCAAAGTGGGACAGGTCATTTATTGCTGCTGGTGCGATGAAGAGGGCAAGGTCATTGACGATGGCACGGTTTCGCGCCTCGAAGAAAACGTCTATCGCTGGACGGCTGCCGATCCCAGCTTGCGGTGGTTCCGGCAAAACGGCCTGAACATGGACGTGCAGGTGGAAGATATTTCCGAGAAAGTGGCTGCTCTCGCGCTGCAAGGGCCAACGTCGGCGAAGCTGCTAAAGTCCGTTGCCGACGCGGATATCTCAAATCTCAAGTATTTTCGCGTGACCCGCGGCAAGATTGCCGGAGTGCCTGTGGACATCTCCCGCACTGGCTATACCGGGGATCTTGGATACGAGATCTGGATTCCCTGGAACGATGCGGTGAAGGTGTGGGATGCGCTCGCAGAAAAAGGCAGGCAGTTCGATCTGCATGCGGCTGGTATGCTGGCGCTCGATGTAGCGCGCGTAGAAGCTGGCCTGCTGCTGATTGAGGTGGACTACATCAGCTCCAAGAAAGCGCTCATCGCGACCCAGAAGTATTCCCCCTATGAATTGGGTTTTGCCAAGATGGTCCACCTGGAAAAAGAAAACTTCATCGGCAAGCGTGCTCTGGAGAAGGATGCGAAACATGGTGTCCCACGGCAGCTTGCAGGGCTTGTTGTGGACTGGACCGACGTCGAGCAACTCTACGAGCGCTATGGGCTCACACCCGCGGCGCCGGCGCAGGCTTCGCGTGTGCCTGTCCCAGTGTATTCGGGGGACAGGCAGGTCGGGAAGGCGACTACGACCGCATGGTCCCCGACTTTGAAAAAGCTGATCGCGTTGGCGAGTCTGGAGACGGAACACTCCAAGCCCGGGACTGATCTGCAGATGGAGATAACCATCGAAGCGATTCGCCTAAAAGCAAACGTGAAGGTCACGACGCTGCCGTTCTTCAACCCCGCACGCAAGACCGCGACGCCTGTGTAGGGGCGGACGCCTCGTCCGCCCAGCGCGCGTGCGCCGCGGAGGCAGTTCATCCAGCGGCCGTCTGTGTAGCGGCCATTTGCGCGCAACCCCGGCGAGGGCGTCCGAGGCTACGCGGCTTTTTGGCGGGCTCTTCGCCTTCCTGAGAGGTAAATCCAGACGCCAATCAGCAGCAACGCTCCGCACCCGCCGACCACCTTGAACACCGCCAATGGTTTATTGGGCTCGTCGGGCTGAGGAATCAACGACAGAAGGATGGTAAGGCTGGTGGTCATGAAACCCACCAAGGCAATGAGCTTCGCTACCACGCTTCCTCCGGGCACGCGGATCACATCCGGTCCTGCCGCTTCGCCCTGAAGCTTGATCATCGCCCCGAACAAATACAGGTAGGGAATGAAATAAGTGATCACGCCCATGCTGACCAACACGTCGTAAGCGCCTTTCACACTGGTGCCGGCCTGTCCCAAGAAGATGAACACTACCCCTAGAATGAACTGAGTGAGCAACGCCACCCACGGTGTTTTCCATCTTGGGTGCAGGGAGCCGAAGGCAGGAGGAAGAAAGCGGTCGAGTCCTGCCACGAAAGGGAGCCGGGCCACGGCGGCCAGATAAGCCCCGGCGGCGCCGATATTACTGAGCGCAATCAGGAATGCGGCCAGGGGCAGCACTCCCCGAAATCCCACGCGCGACGCAGTCTTCGAAACGGCCTGCACCAGACCTTGCAGGCTGTTGACCTCACTGGAAGGCAGTGCCAGCAGAACACCAACGGTCCCCAGAATGTAACAGATCGTAACCGTCACGCCGCCGGTCAGCAGAGCGAAAGGAATGGTGCGCCGCGCGTTTTTGATCTCCTCTCCCATAAATGACGCTGTCTCGCATCCTCCAAAAGCGAACGTCAGCACCGACCAGAAGATGATGTCGTTGAAATGCGTGCTGGGAGTCATCGAGTGCAGCGAGAAGTGCGTCGCCGAGCCAAAGCGATGCCAGGCAATGAATCCCATGACAATTACGATTCCAACCGGGATCCACATCGCGAGTGCGCCAACGTTATGCAGCCACCTTCCCACATCGAGCCCCACGATGTTGAGCAGAGTGGCAGCGCTCAAGGTGAGCAGGGAGAACACGATATAAAAGTTGGAATTGCTGGACAGGTGCTGCCAGTGCGATTCCCGTATAAACAGCACATTGCTTGCGGCGAAGTAGAGTACGGCAGGGAAGTACGGCAGGTTGCTGGTCCAGTAGGTCCAAGCCGACATGAAACCGGAGAAATCCCCGAACGCTCGCTTGCTCCAGACGTACAACCCGCCTTCCGTCGGATAACGTGACGAGAGCTCCAGAACCGAAAGCGCGAGAGGAGTGTAGAAGCAGAACCAGGCTCCAACCCAGATAATTATGGAACTCGGCCCTGCGGCCGCCGCCGTTGCGATCCAGCGCAGGCTGATACCGGTGATGACATAAAACAGCAGCAAATCGCGGAATCCCATTACCTGCCGCGGTCGGTTGGCGTTTTCGGCATCGGCAATGGACATCCCCCGGGTGAGAAATCCGATTTTTTCCGCGTGCTGTTTCGTTTCGGATTCAGGCAAGAGAATGTCCCAGGGTCAGGCCGCGGTGAACAAGAAGGTTGAGGAATACCACTCAGCTGTTAAGACCGCAAGCCGAAACTGCCAATCGGAGAGGAATGAACGGTTTCACTTCATTGCACCGCAATATTTCGGTTGCTGCGCTTCCAGTACAAATACCAGGGCACCCCGACCAGCACAATGAATGTTCCCCAGAACGCCTCGGTGGGACGAGTAATGATCGTATTCAAGGTCCAGGCTGTGCCGATCACAACGTAAATTGCCGGCAGCCAAGGATAACCGGTGCAGCGATAGGGCCGAGGAATATCAGGACGCTTCCAGCGCAGCAAAAACATCCCGATGACAGTGAGCGTATACGACAGCACCATGCCATAGATAACGTAGGTGTAAAGCTGGTCGTAGCGTCCGCTCAGTGTAAGCGCCGCAGCCCACAATCCCTGGCCGATCAGGCTGAATGCCGGTGTTCTCCATTTCGGATGGATCACGGCCATGCGTTTGAAAAAGACTCCATCCTGCGCCATCGCCAGATACACGCGTGCTCCTGAGAGTGTGCAGGTCGCCGCCGCGCTAAAACACGATACGGCAATCATCAACGAAAGCCAGACGGCCGCCCGAGGTGAAAACAATGCGGCGGCGGACGCGTGCGCAATCGTTTCATACGCCGCAATCTGCTTCAGCGGCAGTGCGTAAATGTACGTCAGGTTCATGGCGATGTAGATCACCGCAATCGCCAGAACCCCCAGCAGCATCGCCAGAGGGACATTTCGCCGCGGATTCTTTACTTCTCCCGAAACCCAAGTGATGTATACCCATCCGTCATAAGCCCAGAACACCGCGATCAGCCCGACTCCCAGCGCCGATACCAATTGCATCGGACCGAGACCCATCGTGAGGCTGACACCTTCAGGCTTGAAATGGGACCAGCTACCCTTGCCAATCGCGAATCCCAGAATGACGAATGCAGCCATTGCCGTGAACTTTGTGGCCGTCGACACGTTCTGCAACAGGGCGCCCCATCGCAGGCCAACCACGTTCACGTAAGTGAGGACGATTATCAGAAGCAATCCGAACAGATGTGCGCGTGTGAATACAATTCCGGCTACTGTGAAGATGACGTGCTGTTGTGAAACAAACGGCACCACCTGCCCGATGTATGACGCGGAGGCCACGGAGAGCGCAGCGATGGTTCCCCCATTGGCGACCGCAAACAGCATCCAGCCGTAAAGAAAAGCGATCAGATCCCCATAAGCCTCTCGCAGGTAGATATATTGGCCCCCAGAATCGGGGAACATGGATCCGAGTTCGGCAAACGCGAAGCACGCGCAAAGTGAAATCAGCGCTCCCAGAACCCACACCAGCAGAAACAACGCCGGATGCGGCAGCGGGCCCGCAATGTCTTTCGCAGTCAGAAAAATCGAGGAGCCGATAACGCCGCTGACCAGCAGCAGCACCGAGTCGAGCAGCCCGAGTCCGCGCACCAGGGTAGGTCTATGATCTGCGGAACTGGATTCACCCGCGGAGCCTGTGGAAGGCGAAAGGTGGACAGGCTCCATTATCCGATTCCGAGTTCGTCCGATGACTCGAGGGCAGTTCCACAGCGGCGGCAAATGACCGACGAGCAATCTCCGCAAGTCAGCGGATCGTTCACTTCCTCCGCACAATTCGGGCAGTACAACGGGCCGGGATCGGGCTGTGGAGTTGGATTGTGTGGCTGGCTTGCCATCAGGAACAGAACTGTAGCACAGAATTCATGCTCCGCTGCTCGCAGAAATTCGGCTCGCGGATTTGTGCGCCTTACGAGTCCGTGTCGTCTAGATGGAACTCTCCATTCCGTGGCGTTATATTGACGAGGTGTAACTTCACGGAATGCGCCCTCTGGCCGTTCCCCGCCGACGAAAGGATGCGAATGCCTGAGAAATCTCCAACGCCAGATGAGAAGCTGCAACGGGAATTCAATCGCTGGGCTGCGGAAGGCGAAGGCCCGAAGATGGAGCGCCATCATCTGGATATCACCGAAAAAACGATTCGGCTCATGAATCTGCGCCCCGGTGAACGCGTTCTCGATCTCGGCTGCGGCTCAGGATGGGCAACGCGACTTCTGGCGCGTCTGGTCGGCGAAGGGCCCGAAGGATTCGGGCAGGTCGTCGGTCTGGACGTTTCCGACGAGATGGTCCGCCAAGCGCGCGAAGCCTCCAAAGATTTCGAAAATATTCTCTACGTTTGGGGATCGGCCATGCAGATTCCCTGGGAAGAAAATTTCTTCGACAAAGTTCTCTCCGTGGAATCCTTTTACTACCACCCAGACCAGGACCGTGCCTTGATGGAGCTATTCCGTGTGATGGCGCCGCGGGGCAGGCTGTTTATTCTGATCAACCTCTACAAAGATAATTCCTACTCTCTGCAATGGGTAGACAAGCTGAAGGTGCCAGTGCATGTTCGTTCGGCCGCCGAATACGTTGAACTCCTGAAGAAGCACGCTTTCGAGGATGTGGAAGCGCGTCGCATTCCGGATGACACGCCGACTCCGGACGATTACAAAACGAAATCGTTCAACAGTCTGGAAGATCTGCGGGCGTTCAAGCGGGAGGGCGCGCTGCTGCTGATGGCTTCAAAGCCCGACTTGCGCACTCCTGCTCCGGGCTACACGATCTACTGAATCGCTGCACGCTCCGAGCGGCAAGAATTGTGGAGCGACAGCCGCCCTCGGCTGTCCGGCATTCGCTTAACGCGAAGTTCGCGGCAGCTAAATCTCGTCGTCATCCTCATCCTTGTCGCGATGGCCGCGATCTTTCGCCGGGCTCATGGCATGGCCATCTTGTGCATGATGGATGTCAATCCTTCCATTCACATTTCCGAGCTTTATCTCCGTTCCCCCATGGCCCAACTCTCCCCGCAGGTCGTGTCCGACAAAGCGATGATTATTGACATGCAGCCCGAAATCATTCTGAATGCTGCCGGAAACGGTGCTGGCTTCCACCTCAGCGTTGGAGTCGGACGGTATGGTGAGATCGACCGAACCGTTTACTGAACTTAGCTCCACAGATTGCCCGGCAAGTTGCGCGAACCGGGCCTCCATTCGGCCGTTGATAGTGGAGAGTTTCGCACGCCCGGCCAGGTCCTGCGCTTTAAGCCGCCCATTGATGCAGGACGCGCGAACCTCGCCGCTGACTCCGATGATATCGAGTTCGCCATTGATCAGCTTGATTTCATCCAGTCGCACCCTACGAGGCACCGTCAACGTGTATTCCACTGTCGCCGGATTCTCGTGCGAACCACGGCTCCAAGTCTGATCGCGGTGAGGATACTTGGTCTGAATCGAAAGATAGTCTTTTCCTGAGTCAATCTCGATTTTTGCTTCCTCGAGTCGCTCCTTGGTGTCGGCGTACTTTATTGCGTCCACCTTCACTTCATTCCGGTCCCAACTGGAGATGTGGACATCGCCATTGATGTTGTCGAGTTCCACGCGGCCGTCGGCCGTGATCCCGTAAGTCTGGTGAAATTCTTCAGTGAGAGTGCCCCGGCGCTCGGAGGCATGCGCTTGCAGTGCAAGCGCCAGCAAGGCGAAAACGGTACCCAGGGAGGCTCCCACCCGGGTGGTGGAGTGACGATAGCGTTTCATCGGTGCTTCCTTTCAGAGCGTTAGACGATCCCAAGCGCAATTTGTGAGGAGAGGCCGCAAATTTGTGACGGATTTCTTGAAAGAGCACTGGGAAACGAGCTCTGTCGTCTTGATCGCCCGGCCATGGCTTTGAAGACAACGGGTTGTGATCGGTCATCCTCGATCCCAAGCTGAAGCAAATTCATGTACTCAAAGTCGATCTGGAGCACCAGCCGTAACCTTTTTGCCCGCCTCGGTGATTACGAAGACGCACAAGATCGCCATGACCGGTTCAATCGGAACGCGGTAGCGCGGACTGGGAAAAACTACGTAATACACTGCGGGATAAATTGCGAGAAGCCAGAACAGAAGCCATGCTCCCGGTCTGCGCATTCTCAACGCCCGCGCCAACCCCCAAAACGTCAAAATGGATGAAGCCAGGTACAAGGAGTTTTTTGCTTCGTTCAACCATGGCGGCTGCGTTGCTTTCGGCGGTCCCGCCCAGAAGTAGATGAACCGCTTTACGCATAGTCCGACGAATCTGGCGAAGTCAGCCTTGATGTAATCGACGGCCTGCCGTTTCCGCATGTCGATGTACGCCAGTTCGCCCATCGATTCGTATTGCCGCATGGCGTATACATCCTGCGTGGGATGAAGATATTCCATCCATGTCCCGTTGGCTCCGGCTCCGTTCCCCAGCCGCAGTTCCGCCCCGAAATTGTCCCGAATGAATATCCATCTTCCGAACGTCGCATGGTTTCGGAGAATCCAGGGTGTAACGCATGCCAGGAAAACTGCCGACGCAAGAACAATTCCGCCCACCGACTGTTTGTGCACTCGGGCGCGGCGATACCAGATCCATAGGCCCGCGGCAGGCAAGAACGACAGCAACGATGTGCTACTGAGAGCGGCAATGCCCCAAAGCAATCCAAATTGAAGCCACGGCAGGCATCCTTCTTGACCCTCGAGCCCCAGCGCCACCCAGACAATGCTGGCCAGCAGCAGGCCGGCGAGGCTTGTCTCCCAGACTGCGCGCGTGCTCCAGAACATCACATTCGGTAGCAACGCCCACGCCCATGCCGCGCCAACAGCAACTTTCTCTGAGAAAATACGACGTGCAATCAAGAATATCGGAATGCACGTGAGTGCTGAGAAGGTGCTGTTGATAGCCAGTAGCACGAACGCGGACGGCTTCGAATAAATGCCGAAAACGCGGAATACTCCTGCGACCAAGTATGGGTATAGAGGAGGCTCCCACGCTGTGGATCCAGTCTGCGGTCCGAACGGATTGCTGAAGCCTTGGCCGGATGCGATTGCCGCCCCAATGCGCCCCATTTCCCAGCCAAAGCTGAAGTTATTGTCGGTCGCTTTAAACTTGTAAGTATGGCCGACAATAATCCAGGACAATCGAAGTAGCAAAGCAACCAGCACAAGCCAATACAGTGACGCCCGAATGCGCCTCCAAGCCGAAGAAGTGTCCCGCGATTTTTCCTGCCGCTCCGCGCTCGGATTTGCTTCCATGGTTGCATCTATTTGTAGCTGACGAAGTGGGCCGCAGCAATGTCCGCGTACTCATGTAACAACACGTGAGACGGCATGAGCATCCCACCCGCCATGTCTCCGAGAGAGCGGAAACCGAATGGCTTGGCGACTGTTATTGCTTCACCCCAGCCCGTCCAATCATCAGGATAGGCTAGGGTTATGGGTCCGACGCTGCAAATCCGGTAAAATGATTCCTTTCTTTGGATTCCCTATTGATCTCCGATTTCTCGATACTCGCGACGCTGCTGGTGTTCGCCGGCCCGAAAGGGATTGGGGCGTACATTCGCCAGCACTTCCTCGATACGACTTTCCGGGGCCTTTATCACGTCAATGCATTTGATTTGGCATTGCTGATCCCATACTTCGTTGTTCTGATCCTGCTGGCGGGTTATGGAGTTCACCGCTACGTCCTCGTGTATCTCTATTACAAGCACCGCAAGAACCGGACCACGGAACCGGCTGCCTGTTTCTCAGACCTGCCCAGAGTCACGGTGCAGTTGCCCATTTTCAATGAGCAGTACGTTGTAGAGCGCCTGCTGGAATCTGTCATTAAGCTGGATTACCCACGCGAGAAACTCGACATCCAGGTACTCGACGACTCAACGGATGAGACCATGGACGTCGCTCGTTCCCTGGTAGAACGCTATGCTGCTTTGGGTAACGCCATCACTTACCATCATCGAAGCAATCGGCATGGATTCAAAGCGGGCGCGCTCGCCGAGGGGTTGAAATCAGCAAAAGGGGATTTTATCGCTATCTTCGATGCCGATTTTATCGCGCCGGAAGATTTCCTGATGCGCACCATCCACCACTTTACCGATCCCAAGATTGGAATGGTGCAGACACGATGGACCCATATCAATCGCAATTATTCCTTTCTCACCGAAGTCGAGGCAATCCTGCTCGATGGCCACTTCGTTCTCGAACACTCCGGCCGCGCGCGTACGGGGCTCTTCTTCAATTTCAATGGCACCGCCGGGATGTGGCGTCGCTCCGCCATAGATGAAGCAGGCGGCTGGCAGCACGATACCTTGACCGAAGACACCGATCTCTCCTATCGTGCCCAGCTCAAGGGATGGAAGTTCATCTACTTGCAGGACGTGGAGTGTCCGGCCGAACTTCCCGTGGAGATGACCGCGTTTAAAACCCAGCAGGCGCGCTGGGCGAAGGGCCTCATCCAGACCGGCAAAAAGATTTTGCCCCGCGTTTTGAAGAGTGACGCTCCCCTGCATACGAAGATAGAAGCCTGGTACCACCTCACTGCGAATATCAGCTATCCCCTGATGATCATGCTCTCGGTTTTGCTGCTGCCGGCCATGATCATTCGCTTTTATCAGGGCTGGTTTCAAATGCTTTATATCGACCTGCCGCTTTTTCTGGCCTCGACGTTCTCGATTTCCAGCTTCTACCTGGTTTCGCAGCGCGAACTCTTTCCGCGCACATGGCCTCGGGCGCTGATCTATCTTCCATTACTGATGGGTTTGGGAATTGGCCTGACCATCACCAACACCAAAGCCGTTATTGAAGCTTTGATCGGCAAGCAGAGCGCCTTTGCTCGCACTCCCAAGTATCGTGTCGTTTCCAAACAGGACAGGGTTAGAAGCAGCAAGTACCGTAAGCGCTTGGGATGGGTGCCGTGGGTCGAGTTGCTGATCGGTGCTTATTTCGCTTCGACCATCTATTACGCTGTAGAAAACGAGAATTACATTACAGTTCCGTTTCTGCTGTTGTTTGTGCTGGGATACTGGTGCACGGGCTTGATGTCCCTGCTCCAGGGCCGCTTCGGACCTGCGTCTCTGCGAGCCACGACGCATACCAAGCCGTTCCCCGTGGGCGTCTAAGTTTGTGTAACTTCTTTACCCCGGGCGTGTCATATTCGAATGCGTATCTCGTGCCTGCGAGACGGTCAGATGAAATTCATTGTTAGTGCCGCCGCGTTCTTGCTTTTACTGGCGATTCCCGCTTTTGCCGGCGAGAACCTGAAACTGAACCCCCATCTTGACTTCAATAGCGACAGTCAGGATGGCCCATTAATCACCGGCGAAAAAATGGAAGCGGGCTTCGTTTCTGGCACCCCAGCTTACGTCATCATGTATGGCGAAGGCTGTTACAACTCAAAGCGCCAGGCACGCCGGACTGTAGACATGTATTCCAAGTACAAAGGCCAGGTACAGTTCATCATCATTGACATCGATCGCTACCTGTCTTCCGCGCAGAGCAGCCTGAAGAAGCAATATTTCCATGGCCGCATACCGCATGTCGTGGTCCTGGATCGCTCCGGGACTGCGGTTTACAACCGCTCCGGCGAAGTGGACTCTGTGGTGATCTCGGGTTTGCTCGACCAAGCCCTGCGTTGATCGCTGGCCTTCGCTTGACCGCTCGGTTACAATCCACTCGCTGAAAATTCCTATTCCAGATTGCATTGAGAGTATTCGAAAGGAGGATGCGATGCTTCGCTCGCATACGATTCTCCAGTTCACCGTCCTCTTGCTTTTCTCGTTTTTTCTCCTCAGTTGTGGCAGCGCTCACAACGGGGATGAGCTGTATGTTTTTGTCGGGGCGAATATCCAGCTGCCTTACTGGAGAACTGCGGCAAACGGGTTCTCTCGCGCCGCCAGCCAGTTCAAAGGAGTCCGCTCGGACTTCACAGGTCCGCAAACTTATGATGCGAAAGCTGAGCGCGATGCTCTGGACCAGGCCGTGCAGAAAAAGGCTACGGGCATTTTGCTGAGCGTCGCCGATGCTAACGTACTCAAGGACAGCATCGACAAAGCCATAGCCGCCGGGGTTCCCGTCATTACCATCGATTCAGATGCACCCACCAGCAAGCGGCTCTTCTTCGTCGGCACCAACAATTACCAGGCGGGGTTCACCGGCGGCGAACGGCTGGCTCAGGAACTTAAAGGGAAGGGAAATGTGGTGGTGTTCACCATGCCGGATCAGCCGAATCTGCAAGACCGCCTTCGCGGCTATAAGGATGCGCTGGCCAAGAGCCCGCAGATCAAGATTACGCGTGTGGTCGACATCCAGGGTGATCCGCGCATCGCATTTGACACCACCACCCAAATCGTGGGCAAGGAACGCGACAAGGTGGATGCCTTCGTGTGCCTTGAGGCACAGTCAGGCAAAGAGGTCGCGGGAGTTCTGAACAGCTACAACGTGAAGGGCAAAACCGTGATTGCCATGGATACCGACCAGGAGACGCTGGACTGGATCCAGAAGGGCGTAATTGCCGCAACCATTGCGCAAAAACCCTACACCATGGCTTTTGTCGGCATGCAGATGCTTGACACCCTCTATCACCACAAGCCGTCTTCGCTGGATACTGACTGGTCCAAAGATAGCTACGCGCCCATTCCGGCCTTCGTCGACACGGGTTCCGACCTGATCGACAAGAACAACATACAATCCTTCATCGAAGCCGGCAAGAATCTGGCTTCAGGGACCAAATAAAAACCTTCCTTCATGTGGAGTATTGATCCCGGACTTTGGCCTGTAGCAAATTACGAAATATATTCTCGAATGTATTCGTCTTTTGTGTGGGCTAGTTCACGAATGTCTCCGTCGAAGGTCACTTTGCCGTCGCGCAAAATCAGAAAGCTCATCGGAATTTCACAGTACTCCCCACGCGGCAGAGCTCGCAGCTGGTTTGCCTTCTGGTCAAACTCGTGAGTCGCCAGGGTGAACGCATCTTGCAGTCGATGCGTGACCAGCAGGGAACTGGTGCGGTACACATCGCGCTGCTTCATGATCAACTCCACGATCGTATTCGACGTAACCGGATCAAGACCTCCCGTAGGTGAATCGTAGAGCAGCAACTCCGGCTGTGTGATGATGGCGCGTGCAATCGCTACCCGTCGGCGCATGCCACCAGAGAGTTCCGAAGGAAATAGCTCAAGCGTGTGTTCCAGTTCTACAAAGCGCAGAGCTTCGCGGACGCGCCGGTCGATCTCGTCGTCATAAATTCCCCGCTCTTCCATCAAGCGGTACGCGACGTTCTCTCGTACCGTCAGGGAGTCAAACAGGGCGCTTTCCTGAAAAACCATACCTAGACGCGAGCGCAAGGGAAACAGATCCTGCTCAGTCATCTGGGTGATGTCGTCGCCGAAAACAATGATGCGGCCCGAATCAGGTTGCATCAGTCCCAGCGTTAGCTTCAGGATTGTGCTCTTGCCTGCTCCTGCCACCCCAAACAGCGCTTTTGTCTCTCCGAAGGGAAGCTGGAACGAAACTCCGCGCAAGACATCCTTCTCCTCAAACGAAAGATGCACATCCTCGAAGACGACGGCGGCACTCGGATGTCCCTCGAGCGAGGGACCATTGCGGCCGGCAGGCAATAGGGACGACGACATGCAATTACCTGTAAGAGAACACCGAGATCAGCAGCTTCGTCAGGAAAAAGTCAGTGACCAAAATCAGGACCGAGGCGGCCACTACAGCCTGGGTCGTGGCCCGGCCAACTCCCTGTGTGCCGCCGTGCGCGGTGATCCCGTAGAAGCAGCCAATGGTCGAGATGATAAAACCGAAGAAAACCGGTTTGAGCAGCCCCATGAAAACATCTTGCAAAACCAGCGCTTGCCAGGCGCTGCTCCAGTACTGCCGCGCATCCAGATACAACAGCAGTTTGGCCACCATCAATCCGCCGGCTAACCCCACGAGATCCGAGATAATCGTCAGGAAGAACAGCATGAACACCGACGACAATACCCGCGGCGTGACCAGTTTCTTAATGGGATCGGTCCCCAGCGCACGCATAGCGTCAATCTGCTCGGTCACCACCATGGAGCCGAGTTCGCTAGCCATGCCCGAGGAATTCCGGCCCGCTACCATCAGGCTGGTCAGTACGGGCCCAAGCTCGCGAACCATGGACGTTGACACCAGTTGGCCCACCAGCGTAATCGACCCAAAACGCTGCAATGTGTTGGAGGTCTGCAGAGCCAGCACCGCGCCCGTAAAGAAACCGGTCAACACCACGATCGGCAGCGAGCCGACCCCGATGAAGTCGGCCTGCTGAACCATGTCTGCGACGTAGAGCGGCTTGCGAAACAAATTAGCCACCGACTGCCACGCGAGCTCAGTGTATTCCTGAACCGACTGGACCTTTTGCTTCGCAAACTCCGTGGGCGAGATCAGTTCCATTCGGTCGAAAGTCCCGCGCGTCGAGTCTGGGATCCGCAGGGCTTGAACGAAATATAACAGATCGCAGCTTCGATCTCAGGCGTTGCAGCCGATCGGTGGCTTGTTGACCTTAGGCTTGGTCGTTACGAGTGGAATGTGAAGGCCGAAGGTGGGAACCGAGGTCCTCTTTTTATGTCCGGCCCTTTTTCTTGATCTCGATGCTCAGCCGGCGAATCTTCTGATTCAGAGTGGAGAGGGGCACGTGGAAGCGCTCGGCGGCCTCAGTCTGGTTCCAGTTGCAGCGTTCCAGCATGTCAGTGATGATCCGGCGTTCCACGTCCTCCACGATTTCAAACAGCGAAGCATCCGGCGCGGAATCGTGCAGGTTGAGCGAAGAACCGCGCCCCATAAGCGATTCCGGCAGTAGATCCACGCTGATATCGGGGCCAGACGAGAGCACAACCGCGCGCTCGATCACGTTCTCCAGTTCCCGCACATTGCCCGGCCACGCATACGTCAGCAGTGGACGTAGCGCCTCGGGCGTTACTCGAGGCGTCGACCTTGCATTTTCCTCCGCGTATTTTTTCAGGAAAAATTCTACCAGCAGGGGAATGTCCTCTTTCCGCTGACGCAAAGGCGGCAGTTCGACCGTGATCACATTCAGCCGGTAGAAGAGGTCTTCACGGAATCTTCCTTCGCGCACCATCTGACGCAAATCGATATTGGTGGCTGCAATGATGCGTACGTCTACCTGAATTTCCTGGATCCCACCCAGATGCATAAACCTGCGGTCCTGCAACACACGCAGAATTTTGGCCTGAGTTTCCAGACCCATCGTGGCGATTTCATCCAGGAACAGCGTGCCCTTATCGGCAACCTCGAACAGACCTTTCTTCGAGGCAATTGCGCTCGTGAACGCACCTTTCACGTGCCCGAACAAGGTTGACTCCAGCAGGTCGTGAGGCATCGAGCCCGTGTTGACGGGAACGAACGGCTTGTCGCGGCGCGAGGAGTTTAGGTGAATTGCCTTGGCAATCACTTCTTTTCCCGTCCCGCTTTCTCCCTGTAAAAGCACAGTCGACCGGCTGTTCGCCACCTGGCCCACGAGATCGAAGATCTTCAGCATGGGCTCACTCTTGCCTACAATATTTTCGAAGTTATAGCGCTGCTTTAGGGCGCGCTTGAGTTGAACGTTCTCTTCTTCCGCTTTGCGCCGCGCCACTGCGGCGCGTACGTCGGCCAGCAGCTTTTCGTTGTCCCACGGCTTCTGGACGAAGTTGGCCGCGCCCGACTGCATTGCTCGCACCGCATTTTCCACGGTGCCATACGCGGTAATCATGATTACGGGTAGCCGGACATCGTGGGAGTGAATCTCCGACAGAATTTCCATCCCGTCGCGCCCCGGCAGGGCCAGATCGAGCAGCACCAGATCAAAAGGACGCTCGGCTACTTGCGCCATCCCATCCTCGCCGGACTCCGCCGTCTCCACTTCGAATCCTTCCAGTTCGAGCAGGGTCTGAAGGGATTCGCGAATCTCGGCTTCATCATCGATGATGAGCACTGATCCTGCGGCTGATGGAGTGCCATTCATCGCGCCGCGCGTAATGACTGCTGCTTCAGACATTCACTGCCTTCCTGCTCAGCGGAAAATCGAGTGCAAACGTAGTACCCGCCCCCGGATTGCTCTCTACCCGAATCTTGCCCGCATGCTCCTGGATGATGCCGTACGTCACCGATAAGCCAAGTCCCGTCCCACGGCTCTGGCCCTCTTTGGGCGCATTCTTCGTGGTAAAGAACGGATCATAGATTCGTTGAATGTGTTCTGGCGCGATACCCGATCCGCTATCAGAGACGCGTACGCTTACAAATTCTCCGTTGCTGGTCGCCACTGACAGTTTGCCGCCGCCCGGCATGGCATCTTTAGCGTTGAGAAACAGGTTCAAAAAGACCTGCTGCAGCCTGCCAGCATTTCCCTGGATGGGAGAGATCCCCTGAGTGAGTTCCGATTGCACCTGGATCCTCGCCGTCTTGAACTGGTGTTCCAGCAATGCCAGGGTGTCGGTGATGATTTTATTGATGTCCACGTCGGCGAATTCCGTGCCGCTGGTACGGGAGAAATTCAGCAGGTTATTTACTATTTCTGATGCGCGGAAAGTTTGACGGGTTATCTTTTCCAGCAGCCCCGATTTCTGCGGATCCCCCTGCAGTTGCTTGCCCAGCATCTGCGTGTAGGAAGAAATCACCGCCAGCGGAGTGTTGACCTCGTGCGCCACGCCCGCGGCGAGAAGGCCTATGGAAGACAGTTTGTCCGCCTGCGAAAGCTGGCTTTCCAGTTCTACCCGCTCCGTAATGTCGTCCATGATAACGAGCCGCCCGATCACCTGGAACTTGCGCGTCACCAGGGGAGCGATGGCGACATTCACCGTGCGGGTCTCGCCCGCCGGCGTTTGCAGCCGGAATTTGTACAGATTGTTGATGCCCGCATTCTGGCGTACGCGGTAGAAGTCTTCCACGAACTCCGGCGGAAAGATGCTGCGCACGGGCTGCGTGAGCGCCTGCCATCGCGGCAAGGCATACATCACTTCCATCTGCGCGTTCCAGCTCTCGATGCGGTCTTCCATGTCGAGAGCCATGACGCCGACGTTAATCGACTCGACGATATTCTCGTTGAAGTCCTTCAGTCGTTCGTACTCGGCGACTTTCTGTTGCAGTGAGGCGTACAATCTCCCGTTCTGAATCGCAATGCCGATGTACCCACCCAGCGTCTCCAGCAGCTCTACGTCTTCGCTGGAAAGGTAATCTCCCTTTTTCGTCTTGCCTAATCCCAGCACAGCCACGGTCCTCTGCTGGGCGCGGCACGGTATGTAGTAGTTCAGATCCAGCCGTGCAATGGCCTCCTGCGCTCCCTCGGTCTCCCGTGGCACTTGATGAGTATTCTCGAAGAACATGTGTCCCGCAGGTTCGGGACGGGGCGCGCTCAGAAAGCTCAAGTCCAGTTTGCCGAGTCGATTGATGCCCAGGGACTTCGATATGGCGAAGGCCTCGCCCTCTTCGGTGCGCAGGAAAATCGCCATGCGGTCCACCGCCAGCGTCCGCGATAGACGATCCACCACCGACGACAGCAGCGCATTCAAATCTGTCTCTGAGCTCAGTTCTCGCCCGAATTCAATCAGCGTGCGTCGGTAATCATAGACCGTGCGGTAAAACAGATGATCAACCCGGTCTTGAATCCATTTGCGTACTGGATCGAACAATAACGCCGTGACGACAACGGCCAGGATCAACCCAACGGGCCCCGTTCCCGGCTTCTGCATGTGGACCAGTTCCGCTACTCCGGCAACCAGGGCGAAATACAATCCCACAACTGCGGCGGCAGCCAGCGTGTAAACGACGCCGCGCTTGAAAATCAGATCGACGTCCATCAGCCGGTAGCGGAAGATCGCGTATCCGAACGTAAGGGGTAGCAGGCCCAGCGAGAGCACCGATAACTTCATCACCGTGCTGGGCAGTGCGCCCATCAGGAACGGCACGACGTACAACAGCGTGTAAGGAACTACCGCGAGAATGGTTCCGCGCGTGACCCACTTAAGCTGCTGACGAAGGATGGTCGTGCTCGCGCGCTGGTAACTGTTCCAGAGTACCGCCGCAGCCGCAATGAACAACAGTGCGCCGTACGCGATTTCCTGCCGGTCCATGTCCCAGCGCAGCACTCCACTGGCCTGCGCCAGCTTCAGCGCAATGATGTGTCTCCCCAGCAGTACAGCTCCTGGCACGTAAGCCAATGCCAGCAACCATGGCCGATTCCGAACAAACTGCCGCTTCTCGGGAAAGGTAAGCACGAAGTGCAGAAAAAGAGCCGGCTGCACTACCCACGCAACGATGTTGCTCCAGTAAATAATCCAGTCAAAATCGTTGAGCTTGCCGGTGTACTTGAACGAATACGCGATGAACGAAACTACACAGAAGATATAGAAGTGCGTCGATCCCGGTGCGGTCCAGCGTCGCAGCAGCACGTATAACCCGATGCTCAGGTAAATCAGCGCAATCAGGCGCAGGTAATTATTGAGTGACCGCTCAGCGGGAAGCAGCAGGACCTTGGCAGGTTCCAGGGCGACACCGTTGCGGACAACCGAATACTCTCCCTGACGGTAAACACCCGTGCGATAGAGCTGCCGGACCAGTCCGGGAGTATTTGTTACGTTCTGGCCGTTGATAGCAACCAGTTCGTCTCCGGCCTTAATGCCCGCTTCCGCAGCGCGTCCTTTAGGATCCACCCGGTCCGCAACCAGGTGTCCGCTTCGCTCGATCCACCACACACCATCATCCGGGACGGCCGTGTCGCGCTCTTTCACGAAATTGAAGCCCGCAAATACAACCGCAGCCACTGTCAGCAGCGATAGCAATACGGCGACAAAACGAGCTTGGCTTTCCCGATTCATAGGTTTAGGCACAGGCCCCGAGCCCCCCGATTGCGGCCGAGGAGAGGTGGTTGAGACCTCCAACAGATCATGATTGAGCAACTTCGCTGCCACGTTGAAGCCCGTCTTGCGGCTGGTAAGTACTCGGTGGAAAACAACTTCCAAAATTATAGATGCATTTTCGAACGCCAGCTATGCCTTTTGGGATGTTTCTGTGAGATTTGGTATCTGATGAGGTTTTACAGGTCCAAACTCTTGCGAGAGGACCAATACACTGTGGTCCCCGCCGTAGTACAGAACTCGAGCGGAACCTTCCCACTATCCCGCTTTGCGATCGCTGCTGGAGATCTCTGTAGGCTCGTCATCCCATTCGAAAGATAGCGCGCGCGCTGTGGTTTCGATGGGCTCCAATTGCGGGATGTCCTCGGCGACTGATGCGCCCAATTCAGCGAACTTACGGGCCGAAACCAGCACCCTGTTTTCCAGCGAACCAACAGCTTGGTTATAAGCTTCCACTGCCCGGTCCAGGTTCGTTCCCACGGCGGTCACGTGGGTTGCCAGCTTCCGTAGGCGATCGTGCAATTCCTTGCCGAGCGTGCTGATCTCATGCGCGTTGCGCGCCAGCTTTTCCTGATTCCAGCCGTAAGCCACCGCTTTCAGTAGCGCGATCAAAGTAGTTGGCGAAGCAGGAATTACGCGTTGCAACACTCCCTGCTCGATGAGCCCGGGATCTTGCTCCAGGGCGGCGCTGAAAAAGGTCTCGCCGGGCAGGAACATCACCACAAATTCAGGCGTGGATTCAAACTGCTCCCAGTAACTTTTGCCGCTGAGCGTCTTCATGTGATCGCGAACCTGTCGCGCATGATTCGCTAAACAGGTCCGCCGCGTATCCTCGTCTGTCGTCTCGAAAGCTTCGAGGAACGCTTGTAGCGGCGTCTTCGCATCCACGACAACCCGTTTTCCGCCCGGTAGCTTCACAACCAAGTCGGGCCGCAATCTTCCGCTCTCGCTCTGGATTGTCTCCTGCTCGGCGAAATCGCAGTACGAAACCATTCCAGCGATTTCCACGACTCGACGCAGTTGAATCTCGCCCCAGCGCCCGCGCACATTCGGAGTGCGCAGCGCCCGCACCAGATTCCCCGTTTCAGACTGCAGTTCCTTTTGCGTCGTGATCAGGGACTGGACTTGCGCCCTGAGGTCCCCATAAGCTTCGCCGCGCGCAATCTCCATTTGCTGGATCTGCGTGTCCACTTTTCCCAGCGATTCACGCACCGGACCAATCAGGTCCGCTACCGCCTTCTGACGCGCTTCGAGGTCGCCTTTAGCCTCACTCTGAAAACGCTTTAAGGTTTCTTGTGCGATCTGCAGGAACGAGGCATTGTTGCTCTTCAAAGCATCCGCGGCCAAAGCCTTAAAGGCATTTTGGAGGTTTTCCCCGCCTTTCATCAGTAAATCGATCTTTTCGTTGCTGGTCTTTCGTTCCGACTCGAGGGCGGATTCGAGCTTCGCCCGGGCGGCTATCAGCTTCTGGTGTTCCTCGAAAAGCCGCGCCAGTTCTGCCTTTTCGGCGGTTAATTCCTTTTCTGTGAACGACAAACGGGCTTGCAGGGCAGCGCTCCGCGAACGCAGCCCCAGCCACGCAAGCACAATTCCAAACAACAGGCCAATGCCCCCACTGATCCCTAGTTCCATAGACAGATGTAACTACTCCCGACCACTCCCAACCCCTAGCCTACCACCAGCAACAAAGGTTACGGCCTCGGGAAACGCCACTACTCGGGCCGAATTTGATCCCTCCCAGGATCTGGCTGGCAGGCATAAACGGATGAGCAGAACTGCAAGACTGCTGTTTCTGTTGTTGCTGAGCTTGGGCGCCGCAACCCTTCTGGCCACCGGCGGACTGATGACCTTTCCCGCTGGACAGGCTCAATCGCTCAGTCTGAAACCCGTGGCCGCAACCGCCCCCGATATCCCTTTGAATGACGACGAATTTCGCACCGAACAGGAGCTCTTGGCGTTAGCGAATCGGTCGCGACGTCAGGCCGGTGTACCTCCCCTGAGTCTCAATAGCGGACTATCGCGCGCCGCCCGCGCCCATGCGTTGACCATGTTCGAAGCACGCCGCCTCTCCCATCAATTCGATGGCGAACCATCCCTCCCCAAACGTCTTGCGGCAGCCACCAATCTTCTGCTGGACCAGGAAGGCGAAAACCTCGCCCTCGATTACGATGCCGAGCATGGCCACCAACATCTGATGCTTTCGCCTCCGCATCGCGCCAACCTGCTCAACCCCGCGTACAACGTGGTCGGTTTGGGCGTGGTTCGCAACGGAGATCGCCTCTACATCGTGCAGGACTTCGGACATGCTCTCCCTGACTATTCCGCTGACGAAGTCAGAAACCGGGTTGCCTTGGCGGTTGAGCGTAAGCGCAGTCAGGCCAACCGAAGCCAGTTATCACGCCATTACCTGACCAATGCGGACGCTGCTGCATGTTCGATGGCGCAAGCAGACCGGCTGGCGATCTCTCAGGTTCGCAATCTCGCCCAGCGATACACGGTCCTGACCTACACCAGCCTGCACCCGGAAACTCTCCCCAATCAGGCCTCGCGCGCAATTTCGAATCGTGGCCTGAGAAGCTTTTCGGTGGGAACCTGCTATGCCCGAACACAGACCTACCCCAGCGGGGTCTATTGGATCCTCGTTTCGTTCGAATGACGTTGCGCGGCCTTTGGCTGGCTCGGGCCTCATGAAGAACAACCCTGTTTGAAAGGGCACGAGGTCACTCGTGCCGCAAGTGTTTGAAAATCACACGCCGCCTTTAATGCTTTTAGTTTGTTCAGCAATCTGCGTCGGATTTCGGCCAGCGGTCGCCGGAGCCTCTCGCCCACGCACGTTCGTAATATCCCATGCTTCAAGATGCCTCGTAGAATCCAGCGAGGAACAATGCTCGAATACCTGCAATCAATTCTCGACCAGCCTTGGAAGCCGGTCCCTCGTCCCGCGCTCATAGCGTGGCTGTTGTTCTATTGCGGCTTTCTGGCCTATGCAGCCTCCGCTCGAGGCGCGTTCCTGTTCATTGACAGCGCTAATCTGATCGTCCACGAAGGCGGCCACAATCTTTTCGGGTGGTTCGGTCCAAGCCTGGGACTTTGGGGAGGAACCCTGCTGCAATGGTTGGTGCCGCTGCTGTTGGCAGCGTACTTCTTCGGAGAGCGCCAGATCACCGGCTTCGTGTTCTGCCTGTTCTTCTTCTTTGAAAACTGGCTCTACACGGCAACCTACATGGCAGACGCCCGCACTCAACTCCTGCCGCTAGTCACCACCGGCGATCCCGATTTTGTAGAGCACGATTTCCACGCCATCTTCTCGCATCTGGGCGTGCTGAGCTATGACACCAGGATCGCAGCAGTCGTGCGAATCCTGGGCTGGTGTGGAATGCTCGCAGTAGCGGTCTGGTTCGCCGTGCAGGGCTGGAAAGGACGGCGTGAGTTGAAACAAGGGCCGGACTTTTCCGTTCTGTCGCGATTCACGGCTCAAAGAAAACCACCGCAGGTTCCTCTCATTTGGGATCGCGAGAAGTGGGAACCCGCGAGTCCTCAGGCCGACCACAGCGAACTCGCTAAGGCGTCCAATCTCCGATGAAGATGTTGGTTTCGTGCGGCGCTTTCGCGTTCCGGTTCGACGCCCAGACCAGCTTCGTGCCATCCACCGAAAACATTGGGAACCCGTCAAAGCCATCGCTGTAGGTGACCCGCTCCAGACCCGTGCCATCCAGATTGATCAGCCATAACTCAAAATTTCCCATGCCGCCTGTGGCATGGGTTTCCGGATCATAGTTCGACGAGAATATGATCTTCTTGCCGTCAGCCGTGAATGCGGGTCCGAAACTCGCTGCACCCAAGTTGGTAATCTGTCGCTTCTCGCTGCCGTCCGCCTTCATGATCCAAATTTCCAAGGAAGTGGGACGGATCAGGTTTTTCGCCAACAACTCCCTATAGTCGTCGGTCTCTTGGTCGCTTTTCGGATGGTACGCCCGGTACACGATCCACTTCCGATCGGGCGAGAACGTCGGCCCGCCGTCATAGCCGGCTTCGTGCGTGAGTTGTTTCACATTCTTGCCATCGGCATCCATGGTGTAAATATCAAGATCGCCGTTGCGCATGGAGGTGAACGTAACCTTCTTTCCGTCGAGCGAGATAGTTGCCTCTGCGTCGTAACCCGGTGCGGTGGTGAGTTGTTTTAGATCCGTTCCATCCGGATTCGCGGTGAAGATGTCGTACCCGGAATACACTGCCCACACATATCCCTTGGAGAAGTCAGGACGCGGCGGACACTCCGGGCTCCCCAAATGGGTTGAGGCATAAAGGATCTTGTTCCCGTTCGGAAAGAAATAACCGCAGGTTGTACGGCCCTTTCCCGTCGAGACCATATGCTGGCCGCTGCCGTCGATATTCATCTCGAAAATCTGGTCGCACTTCACGTCTCCATGCGAGGACTGGTAGATCAACTTCCTTCCGTCTGCCGAAAAGTAAGCTTCCGCATTCTGCCCGCCAAATGTTAGCTGCCGCACGTTACGCAGATGTTTTTCCTGCGCGGTTGCCTGCGCGGAGGTTGAGTTCTGAGCAAGAACGATAGGCAACACTGGGCTTGTCACCAGCGCAGCAAAAAGGAAAAGTTGCATGGTTGTCTTTATGATCAGCGTTCTAACCCCCAAACGGTCCGGTCGCGACCCTCGCCAGATTCTCCAATTCCCGTTCGTAGATCGGACGTAACGAAATGCCCGACAATTTTCCTTCGATCAGACCCAGAAACCCGCCTCGCACCGGCAGTTCCGTCGAGATTGTAACGCGTGAATCTGCTGGAGCTGTGCCTTCATCCACGGTGAAGGTCGTGATCGCTCCTTTCGCATCCAGGTAGCTTTCGACCAGAACGCGTCCCGGCTCCGGTTCGCTGATCTCGGCACGAAACGTCTGCTTCCTCCCTAACACACTCATCTGGAATCGAATCACGGTTCCCGCACCTATACCGCCTTGCTCGACGACAAGGTTGCTGAACTGCTTGGGCAGAATCCGCGGATGCCCGTCGCGGTAATTCGCAAGAATGTTGTAGACGCGCTCCCTGCGGGCCGGAATCAAGGCCGACGCCCTGACGACGCGTGTCTGATTCTTTGGGTCCATTCTTTACTCGAAACAATCTCTTTGGCGGTCACTTGCCGAAATGATTCCGAATGGCTTCCGCTTGCAGCTTGGTGACCACAGCTGACAATGCTGCCGCATCCGCCTGCTTCACCGCCTGCACGCTGCCAAAGTGCTCCAGCAGGCGCCGGGTAGTGTTGCTCCCCACTCCCGGGATCTCCATCAATTCGGTGGCCCGGTCCCGCATCTGACGGCGCTTGCGGTGAAATGTCACGGCAAATCGGTGCGCCTCATCCCGAATCATTTGGATCAAGTGCAGCACCGGCGAATGATGATCGAGTGCAATCGGATCTTTCTCCTGCCCGTAGACGTACAAAATCTCTTCCCGCTTGGCAATAGCTGCCAGTGGCTGATTGATGATCTCCAGCGCCTCCAGAGCCTCCGCGGCTGCGTGCAGTTGCCCCAGTCCACCGTCAATCAGTACCAGGCTCGGCAGTGCTTTCTGTTCCTCCTGCAAACGCTTGTAACGCCGCGTCACTACCTCGCGCATGGATGCAAAGTCATCTACTCCTTGCACCGTGCGAATGATGAATTTGCGGTAGTCCGACTTCTTCATCTTGCCATCTTCCCAAACCACCATTGACGCGACTGTCTCTGCCCCTTGGATGTGCGAGATGTCAAAGCACTCAATCCGCTTCGGCAGCTCCAGCAATCCGATCACTTCCTGCAACTCTTCCTGGATCCTCCTGGCATTCGGCTTCAGCACGCGGAACCGCTGATCGTAAGACTGCTTCGCATTGTTGCCCGCCAGGTCGATGAGGGACCGCTTGTCGCCCCGCTGCGGGACCACGATGTGAACCCGAGTTGCGCGTGCGCCGGCCACCTGCTCCGACAGCAGGTCCTCCAACTCTTCACGATCTTCGAAATTCACCGGCACATAAAGATTTCGCGGGACGTAAGGTTGTCCGATGTAAACCTGCTTCAGCAATGCAGAAAAGAATTCTCCTGGATGAAAATGATCCTGGGATGGTATCTCGCGTAGAGACGGCCGCCCTCCGCCGTCTGCGCGCAGCGCAGGTGGGCTTGGACTTCCTTCGGGATCTACCCTGCTCTCGTCTGAATTCGCTGGCGAGCTTTGCTCTGCAGCGGCGACTACCCTCACATCTTCTGTGACATCTTCCGCGATCGCAAACTCCGGCAGATCTTCCCAGAAGAATTCCCTGCGATCCACCATCTTCCCCCCGCGCATGTGAAACAAATTCACCGCCAGCATCCCGTTTTCGTAGTGATACCCAAAGACGTCCGCGTCATCGCCCTCGGCAGATGCAATCCGCTGCCTTTCCTGCAATTGCTCAACCGTAGAAATCAGATCGCGATACCGCGCCGCCCGCTCATATTCCTGAGAGGCTGCCGCCTGATCCATGCGGGCTCGCAGGGACTTCGCCAGGTCCGTTGGCCGGCCTTCCAAAAACATCTTCACGTCTCGCACTGCTTCCTGATACATCTCAGGTGTCGTCAATTCTTTCACGCAGGGTCCCAAACACCGCCGGATGTAATACTGCAAGCAAGGGCGCGCATGAAACCGCGTCAAGTCAACCTTGCAAGATGGAATCAGAAAATTGCGGTGGATCAAATCCGTGATCCGGTAGGCCAGGTTGGCAGGGAAGTAGGGCCCGTAATACGCGCTCCCATCTTTCCGCAGACGCCGTGTCACATATACCCGAGGCCACTTCTCCCCCATCGTCAGCTTTACGTATGGATACGTCTTGTCATCGCGAAGCAGGATGTTGAAGCGCGGCTTGCGTTGCTTGATCAGGTTGTTCTCGAGGGCCAGCGCTTCTTTATTGTTGGCGACGACGATGTACTCCACGTCCGCTGCCTCGCGCACCAGCGTCCCCGTTTTCGCGTCTTCCCAACGGCCTTCATGGAAGTAGCTAGCGACCCGATTTCGCAAGCTTTTCGCCTTTCCCACATAGATGACCTCACCCTCAGCATTCTTATAGAGGTACACCCCGGGCTCAGTGGGAATCGTCCGAATTTTCGATAGCAAATCCATAAACTTCGACCACGGAGGCGCCCTGAGCGTGTCCAAGCGCGGGGGAGTGGGAACAAACCTATTCTATTGGATGGGAAAATTCATCCGTATGTTACAAAAAGGCTGATGAGTACGCGAAACACGCCCCTCGTGCCCACAGCAACGGCGCTGCTGTTAGCCTTCATCACTCTAACGTCAGCCACGGCGCAAAGCGCTCAGCAGCCGCAGAAGCCTGATCTGCCCCAGGTTAGGAAAACTCCAGATGCCAAAGCGGACGAGGCTGCTCGTGCCGCCGCCCGGGCTCGTTCCCATCATTTCGACCACGTGGTCATCATCGTGCTCGAAAATGTCGACTATGAGATCGCAATCCAGGATAAGAACCTTGCAGCATTAGCTACGCAGGGCGCCAGCTTCACCAACTTCCACGCGCTCTTCCATCCTTCGTACCCAAACTACATTGCCATGGTTGCGGGGACCGACTTCGGCACCCACAACCGCAAATTCTATCTGGCTGATAATCAGGTCAACTTTCCCAACGACGCTGCACACCACACCATCGCTGACCGTCTCATTCTCGCCGGACTAGATTTTAAGCAGTACGCGGAAGAGCTGCCCGCTGGACCCTGCCCATGGAATGTGGCGGCCCAGCATGTGGCGCAGAAACGAGGCAACTACGTGCGCCGCCACGTGCCTTTCCTGAGTTTCCGCTCCGTGCAGGAGAAGTGGTGCGATCGCGTGATTCGCGTCGATTCCAGTAATGCCAAAAACTTTTTCGTACAGGACGCCAACAAGGGTTTGGTCGCGTACTCCTTCTACTCTCCCAACATGAATCACGACGGACACGATACGGGCGTAGCCGTCGCCGGTGCATGGGTCAAAAAGTTTCTGGACGAGACCTTCACTGAAAAACTGCGCAAAGGAACACTGGTCGTTGTGACCTTCGACGAATCCGGAGGGAACGCCGATAACCGCATTTATACGCTATTGCTGGGCGACATGGTCAAACCCGCAGCGCAACAAGACCCCGCGGCCCTGGGCCGGCGTTACACGCATTACAGCGTGCTTCGCACCATCGAGGACAATTTCGGGCTCGAACCCTTAACTGCCAACGATCGCGACGCGCAACCGATCACAGATATTTGGAAGTAACCTTTTCTCGCATAACTAGACGGATATTTGGGAGTTCCAGCCGCGAGCGCCGCCACAGGCGCGCGTTCCGGCTTTCGGAACTGTATAAAATTTCCATTCCACATGTGAGCTTTGCGTCCGTTCGTGTCAGAGGAGGCCGTGCAACCTTACTGCCGAAACCAGCAACCTATTGAAAGGTATATACTTAGCGTGTGCCGGCTAGGGGCCGGCAACTGGCATCTCCCGTGCAATTGTAAGAACGGGACTAGTACACCAGTAAGGTCATCCCAAGGATTTGGATCTAAAAAAGCGGGCGCGCAGGTAATAGGTCGCGCCTTCAAGATGGAACCAAGGAGCCTCAACCCTATGAACCGCACTTCGTTAGTGATTGCCTTGGCCGCCAGCATGGCAGCCACAGTCGGATGCTCCAGCAAGAATTACGTGAAACAGCAGACGACTCCGCTCATCAACAAGACCAACGAACTGGACGATCTAACCGCAAAGAACACGCGCGACATCAAGGACGTTGATGCGCGTGCTCAGGCGGGCATCCAGGCCGTCAATGCCAAGACCGCTGAAGTCGAGCAGAAGACCCAGACCGCCGCTCAGAACGCCACTCAGGCTCAGCAGGTCGCTGACGCCGCCAATGGCCGGGTCAGCGTGCTGACTAACACGGTCGTCAATCTCGACAACTATCATCCCGTAGCCGAGACCAGCGTTAAGTTCGGCTTTGATAAGGACAATCTGACCAAGACCGCCCAGGAATCGCTCGATCAGCTGGCCGCTCAGATCGCAAATACCAAGGGCTATATCATTGCTCTGGAAGGTGGAACCGACTCGGTTGGTTCTCCTGATTACAATTATGATCTTAGCCAGCGCCGCGCCAACTCTGTGATCCAGTACCTGGCCACCAAGTACAACGTACCCGCGCACAAGATCTATGTGATCGGCCTCGGGAAAGACAAGCCCGTTGATTCCAACAAGACGGCCAAGGGCCGTGCCGACAACCGTCGAGTGGACGTTCGTCTGATGACGAACACTGTGGGTGGTAGCCAGCCCGCTCCCACGACCGGCTCCAACAACCCGAGCATGTAACCAAGTTTACCCTCCTCCCCGGAGGACTTCGCCAACCAGGCCGCTCAAAGCCTCCCCCTGAGCGGCCTGCTTTTTTTCCAAAGCAAATCGGTGTGGGCGCCCTCAGCACGATTTGCTGTCGCGGCGTTCAAGTGCGTCAGCCGCGCCAGCTTTTCCGTACCAGCCCCAATTCTGACAGACGATTCGCCATGCTGATCCGACCGGGCCCATCGCCGCGGAGCGCTGTTTTCCCTCAACCCCACCGCATGCGCCATCGAGCCCCGCGTCAGCGCTCTGGGACACTCCCTCGCTAGCAACATTGCTCAAGCGCAAGGAGGCAATCTGCCTTTAGCGCAAAATGGACCCACTTGCGTCCGCTTGGATGAACTCTGGCCGGGGCGGCGGAGCAAGGGCCACTGAGAGAGAGTTGCATGGGCCGAATTCTGATTGTTGATAACGACGCCAGCGTGCGCCGGATGCTTGCTGTCAACCTGCGCCCGGATCAGCATGAAATCTGGGAAGCTTGCGACGTTCAGGAAGCTCATGACGCCTGGTCGACCGATGAGTTCGATGTCGTGATTACTGAACTCCGCATGCCCGACGGTAACGGATTAGCGGTTCTGCGCGATGCTCATGAATCCGACCCTACGCTGTCCGTAATTCTTCTGACCGCCGCCGACAGCATCAAATTGACCGAAAGTATGCAAGAAGGTGCCTTCGATTTTCTGACGAAGCCTTTTCAACCCGAGGTCGCTCGGGCTACAGTCATCCGGGCCTGCCAGCGTACCCGACTCATGCGTGAAAACATCTTCCTGAAAGATGCTGTACTGCGGCTGGAAGGAGCCTCCGAGATCTATGGAAAAAGCGATGCCATTCGCGAAGTTCGCGAGCGCATCGCCCGTCTAGCTCCGACCAGCACCACTGTTCTGATCACCGGCGAAATTGGCACCGGTAAAGCTTTGGTGGCGCGAGCCATCCATCGCAATAGTCCGAGAGCAGCGAAGCCCCTCGTGGGTGTGAACTGCGCCGCTTTTCGCGAGGCTCGGCTCGAGAGCGAACTGTTCGGTCACGAAAAAGGTGCCTTTATCGGCGCCGACCGCCGGCGACCGGGCCTGTTCGAAGCTGCTCATGAAGGTACCTTGTTCCTGGACGAAGCAGGCGATATGTCCTCCGCCGTGCAAGCCAAGTTCTTGCGAATCCTGACCAGCGGCGAACTGCTCCCAGTCGGATCGACTCGGCCGCGGAGCGTGAACGTTCGGGTCGTGGTGGCCAGCCAGTGCAATCTCGAAGAACGTGTCAAACGAGGGCTCTATCGCGAGGACCTTTTGTACCGCCTGGCAGTGGCGCCAATACATCTGCCACCCCTACGTGATCGGGTCGAGGACATCCCAGGGTTGTGTGACATGTTCTCCAAAGAGATCGCGACGGAACTGAAGATGCCCCGTCGGCCCTTGAGCACGCCGGCGCTGCAGAAATTGCGGAAGTATCCTTTCCCCGGTAACCTGCGCGAACTTAAAAATCTGATCGAGCGCGCCTACATTCTCAGCAGTAACACAGAAATCGCTGCCGATGATCTCCTGCTCGCCCAAAAAGATGCCGCCGTGTTGGAGTCCAAGGGCAACGGCGAAGCCTTAGCCATCCCCCGCTCGCAGAATTTTGATCTCACCGGATTCCTGGAGCATGCGGAGAAATCGCTGATCCTTCGTACTCTGAATGCAACCCACGGCGCGCAATCAGAAGCCGCTCGGCGCATGGGGCTATCGCGCAGCGCGCTGGCGTACAAGCTGAATAAGTACGGAATCCGCGGCGAAACAGCTACGAAGCGTCTCGCCTGAGAGACGACGATTGTTCGCTACTGGTAAGCGACAACCTTACAGCGGATGCGGATCGAATCTTTCCGCCGATCTGTCCGAGTGGCTCTGTCCTGCGGTCGACTCGGCCTAGCAGTCCAACGGCTATCTTCTCGGTTCATACCGCATCGCCACCGCCCCCGAGCCGAACTCCAGCTGGCTCACGAGCCTCAAGTCGAGATGCCTCGATAGCCCGGCGAACAACGTGGGCCCGTGGCCCACCAATCTGGGTTGCACCACAAACTCGTACTCATCGATCAATCCCAGTTCCGCCAACGCCAGCGGGAGTTTCAGTCCTCCGACGAGTAGTCCCTGACCCGACTCCTGCTTGAGCTGCTGAACGGCCTTTCCTAGATCTCCGCGCACGAGCTCCGAGTTCCAATTGACCCGGTCGAGGGTGCTGGACACCACGTATTTCTTTGACGCGTTGATCTTCCGGGCGAAGGGTTCCATCCATGCAGGCCTCGCTCCCGACTGCGCGGGCGTCCGCCATGCTGCCTCCATCATTTCGTAAGTCACCCGGCCAAACAGGAGCGCATCGGCCTGGCCGAGCTTCTCGGCCGCGTGACGGTGCAAGTCTTCGTCCGGGATCATTGCACGATGATCGCAACATCCGTCCAATGTGACGTTGATGTAATAGCGAAGCGGTCGCATGACGCAAGAGTAACGCCGATAGAGTAGACCAGCAAGCTTAGCCCCCTCCAGGTGTAGACGCTTCTCGGCTAGTAATGTTCGATCTGCGATATGCCGCTAGCCTGCTGCTATGTGCGCCGGTTACTTCGCCGCAGTGGCCACTTTCACAGTTCGCGAACTGGCAGCGTATCGGGCAATACCCTTGTAGAGAGCCTCGGCAATCTGTTCGCGATAGCCATCGGTCCGGAGTTTCTGCTCATCTGTGGGACTGCTGACAAACGAAACCTCCGCCAGGATGCCCGGCATTGCACTCTCGGTCAGGACGACGAATCCTGCTTCTTTGATCCCACGGTCGCGCAATCCCGGGTTCTGCACGGAAAGCGTTCCGTATAACGAGCGTTGCACACTCGCGGCCAGATGCCGCGAGTGCTCAATGCGATCCTGTAGCTCGGCTCCGCTTAGCGTCGGACCCGTGGCATTCTTCAAAGTTCCGGCAACCGAACCCGTGTCCACATCTTTCAAGGCAGCGTCTTTCGAGCCTGGGGCCGAGAACAAATTGGTATAGTACGTTTCCACCCCACGCGCGGAAGGCAGGTCGCTGTAATTGGCGTGCACCGAGATGAATAAATCTGCCTGCGCCTGATTCGCCATCAGTGCCCGATCATCCAGAGGAATGTAGTTGTCGTCCTGGCGCGTATAGATTACTTCCGATCCCAAACGGCTTTCCAGCAACTTGCCCAGGCGTTGTGCTATTTCGAGCACCAGATCTTTTTCCAACAGGCCCCGGCGCCCAACCGTGCCCAGGTCCCATCCGCCGTGACCTGCGTCCACAACGATTCGCATCTTGGGTATACGCGCGCGCAGCTGAATGTCTTCCTTGCTGGGTGGGGGAATGATGATGGCGGCCTTATTGTTTTCTGCCTCTGGCGCAGTCGGGAACAAGTTGACTGCACCCTTCGGGCTCGCTCCCGCTTTGCTGACTTGAATCACGAGGCGATAAGGATCGCGCTCCAGGCTCACCTGGGGCCGCGAGAGCGCTGCTCCCGGCCTGGCCTCGAGCACCACGCGCGTCATTCCTGCCGCGGGCTGTGCGATGCGAATTCGATTCAGGAGAGTATCGCCATCGAAGGATTTTCCTTCGAGCCCGGGCGACAACTGGGTATCGCGCAGGTCGAAGTAGAAGCGATCAGGATTGCTGAGGTGTCCGGGCTCGTACTGTACCTGGTCTTCCAGATCCAAAACGATCGTGCTGGATTCGTTTGATGACCAATGACGAACTCCGGTCACCTTCGGAAATTTCGACAACTCCTGAGCCGTCGACGCCGTCTCTGCCGGCACAACCGGCTCCGAATTGGACGAGGACGCTAGGGAGGAGTTGGAGTTCGTCTCCGCACCCAACGGCTCCCCATTGTTGCCGGAGCGCGATGATTGCGACGTTGCCTGTGTCTGAACCATCTGGCCGCCGATTTGCGCGGTCTTCAGCTTCCACCACACTCCCGCTGCGAAAGCCGTTCCAACTACGATGCAAATAAGAAGTACCAGCACCCACTGGCGATGGCTTACGAGTTCCCGCTCGCTCTGTCCGAGCGTAAGCTCCGGCCGAACCGGCTCGGTCTGGGTGATTGCCGGTTCGAACAGCTCTGCAGCGATCCCAGCGAGGGCTGCGGATTTGTCCTCTGCCGTCTGCGA
>JBKOUZ010000034.1:0-6616 GCA_046723715.1 Acidobacteriota bacterium | reverse complement strand
AACGGCATGTTTTTCGCCGCCGTTCGGTACCACGGTTTTTATTCTTCTCCTGACGGCGTGCATTGGACGCGGCTCACGGCACAACCCGGAGGTGGCGCACTGAGTACCGCATCTTGTCCGGCGCAGTCCACCTCCAATGGCTGGGCCTGCCCCATTTATCGCGGTGAGATAACAAGCATTCCGGAACGCAACGAGATGTATGCCTGGTACGTATCCGTTGATGCAAACGGCATCACGCAAGATGAAGGTATCTGGCAAAGCCTGAATGGCGGGGCCTCGTGGACCGCGATTTCCGATGCTGGTATCACGAACTGTGGGGACATCACGGGATGCGGAGTCGAGCAGGGAGTCTACAACCTGGAATTGCTTGCTGTGCCCAACGCCTCCGCGACTGATCTCTATGCAGGCGCCGTAAACATTTACAAGTGCGCGATCAACTCCAGCAATCCCACCTGCACCGCTTCACCGTTCGTGAACCTCACCCACGCTTACGGCTGCGTTCCGGCCGGCGCGCCGGCGCATGTGCATCCCAGCCAGCATGCGCTGGCCGCCGTGATTCCTTCCATCGGCAGTGACTCGGGGAACGAATTGCTTTATTTCGCCACTGACGGCGGGGTTTATCGCGCTCTCAATGGATTTTCCGGGTTTAATGACGGAGCATGCTCCGCTGCACATCGGTTCGACGATCTCAATCAGAACCTGGGATCGCTGGCACAGTTCGTCAGCTTCTCCCAGCATCCCACGGATGGCAACACGCTACTGGGGGGCGCCCAAGGAAACGGATCCCCGGCCACCAATCATGCGACCTCCAGTAGTGCGTGGATCGATGTTCTCGGCGGCGACGGAGGTTACACTGCCATCGATCCACTCTCGACTTCAAATTGGTATGCGTCGAATCCCGACATCCCGCCCGGCGGGTTGGGGATTCAACTCTGCACGCAAGGCATCAATTGCAATACCAGCAGGTTTGGCTTTGTTGCCACCAGCAATGATGTGGGAGGCGACGATGGCGGATTCTATTTCCCTTACATTCTCGACTCGGGTTCGACGAGCGCGATGCTCGTTGGCACCTGTCGCGTGTGGCGAGGTCCGCGTACCGGGGGCGCGTTTACCGCCCTGAGCCCTAACTTTGAGACGCTGGGATGGGGAACCTGCACGGGAGATGAGGTCAACCAAGTGCGGGCGCTCGCTACAGCAGGACCCGCACAGAGCAGCAGCGGTTCCAGCGTGGTGTACGCGACCACCAGCGGACTTGGTCCCATCGAAGGACCTTTGGACACGCCTGGCGGCCGCGTTTGGGCCACTACAGATTCTTCGGCGGGCATTTCCAGTTTTTCCGATGTTACCGACAATGGGCCGCAAGGCAATATCAACCCCTATCAGTTTCCCATGTCCAGCGTAGCTGCGGATCCCTCAGACTCCACCGGAAAGACGGCATACGTCACAGTGATGGGATTCACAGGCGGCGCTGGACATGTGTGGAAGACAACGAGCGCCGGTGCGACCTGGACTGACTTCACGGCCAATCTCCCGGACTCCCCGGCTAATGCCGTAGCTGTATATCCGGCTTTGTCGCACGTATATGTGGCGACCGATGTCGGAGTGTTCGCAAGTTCCACGTCCGCGCCGAACTGGGTGGAACTTGGCCCGAACTCTATTACGAGTCAGCCGGGATCCTTGCCCAACGTCGCCGTCACTGCACTTGGCATTTTTGCTTCTGGAGGACAGCAATTCCTGCGGGCTTCCACCTATGGCCGCGGAATCTGGGAGTTCAACCTGGTCATCACGCCGGATTTTCAAATGGCCGTCACGAATACGGCATTGACAGTTTTCGCTGGGCAGACCGCAACTTTCAACGGGACCATGACGGCACTCAACGGATACACAAATTCGGTCAACCTGAGTTGTGTCGCTGGATCAACCGCTGCCCCCAGCGTGTGTGCTCCATCGCCAGTGACCCTGACGCCTGCGTCCAAAACGCCTTTCACCATAAGCACGAGTGGCCCCGCGGGCGATTACAACTTCAACATCCAGTCGGTGGGCTCTGATACGAACCACCTCACGCGTAAGCTTCCGCTGATACTGCACGTGGTCGATTTTGGAGTCACTACTCCGTCCCCGAGCAGCGTGACCGTTCCACGGGGTACCACATCCACTGCGGTAAACTTTCAGGTTACGGCGGCCGGATCGTTCGACCAGGCTGTGACGGTTTCGTGCAGCAGCGCAATTCCGAACGCAATCTGCAATCTGACTCCCGGCGCGAGCGTAACCGCGACCTCGATCGCGCCAGTGAATATGACTGCGTCTGTGGCTGTTCCCGCCTCTACCGCAGCCGGCGTATATCGGGTGACGCTGCAGGCCGATACTGCGGGAGCGCCCTCGCCCCGGACAGTCTCCTTCACGCTAAACGTAACTGCAAACCCACATTTTGACTTGACCGTTCCTGCATCACTCAATATCAAAGCCGGGATGACCGGCACGGGGGCTTCGATTTCCGTCATCTCGCAAGATGGTTTCAGCGGCACTGTGGGCCTGACTTGTACGAGCAGCTACAAAAGCGGGACTTGCAACATCAATCCCAGTTCCGTGAGCTCGTATCCTGCCGAGGCTGAGTTGACTCTTAGTGGGACAACTTTCGCTGCGGGTTCTTATACAGTCTCGGTTACCGGTACCGCAGCTTCTCGAGTCCAAACGGAAGAAGTGATTTTGAATGTGGGGGACTACTCCTTGTCAGCCGCGCCGAGTCTAAGAGCAGTTCCCGGCAGCAGGGCGTCCGGCACCGTTACCATCGTCTCTGCTTACGCGTACAGCGGAAAAATTAATGTTACTTGTGATGCCAGTGCTTTGCGGGCGGCGATGTGCACGATTACCCCAACCGATCCCATCACTATGTCGAGTGGCGGAGTTTTGGATCTTACAGTAGCCATCAACGTTCCAAACGACGCAACCCCGGGTACTTACAACATCACACTTAGCTCGCAAGATATAGAAGGCAGCCCCGGCCACTCGATTACCATTGCCCTCACCATTGCGGCGGATTTTGTTCTCACCTCCGCCACGCCAAGCCAAACCGTTACTGCGGGGCAAACCACGGGAGCCTACAACTTGACCATCCAACCGATGGGCAGCTCATTCGATGCTCCGGTGAGTCTTGCGTGCACGGCCGGTCTTCCGTCGGGCGCGTCGTGCAACTTCAGTCCGGCCACTCCCGTCACCCCGGGCACTTCTGCCGTGAACGTAGTGATGAGCATCGCCACCCCCGCCAGCCGCGTGGCTTTGTCAGCCTTGGCGGCCCACAGATGGATTCTATACGCGACTTGGCTATGTCTGCCGCTTGCCGTTTCCCTCGTGGCAATCAGACCTGGCAAAGCCTCGAGGGCCCGCTCACTTTATGTAATGCCTTTCGCAATTGCGCTCATTTCACTGTTTGCGTCCTGCTCGGGTGTGAGCACGACAGACCCTGGCGGGACAGGCCACCCAAATAATCCCGTGAGCTATCACGTCACGGTTACCGCTAGCTCTCCCGGGGTTCCCGACGCGCCCGGTCACAGTGCCGTTGTGGCACTCGTCGTAAACTAACTGCTCTTACAACCAAATTTGACGCACTTGGAGCTCAGCGAGTTTGCGAAGCGAACTGCCAATGCGCGTTGCGCAGAAGAAAAATCGATCCATACTAGCCGAAAACCAGCGCGATGTATTCGCAGCAATGTGTTAGTTTCTTGCTGAAACGCGCGTTTGCCGTCCTGCGAAATCAGGTATGAGAGCTTGCATCAACACGAAATGCGTAGCATTTGGTCGGCTCGTGTACTCGCTCGCGACCCGCTGCCCGTTGTGCAAATGGGATTTGAAATTTACTCTTCCTGCCAGCGAAGCAGTAGCGTCAGTCAAGGCACACTCGAATCCTGACGCACGCTGACGCGTCAGGTTGCCTCAGCGGCCGATGTCTTCATTCCACAAATCCGGATGCTGCCGCACAAAGTCCGCCATCATCTCTATGCAGTCCGCGTCGTGCAGAACCACCAAATGCACGCCCCGCTCGCGGAAAAGATCTTCAGCTCCCAGGAAATTCAGGTTTTCGCCAATGATTACCAGTGGAATGCGGTAAAGCAGGGCAGCGCCCGTACACATTATGCAGGGACTCAGTGTGCTGACCAAGGTCAACTCTGCCCAATCACGCCGCCGTCCCGCATTGCGAATGCAAACTGTCTCTGCGTGCGCCGTGGGATCTCCACTCTGGACACGCAGGTTATGCCCTCGTGCCACGATCCGCCCAGTGCGATCGGCGAGTACGGAACCAATGGGCAGCCCACCTTCGCGCAATCCGGCGTTCGCCTCTTCCAACGCACACCGCAGTAAGGCCCGGTGATCCAGCATCAGTGCATTACTTTAGCAAGAGTTCCGCGCCAGGAAAACATCTAGCGGCGGCCGCGGATCGCCGGCAGGTCAGCGGTTACCTGCCGAGGCAAGAGTCTGGTCTGTATGGCTGAATTGCTTGTGTCGGGCTCACGTTTTCCGTTCAAGCTGCATCTATCCCAACCGGAAGCTTGCTTATGGTCCAGCGTGTCTCTCTGCATCCGAAACTGCGGCCGCGCTTCATCGAGCCCATGGAGTGCAGGCGCGTTGCGACACTGCCCGAGGGACAGGACTGGCTCTATGAAATCAAGCAGGATGGATACCGCGCCATCGGGTTGATAGATGGAAACTCCGCCATGCTGTACTCGATCTCGGGTCAGGACTACAGTTCACAATTCCGCCACATTGCCTTCTCGCTGCAGAACCTGCGGCGTGGAGATCTCATCCTCGATGGCGAGATCGTCGCCTTGGATGAAAAAGGCCGAGCCAGTTTCCAGGAACTCCAGAACCGCCGCACCAGCAGGAGCCCGATTGTCTATTACGTCTTCGACATTCTCCATCGAAATGGACGGGATACTCTGAATTTGCCGCTGTTGCAGCGAAGGCAGATGCTCGAGGCCCTCGGCGCCCATTTTTCCGAGCCGTTGCGGCTCAATCCGCAGTTTCGGACAAAGCTGTCCGCGCTCGTCAAACAAGTCAAGACCTTGGGCCTGGAGGGCATTGTCGCCAAGCGTGAGCATTCGATTTATCTTCCCGGCAAAGTATCCGATGCCTGGCAGAAACATCGCTTCAACCTCGAGGGCGAATTTGTGATCGGTGGCTACATGGCCCATGGCAAGAATTTCTCCTCGATCATCGTCGGAGAATATCGTGGTCTGGATCTGTACTATGTCAAACGAGCCGCGGGCGGATTTACTCCTCACTTGCGAGACCAGGTATTCAACCAACTCAAGCCGCTCGTTACTTCCAAGTGTCCATTTATAAATTTGCCCGAACCGAACCGGTCGGGTCACGGCCTTACTGCCGACAAGATGAAAGAGTGTGTCTGGGTGAAGCCCGAACAACGCTGCGAACTCGAGTTCGTCGAACGTACCAAATCCGGTCGGCTGCGGCACGCAGCTTTCAGACGATTGCTGAGTTGAGGTGCGTCCCACGACTGGCTATGTGCGTAGGTGATTGCCTGGAGTAACTGGCTGTGCGGATCTGTTACAAAGGTCTTCACAGCCGTCCAACAATGCTTCCAGCGAGCTTATCGTGGCAGATCAAATCGTCGAGCTCGAGGGCACACGTCGGTTCTCAACAATAGTCTGGCAGTTCGATGAAATCGGGATGCTTCTTTTCGCGCTCATGTTCCTCGGCTAGAACTTTTTCGAGCCAATATGCCTGTTTTTCCGCAGTCTTGTGATCAGCGCCTGAGGGGTGTTGAAAGATGGAGAACACCTCTCCGCAGTGATCGCATCGAAAGCTTCCCATTTCCTGGAACGTGGCTGCTTTCTCGTGACTGTGACCCTTTTTTATGGCGACTGCCTTCATAATCTTTTTACTTGCGAGAGTCCGGTTGTCGGTTATATGGCTTTGATCGTAAGCAAGGCGATGTTGTCGCTAGCACTGATGCCACATGATCGTAACAAGGACAGGGACGAAAAAATAGCGAAGCTGCCGGATATCGGCCATCGCCAGCTGGCGTTGCACTAGAATCGTTTCTAAGCGGTGTGGAGGAGATCATGCGAGCGGACCGTGTGGAGTTTTCGTGGGATAGTGGCAAGTCAAGCTGGCTGCTTAGGATTGCAAGTGGCGCAGATGTCATCCAGCGCCACTGCGCCCTACCGGAAGATGCGGATGAGCAGACACTACGCAGGACCATCGAAAGAGCCGTCTCCGACGAAGGTTACGAAGTGGACCCGACGAGTTTGGTCCGTCGGTAGGAGTCCGCTTGCGCGCTCGGCAGAGTATCCAGCGGTGATCGCACCCTCTGGGTGTACGAGATCGCGGCTTTTCACCGCTTGGAGTAGTACAACAGTATGGCAGTAAGAATCCACACCAGCACGATGATGATCACTACTTGGGCCCACATGCGCTTTCTTTTCTTCTAGCATCTGCTACAGCAGACCGAAACGGTACGGGCGTAACGCGCGCAAAAATGCCCCGACCTGGCAGCCGGGGCTTATAGACGAAGTTCTCTACTCCATTGAGAACGATAATTCCACAGCTTAAAACCAGCACTACAGCAAAGGGCTGGCATGCGGATGTGCTTTGCGGTAGA
>JBKOUZ010000241.1:0-12282 GCA_046723715.1 Acidobacteriota bacterium | reverse complement strand
ACGATCTGGTCGAGAAAATCGATGCCTTCGTGCAGTGCTACAATCGTTCGAGTCGTCCCTTTGCCTGGACGGCGACCGCCGATTCGATCCTGCAGAAAATCGCCCGACTTTGTTCACGAATTTCCGGGACACAACACTAGGAAAAAGGCGGCATCCCCAATTTATGCTGCTCTTTCGTACAACTGGACGCTGATATCCAGCTTTCCCCCGTTCCACATTTAAAAAGTGATCGGCTTCGAGCTCTTGGTATGGATATCAACCTGAATCAGTTTCAAAGATTTAGAAAACGCCTGGCGTAATTTTGCGCTTGCCCACCTAATCGCGTCTGAGACAATGAGATAATTTTCGACGCGAACTATCGTTAGTTAAGCGGTCACCTCTCACTTACAACTGCGCAATGCGGTGAGGTTTCGAATGTGGTCAAAATCTGATGTCAAGCCAGTTCCCCCGGATACATCCATAGATCGACCCGAGAATGAATCGATTGCTGAGATGTTGATGGGCGCAATTCGCGAATCCGACTATGCAAAGGAGCAGCCACTCGAAGATCGTGAGCCGGCACCATTCCTCCGAACCAATGTTTGTGCAATACGCAGAGGCCCTCGAGAAATGTACAAAAACCGCTGCTGAGTTCATACGCTACGCTTCGCTGCTATCTGAGGCCCGGCAAGCGTATCAGAAACTTCTGGCAGCAAGCGATGAAATCCGCAGAGCTCTTGATTCCGACGAACAGCAAGTTCGCGCTCTCATGGACCTGGCACAAGAAAAGGCGAAGATTCATTGGCTGCGGCAGAAGCCGTTTCGAGGCGGAAACCGCCGGAAGCCTCCAGGCCTGAACCGTTTATCGTAAAGATGACTAAGTTTCCCTGAAATTGCGGCCTTAATTGATAGCCTGCTGACAATCTGATCCGGCCGCGTCACGCGAGAACATTGAGAGCGGCCCCCACCCGAGTGCCGCAGGAACATATTCCAATTGGAACCCTGATAAATGATTTGCTACGCGACGAAGGCGTTCGCGTGAAACCCAGGTAACCTACCAGGATGAACGCTCGAGGTATGCCGAGAGATTGCAGCGTCAGTATCCCCAGGGTCTCGCCACGGAACTGCTATCATGGGGTCCCTTGCATTGATGACAAGCCCAGATGACCGCGAAAACGGATAATCTGAAGTGACTTCAGTAATCCAACCCTGATCCGATCGGCATCGTTTGTAGCACTGAGGGGCCATTCTCGAAGTGTCGGCGATCCGTTAGTACTAGTACGAGTGGCCAAGTGGTACACTCACTAACGTTTATGCCGATAATTTGGATTGGCTCGCGTCTTAAACAGAAAGCAGCTCTCTTACTTCTTTTTTCGTGTCTTGGCGCACCGGCGCTGGCGCAGCAAGCTTCTCTAGCGTTGCTGCAGCCCAAGGCAATAGAAGCCGCCTCTTTCGTGAGGCCTGTGGAACCGATAACTCCGCCCGAGGCTCCCAGCCACAAATTTTGGGATCGTAAGAATAGCTTTCTGTTCGCGACCACTGCAGCCCTCAGTACAGCGGATTTCATCGCAACTCGAAACAACTTGCAGAATGGCGGGCGAGAGTTGAACCCAGTGTCCCGCGTTTTCGCGGGCAGCACCGCAGGTCTGGCCGTTAACTTTGCTGGAGAAACCGTGGGCGTCATCGGAGTGAGCTATCTATTCCACAGATCGGGACATCACAAGCTCGAGCGCGCGGTGACGATCGTGAACATCGGTGCATCAGCGACAGCCGTATCCTTTGACCTTCTGCATCACTGAAATCAGCCAGACTCAATCGGGTACTGATCCGGAATCACGAGATACTGTAGTTCCCTGGATGAGATTCTCAAGGCTGAAAAGCGCTTACGATCATTCGTAAGCGCGTCATGGCCCAAGTTCAATTGTGCGGCTCAGATGAGACCCTGGTTAGGGAGCCGGAATCTGGACATTGCTAACGATGTTCGAATAGCTGCTCTCTGCGTTACTGGAGTCCACGGCCGTCGCGGCATAACAGTAGTTCGTTCCATCGACGACGGCAGAATCCGTGTAGGCCGTAACCGCTAGTGTTGCTCTATTGATCTTCGAGTAGGCTCCACAAGAATTAACGTAGACCGAGCGGTAAATGTTGTATCCCGTAATATTCGGCGACGTACTCGCGTTCCATGACAGAGCCACGCTGTGAACCGGAGCGGCGGTTCCAGTACCCGTGCTCGTCCCGGTTGTAGGAGTTATTTGCGCGTTGCTGGTGAATGTCAAGGTGGCGCTGTCCGCGCCGGCAACCAAGGGACTATACGTCACGGTAAAGGGTGCACTTGTTCCCGCCGCGACCATCCCTGGCAGTGATAAACCGCTGATCACGAAACGTGAGTTGCTGGAGCTGGCTCCGGTCACCGTTACATTCGCCCCAGTGGCAGTGAGAGTTCCCGAGGCTGACCCGCTGGTTCCCACAACCACGCTTCCAACCGCTACGGGCGCCGGGGACACACTCAGTTGTCCAGCCGCTGATGCTCCTTTTCCGCTCACGGCAACCGTCAGCGTGGGATTAGATCCATTCGACGTTACCGTCACCGTTGCACTCGCCGTGGTTGCTGTCAGCGGAGCAAAGGTTACTTTGAATGTCGCACTTTGACCCGCCCCGAGAGTCACAGGAGTTGCGATCCCGCTCAGCGTGAAACCCGTGCCGGTAACTCCCACCTGCGAGATGGTTAGGCTCGAGCCTCCCGCGTTGGTCAGCGTATCTGTGAGCTGTTGCGTAGTGCCAGTCTGGACCGTTCCAAAATTCAAGCTCGTGGGATTCGCAGAGAGGGTTCCCGGCGCGGCTCCCGTGCCGGACAGGCCGATTGAAATTGTGGCATTCGGCGCATCCGAAGTAATCGTCACGGCACCGCTAGCGCTGCCCGTTGTTTGCGGGGCAAACGTCACCGTGAATGTTGTGCTTTGGCCGGCGTTCAACACAACAGTCGGAGTGATCCCGCTCAGCTGGAATGCGGCACCATTGACCGTAGCCTGAGAAATGTTCACGGTCGATGGACTGTTGTTAGTGAGGGTGATCGTCTGACTGCTCTGCTTGCCAACGGTCACGCTGCCAAAGCTCTCACTACTCGGAGTTGCATCCAGCTGTCCACTTGCCACTCCGGTTCCAGTGAGTGAAAAGCTGACGGAGCTGTTAGACGCATTACTGGCAATCGAAACGGTGGCGTTGACATCCCCTGCAGTCGTAGGAGCAAAAGTAAGGCTGATGGGAGTGCTCTGACCGGCGGCAATCGTTGTTGGCAAAACTGGCGCATTCAATAAGAACGCCTGATTGGAAATGGACACGCTGCTGACTGTGATCGATGCCGTCCCCGTATTCGATGCGGAGACGGACAATGTTTTGGTGGTTCCCGTAGTCACATTGCCAAACGCGAGGGTGGTTCCGCTCAGAGTCAACGTGCCCGTGGCCGTCTGCACGCTCGCAGACTTGCTGGAACTGAATCCTTGGCAACCCACCATCGTTGCCAAACACAGTAGAACCAGACCAAGCTTACTTCCCGGGTTCCCCGCGTTGCATCTCGCGGCAGCAATTGACGCAAGCCGTTCGTTCATATCGTCAGGTTCGTAAGAGCAAGAACATCAAGCGTTTCCGCTTCTCTGAAGTTCTCACCCAGTCTGGGCTTAAAACCAACTTTGGAACAGGTTTCGAAGGTACATGGACGGTTTGGCCGACTCCACTCAGCGATTTCCTGTTAAGGCCGGAGACGAAGAAGCAGCCAATTAGGGCCTACTGGCGAGGCGGCACCAAGGCAAAGCATTGTTTCGCCTGCTTTGTAGCGAAATTCAACAAAAATGGGGCATTTTGACCCGCAATCCGATGCATGTCGAGCGTCATGCCATCTCCCCAGAACGCGGGTAGCGCCAAGAAATTTGCCGAATTACCGTGCGGGTACGATTGGCAAAATGAGCGTCGAGGGATGCTTGTCATCGTGATAGATCGTGTTTGTAGCGGAACTGATTTCTTGAGCACGATTTGCCTCCAGACCCGTGTTCAGATTTCGATCGAACCGAGGGAAATTACTACTGCTAAGTTCCAGACGCAAGATGTGTCCCTTGCGAAAAACACTGCTCGTTGCCCAAAGGTCAATTTTGAATTGATAAATCTGGCCTGGATTGATGAGTTTAGGCTGATCCAGAGAGTCGCGGTAACGCGCTCGAATGATTCCTTCTGCCACATTTTGGGCGAAGCCGTTCGGCCACACATCTACCACTTTGCCTGTGAAGTCAGTGTCGACCGCGGAAGAACTGGCGTAGAGTTCAAGGGTGATTGGTCCTGTGACTTCAAGGTCATTCGCCAGTGGAGGCGTCGAGTAGACCAGAACGTCATTGCGAGCTTCGGCTGGCCTTTGGTCGCGAGGACCTGGCGGAAGATGCTGTTCATCGCAACATAGAGGGCCGCCAATCGTAGGTACCGGATGTGTCGGATCATAGACGTATTGGTCTGCTGTTTCCGCCCGCGAAGGCGCGATTGATATGGTTCCGTCTCCATGCAGTGAGTTCGCCTTGCCGCCGGAGTGCAGAAAATACTTTGAATTGACGGCTCGCGCCAGCGGCCACGCATCCTCTGACCGCCATTCGTTGCTGCCCATGACAAAGATCTTGATGGGTTTGCTCGTCGAGAACTCATTCTGCACATTCTTGAACAAGTAGTCGTACCAGGGCAGGATTACGTCTTCGACGTCCAGGCTAGCGGCTTCTCCGAAATCCACATCCCCGATCTTACGGCCAGAACCTGCATGTCCCCCGATCAAGACAAGGAGCCTTTGGCCACGACGCGCCGCCTCGTTGCCGGCGCGATCTCGCATGCCCATATAATTGCGTAACGAACCGCCCAGGAAAATGTCATACCAGGCAGCAATGGTCAGCGATGGCACTTGAATATCCGGGAAGTGCTCCTCTATCGACCACCTTTTCCAGTAGTCGTCATAGTTGGGATGAGCCAACCAGTCGAGGAAATAAGAAGCCAGAGAGGCAGTAGAATCCGCATGGGAAACCCCGGGAACGAAGAGCGGGTACTCCGACAACGGAAGCTTCCAAATCCCGCTCAGCGCATTGGTGCTGTGTTGCACCTTGCGGTTCAGAGTGTCCTGGGCGAGTCCGGAAGTCCAGGATTCATTGAACCACTGCTCGAAAGCACCCCCCTGATACGTCCAATTCTCGTGGTAGTTGCTGGCGGTGACTTCCGGGCAGATGCCCGCCAGGTGAGGCGGGTGCGCAATGGCCGCAAGCATTTGCGTAGCCCCGACATAGGAGCCACCGAACATCCCGACTTTCCCATTGGAGTAAGGTAACTGGGCAGCCCATTCAACGGTGTCATACCCGTCGTTCGACTCGTTTAGAAATGGGTACCATTCGCCCTCGGAAGAATAGCGCCCGCGGACATCCTGGACGATGACCACATACCCGTGAGCTGCGCCGCGGAAACCAAAATCATCGCCTTCTTTGTTGTACGGAGTTCGTTGCAGCAAGACGGGAAACTTCCCTTCTGCCTTGGGCCGGTAAATGTCAGCACGAAGAATCACCCCGTCGCGCATCTTGGTTTCGACGCCCCGCTGGATTACAACTTCGTACTGGTCGGCAGCGAAGGAGCTGCTGGTCAGCAGCAAGAGACAAACGAAACTCCGGCTTGAAGAGATCTTCATCCACTACCTCCGCTGGTTTTCGCGAGTACCGCGTCAGAACCACGCTGGATGTTATCAGAGTGAACGCGCTGTAAATTGGGTCGGGAACTCCAGATCATTCTGCCCTCCCACTTTCGTGCCCTGCATGGCACGGTCGCGCCATTTACCGGATTGGTGGGCAGCGTTTAGCCTGTTCTTGAGCAGCACTTGGGGGAGGGCTGATCAACAAACGTCCCGCGACTCAAATCGAGTCTGGGGCGTTTTGTTTTGTGCGCACATCGATAGCTTTACTGGAAGCAGCATCCCGGTGGTAACGACGACCTTGGGACTCAGCAGAGTCAGTGGACTGGTGTCGATTCCATGGGCGAGGGTAGCGCGCGAACAAGGCAGAGCTTATCTGACCTCGTCCTCCGTCCAATCGTCCGGTGGAAGCGAAACTCCCCAGATGTTCTCCGGCTTGTCGAGGCCGATTCCGCACAATCGGGGCCCGTCGGGATCGATGTAGACTACTTTGGCTAGCGCACGTTTCTCGGTCAGAATGACGTGAATCTCAATCCGCATCCCGACTCGCAAAGGAACGGCAGTTGAGATCAGCGCTCCATGGCGGTTAACCACGATGGTCTCCCCATCACAGGTCAGTGGTTCGGTGAGTACTTGAGCCGCGATACGAACTTTCATCCGAACTCGCGTACTTCTTCGATTTTCATGGAAAGTAGATTCTGGGCACATCGTGTCACCTTGATGACTGTACCAGAGTATGACCTTTAGCAATTAATCAATCAGCTACATTCGTGATGTGCGAATCGCGCTGAATTGGCGAACGCGATCGAGCCTAAAGCTCCGGCTAGCCACGCGGGTTGTGTCAGTTTCTCGTGACATAAGCATAGGAGGAACACCTTAGCGGATTTTTAGCTCGGAGAATGTGACATGCCGTTTCCGGTTTGTGACCAACGTAGCAGAAAGAGCGGCGCTGGCGATGTCATGGTGCTCTTCCGTATACCAGGATGGAGCGTATCTTTCCAATAAATGGAAGAGACGCTGCAAGGCGTGCACCAGCTTCTTTTGATTTTCCCTCAGCCTTGCAAGTTCGGCCTGATTTCCCGTTGGGGTTCGTGGCACCATGGTGTGCATCTCGTTTCTGGCCTTTAGGCCGGGAGTGATACACGTCCTCTTCTAGCGCATGCATATGTCAGCGCAAACCTTGCAATGCGAGTCGACTCCCGTTGCAATTCCATATGATGCGAAGAAGTATAGTCCCCACCCTGTTCAATGGCTAACGCATATTTCAGTGACAAGCACCTCGCTGGCGACGCCATTTGATCTGAACGTCCGCCCTTCATACATTTTCTTCTTATCGAGCGCTGCGAACTGGTCTCCTACAAAGCGGCTGCCCGCGAGAAACTCGCGGGCAGCTGTCAGGTCACTCGGTTCTCTTATCGTCCCGTGCCAGCCAGCGTTGCCGTCTGCGGACTGTTGGGGGCGTTGTCTGCGATCTGCAAGGTTGCACTGAAGCTTCCAGTCCGATTTGGCGCGAACGCCACGTTGACGTTGCACGTCGCACCCACAGCAAGCGTGTTTCCGCAAGTGCGAGACGTGATGATGAACTGGCCAGGATCGGTTCCAGCAAGCCCGATCGAGTTGAAGTTCAAGGTCGCGCTTCCGGTGTTGGCTAGAATGAACGTCTGAGAAGGACTGGTTGAACGCCGAGGCAGCGTTCCGAAATTCCAGGACGCTGGGCTGAGCGAGACCCAGCCTGTATGCCAGTTCCAGTCAGCGTGACCACCTGCGGACTCGTGATATCCGAATCCGTGATGGTCAGCGTCACGGTCAGGACCCCCGTGGTAGTTGGAGCGGCGTTCACGCAACAGCTCCTGCCAGGCGCCAGGCTGCCTCCGCAGTTGTTACTGTCGGAGAAGTTCGGGCTCCAGGAGAAGCCACTGATCGTCAGCGTCGTGGTTCCGACATTGGCGATCGTCACCTGTTGAGTCGCGCTCCTGGTGCCGACGACCTGGTTGCCGAACAGCAGTGAGAACGTACTCAAACTGACATTGCTCACGGCTTGGGTCGCCGAGGCCGACGTGCTGCCGTTGACGTTGCCGTCGCCGGAGTACGTGGCCGTGAGGGTGCGCGAGCCGCCAGTCTGGAACGTGATGTTGCAAGCGCCGACAGTCGGAGCCGCGGAGCAGCTTTCGCCGGTGCTGGCCCGTACGGTCACGCTACCCGTCACTGCCGATCCCGGGAACTGCGGAGTAACCGTGTACCGGATGGTCACGATCTGCCCGATGATCGACGGATTCGGCAGGGTGGAAACGATCGCCGTCGCGCTGCTGGCCGCCGTTACACTGAGGCTTCCATCAACGTAGGTAATGGCATTGTTCGGCGAGACTGCACCCGAGCACGTGGTCGGATAAGACGCCACTGAACTCGCGCTCGCCGCGGTCGTGGTGCAGGTCGGCTGCGTGGTCAACGCAGTCGCCCTGGCCGAGAACAAACGCGCTGTACGCCGGGGTGATCGCCGGAACGGGTCCGCCGTAGATCATCGTGCCGCTGCTGCCGGTGATGGTCAACGGTGCCCCGTTCACTACGAGGGTGCCGTTCGCGGGGCTGCCCTGGAAGCCGTTCTGCGCGGCATAATTTGCGACGAGAGTGTGGCTTCCTGCCGTTGGCGCCGTCAGGTTGAATATTGCGGAACCTGAAATGCGGCGTTGGTGATGACACGCCGCCTGAAATTACTGCAAGATGCGTTTTGCGATTTGAGCACGGCGCGTGTGCCGCAGCGCCTGGCTCGAGTGTTGCTCCGCCTGGCTGCAGAAGGCCCATCCAATCCGGCGGATGCCTGGGGAGTGTCGCGCGAAGAGCTAGCGCAAATGACCGGGACTTCTCTGTTCACGATCAGCCGCCTGCTGCGCGACTGGGCGGAACGGCAGATCGTATACGTGGATCGCAGCGGCGTCTCGATTGAGAATCTTGCGACGCTGGTTCGCATCTCGGACGATGATGAAGAGCGTTCCACGACTATTGATGATTTCGGTCCAGTAGAGGCAGCCAGGCGATGACGACGGGCGTTTAACGTCGCTCAGCGTTTTGTAATCCACCCTGCGAAGCATTCCATTCTTTTCATTCCGGCGGGATATTGTCGAGAGCTCGGCACTTCCGTGGAGCTTAGGCTGCGCACGGCATACAGAAACGAATATCAAGAACTGATTGGGGCCATGGGCTGGCTGCGCAACTGCTCGCGTCGCATCGTCATGCACGTTCAGCATTTATCAACTTCAGAAGAGATACATAACAATGATGTAACAGCCGGCTGTGTTCCCAGTTACAGAATCCAATTATAAAGTGTCAAGGATTCGAACCTCCGAACCAACACCACTAACATTTCTGTTAGTCCTCTCACCAGGTACATACCACTATTAAATTGCGTACAAACTGAAAGCGTGTTCTTCAGAATTTCATATCAACTAAAACAATTCGTGCTCTTAAACATCTGAGTTAGTTGTTAGCGAAGAGAGTCGCCGTTGTGGAATTCGGCGTGCCCTTAGATGTGCGGTTGGGATGACCCCGTCTTACACATAACAATTGAATTTGTCAGGAGAATTTTTTATGACGCGCATTTTCAGACGCTTGTACAGTGTGATCTTCGCTGTGCTGGCTGTTTTGTTGCTGTTTACGATAGCCGTTCCAACATCGACAGCACAGACACAGTTCGGTCAGCTCAGCGGTTCCGTCAGCGATCCGGCGGGCGCCGTAGTTCCGCAGGCCAAGGTCACCGTGACGAATGCCTCGACTGGGCAATCGCAGACCGTTCAGACTAACAACGAAGGATTATTCACCGTCGGTAATGTAGCGATCGGGCAATACACAATTGCTGTCGAGAAGGAAGGCTTCAAGCGCACCACAAAACAAGTGAGGGTAGAAATCGCTCAGAGCGTGTTTGCGCCGGTCGCCTTACAACTCGGCACCACGAGCGAGACGGTCGAAGTCTCAGCGGCCACAACTGTCGTCAATACGGTCAACGGAGAAGTCTCGCGGGAAGTGACCGGGGCCGAGATCAGTAACATGCCGCTCCTGACCCGCAACCCCTACGCTTTGCTGTTACTGGCGCCGGGTGCCGTGGATACTCAGAATGGCAACGGGGACGCAAATGGAGCAGGAGTAGCGGTTGCAGGCAGCCGTACGAGATCTGTTAATTACTTGCTGGATGGTACAGAAAACAATGAAACCTTCGCCACGGGCCCGGGCACTCTTGTTCCGGTAGATGCCATTGAGGAATTCAAGATCCAGGCCAACAGCATGACGGCCGAGTTTGGTCGCAACAGTACGCAGGCTAACGTGGTGACGAAATCCGGGACTAACAGATTCCACGGAGCCGCTTCCGAGTTCTACCGCGGCGCTGCATTGTCCACGCAACCGATCGAGGAAAAAGTTAACTCCCTGCCGAAGTCGAACTATGTGCGCAACGTTTTCGGGGCGGCGTTGGGTGGACCGATTATCAAGAACAAGACATTCTTTTTTGGTGCGTTCGAGGGCACTCGGGTGCGCAGTACCGGCCAGAATTTCTATTACGTGCCCACCCAGAATTTTTTCAATGCTTCGTCTCCCAACATGCAGTCCTATCTGACTGCGGGCGGCGGGCTGCCGACTCCCCGCCTCTCGGATGTCATCACGGCGGGGGATATTAACACTTTTGAAGCGACGGCGGGCTTGGCTACCGCCCCATTAGCAGATGCCAACACGGGGATTCCGCTACCAGCCGGCACACCCTTGTTTCAGCGTACATTCGACAGCATTCCCATTGATGCCGGCGGCGGCGTCCAGCAGAACACCTGGTCCGTGACAGGCAGGGTGGATCATAGAATATCGGGTGTTACCAACCTTTCAGGGCGCTATGCCTGGTATCGGCTGGAGTATCCGGTGGGCGCGAGTTCGGACTCGCCCTTCTCCGATTTCAATACTCCCTACACCTTACGGAGCCAAAACGGAGCTCTTGTTCTTACCCATAGCTTTTCACCGACTCTTTTTAACGAGAGCCGTATCGCTTACAGCCGCACCGAGCCGAATTCGCCGTTAGGCAAGGGCAGCGTAAACGAAATGTGCCTGCAATATGGAAACTTGACTTCGTTCGGTACCGGTGACGCGATGGTGTTTCCAGGTTACCTGCCGACGTCATGCGCTGGCTTCGCTATTCCCAGTGGTGGACCGCAGAACAACTACAGCGGTTACACCGGGTTCACTTACTCACGGGGTCGCAACGTTTTCAAGTGGGGCGCGTATGCCAGGCACCTGCGCGACAATCACACGTTCGGCGCTTCCTCGAACGCCTTTGCTTCGAGTTCCGCAATGCAAAGCCTGTTGAACGGGCAGATCGACAGCATCATGTCTCTCGCTATCGATCCCAGAGGGCATGTTCCCGGCGACACCTATGACCCAGCCGTGGATGGACCGCTGAAGGCGCCCAGCTTCACTCGTCACTACCGTTATAACGAAGTGGCTTTCTATTTTGAGGACCAGATCAAGATCGCATCGCGCTTCACCCTGACCGCGGGACTGCGCTGGGAATATGACGGCGTATTACACAGCCCCAGCGCTGAAAAGTACCTTGATGCGAACCTATACCTGGATGCTGTCGGGACAACCGCGGCGCTGACTCCGGGAGGCAAGAGCCTTTTCGATCAGATCCGCGATGCCCGGTTCCAGCGCACAGGCAACTTCTTCAACCAGGACTGGAATAACTTCGCTCCGCGCGCCGGCTTCGCGTGGGATGTGACTGGTAATCAACGCACCGTCTTCCGCGCCGGTTACGGTATGTACTATGACGCAAATTTCGGCAATGCGCTGTTCAATGCGATTCAAAATCCGCCGAACTATGCAGTGCTGACTCTGCTGCCCGGAGTGAACTCGAATGTGGGCCCCGTGCTGCCGAACCAATACGATTCGCTTGGACAGATGCTGGGAGGGGGAGCGTTCCCAGTCAGGAGTTCAGCTCGCATGCTGAACCGTGACATGGTTACCGCGTACTCCCAGGAATACAACGCAACCCTTGAGCACGACATTATGGGTAAGGGGATTTTTGCCTCTGTTGCCTATGTGGGATCCAAGGGCGACAAGCTGTACTCTCTCAACAACCTGAACCAGCTCGGTTCCTGCATCATGGCTGGTAACTGCAACGGCGATCCTTTCGCGCGCATCAATCAGACGGGTCTAACGGGCATGAATCGACGCGCCAATGAAGGCTGGTCGCGCTACAACTCGTTGCAAGCGGAAATCAAGACGCGAGAGATCGGGCACACCGGTTTATTGCTCGATGCGGCGTACACGTGGGCGCATACCATCGATAATGCGACCTCGTTCTTTAACGACAGCGCTGCTGCCGGATTCAATGGTGGCATCGGCTTTTCGAATCCGTATAATCCGTCCGGCGACAAAAACGATTCCGACAACGACGTGCGGCATCGGATTTCCTTCAACTATCTCTGGTCGATTCCCTGGGGCAGAAACGCCTCTGGTTTGGTCGGGGGGATTTTTGGAGGGTGGCAACTCGCGGGAATCTACTCCGCGCAGACAGGCACTCCTTTCCCGGTCTTCGAAGATCTTGGAAGCTTCAACGACCAGTGCAGTCAGAGCTTGAC
>JBKOUZ010000037.1:0-6077 GCA_046723715.1 Acidobacteriota bacterium | reverse complement strand
CCGCGATGGAGGCTAACATTTCAGCCCCACATGAAGCCGACGTCGATAGCAAGGCTGAAGCGGGAAAGTGCCTCGAAATCAGGGACTTCGATGAACCGCTTCCTAAAAATAATGAAGCGCTCCTGCGGGTTCGCGCGGTTTCGGTGAATCGTCTCGACAGGCGATTGCAGACCGAACGGTAGGCGTGGACGTTGCCGGCAGGATCATAGCTGTGGGCAAGAACGTGACGCAGTTCAAGGCCGGAGATGCGGTGTTCGGCGCTGGCAAAGCCGCCTTTACTGAGTACGCTTGTGCTCGCGAATAAAGATTGGCTGCAAAACTCGAAGGCGGAAGGTTCGAGCACGGGGCCGCCGGCCAATCGCGGGGGATGCACGCATTGCAGGCGCTTCGGGACGCTGCACACCTTCAGGCGGGGCAAAGGTATTGATTGACGGCGCAGTCGGAGGGATCGGCACATTTGCCGTGCAGATCGCGAAATCGTTCGGCGCTCACGTCACAGGCGTTTGCAGCAGAAGAATGTCGAATTGGTGCGCTCGAAGGGGGCGGATGGTGTCATCGACTAGGTCGAGCGGGGTGATTGTAGCTACGAGAATTCGGGCCTCGTCCGCCGCCGTGCTGAAATCAAAAATGGTGGCTTGAGATTCGTCTTCAGCTTCGGCAGTGTGAAATTTAGAATCAGGAGTGTGGATAGCGAGGTTTTAACGCTGGTCTGGGGACGGTTGCAGAATTGACAAGAGCAGCGGGCGGACCTCAAGATTCTCAAGGATGCAGACAGCCTGTTCGAGCCGGGCACCGGGCGGCTGTCTCTCGCGTATTGAGCCGGTTGCGAATCCATTAGGAAGTGTGCGTCACGCGGCCGTTGCCACAACCGTTGGCTATGCACGGTCCAAATTTTTGTCGATGTCCGCGATGTTCCAATTCACCCACACCTGCAATGGGACTAGCGACCTGACTTCTCACAGCTGATAACGTGGGCCTGCGTTACTAAGGCTTCAGCACGTCCAAAACTATCGCATTGCAAGTCGAGCCGGTCTTGCTTATTAAGATATAATGCCGTATCCTTTAATAGCGTAGAGGCTTGTTAAAGGAACCCTTCATAGCGCGCGAGTGGCCACTGAAAACAAGTCGAGGCTGGGGACCTACGTCACGACCACGGTCACTGGAGAGCCGGTGCGAGCGTTCATCCCTCCTGGGCTACCGCCCAATCCGCCTGTGGAATTGGCAGGCCTGTACCAGCATCTTGACCGAGCCAACCAGGCACTAGGCCGACTCGATGGCCTGACCACGTTGCTCCCCGACACCAAATTCTTCCTATACCTCTATATCCAGAAAGAAGCACTACTGTCGTCCCAGATTGAAGGAACGCAATCGTCGTTTTCGGATCTATTGCTGTTTGAAAATGACTCGGAACCCGGAGTTCCGATTGATGATGTCGAGGAGGTCTCAAACTACGTCGCGGCGATGCAACATGGGCTTCTACGGATCGCGGGCGGCTTCCCTCTCTCGCTCCGGCTGATTCGGGAAATTCATACCATCCTGTTGCGCGGCGGGCGTGGGGCCAATAGAACACCAGGCGAATTCCGGCGGTCGCAAAACTGGGTCGGAGGGACTCGTCCCGGCAATGCTGCGTTTGTTCCGCCTCCGCCAGAACGATTGATGGAGTGTCTCGACAGTCTTGAGCGCTTTTTTCACGACGAGAAACACAAGCTACCCATCCTGGTCGAAGCCGGATTGATTCACGTGCAGTTCGAGACGATCCACCCGTTTCTAGACGGAAACGGCAGACTCGGTCGATTGTTGATCACACTCCTGCTTTGTTCTAAAGGAGCATTGCGAGAGCCTCTCTTGTACCTCAGTCTGTACTTCAAGACGAATCGCGAGCGGTACTACGACCTGCTTCAGCGTGTACGAACAGAAGGTGCTTGGGAAGAATGGCTGGCTTTTTTTCTTGAAGGGACGGAGATCACGGCGCGCTCCGCCGCTGATGCCGCAAAACAGATTCTGACGCTCTTTGCAAAAGATCGGGACCGTATTCAGACAATCGGACGAGCAGCGTCTTCTGCACTGCGTGTTCATGAGTACATGCAGAAAAAACCTCTGGCAGTTATCGGCGCCGTCTCCGACGAGCTTAAGCTATCCGTCCCCACGGTGACGGTTGCCTTGGATCACCTGTTTCGCCTAGGCATAGCCAAGGAGGTCACGGGAAAACGCCGAGCCCGTGTCTTCGGATATTCACGTTATCTGAAAATCCTTAGTGAGGGGACAGAACCCCTCAAGCAGTAGCGGCGAACTTTGTCATTCCGCATTCGAATTGTAGTGAGACACAAGCCGAACGAGATCGAACCCCGTTCGAGCTTGCGCGAAGAACATCCGAATCAGCTCGGCCGCATCGCACTGACCTAAGCCGAAGGCTTAGGGATGGTGTCTCTCTTTTCTCCCTTTCTTCATTGGAGGCGACGAACGGTTGACTTCACATGATCGCCGGCACCTGTTACCAAAATCAGGAGCACGACTGACCTCCGAACAGCCATCCTCGAGCCAATCACCCGCATGTCTTTTTGGGCGCCCACTACTATGGGAGGGCATGTGCTTCTCTTAACGAACCAATGTCTGGGTTCGTCCCTCTACGGGTATTGACTTGATCGCGCATTCCTGCGCGCATTAAGATTTTCGATCTGTGCAAAAACTACGTCTGCATTGTCCCATTCTCAGCCGAATCTTATTCGGGAGAGAATGTGTGAAAACATCATTCTAAATTTCGCGAGGCGGCGCTAGAACAGTAGTTTCAAGGACAATTGAATGATCCTCGGACTGGAATCGAAGCTCACGGTGCGCCCAAAATCTCCGGGATTGAGAATTAACCCGTTGGAATCGGATTGGGCAGTAGTGATGTCGCTAATCGGATTGCTCCGGTTTGCGTGATTCAGTACGTTGAAGAAGTCCGCGCGCATTTAGACCTTCCTGGATTCACTTAAGAGCATCTGCTTTACGATAGAGAGATCGACGTTGTTTTGAGCTGGCCCGCGCAGCACGTTTCGTCCCACATTGCCGATATCATTTCCACCTCCCGAGGAGAGTGCAGTCGGATCGTGTGCACTGGGAATGGGCTGGTTTGCCAGAACCTTGGGGAAGGAGAATGAGAAAGGGTTGAAGGAGTAACCCGCTGGGACGTTCGTTTTAACCGTCTTGCGCGAGGCGCCCGGTGCCCAGTTGGCACGTGTGCCGGTCAGCCCATACAGGTCGCCCCCATTCGGATCGAGAATGTCTACCGGCAGTCCTGACATAGCGATCACAATACCTGATAGCTGCCAGTTCGCAAACAGCGCGTTCGCAACCCGGGAGTGAACGGCCCAGCCTGCCGTCGGCACATCCCAAATCCCATTGAGCACAAGGCGGTGAGTTCGGTCGAAGTCAGAGAGTCCGCGATTAGTGTGCGCGCTGAATTGGTTGCCAAACACAGTTCCGGTATCGAGCGCGCTGGTAGTATCCAGCGAACCGTCGGAGAATGCGCCGCCTCCGGCGTTGGACGCGTCGTCGATGGATTTGGAGAAAGTGTACGAGGCGCGAAAGTCTATTCCTTTTGCCGACCGACGGTTCACACTCACTTGCAGAGAGTGGTAGGTAGATGCGGCCGTCGTCTGGTTGAGATTGAAAAAACTGGTGTCCGTCCCTTGGAATGGCGCGCGCAACGAAGCATTCTCCGGTGTGTTGTCAACAATCACGTCTTGTGTGACCACATTTGTAACAGGATGGGTCGTGCTCGCAATTGTCGCCTGATTAACAGCCACGGTCCGGAACAATCGCACTCCGCGCGAACCGACATAGGCAACCTGCAAAACGGTGTCCCGCGCAAATTGATATTCCATGCTCGTGTTGAATTGCTGCAAATAAGGAGTACGGTTGTTGCGGTCCATGATCGTTCCCGTAAGGGAAATGCCCGGCTCGAGCATAGGGAATTCGCCCTCGGGAAGCGCGCTGGGAAATGGATTCGCGAAATTCTGCCCGAAAGACAGGAACGTTGCGTAAAACGGCGGTGCAAAGAAATCGAGCCCAAGATATACAAAAGAAGGACGACTATAAAAATGCCGTACCCTCCCCGCACCACCAGTCGGCCTGAATTCAGCGGAGACCATGCAAAACCCACGCGGGGACCCAGATTGTTTGGATCGATACTCTTGAGCACGCTGTTCGTGACTTTAGGAACGCCAGCAAGGTCGTACTGAGGAATCGCATTCCCCGCCATGACGATGCCGCCCACGGGAGGGCCTACAGGAATTCCGCCCTCGACCTCCAATCGCGGTTGGTAAAAAGCGGGATCAAAGCCGCCGATGCGACCCTTAGTATCGTAGGGAGGCAAATCGAGTTCATAACGCAGTCCCAGGTTGACGGTCAGCCTTGGAGACACCCTCCAGTCGTCTTGCGCAAACAAAGCGTAGTCGCTGGCCCGAAAGTTACGATCCGTAAGTCCCACACCAATCGACGAGAAGTCGCTACTGCCCGCCAGAAAATCGTTGAACGTTGGAAAATCGATCTCTCCGTAGGCGTTCACGTTAGCATGCGCGTCCCACCGGTAACGGCGAAACTCCCCACCCATCCGGAGATCATGCTGGCCGCGGCGCGTTGAGAACACGTCAACCAGCGACAAGGAAGGAGAACTGCCCCGTACGGTGATGGGAGACGAACCGAGTAATGCGCCTGCACTCTCGCGCGCCAACAGAATCAAGGGTAGTCCTGGGAAAGTGGCGGCTGTGGGGCGTGAAATTCCGACATCCGAATCGAGCACCGATTCTCGCGGAGTTTCGTTGGTGCGGACGAAGTTGTATCCGAAGCGGGCTTCATTGACTGCTGTGGCGCTGAACGTATGGATCTCGCGCGACGCGGAGTCATAGTCGAACAGCACGATGGTGGAACCTTCCTCCTGAATTGAATAAAACCAACGACCATTGGGATGGAAATGGAAATGCCGTGGTCCGTCTCCCGGTGGCAAGGAGACCGAAGGCGGATCGTTGGAAGCCAGCACTCCGTGCTCCTTGTCGAACTTCCAGACGAAAATCTTGTCTAGGCCCAGGTCGGCATGAAGCACGAAGCGCTCTGACGGATCAGCCTGGATCATGTGAGCGTGGGTCCGATCGTGGCCACTGACCGCGAAGCTGCCCGGCGGGGCGTGGGTCGCCTTGGTAGGTCCGACCCTTCCGCCAGCGACCTTAACGTCCGACGGATCTCCGAGGCGGCCATCGGCCAGAATTGGAAGCACCGCGACTGAGCCGCCGAAGTAGTTGGCCACCAGCAGATGGCGTCCCGTCGGATGTATGCTGACATAGGTCGGGCCGGCGCCGCCAGAACGCACAGTGTTGCAAAGCTGTAGCCGCCCATCGGTCCGATTCACGGCGAAGGCGCTGATGCTACCTTGCTTATCGTCACCGGCCCGATCGGTCTCATTTGCGGAATAGAGGAAGGTTCCCGCGCGGTTGAGGGCAAGGCAACTCGGGCTCACTCCCATCTCGACGTCGCCCATAGGCGTCATCCTTCCGGTGTAGCGATCGATCCGAAAAAGAAGAATGCCACGGCCGTTCCCTGGCGGCAGGTCCACCCGCGTCGGCAATATGTCGTGAAGTGGGGAGCTGAAGGTCCCGACGTAGGCAACCAGAGGAGCGTCCGGCCCACTCGGTATAGCCTTACCCAGGAGATGGGACACCGGGGCGCTCCACGCCAGCGCGGTTGAAGTTTTCAGGAATGAACGCCGGGATGGGTTGTGTCGGCCCATAGGGCAACGCGCCTCCGGTCACTGTCACATCGAGTCTTCTCGCGACTGCCAAGTCCTAGAGTACGCGCGGTGGAGCGGTACTTCGCAAACAGGGACGGACGATCCTTCAACTCGATTGCTGGATTTCGTAATGATATTGCAGAAGAGCGTATTCCACCCACCCGTTTGCGGATGGATGACGTAAGTGCTTTATCGGACGCGCGCCAGGCGGAGGAGTGTGTTTGAACGAGTGTCGGTGCGCGCGTTCGATAAAGCCGTCAGAAGGAAGCCGCTCACGTTTGCGGCGGAGGCGGTGGGGCTATGGGAATTGCAT
>JBKOUZ010000181.1:0-36302 GCA_046723715.1 Acidobacteriota bacterium | reverse complement strand
AGTCTCACCTCCACCTATTGGAACGGCGCCGCCACCTACTATCGCGGGATTTACAAGAATCTGCATCGCCTGGGACACAAAATTACTTTTGCGGAGCCGGCCATCTACGATCGCCCGAATCACAAAGACGGTGCGGACATCGATTACGCTGATGTACTCGTCTACGAATCACCACGTGACATTCCCCGCCTGCTCAAGCAAGCCCGCCGGGCGGACGTCATCGTCAAGCACAGCGGCGTGGGAGCCGATGACGCCCTCCTGGAAGAAAGCGTCTTGGACTGCCGCTCTCAGGCGAACCGCATTCTGTTCTGGGACGTAGACGCACCGGCTACCCTCTCCCGTGTGGAGGCAGACGCAGCCGACCCGTTCCGCCCACTCATCCCCGAATACGACGCAATCTTCACCTATGGCGGCGGGCCCCCGGTCATTGCTCATTATGAGCGCTTCGGATCCCAAGTCTGCCTTCCCATCTATAACGGGCTCGATCCCGAAACCCATCATCCGGTTGCATCCGATCCGACCCTCAGCTGTGATCTGGCTTTCGTAGGGCATCGGTTGCCCGACCGCGAGACCCGCGTCGAGGAATTCTTTCTGCAGGCCGCTCAACTTGCTCCCGAAATGTCTTTTGTGCTCGGAGGAGAAGGTTGGAGCAACAAGACGCTTCCAGGAAACGTTCGCTGGATCGGCCATGTAAGCAGCGATCGTCACAATGTAGTGAACTGCTCCGCCCGCATGGTCCTAAATGTCAATCGTGACTCGATGGCCAAAGTAGGATTTTCTCCCCCAACCCGGGTCTTCGAAGCCGCTGGTGCAGGAGCCTGCCTGATTACTGACGCTTGGGAGGGAGTCGGCGAGTTCTTCGTTCAAAATTCAGAGATCCTCATTGCCACATCGGCCCGGGACGTTGTCGAACATCTCAGGCGATTCGATCAAAAGCAGGCCGCTGCCATAGGCCATGCCATGATGAACCGCGCCCTGCGCCAGCACACGTACGAGTCCCGTGCGAAACAAGTACACACCGCGCTGGAGAACTTGTTTGTCAGCCGAAAAGATCGCAAACCCCGCCAAAAGGTGACTGCAACTCAACGTCTGTCACCTCTGGCGGCGTAAGGAGAGCCACTTGAAAATCGTCGTCCTCGGTTTGTCGGTCACATCCTCCTGGGGCAACGGACACGCCACCACCTATCGGGCCCTGCTGGCCGCACTGCATCGCCGCAAGCACCGCATCGTCTTCTTCGAAAAAGATGAGGAGTGGTATGCATCCAATCGCGACCTTCCCTCCCCTGGATTCTGTGACGTCCGTCTGTTCACCGACTGGCGTACTATCCTGCCCTTCGTACGTCACGAATTAGCGGATTGCGACGTTGTCATCCTGGGATCCTTCTTTCCCGAGGGTATCCGCGCCGCACACGAGATCATCAGTGCTAAGAAGCCGGTCAAGGTTTTCTACGACATCGACACCCCAATTACATTGGATAACTTGCGCGCTGGCGGCGCCGACTATCTGAAGCCGCAGCAGGTTCGCGCCTTCGATCTCTACCTTAGCTTTACCGCAGGTCCGATCCTGGAGCAACTCCAGCGCGAGTTCGGCGCCCGCCGGGCTCTGCCCCTCTATTGCTCATTCGAACCTGAGAAGTATTACCCGCGTGGCTTGTTCCGGCGGTACCAATGCGACCTGAGTTACATGGGGACGTACGCCGCCGACCGTCAGAAGAAACTGAACGAACTCTTCACCCGGCCAGCACAGGAAATGGGGCATCGCCGTTTCATCCTCGCCGGCCCGCAGTACCCCACGAAGTTGCGCTGGCCCAAGAACGTCCGTCGCATTCGCCATCTCTCGCCGCGGTGGCATCCTCATTTTTATTCTTCATCCCGGCTCACCTTGAACTTGACTCGTAAAGGGATGGTCGAATGGGGCTACTCTCCTTCTGTCCGCCTCTTCGAAGCGGCAGGCTGTGGTTGTCCCATCATTTCTGATCCTTGGCCCGGCTTGGACACAGTTTTCCACATCGGTGAAGAAGTCCTGCTCGCGGAGCGTGCCCAGGATGTCATGCATGTCCTGGAAGACTGTGAGGATGCTCAACTAACCCGAATGGGGATGCGTGCTCGCGAAAGGGTTTTGGACGAACACAGCTCCGCTTGCCGTGCGCAGCAATTCGAAAACTATGTTTCCTCGGTCGCATCCCACACGATGCCTCTTGCTTCTCCGGTTCTGGCGGCAACTCGCGTACCCGCAGGGGCGGTGGAATCAACGGGAGCGCAACCCTGAAACAAAGGAGGCGAGTCCAGAAATCAGAACGACGCTCGCAAACAGGAATGCGTGATAGGGTATGGCTCCAGGTCATGCCGGTCGCAAGCAAGTTCGTGAACGGGCATGGCTTCAGCCATGCCGCTCGCAAACTAAAAAAGCACGGTCTTAGCCGCTGGGGTACTCTTCAGGGACAAAACCGCGCCTGATAATCAGCAAGTTGACATTGAACAGTTCTTACAAGGAGAAGTTGTATGGCATCGAAATCTTCCTCACGTGTACTGACCGATCACGACGAAATCCGCAGATGGGCCGAAGAACGGGGTGCCCGCCCATCCGCAGTGCAAAGAACCCACACCGACGATAATGTAGGCATCATCCGCCTGGATTTCCCCGGGTACTCCGGCGGAGACTCGCTGGAAGAAATTGAATGGGATGAGTGGTTCGATAAATTCGATGACAACAACCTGGCCTTAATCGTCCAAGAAGAAACCGCCGGTGGCGAACAGAGTAACTTCAACAAAATTGTCAGCCGCGACAGTGTCGAATCTGCCGGAAGTTCGCGAAGCAAGTCGAAAAAATCAACCTCGGCACGCTCCAGCGGCAGCAGAACATCCAGCGCGCGCTCGGAAGCCCGACTCTCGGGCTCAAGCAAAAATAAGAGGTCGAAAGCCGGTTCCCACAAAAAAGCCGCATAAGCCGCATAAAGGGGTGCCTCACCCTGGTCGCGTTCTGTGCGACAGGGTGGGGACTCTGACTCCCTTTCGACAAAAAAGATTTCTCAAAGCAGCCGAACTAGACAGCGGCAACTTCCTCCAGTCGTCGCACAGCGGCATCAACGTTGCGCCGGTAAAACCCATACGCCCTGTGCAGGCCCGGCTTTTCCGATTCCACCCCGGTCCCCATCCAAGCCATCTTGCAATAAGAAGCTCGAAAGATACTGTAAGCCAGAAGATACGCTGATACATTTTCCGGCTTAATCCCACTCTTCTCCTGAAACCGTCGCAGCAAATACTCTTGTGCACCGCGATCCAGCTCCCACTCCACGATTGCACCTGCCAAATCCCACGTGATGTCCACAGGCCCGGGGAAAAAGTGATCGTCCCCGTCGCGAGCCCCATCGACTTTGACCAATCTCCCGTCGGCACGCGCGATCCACTCATGCGGGGACATGCGCGCATCCGCAATCACAGCACAGACACTCCGAAAACTTTCGGGACTTACCGGACACTCCCGCCCAGTTTCCTGCGAATAATTAAAGCGCACCATCTCCTCGAGTTGCCCGTCCAGAGTGTGATCGCTGCGAAGCGCCGCCGCTCTGAAAGCGCAATACTCCGCCATGCGATCGAGCACGGCCGTAGAAAGATCGGGAACAGCCAGTGCTCTTCCGGGAACAAATTCGTAAGACGACATCCCATGCCTAGCGTCTTCCACACCGGGGCCAAACCCGGCCTCGGATATGACTCGGGAACGCTCCCGGATCTCCGTTCCAATCTCACCCAAGCCCTCAAACTTGAACACGCGCGTGCGATCCCGAGACCAGTACTTCACTCCATCCATCTCAGGCCAAACTGGAGCCACATCTCTCCCGCGCTCTGTGCGCGAAAGGCGGGGTATTTCGCAGCCATCAATCCGAACCGGAAGGAAGAACTGCCGCCACGCTCCTCCGCATAATGAGGTAGCGTTCTTGAATCGCTCTGAAATCCGCGATGCAACCCGTCGCCATTCAAACCTCCCCCATCTTGCACCGGCGTCGGATGCACACAGTTGCCCCGGATCGACGTCGCGAGTTCCAAGCAAGGTGATGCGCTCAGCCCCAATTTCCTCGCGCATCAGACTCTCGGCGGTCGATAAAAATGAGGACCCGCTAAGCCCCGGCCCTTCATCCACAATCAGAAACATAGCGTGCTGACGCTGCTGTTCTCGCAGCCAGGCTCTTTGTGCGCCCTCCAACTCCGTCTTACGATCGTAAGCATGTCCCACTGGACGCACTGTAATCCTGCTGGCCCTCACTCCGATTCGCCGCAGTGTACCGGCGACCACGGCGCTCAGAGTCGTTCCAACACTGCGGATTCCAACGACGCCAACCAGCCTGCAAGAGGCCATTTTTGCAGCTGCATCTGCAAAGTCCCCCGGGTGCAAGGCGTAATAGGCAAAACCCTCCGGATGCGAAATCCGCACCGTTTCTGGTAGATCGTTTGCCACCTCGGCGGCCAGCGACTGCAACTTCGCGAGGTCGGCAGCTTCCTGCAGGAACAGCGCAGCCAGGATATCTGTGATCTCCTGAGCCTTTGCAGCAGACGCCCACCCGCAATCGCTCAAGGCACACTCCACTTCGCCCGCAAGCAAGAGGGTACTCAAGTTCGCTTGCGTATCGCTGCCTATTTTCGGGATTGCAGATAATAATCGCCGAGCCAGCTCTCGGCCAGACACCGTCTCCGCCGTTTCCCGGAAAACAATGAGGTTCGCACCAGCCATTCCCGCTTGGATTACGCATAGCAATTCCGGGTTGCACAACCTCCAACACCCCGTCAATGAGGGCCATGACGGAAACATGCTTCGGCTGATTTTTTTTACTTCACGCACGCTTCCTTTCGGGTTACTGTTCACATCCAGGAGTCGGCCAGTGCTCCAGGACTTTAAATACACGCTCCGTCTCTGGATTGCGCGTCCCTCGTCCACCGCATTCGCCATCGCCGCACTGGCGATCGCTATTGGCGCCAACACGGGGTATTCAGCATCCTGAACGCATTGTTGCTGCGCTCACTGCCTTTCCGGCAGTCGGAGCGTCTGGCTCGAATTCGGCAATTCATCCCTCCACACGCCACGGCGCAACAGTTTCACGATTGGCGGCTTCGATCCATGCTCGTACGACGGGCATTGTCGTCGGTGCTCGCCGGAGCGATCCCGGGAATACTCGGCGCTCAACTCCCAGGTCGCATTCTGGAATCGCTGATCCAAGGCGCAAAGCCTATAGGAATCACTCTCTCCTCGGGCCTGCTGCTGCTGTTTGTGCTAATAGCGTCGGTGAGCATCTGGTCCGCCACACGCCGTATCTCCACCCTGGACGTAATCAGTGTGTTGCGCAGCGAGTAGCAACTCTCGTCCACTCACGCAGAGACAGCGTTCGTTAGCCCCGCACGTGAGTGCCCGGAACATGGACTATCTACCTTCCTCATCCACTTCAGGGACCGCAGTCAGGGAACGATCTGCGATTCCGGCCAATGCGCAGGCTGCGCATTCGAATTCAATACAATCCCAACAGGCCCATCCACCAGCTTCACATCCACGTTGTATCCATCTACTTCAACCAAGGGTTCGTCGCCTTGAAGGTCCTTGTTCGCTGCTTCGACGGTGACCGTGGAGGCCTTGCCGGGCGCTAGTGAGATGTAATTATCCGAATAAAAAGCCGGCAGCACGCGCCGCCCGCTCTTCTTCTGATGCAGCTGCAAGTGTGTCAGCAAAGCTACGTTGCCACTAGGATTTCGCAAAGTGACCGTCACCATGATCTTGTCTCCCTCATTGCGCGCGCTGGCCTGCGCATCCAGAACCACATTCGGAAGGTTCATCAACCCATCAAACTGATCCTGCGCGACATGTTGCCAGTAAAAATTGGTCGAGAGTAATTGCCCTGCCTGATCAGTGAGCTCGAGCTCGATGAAGTACAACGGAGTAATACGAGCACTCACTTCCAGTTGCGCAATTTTCATCGTGGAGCTGCCGGGAACTTCAGCCACCTGATAACTCTGATTCGAATCCCGCGTCCCATCAAAGCGGTAGATCGACACCTTCACATTCATCCCTCTGAGCGCTTCTGGACGGTTGTTCACCACTTCGATTCCACGATTGATCTCGTTTAATTGCACATGAATGCTTTCCCCGGCCTTTTTAGCTCCGTATAAAGCGGCATTCGGCTCCAGATCGTAGTGATAAAGCTGCCACACGAAACTCGGCTGGGCCGGATTACTCATCCACGTAATGATTCCCGTCGTCTCTTTAAACATCTTCGCGTTTCGCCCTTCGTACATCGCGCGGAACGCTTCGTAGTTAGCCAGCTGTGCCTTCCGCACAAAGTCGGCCAGGTTTCGAATATGTCCATACCGTTCCGCCAAAGTTTTTGGATATTCATTTCCCCGCTGCGCACCCGCTGCCATATCATGCTGCGCCCAGTCGTCGTTGATCGTCTCCCAATCCTTCTCCGGCATCATGCCTTGGATCGATTCCATGGTTGGCACCGACACCGATCCAGTCTCCGTCTTGAAGCTCTCATTCAGCGGATAAAAGAATCGCGGTGCGCGCCAGTAATAAGGTCCATGCGACGACACTCCCCGCCCATCCGCAGAATTCGACTGATACAGCCGTGACGGATCGAGCTTGCCCATCAGCGCCTTAAGGCTGTCGTCGAGTTCTTTGGGCGGATATCCTTCGTTCCGCGCACACCAAACCGCAATCGAAGGGTGATTGCGATAGCGCACCACTTTGTCAGTGACATTGGCCACGTAAGTGGCAATATCGGTGGGATCCGGCCCGTCAAACGGGTTGGGCTGAAAAAACTCATCCCACAGCAGCATCCCGTATTTGTCCGCCATGTCGTAAAAGTCCGGACTCGTACTCTGCCCCACCCAGTTGCGGATAAGGTTCAGGTTAGCCAGCGCATGCAAATGAAATTGCGCCTCCAGCCTCTCGCGCGATGCCCGCTTCATCGCTTCGTCCAGCCCCCAGTTACCCCCGCGAGCCATAATGCGAACTCCATTCACCAATAGGGTGAGATTTTCCGTGTCCGGCACCTGATATTCGATCTTCCGAATTCCAAACTGCCGCGTTTCGCTGGATGACGTATCCTTGCCCCGCTCGAAGACCAGAGTCACCGTATATAGATTCTGCGGCCCATAGCCGTTCGGCCACCAGAGTTTCGGAGCGGAAAGACGCAACCCCGGAACGGACTTGCTGTCCAGCGCCAACATTTCCGTCCCACCGCCCGCGATAATTAACGGCCGCTGAAACGTGATCGCCGCATCTGCTGCATTGACCAGCTGAATGCGACCCTTGAGTATGCCGCTGACCGGCTTCTCAGTTTTATTTTCCAGAGCCGCCGAGACCCGCAGATCGGCACTGTCGTATCCCGCACTCAACTCTGCAGTCACAAAAGGATCTTTCACGATCACCGGGCCCGTCGAATCCATCGTGACTGGAAGAAAAATGCCGGTGTCACGATCCCGAACCGCAGGCAGCCAGTCCCACCCAATGGTCGACAGAAAGGTGGGACCATCGATCGCGGAGTCTCCTCCGTTGCTCCCCACACCTAAAGCCACTGTGTGCTCGTGCGAGATCCCCGGGTGGGGTTGAGGCGACACCAGAACCGCCACCACAGCTTGCGACCCAGCTTTTACAAACGCGGAAACATCGAAATCCCCACGGATGAAGGCGCCGCGCGTACTTCCCACGTCACGCCCGTTAACCCAAATTTTCGCGCTGTAATTGATACCCTGAAAATGCAGCCAGGTATGCCGCCGTTTATTAGCGGCAGGCACGCGAACCACAGTGCGGTACCAATAGCTGGTCCTGTTCAGCGTTTCCGGAATGCTGCGCATGTTCTCGCCGTACAAAGGCTCCGGATACACTCCGCTGTTGACTAGCGTAGTCAGCACCGTCCCGGGAACAGTTGCGCGATACCAACCCTTGGGCTCAAAACGCGCAGTGGAAACGACGGAGCCGTCAGCGCTAACTTTGCTGGCGTCCTGCATCCGCCAGTCTTCCAACGGCTGCGCTGGCGGAACAAGCTGTGCCACAAGAGATCCAGCCAGGAAAGTGAAACACAACGAGAGAGTAGCGAACCGCGCCATCAACATGCGAGTGCCTCATACCTTGCTTGTGAAGTCTAGCCCAGATGGAATAAGTTCTGGCAAACACAACCAGGGCGGTTGTAACGCCGAAGACGCGTCAAGCGAGTTCTCACAGGCAAAAGCAGAGCGTGATCTCGACCACCGTTGGCCTAAGTCAGCGCCTGTTTCCGCCCCATAAATCGATATCCAACTCCGGAAACGGCGATAATCAGTTCTGGCTTCTTGGGATTTTCCTCCAGCTTTTGCCGGAGAGTCGCCACATGGGTGTCCACTGTCCGGGTAAAAGTATCAGCCTCATAGCCCCAAACTGATCGCAGCAGTTCATCGCGTGGTACGGTGCTGCCGGCGCGCTCGACTAGATAGCGAAGCAGTTGAAATTCCCGCGCCGTCAGGTAAACGGGGTTGCCATCCCGTGTCACTTGTCCTTCGCGCACGTCCACGCGAATCCCGCCAAATTGGTACACGCCTTGTCCCGGATTAATTGGCACCCGGCGTAACAACACCTCCACCCGTGCCAGCAACTCCGCCGCCTCGAACGGCTTGGTTACATAGTCGTCGGCTCCCAATTTGAGTCCCACAACCTTATCGATGGTTTCATTCCGTACCGTCAAGATCATGATGGGCGTAGCCATCCCCGCGGCCCGAAGATCCCGGCAGACGTCCAGACCACTTCGTCGCGGAAGCATCACATCGAGAATAATGAGGTCAAACGGATGGTTCGATGCCTTGTCCAACCCCTCGCTTCCATCCGCCGCAGTTTCCACGACATACCCTTCGCTGCGCAAGCGATCCCGCAATGTGGTCCGCAGTGCTTTCTCATCTTCGACCAGAAGGATGCTTTCGTTCATTCCATTACCTTATCCTCTTCCAGGCTTTCATGTGCCAGTTCACCACTTTCAGCTTCGGCAGCCCGCAAATGCAAGGTGAAGACACTTCCTAACCCGACCTCGCTGCTGACCGACAGCCTGCCTCCCATGGCTTCGGCCAGATGCTGCGCCACGGAAAGACCCAGTCCCGTTCCGGGGATCTGCGCACGCATGGCGTCACCACTGCGGTAAAACGGCTCGAAGATACGCTTCAACTCTGAGCTGTGAATGCCCATTCCGCGGTCACGAATGCTGATGGCAACTTCCTTGCTGCCCTTTTCCCCACGTTCCTGGCTCGCGGAGATTCGAATTCGCCGATCGGCCCCGCCATATTTCACAGCATTGGTGATCAGGTTCTGCAGGCAATCGCTAACCGCAAGCGGATCGGCCAGCACCCAGGGGACTGGCCGCTCGATGGACTCTTCGATCAGCACGGAATGTTCGAGGATCAACACCGCCAGGTTCTTGCGTACTCTCTCCAAAATCTCCGAAACGGGGAAAGCGCGAATGTTATACCGATCTTTCCCACTTCGAATCGAGGCAAAGAGCAGGACGCGGTCCACGTGATCCATCAGTTGCCGGCTTTGGGCCATCAGCATCGAGCCATAGTCCGCGAGCCCAGATCGGTCGCGAATCACTCCATCCTTGATGTTCTCCGCCGCCGAAAAGATCGCGCTCAATGGTGTTCTCAACTCATGCGACACCGAAGCCACAAAATCCATTTGCATCTTTGTGAACTTCTGCGCTCGTATTCCCGCGATCGTAAGAAAAGTGATACTGACCGCCAGCAGCATTAATATTAGAGCACTCACCGCCAGATTCTTTTGCCGCACGCGGCTGATCACGTCCTGCAGTGGATCGGCTCGGTGCTGCAACGTTAATACCCATGCGCTCGGCGTCGACTCATAACGAAATACGGGAAACCATGCCGTCCCGGAGAAACTATGCCAGTCGATCGATCGCAAGGAATGGATCTTCTGACCTTTCTCTTGCGACTGTTCTCCCGCTGCTTCTGGCGACGGGCCAAAGATGCTCAAGCTGGCATCGGCCGCATCGGCGTTCCGGTTCCCAAATTCCGGATCGGAAGAATAAATCACGCGTGGCCTTGCACCCTTCGCGATGACCGCGATCCGGTACTCCAGGCCGTCCAGACCTCCAAAATAACGTCGCGCAAGTTCAGGCAGAATTCGGTTCTGCAGCGCATTCAGGTCTAGAACAATCACCATCCAGTCCACTGGGCTTTCGCTGGTCAGTGAACGGCCATCGCGCTGGAATACGGGATGAACAATGGCGGGAACTTGCTCATCAAATTGCCATCCGGAATTTACGTCCGGCGAGCCTGATCTTGGAGCGATGTCCAATTCACCCGCCTGTCGTGCTTGCCCCGGCAGCTCCCATACGCGAAGGGATGTGGCTAGACTCGAGGAGCTGGCGCGCAAGCGGCGCAGCAGCACCTGCAAATTGTGTGGCGCCTCCACGACTTCAATCTTCTTCTTTTCTGCATTCAGACGGAACAACTGCGGCTTCGAATCCAAGTTCGTGTCCCAGATGTACGCATCCTCAACGAAGTCCGGATTCCGGTAGACGTTCGCTAAGGTTTCATGAGGCAGCGCACTCTTCCACTCCGTGTATCGTTCTAGATAGTCATTCCAGGTATCTCGCGCGCCCGAGTCCGCACCTACCTGCATCGCGATACAAATGGCAGAAAATTCGCCATACAGATCGGCGTGCCATTTCATCATGAGCGATTCAAGTTCCGCCCCGATGCGCATTTCCGACGCCGCACTTGCCTCGTTGGTCCAGCGGTATTGCAGAAAGGCAAGCGTCACCAGCAACGCCACCATTCCCGACAAGAGCAGCGGCCAAAAGAAATCCCTATAGCGGCGTCGGAGAGAGAATGTCAGGTCGGAAGAGCTCTTGGTCAAAAGACGCACACCTCAACTCCCCTGCCTGCAAACCACGCTAGCTTCATTGCCGTTTTTGCCGGCAAACCAGCGTCACTGCCTGCGCATGTCCGGTAAACTGGGGGAGCTTGGACGTATTCTCGTATGCCCGTTTGCGCCTGTCAAGAAGCGGCATGCCTGTGTGTCGGTAGCACATGATATGTCCGGTTGAGATAGCAGGTGATATGTCCGCTTTGCGGGCGGTGAGGATGGGAGACCATGCGGAGCATGGAAGCTTATCCGAGGGCCGCGATGGAGCGGGCGATGAAAGTACAGGACGTGATGTTGCAGGCGATGGCGAAGAAGATCACGTGGTGGCAGGCGGCGGAGATCCTGGGCATCAGCGATCGGCACATGCGGCGGTGGCGGGAGCGCTACGTGGAAGAGGGCTACAACGGGTTGCTGGACCGGCGGCGGGGCAAGCCTTCGCGTCGGCGGGTGCCGGTGGCGACGGTGGAGAAAGTGTTCGCCTTGTACCGGGAGAAGTATTTCGATTTGAACGTGCAGCACTTTCACGAGAAGTTGCAGGCCGAGCACGGGATTGAACTGAGTTACACCTGGGTGAAGCAAGCGCTGCAGGGAGCGGGGTTGGTGGGGCGCGGACGCAAGCACGGGGCGCATCGCAAACGGCGGGAGCGGCGGCCGTTGCCGGGGATGCTGTTGCATATCGACGGCAGCCGCCACCAATGGTTTCAGGACGAGCGCTCACTTCGTGATAGCCAGTGGAGAGCGAAACTTCGGTCCTAAATAACGGAGCCTGGCTTGGGACCCAAGCGGGCAAACTCTCGCCCTCCTTTGTTTATCAGCAAACGTGCCCCAGATATAGTCCCCATATCTTCTATTACACGTACAGACTAGGTCAGCTTACTGCCTCGATCGCAAGCTTTGCTTGGCTAATGGGGCTGCGGTTGGGCGGCGACGTTTTCAAAAAAGATAAGGGATAAGGGGTCAAAGATGGGCGTCGAAACGAACCTTCTGCAAAGCCGGCCAAACTCGAATCAAGCGCGGAAGGGCATGCGCCGCGGACATCCCGAGCTGGCCGTGGAATGCCCGCAATGTCACTCGCCCATCGGCCGAACCTGCTTCATGGGTCCCGGGTACTGGGGAATCACCCACGCGCTTCGTAAGCTTCGCTATCGCGAACAGAGTGTGGCTGAAGCCACCATAATCCGCTCAGCCGTCGTAACCCTCGCCTCAAAGCCGCCAGAAAGAGACGAGTCCGGGTTTACCCCATCCGAACTAAAGAACTTAAAGCCTTCTTCTTCGCCGACCTCAGGCGAGATCGTAACGATCAAGATTCATAACCTTGTTCCACGCAGCTGCGAAGTCCTTTACAAATGCCTGCTTTGAGTCGTTACAAGCGTAGACTTCTGCGATTGCCCGGAGCTGGGAGTTCGAACCGAACAGCAGATCGACGCGCGTGCCAGTCCACTTGAGTTTGTTCGTCGCGCGATCGCGCCCTTCAAATACACCTTCGGATGTAGGGGAGGGCTGCCACTTCGTACTCATGTCGAGCAGGTGGACGAAGAAGTCATTGGTCAGCGTCTCAGGCCGAGTCGTGAAGACGCCGTGTTTGGCCTGGCCGAAGTTGGCATTCAGAGCTCGCATGCCGCCGATGAGAACAGTCATCTCCGGTGCAGTCAGCGTCAGTAATTGCGCTCGATCCAGCAGCAACTCCTCTGCCGACAACTGCTGCCCGCTGCGGAGATAGTTGCGGAACCCGTCGGCCACCGGCTCCATTACGGCGAAGGAGTGCACGTCAGTCTGCTCCTGCGAAGCGTCGGTGCGTCCCGGTGAGAAGGGAATCTTCACGTCGTGTCCGGCCCGTTTCGCAGCTTCCTCGACCGCTGCGCAGCCTCCCAGAACGATCAGGTCGGCAAGCGAGACCATCTTCCCCTTGTTGCCATTGGACTGCGCGCTGTTGAACTCCCTTTGAATCGCCTCGAGTTTCTGCAGCACTTTTCCCAGCTCCGAGGACTGGTTCACTTCCCAATCCTTTTGCGGCGCCAGGCGAATGCGCGCCCCATTGGCTCCGCCGCGCTTGTCGGAGCCGCGGAACGACGCCGCCGATGCCCACGCAGTCATAACCAGATGGGAGATCGACAGTCCGGATTTGAGGATCTTCGACTTCAGAGCGGCAACATCCTGCTCCCCGATCAATTTGTGATCCACGGCGGGAACAGGGTCTTGCCACACGAGGGCCTCCTTCGGAACAAGCGGGCCCAGGTAGCGCGAGATCGGACCCATATCTCGGTGCGTCAGCTTGAACCAGGCCCGGGCAAACGCGTCTGCGAACTGCTCCGGATGCTCGTAGAACCGCCGTGAAATCTTTTCGTAAGCCGGATCGAAGCGCAACGCGAGGTCAGTGGTCAGCATGGACGGGGCATGACGCTTTGAGGGATCGTGTGCATCCGGCACCGTTCCTCTGCCTGCGCCGTTTTTCGGTGTCCACTGATGCGCACCAGCCGGACTCTTCGTGAGTTCCCATTCGTAGCTGAACAAGTTGGTGAAGAAGTTGTTGCTCCACTTGGTAGGCGTGGTGGTCCAAGTCACTTCCAGGCCGCTGCCGATGGCGTCACCGCCTATACCCGTTCCGAATTTGCTCTTCCAGCCGAGGCCCTGTTCCTCGATGGCGGCCGCTTCCGGCTCGGGGCCTACCAATTTCGCATCGCCCGCGCCGTGGGTCTTGCCGAAGGTGTGACCGCCGGCAATGAGCGCAACAGTCTCCTCGTCATTCATTGCCATGCGAGCGAAAGTCTCTCGGATGTCTCGCGCCGCGGCAATCGGATCCGGCTTGCCATTCGGCCCTTCCGGATTCACATAAATCAGACCCATTTGCACGGCAGCCAACGGGTTCAGAAGATCACGTTCGCCGCTATAGCGCTCGTCCGCCAGCCACTTGCCTTCAGGCCCCCAAAAAATGTCCGCTTCGGGCTCCCAGACGTCTTCGCGTCCGCCGCCGAAACCGAACGTCTTAAAGCCCATCGATTCGAGCGCGACGTTGCCGGCCAAAATCATCAAATCCGCCCAGGAGATTTTTCGCCCGTACTTCTGCTTGATCGGCCACAGCAGCCGGCGCGCCTTGTCCAGGTTCACATTGTCCGGCCAGCTGTTCAGCGGAGCGAAGCGCTGCTGCCCGGCTCCGGCCCCGCCGCGGCCGTCGCCAATCCGGTACGTGCCCGCGCTGTGCCATGCCATACGAATAAAGAGCGGCCCGTAGTGCCCAAAGTCGGCCGGCCACCAGGGCTGCGAGTCCGTCATCAACGCATGCAGGTCCTGCATCACGGCGTTCAGATCGAGGCTCTTGAACTCTTCCGCGTAATTGAACTCCTTACCCATTGGGTCAGACAAGGGCGAGTGCTGGTGGAGAATCATCAGGTTCAGCTGATTCGGCCACCAGTCAGCATTCGACGGAGCTCCAGCTGCAGTGTGAATGAACGGGCACTTTGCTTCGGTTGACAAGTCTTTTTCCTTCCTTCAAAGAAGTTAATGACGGATTAAATAGGCATTCTGGACGTAGCTCAGAATACTTGCTTACTTTCTTGCACGGCAGCGGCGACAGAGGCCAAAGACCTCGATTAACGGCTGACTCACATCAAAGCCGGCCGGCAACTGCCGGGAGAGTCGCTTGAAATCGATGAATTCCCCTTCGATGTCTTGCACTGATTTACACCGGGAGCAAACTAGGTGATGATGAGGTTCGCGATTGCCGTCCACGCGCAAGGTCGAAGCATGCGGAGTCACCTCCCGCAGCAATCCACAATCGATGAAAAGTCGCAGGTTGTTGTAGACCGTGGCGAGAGAAATAGATGGAATGCGTCGCCGTACCGCGGCGTAAATGCTCTCTGGCGAATGGTGCCCGTGGGAAGCAATGACGGCTTCGTAGACCACCTGGCGCTGGTGCGTGACCGCCAGCCCATGCTTCGACGCCAGCTCACGGAACTCTTCAGGGCTAAGACGCATATTTATTGGATAAGAATTAGTATAAAACATTCGGAACAGTGTCGACGCAAAAATCTTCACTTACTCGAGGAGTCGCAACTGAAGGAGCGCACCCTTAGAACCACTTGGCTTCGGTTTGCGTTTACGCGCTGGCAAACTGCGTCAGGATTCGGCGAAATGCCCCTCGGACTGGTTTACCGCTCCGGTTCGCATCCACCCGCTTTTTTTGGGCGCCGGATGCGCCCTTGTTTAGGACGCCCGCGTCACGGCTGGGCCCCCGCCGGGAGGACAAAACGAAACGCGGCTGCACTCCAGGTAGTTCTGGAACATTCCAGAGACTGCGATGTCCGTTCCCACACATGGGCAATAGAACATTCTCAAGACATGGGTTTTGCTCTTCGGCCCCGAAGGATAAACGCCTTAGCCTCTCAGCATTCGCGCGTTTGGCAGTTTGTCTGCCCGTTACTCCGAGCGTAGTGCCTGCATGATATTGACACGCGCGGCACGAGCTGCTGGAAGCAGCGATGCGACGACCGCAATCACCATCAGTAGGATCGCCGATATCGATACTGGCAAGGGCCCGGGCATTTTTACCTCGAAGATGTATCTTCCCGCCAAGCGCGCCACCATGAATCCAAACGCTGCCCCGACAATGACTCCTGCCGCGGCCATTACTGCTCCTTCTTTAACCACGCTTCGCAGCAGATCGTTCGGCAGCGATCCCAGCGCCAGGCGGACTCCGAATTCTCGAGTCCGCGCTGCGACCGAGAACGTCAGCACGGCGGCAACACCTACCACAGCAATCGCCAGCGCAACCGCGGCGAAGACGCCAAATACCACCGAATTCAACCGGTCTGGTGTGAGCACTTCGGCACGAACATCTTCCAGGGTCGCCGCATGCTCTACCGGTTGATCAGCCGACATTCCGCGAATGATTTGCGTTACCGGCGTGACCAGCCCATAGGGGTTTGCACTTGTGTGGATGAAAAGACGGCCGGCGAAAATTGGCCCCTGTTCAAAGGTGCTGTAAATCGTCAAAGCAGGTTCCGGAACTATGTGCAGGTCATCAATATCGGCGGTGACGCCGATAATGCGATGCGGCTTGGTGGGTATGCCGGGAACAAATTGCAGCACCGGGTCTGTCCAATAAACATGCCGGTTGATGGGATCCTGATTAGGGAACATGCGCTGTGCGAGAGTTTCACTGACGATGGCGACCGGGTCCTTCGCATTCGTATCGAGTTCGTTGAAATCCCGCCCGGCAATGATTGGGACTCCCAGCGCCGCGAAGAATCCGGGAGAGATGACGCGGAATTGCGCACGCGGATCTTCGCCGGGAACATGCGTATGACCATCGGCCGAGAACTGCAGTCCTAAGCCGTTAGCCTCGCGCCAGGGGACCGCCATCCCGAACGCCGTCTTATTCACCCCGGGCAGTGCGTCAATCCGTCGCATCGATTCCTTGTAGAACTGCACCACCTGCTGCGGCGTCTTCCCGTACGTCATAGGAGGAACATCGATGGCGAGAACGTGGCGAGTATCCAGACCTGTCTGTATCCGTTGAAGTTCGATCAGCGTAGTAATGACGGTACTTGCGCCCGCGAGCAGTACAAACGATGCCGCAATTTGGGTGACGGCAAAGAGGCGCTGCCGGCGGCTCGTGCTGCCAATGATGCGAATGCTGCCGCTCGCCAGGTTCAATCCCTGCGCAGCGTCGGCCGACGGCAGTCTCGGAACAAATGCCAGAACTATCGCTGCGAGCAGGGCCAAGCTAGCTCCCACCCAAAGCAGACTGGAATCGACTTTGAGATCCAATGCACGCACCGAGAATCGTGAAGCGTAACGGCCGAGCACTGATACCATCGGCTGCGCGCTCCCGACGCCAATGGTTGCGCCGATGCCGCAAAGCAAGAGGCTTTCGGCGAGCAGCATGCGGCGAAGTGCGCCCTTGCTGGCGCCAAGCGCCGCGCGCACCGCTAGTTCGCCTTCGCGGCGAACGGTCCGAGCCAGAATCAGATTGGCAACATTCGAACACGCTATGATAAATACCAGCGCTGCTGCCGCCAGCAGCACCAGCAGAATCGTCCGCGCGCCAACCGTAATCTGGTCACGGAATAATTTCGCATCGATGTGGTAGTCGGCCTGCGCGGGATATGCTTCGGGGTGATCTTTCTTCATCGCGCCATAAGCAGACTGCAGCTCGGCTCTTGCCTGGTCGAGTGTCGCACCGGGCGCGAGACGGCCAAACACCTCAGTCATCCGATGAATGCGTCCGGTGACCATCGTCGCCGACAAGTGGTGTGGGCTGGTTACAACATTGGCTATGATTTCGGTATCTTCCGGATAGGGCACGCAGGGCTCAAGTACGCCGATCACCGTAGCAGACCGATCACCAAGGCTCCCCAGACGGACCGATTTTCCCAGCACCGATGGATCTTTCTTAAAAGTCGTCGACCAGAATCGATACGTCAGAACGACCACGCCAGCAGCGTTGGATCCATCATCCTGCGGTCCGATCAGACGGCCGAGCACGGGATGAAGTCCCATGACGTCAAAGTACGACCCTCCTACTACTCCGGCCTTCACCTCACGCGGCTCGCCCAATCCGATCATGGTGAAACCGATGGTAGAGAAGTCTCCGAAAACGCTCACCGTCTTTACCCTGGCACGCAAATCCTGGATCTCAGGCACGCTGAACGTCGTGTTATCGTCTCGGATGCCCGGCGCACTCTGCCGGATATAAATGAGGCGATCTTCATCCCGGTTCACTAGCGGCTTCAGCAGGATGCCGCGTACCAGTGTGAAAATGGCGGCATTCGCCCCAATTCCGAGAGCCAGCGTCAGAATGACAGCCGTCGCCATCCCAGGAGTTCGTGAGAAGGAATGTACGGCAACGCGCAGATCGCGAAAGAATGACATGTTGAGCCCCACCTTGTTGCCCTGCTAGCACCTCAACTGCCAATGCTAACATCTATATTTCGAACCCACTTACCATCCGGTCCCAAAAGCAAGGGTGTCCGTTTCGGGACACCCGTTGTACAACTCCGGACTCCGTGTGTCGAAGAGCACGGCTGAGCGGGATTCGATGATTCGGTCACAGCGGGACTCTTGCTTCCAGCCGTTTGCCAAATGCTTTCTAACTTGGCCTACTCGAATCGAGCGTCTCCCCAGGTGGTGCGCCAGCGAAGACACGTTCCCGAGAGATCAACGTCGCTGAGATGCGAAATGAATGCTGGCACCTCCAGAGAGATAACTCAAACGTCATTCGATCTGGAAGGAAAAACCTTGCGCGAGTGTAACCTGTCCGTTCCGGACAGCAAAAGAATGGCTCCACAGGTAGGACTCGAACCTACAACCCTTCGGTTAACAGCCGAATGCTCTGCCATTGAGCTACTGAGGAGTGGTGTTTGTATTTTAGCATCGTTGGCCTTATCTGAAAATACTGGAGCGCTTCTGGTAGGCTGGGCTGGAGGTGGGTATGGAAGGGCGAGTGCTGCTGGCCGGGGTTGCAATCGCTTCCTTTTTGTTGCTGGCGGCGGTTCATGCGGATTCACGGCGCTCCTCCACTTCCCTGCCGGACTCACCTCCGGTGGCGCCGCCTCGGCCGGTGGCTGATTATTTTCACGGCACTCGCGTCATCGACAACTATCGCTGGCTCGAGAAGGCCGATTCCCCCGAGACTCAGAAATGGGTTGCCGAGGAGAACGCTTACACTCGCGCGCTGCTGGATCCACTGCCGGGGCGCGCCGGCATTCAGAAGCGACTTACGGAATTGTTTTCGATCGGCAGCGTTACTGCTCCTGTGATTGCGGGGAAACATTATTTCTATACTCGCCGCGAAGGCTTACAGAACCAGCCAGTGCTTTACGTACGCGATTCGCTGAATGGTCCGGATCGTGTCCTGGTCGACGCCAATTCCCTTTCCAGCGACGGCACTATCGCTCTCGACTGGTTCGAGGCGTCGGACAATGGCAAGTATGTGGCTTACGGAACTTCTCCCAGCGGCTCGGAGATGTCCACCTTGCAGGTTATCGAAACCAAGACGGGAACGATTCTCCCCGACAGGATTGAGCGCACGCGCGCGGCTTCGATCGCGTGGCTGCATGACAACTCCGGATTTTATTACACGCGGTATCCGAGCAAGGGGGACGTACCGGCAGGACAGGAAGTGTACAACCGACACGTTTATTTTCATCTGCTCGGGAGTCCGGTCGAGAGTGACAATCTGATTTTTGGCGAAGGACGGGATCCCGAGGATTGGCCAGGCATTTCGCTTTCGAATGACGGACGATGGCTGCTGATCAATGTTTCAGAAGGCTGGACCAAGTCGGAGCTTTTTCTGATGGATTTGAAGTCGGACAAGGCTGCGATCCGGCTTACCGCGGGGAAAAACTTTCTTTACAGTGCCGATGTGTACGACGGAAAGGTATACATCACTACCAATGAAGATGCGCCGCGCTATCGCGTCCTGGTCACGGACGCGGGCAACTTCGAACGCGAGGCATGGAAAGAGATCATTCCGCAGTCCGATGCCATCCTCCAGGGCGCGGCCGTGTTTGGCGGGAAATTGTTTGCGCAATATGAGCAGAATGCGTCTTCGCAGCTGAAAATATTCAATCTTGAGGGAAAAAAGATCGGCGACGTCGCGCTACCCGCGATTGGCGGGGTGTTTGGAACGGGCGGGCGGTGGAATCATGATGAGGCATTTTTTGGATTCCAATCGTTCATGGTGCCGCCCAGCATATATCGGATCAATCTCAAGCAGTTCGCAACGAGCGAGCGGCAGGAGCTGGAGCCCGCATCTTTTTCGGAGGCTGTTGGCACGACGGGAAGTCGTGCCTTTTCCAAAGCCGATTCTGATTCCAGGGCTGAGAGCGGAGCCCTTGTCAAAGCCAGTTCTGGCAGCCGGGCTGAGAGCCGTGCCGTTCGCAACCCGGAGTCCGGAGACACGGTTCTGTGGACGAAAGTGGATGCGCCGTCGATTGATGCGTCGGGGTACGACGTGGCGCAGGAGTGGTTCACGTCAAAAGATGGGACGCGCGTCCCAATGTTTGTGGTCCACAAAAAAGGTCTGCCGAAGAATGGGAAAAATCCTACGCTACTGACGGGGTATGGCGGATTCAATGTCAGCCTGACTCCCACGTTCAGCCGCACCGCATATTTGTGGATGGAGCACGGCGGCATTTACGCCGTGGCGAACCTGCGCGGGGGCGCCGAGTTTGGCGAGGACTGGCATCGCGCCGGCATGCTCGAGAAGAAGCAAAACGTCTTCGAAGACATGATTGCCGCAGCCGAGCACCTGATCGCCGTGAGATATACAGACCGTAATCATCTGGCGATTCAGGGAGGATCAAACGGCGGGCTGCTGATGGGCGCGATGATCACGCAGCGTCCCGAGCTGTTTCGCGCGGTGGTGTGCCAGGTACCGCTGCTCGACATGCTGCACTACCAGGATTTTCAGATTGCGAAGCTGTGGGTTCCAGAGTACGGGACGGCGGAAAATCCGGAGCAGTTCAAGTGGCTGTATGCCTACTCGCCGTACCATCACGTGAAAACAGGGGTGGAGTATCCAGCGATCTTGTTCATGACGGCGGATACGGATACGCGTGTTGATCCGATGCATGCCAAGAAGATGACGGCGCTGATGCAGGCTGCGGCTGAAAATGGGACCAGCCATACTCGCCCGATCTTGTTGCGGATTGAATCAAAGGCGGGGCATGGGGCTGGGAAGCCGGTGACGAAGCAGATTGAGGAATTCACGGACGCGTATTCGTTTTTGTTTTGGCAGTTGGGAGTCAAAGAATAAGCTAACCACGGGGGCACGGAACAGCGTGAAAGGAATTCAAAATCCCCACCCTGTCGCACAGGACGCGGCAAGGGTGGGGCACCCGACGTGGATCCTACGGGAGGCACCTGTGATCTCAGTCTTCAGGAGTCTTGTCATCTTCGCTGCGTTCTGCCTCACACAGGCGCTTGTTGTTGCGCAAACTGCCAGGCAGCATGGGGAGTGGCACGCGCGGTTACGGCAGGAGTTGCCTTTGATGGGGCATCGCAACTGGATCGCGATCGTGGACTCGGCGTATCCGTTGCAGATCAGTCCGGGGGTCGAAACGATTGAGACCGATAGCGATCAACTGGATGTGGTGCGCCGGGTGCTGCATGAAGTCGGCGAGAGCAAGCACCTGCGTCCAGTAATTTTCACCGATGCGGAGTTGAAATCAGTTGCTGAAGATGACGCGGCGGGCGTTACCTACTATCGCGACGCGCTGAACCACTTTCTCGAGGAGTTTAACGACGGCAAGACTGAACTGCATTCCCTGCCGCATGAGGAGATCATCTCCAAGCTGGACGATGCGGGCAAAACATTTCATGTGCTGGTGCTGAAAAGCACGCTGACGATTCCGTATACGTCGGTATTTGTCCGGCTGGATTGCGGATATTGGTCCGACGAACAGGAGAAGCGGTTGCGGGAGAAGATGGGGAGGAAATAGGGAAACGTCGTCCAGTTGTTCGCGGTGTACCCCATGACGGTCGTGGGATTCTGCAAGATGTCAAATCTCATTTCGGAAGCTACAGTCACCTAGCAAGGGAGTCAAAATCCCGACCTTCCGGCGACACACGCGGGAAGGGTGGGGCACCCGCGCTCTGTGCGGCCAGCCGTGTCTGCTGTCACTGTGAGCGGTGAGTCCAGTCACTGCGCTGTTTCATTTGAAACTTTATTCTGAAACATCTGCCTGAAATCAGGTTGAGATTACTTGCTGCGCACCCAGGTCGCGGAGTGGGAGGAGTGTTTTGTGAGGGTGGCCGTTCGAAAAATCGGGAGCGGGTGGAGGTGGGTGGTGGAGAGGTCGGAGGACGAGATAACCGCTGGAGAGTACCGCGAATCATTGTCGACGGGAGATGCGAGCAAACGCGAGTTGCATGGCATCACGATTCCGTACATGTGCGGGATGGCGGATGCTGGGGAGAAGTGGTGGGAGCGGGTACGGAGAAATCCGAAAAAGTCGGGGGAGATTTCACAGGCAGCATTTTTGCTAAAGGCGACGATGATGGGGTTCAACGTAGCGCTGCCCTGGGGCGACAGCGAGCGGTGGGATTTTGTCGTGTGGGGATGCGAAGGAGAGCGAGTGTTGCGCGTGCAGGTGAAGGGGACAGGGAGATTGCATCTGGGAGGATATGAAGTACAGCCGGTGCATTCGAGTCGACGGAACGGAAAGAAAAGATATACGAAGAAAGAAATTGATGTAATTGCGGCGCATGTGCAGCCGGTGGATGCGTGGTATCTGATTCCGATGGAGGCGGTGGGACGGGCAAAGAGCTTGCGGCTATATCCGGAGGGTGGGTCGAGCAAGCGGCGCGAACACGACTGGGAGCCCTGGTTGAGCGCTTGGGACGTACTGGGGAACCGGTGAGAACGGTAACGGCAGCCTGGAAAAGTGCGCTGAATGAATTCCGCGCCAACCGTGTGCCGGAGTGGGCATCTAAGAGCTATCTTCCGCTCGGGAAAAATACTGTTTTGAAGGATGAGGTTGTTATGGAAACCAGAACTAGCGGGCAACGAGAAGATCGGGTGACTGGGGCCATTGAGAGTCAGACGGCGAAAGTTCCGTCGTCGGCATTCTTAGGAGTTGCGATTGGCTGCATGGCTACATCGCTGGTATTGAAACTGCTGGGCAAGGACGATTGGGCGCTGTTTGTCGGACAGTGGCCGCCGGCACTGTTGATCATGGGCAATTACAACAAGATGGTGAAGCAGCATGGGTCAGACGCACAGAGTGGCCTGGCTGCTTAGAAGCATCTCCTTTCAGGGTTCCCCTTTTAACAAATCAAAGTCCCACCCGGTCGCACACAACGCGACAAGGGTGGGCCCCCTTCCGTGGTGGGCGAATAAATGGCGAAAGTGGTAGACTCGCTGGTTATGGCGCGGCGGCCGGAGATGGGTGAGGAGAAGGTCTGGACGCGGGAGGAGTTGAAAGAGATTGCGCATAATCTGGCGCTATTGAGTGTGCAGGGAGTGCGCGAGTTTTACGAGCGAGCGTATCGCGAGTGCAGGATCTCGGGCAGGGATTTTCCTCCGGCCCGGGCGGTGCAGGAACTGGTACAGGCCTGGAAACAGCTGCGGAAGTGGAGAAGACGCGGGGGCTCCGGAGTGTGAGATCGGACAATTTCTGGAAGAAATGAAGTCAAAGTTCCCACCCTGTCGCACCCGACAAGGTGGGGCACGTCTCTCGCGGCACCATTTTTAAAACATTCAGAGAAGGTTCAGGGCGGATTGAGTTTCGCGTTTCACCTGTTCCATGGTGCATTGCTCCGGAGCCTTTTCGGGACGCCAGCGGATGAATTTGGTGCCGTGGCGGAAGCGGCCGCCCGTGAAGTGATCGAAACGAACTTCTATGACCAGCTTCGGATCGAGAGGCTCCCATTCTGTAGAACGCTTTGTGCTCCAGCGGCTGGGACCTCCGGGAGCTTTCCCGGTGAATCCCGGAGGCTTGATCAGAAGTTTTAATTTTTTCGTTAGAGCCGGGCGATCCTTCTGGTGAATGGAACTGGTGAAGCCGACATGATCGAGTTTCCCTTCGTTGTTATAGAGGCCCAGCAGCAGCGAGCCTACCAGCGGCTTCCCTTCCAGATATCGGAATCCTGCTACGACGCAATCGGCGGTGCGTTCTTTTTTGATCTTCTGCATACCCGTGCGTTCGCCGGACTGGTAGGGGAGATCGCGGCGTTTAGCAACCACGCCGTCCAGCGCGACCCCCATGTGAAACCATTTCCGCGCAACCGCCAGGTCAGTGGTGACCGGAGAGAGGCGGATGGATTCGTTCTTCTGAAAATATTTCTTTGCGAACTGCTCGAGTTTTTTGCGGCGACCTTCCAGCGGAAGTTCTACCAGGGATTCGCCATTATCATCCACGAGCAGATCGAAGATTATGAAAGTCGACGGAGTGGCTTCACTCAGTTTCTTGATTCGGCTGGCGGCGGGGTGAATGCGCATCAGCAGAGCGTCGAAAGAGAGTTTGCCGTCTTCGGCAATTACGATTTCGCCGTCGAGAACGAAATTCTTTGCTTTAACACGGGACAGGTTGGCGGCTAGTTCGGGGAAATACCTGGTGAGCGGCTTGGCGGCCTTCGACATGAGGTCGATGTGATTTCCGTCTCGAAAGGCGAGGCAGCGGAAGCCATCCCATTTGGGTTCGTATTGCCAGTCTGGGCCGGTGGGCAGGGCCGCGGCAGGCTGAGCTTCCATAGGTTCGTAGTTGGTTTTTAGCGGCAGGGACATCTTACGTTTGGCGGGACAGCCCAAAGGGCTGTCCCGAGGTCAGCATTTCAGGCGGCTAGTTGGCGTGTGGCCTTGCGAACTTTGTCGGCCAGCGTTGGCTTGCTCACACTGGCTTCCCAGGGTTCTTCCACACCCAAAAGAGCCATGGCCCCGCCGGCAAGGGCCAGGTTCTTCATGAACGAGGTCATGTTGTTCACGCGCTCGTTGGGATCTTCGTTGCGCCAGAAGTCGTGCATGATGGGAGAGACTCCGGCGAGAAATCCCATGATTGCGATTGCGCCCCACTTCGGCTTGAGGCCCAGCAGCATGCTGGTGCCGCCAACGATCAGGGGAACGGCTGTGGCAGTGACAGCGAACTCGGGCTTAGGCACGCCTTTACTGGCGCTGTAGGAGGCAAGGGTCTTGCGCTGGATCAGGTGGTTCATTCCGTTATAGAGAAAGAATCCGCCAAAAAGAATTCGACCGATCAGGAAGGGAGCTTTCATGGAAATCTCCTCGGAATTTGACTTCCAGGTTGAAAGTTGCGAACTCAAAGTTTCAGAGTTTCAAAGATTGAATACTTTGAAACGTTGAAACCTTGAGCTGCGGAAGTGGCGGAGTGGTTGAGCTTTACTCGGCGTAGGTCCCGGTGGAGCGGCGGCTTGCCGCAGAGAATCCCCGTGCTCCCCACGCGGACGCATTGCTGACCCTCTCTTTCATGTCGGCGGCAGTTTCCCGCAGGGTGTTGCGCGCCTCTTCCCCGGAGACTGGGGCGAACAACATGCCAATGCCAACTCCGATGGCGACGCCGACGAAAAGAGTAGACGCATGCGACCACCCACGATTGGGGCTCAGATTTGAAGCGAGGTGTTCTCTTCGGAAGTCAGTGGCATCGTCGCGGTCAGACAACATGCGACCGATGGACGACCAGACGGCGGCGTCGGTCGCAAGAAGGCCAAGCTTCATGGCAAAGCGAATCCAGTTTTTTTTGCTGGGGCGTCTTCTGAGAGCATTCATGTTCAAATCCTTTGCGCAGAAGCGCTTTTTAATACCGTAGTGAGGAGGAATCAGTATCGCTATCGGTCTGGTCTGGTATTGAGTGTGAGAAAGGGCTGTAGCGTTGGCACGAAAGCGAAGGTGACGTCAAAAACCGCGCGTGTGCCTCGAACAATTAAGAGGAGGAAAGGGTGGGGTACTCCCGCCGTTTGAATGCCAGAATCCTATGTGCGTTTGGTGGAGATGACTTTTACTTGCATGGACTGGCGGCGAAAGTTTGGCCTGTGACTGTGGGCTTGGAGATAGAAGTTATAACCAGAGGCGAGGCGATAACAATCTCTTTTACTTCGGCGTGAAAAGCACGCAAGCCACCATCGATCCATAGAAGGGTGAACGGCTCCATGCGAGCGGGCCTGGCGGCGGATCACCAGAAGCGGAGCAACTAGTTCGCGACAATCAGATGCCTTCCGAAAAGAGGCGGTTGGCCGCGAGGCTAACAGGGGCCTACAGCGTTTCCTGCAGAGAACATGCGGTCTACCCTACAGCGCTCGTAAGCGCATCAAAAAGACTGCTGGGAGTTGACCCTTTGGCGGCAATTGCATCCAACACGACATTTGTAGTTGTCACCCCGAGACACGGGAGAGACTGCTTGGCTAAATTGCCGAAGAGTTCTTCGAGATTATTGATTGCGGTTGCGATGTCGGGGGCACTATTATGCGTCCCCGCGCTTGCTCAAAACGAATCCTCAGAATATCTGCCTTCGCTGCCTGCTCCTCAACATGAGCCGCCGGCGATTGCCGCGGTGCGCTTTGACGTGAGTTCTCTTCCTCCCGGCAGTTTTCACGAAGATGAAGGTGCGGGCGGCGGCGGGCAGATGCAAAGTTCAGAACGTCATGGAGTCGTGGGACGGGCCATTCGGCGAACGTTGGAAGACCAAAAAGAGCTTTACCTGACGCCGTTCAAGCCATCGAATTTCAAATGGGATGTTGTCATGCTGGGCGGAACGGGCGGCCTGATCGCTGCGGACCGGCACATCGAAAGTCACATCGGGAAAGCACACTACCAGTTCTATCAGGATACGTCGAACATCGCTATCGGAGGGCTTTCGGCTGCGCTGGCGGGAGTATGGATTTACGGACTGAAGAGTGATGAACACCGTCACGCGCGCGAGACGGGATTTATTGAATTGGAAACGCTGGTGAACACGTTTCTGATTTATACGCCCATGCAGCTCATTGGCGCCAGACAGCGACCGGACGAGGGCAACGGGAATGGAGATTTCTGGAAGCATCACATGATCAATACTTCGTTTCCGGGTGGGCATGCGATGTTCACCTATGCCATGGCTACCGTTCTGTCGCATGAGTACTCGCAAAAGTGGGTACAAATTCTGGCGTACTCGGCGGCATCGATCGTGACGGTGAGCCGGTTCATGGCGCGGGACCATTGGTCATCCGATATGTTCATTGGAGCGGCCCTGGGAATCGGGATTGGATCGCACGTTTTCCATGCACATTGCGATCCGGAGTTGAGCGATTCCTGCAAGCACCACGTTCGCTGGATCTTCTGAGGTGGGGATAGATCACTTACGATAGGAAGTCAAAATCCCCACCCTCCCGCTTACAACGCGGGAAGGGTGGGGCACCCCTCTTACTTCTACTTCTTCTACGTCCTGGCCTATTTCATGCTCTTTCATTTCTTCATGGGTTAATAGATGGCGCCTCCGGGTTGGGTTGAGGTGACTACACCGGCGGTTGCGGAGACTGTGTAGGCCGTCCCGCCGTTGCCTCTCCAGCTGGGAACGTTGAAAGTGCCGGAGGAATTAATGCGGTAGACGGAAATGTTCTGATAAGTTAGCGCAACTCCGGGCTCGCAGACTTGCGGCGCGCCTGGAGCTTGCAGGAAGTATACGGTGCTGTTGCCGACGACTGTGCCGTTGCCCCTGGCGTCGAGGAGAAGTGCAGTCTGCTCGTCGATGGCGATGTCGCGCGGTAGATTCGACCAGCCGTTGTTGTAGACACGGCAGAGAAAGGCGAGGTCGCGTCCCATGCGATCGCGCGTGACGAAGTGGGGGTCGTCAATGAGTCCTTGCAGGATGGAGATGTTGACGAAGTTCTCGCCCAATGTGATGTACCTGGTGAAGGGATCGGCCAATGCCTGCGTGGACGTGACACCCTGGCTGGTCAAAGCCGTGTAAATGAATTGGGAGAGGACGTTCATTCCGGCACTGGTGCCGCCGATGGGAACGCCTTGAGCGATCAGAGCGTTCAACGAGCTCTGGACCGCTGTGCCCTGCCAGAAGTTGATGTAGTTAGATTGATCGCCGCCGGCAATCCAGAGGGCCTCAGCATGCTGGATCTTATCGATGACGCGAGAATCGTTGGCGGCGGTGCTGTTGGGAATGATGAGAGTGGAAACCGAGTTTTCGTTTGGGCAGAGCTGCTGGATGTAGGGATTGTAGGCGTCGGTTCCTGTCGCGCGAATTACGAGGAAGTCTCCGTTGCCGCTGCGTTGGCACATCCATTGGAAGGCGGCGTCAACGTCGGTACCTCCGCCCACGAGGACGGTGCCTGGGGTTGTGGGGGTAGTGATGTCAGTGGGATTGCCGACGCGAAAATAGGAATATTGCTTGGCGGCGAAGGCGGGAGCGGCGAGGGTCAGGCTGAGTAGAAGAAGTGCGATGGTTCTCATTGAGACCTCCGGGTACCCGGGAGAATATATGCCCGACTGAAGATTGCGGCAAGCGTTGAAGACGAATTTACGGCCGAGTCTTTGGAGAGAATTTTCACTGCGGTCTTGTGGCTTTCCCTTTGTTTCGGCACGCAGCGTAAGTCAAAATCCTCACCCTCCCGCTCACAACGCGGAGAAGGGTGGGGCACCCCGGATCTCGAGCCTGGATGCTTGACAACTTCGCTGGCGGGGGTTCAACGTGTTTGTGAATTTGCGGGGGGCTTCTTCATGAGATTGTTCAGGAATGTTTTGTGCGCGGCGATTTTGCTGGTATGCACGATTTCGATTCGGATGGCAGCGCAGAGTGATGGGGCAGCGCTGGCTTATCCAAAGACGAAGGCGGTGGATCAGGTGGACGATTATCACGGGACGAAAGTCGCTGATCCATACCGGTGGCTGGAGGATGCCGACTCTCCGGACACTAAGGCTTGGGTGGAAGAAGAGGACAAAGTGACGTTCGGGTACCTGGAGAAGATTCCCTATCGCGGGGCGATTCGGGACCGGCTGATGAAGCTTTGGAATTACGAGCGGTTCACCACGCCGGAGCAGGAGAGCGGCAGATATTTTTTCCAGCACAACAATGGATTGCAGAATCAGAACGTGCTGCTAGTGGCGGAGTCGCTGAATGCCGAACCGCGCGTGCTGCTGGATCCGAATACTCTTTCGTCCGATGGGACTGTGGCGTTGGCGGGAGCGTCCATTACGGATGACGGGAAGTTGCTCGCGTACGCGACGGCGCAGTCGGGATCGGATTGGCAAGAGTGGCATGTGCGCGATGTGAGTACGGGAAAGAACTTACCAGATTTGCTGCAGTGGTCGAAGTTCTCGGGAGCGGCATGGACCAAGGATGAGAAGGGATTCTTCTACAGCCGGTACGATGAGCCGAAGGGGACAGCACTGCGGGATACAAATTACTTTCAGAAACTGTATTACCACGCGCTGGGGACGTCGCAGGCCGAGGACAAGCTGATCTACGAGCGTCCCGATAACAAGGAGATGTTGTTTGGAGGATCCGTAACTGATGATGGACGGTATCTGGTGATCACTGTCTCGCAAGGAACTTCGCCGAAGACTCGGGTGTACTACAGAGAACTGAGTCAGCCGAATAGTGAAGTAGTGAAGTTGCTGGACGATTTTGATGCGCAATATCAGTTCATCGACAACGATGGGCCAGTGTTCTGGATCCAGACGGATTTGCAGGCGGCGCGGGGAAAGCTGATCGCGATTGATACGCGGCATCCGGAGCGTGCGAGTTGGAAGACCCTGGTGCCGGAGGGCAAGGACAAACTGGAGCAGGCAACGGTCGTGGATAACCGGTTCTTGCTGAGCTATCTGAAGGATGCGAAGACGGAAGTTCGAGTGTGCGACTTGCAGGGGAAGGCGATCCGGACTGTGGATCTCCCGGGGATTGGGACGGCGTTCGGCTTTCAAGGGAAGCGGAAAGACAAGGAAACGTTCTACTCCTTCACCAGCTTCATCTCGCCGACCACGGTTTACCGATACGAACCCGCTACTGGGAAAAGCTCCGTATTCAGGCAGCCGAAGGTGGGTTTTGACGCCTCGCAGTATGAGACGAAGCAGGTGTTTTACAACAGCAAAGATGGGACGCGCGTGCCCATGTTTTTGACCTATAAAAAAGGATTGAAGCTGGATGGCCAGAATCCGACGTTGCTGTACGCCTATGGTGGATTTGATATTTCGCTGACTCCGTCGTTTTCTATTCCCACAATCGTGTGGCTGGAGATGGGTGGCGTCTATGCACAGCCAAATTTGCGGGGCGGCGGGGAATATGGGGAGGAGTGGCACCTGGCGGGAACCAAGGCTCACAAGCAGAACGTATTCGATGACTTCATTGCAGCGGCGGAGTGGCTGATCGCGAACAAGTACACTTCCACGCCAAAGCTGGCGATTCGGGGTGGGAGCAATGGCGGGCTCCTGGTTGGGGCTTGTCTAACCCAGCGTCCGGATTTATTTGGTGCGACCCTGCCGCATGTGGGAGTGATGGACATGCTGCGGTTTCAGAAGTTCACGATTGGGTGGGCCTGGACCTCGGATTACGGATCGTCGGATGATCCGGAGGATTTCAAGGCGCTGTACGCTTACTCTCCGTTGCACAATTTGAAGGCGGGGACGAAGTATCCTCCGACGTTGATTGCTACCGCGGATCACGATGACCGGGTGGTGCCAGGGCACAGCTTTAAGTTTGCAGCGACCATGCAGGCGGATCAGGCGGGTTCGGCTCCGGTGCTGATTCGGATTGAGACTAAGGCGGGGCATGGAGCCGGAAAACCGATTTCAAAAATTATTGATGAGACTGCGGACGAATGGGCGTTTGCGGCTTACAACCTGAAGATGGATGTGAAGCTGCAGTAATCGTGGTCGGGGTGAGAGGATCTTTACGAGTTTCCACAGATTGACAGGAAGTCAGAAGCCCCACCCTCCCGCTTAGAACGCGGGAAGGATGGGGCACCCGTTCCCCCTGCCACTAGTGTTTTTGCAGAACTGGGAAGAGTTGTTGTCCTAGCAGGTTTATGGGTTTGACCGGCCTATTGTGACGTGTTATAAATTTCCGTTTTGCGCTGGTATGCCGTGGGTAGAGACCTATTTCTCTAGTTCCTTTGCGGCATGTTGCTGGAGTCGATTCCAGCGCAAGACCCGACGCGGCCAAGCTTCATCACTCCTTTCGGTCTTGCGGTGGAAGCGTGTTCGGAACTCCGGAAACAATCTCGGGTTTTTTTGCGTGCTCAGGGCGCGGGCCGGGAGATTGGGTCTGGATGGCAATACCTAAACACGTTTTTTATTCCTGAAACCGTCCAATTCGGAGGATTCATTATGCGTACATGGCTAGCCACTGCTGCGCTGCTTTCCCGCTGCATGGCAAAGAGAATTTCAGCGGTCGCTGCGCTGCTTACCGCGGGTACAGTGTCGGCGCTTGCCCAACCTGAAGGTGGAGGTGGAGAGGCATCCCTGAAGCTGCCGGATCTGTCCTCGGTCAGCTTTTTCAACGGGGCAATCGACGGACACAAGTTGCTGCTGATTGGCATTCTGTTTTGCCTGTTCGGGCTGGGCTTCGGCATGGCGATTTATATCCGGCTGAAGAATCTACCGGTGCATCGGGCGATGCGGGAAATTTCTGAGCTGATCTACGAAACTTGCAAGACTTATCTGGTCACGCAAGGCAAATTCATCCTTCTGCTGTGGGCGTTTATTGCGGTCATTATTGCGGCTTATTTTGGCTGGCTGTCCCCGGTTCCGGGAAAATCGGTAGGGCTGACTTTGCCCATCATTCTGGGATTCAGCCTGATTGGAATTGCCGGCAGCTATGGCGTGGCGTGGTTCGGTATTCGAGTCAACACGTTCGCGAACTCGCGGACGGCGTTTGCTTCCCTGCCCGGCAAGCCTTATCCCGTCTACCAGATTCCGCTGGAGGCGGGGATGAGCATCGGGATGATGCTGATCAGCGTGGAACTGCTGATCATGCTGTTCATTCTGCTATTTATTCCGGGCGATTATGCCGGGCCGTGTTTCATTGGCTTCGCGATTGGCGAATCCCTGGGTGCAGCGGCGCTGCGTATCGCAGGTGGCATCTTTACGAAGATTGCCGACATCGGGTCGGACTTGATGAAGATTGTTTTCAAGATCAAGGAAGACGACGCGCGCAACCCGGGCGTGATTGCGGATTGCACGGGCGACAACGCCGGCGACTCGGTAGGACCTTCGGCGGATGGATTCGAGACTTATGGCGTAACTGGCGTGGCGCTGATTACATTCATCCTGTTAGGAGTGAAAGATCCGAGTGTACAAGTGCAATTGCTGGTCTGGATCTTTGTGATGCGCGTCATGATGCTGGTGTCGAGTTCGCTCTCGTACTTCCTCAACGGCGCCATAGCCAAGGCGAAATATGGATCGGCCAACGAGATGAACTTCGAGGCGCCACTGACATCGCTGGTGTGGATCACTTCGATAGTTTCGATTGGGCTGACGTACCTGATTTCGTACTACACGATTCCGACGCTGGGAATGGATGGGTCGCAGTGGTGGAAGCTGTCGACGATTATCTCGTGCGGGACGCTAGCGGGGGCGCTGATTCCAGAACTGGTGAAAGTGTTCACGTCGGTCGAGTCACGGCACGTGAAGGAAGTGGTGACCTCTGCGGAAGAAGGTGGAGCGTCGCTGGGGATTTTGTCGGGATTCGTGGCGGGAAATTTCTCAGGGTATTATCTCGGTTTATCAATGATGATGCTGATGGCCATCGCTTATTACATGAGCACGATGGGCTTGGCGGTAGCTGCGGGAATGCTGGCACCGGCCGTGTTCGCGTTTGGACTGGTGGCCTTTGGATTCCTGGGGATGGGACCGGTAACGATCGCGGTCGATTCTTATGGTCCAGTGACGGACAATGCGCAATCCGTATATGAGCTTTCGCTGATCGAGGCGGTGCCGAACGTGGTGTCTGAGATCCAGAAAGACTTCAATATGGGCGTCAACTTTGAGCGAGCCAAGCATCTGCTGGAAGCCAATGATGGAGCGGGAAATACATTCAAGGCGACGGCCAAGCCGGTGCTGATTGGCACGGCGGTGGTCGGCGCTACGACCATGATTTTCTCGATTATCATGGCGCTGACGAATGGGCTCACTGATACGGAGGGTGTGGGCAAGCTCTCTCTGCTCTATGCTCCTTTCTTTTTGGGTCTGATCACCGGCGGAGCGATGATTTACTGGTTCACCGGGGCTTCAACGCAGGCGGTGACTACGGGCGCCTATCGCGCGGTGGAGTTCATCAAAGCCAATATCAAACTCGAAGGCGTGGAGAAGGCTTCGGTCGCGGACAGCAAGAAGGTGGTGGCGATCTGCACGCAGTATGCGCAGAAAGGAATGTTGAACATCTTCATTGCGGTGTTCTTTGGAACGCTGGCATTCGCCTTCGTCGATCCATTCTTCTTTGTGGGCTACCTGATCTCGATTGCGATTTTTGGCTTGTACCAGGCTATCTTCATGGCCAACGCCGGGGCCGCGTGGGATAACGCCAAGAAGATCGTGGAAGTCGAGATGAAGCAGAAGGGTACGCCCTTGCACGACGCTACGGTGATTGGAGACACGGTGGGCGATCCGTTCAAGGATACTTCCTCGGTAGCGATGAATCCCGTAATCAAGTTCACGACCTTATTCGGACTGCTGGCGGTGGAACTAGCGGTACGACTGGCCAGCGATCAAGGTCCGACGTTAACTCGGATACTGGCGCTCGTCTTCTTTCTCGTCTCGTTTGCATTCGTGTACCGGTCGTTCTTCGGAATGAGGATTAAACAAGGGGCTTAGTAGAAACGCTTTCCACCATGCGCCATCCGGCTTCTCCGGATGGCGTTTTGTTTTGAGGGGTAAGCATTGAGCAGGTGGGCAATGAGCAGTGAGCGTCGGCTACGGAACAGGATTTATGAGTGCACTTAGCAGGCGCAGAATCAAGTTATTGGCGATGAACCTAAGGCGCCACTTGGACAGCCGAGGGCGGCTGGCGCTGTGTCCTTCCCTTAGAACGATTGCTTCATTTTGGATTTGACGCTGTGCGCCAGCTTTTCGATCTGTTCGGCTTTTTTCAGAGCGTCAACCGACATCACGCCTTCACCTTTGTTCTGCAGATAATCGTTCAATTCCTGAGTCAGCTGGGCGAGCTTCTCGCCGTCCCGTTTCATGTCGGCCTGGCGCTGAAGGTTGGCGGCCATTGCCTGCTTTCGCTGGATCTCGTCGTTTCTCCTGACGGGTACATTGCCCATGCCTTGGCTTTGCGACACAGCAGGCGGGAGGTGGATCTGCTGCGCGGGGATTGTGCCAATCGCCGCAAGCATGGTTGCGGCGAGGATGGGAATTGAAATGGACTTTGACATAGGGACCTCCCTGCACTATCGGAATTATTGCGCGGGTCAGGCTGGGAAACAATAGGGTTGAACTTGGAACAGCAGGGATCAGGGTCTCGGGGGAAAGGGGCCAAGGAATCAGCGCTGGTGGGAAGAGTAGAGATTTATCTTGCTTTGGTCAGAATCACAGTCCGCAGCTGGTGAACGTCTCAGTTGGGGCCTTTCATTTTGTCTTTCACGCTTTTCGCCAGCTTCTCAATCTCTTCGGCTTTCTTGACGACGGTGAGCGAGAGCACGTTCTCGTCGGATTTTTCTACGTACGATTTCAACTCGACAGATAATTTGAGCAGCTTGTCGGTGTCATTCTTGAGCGCTGCAACACGCTCTTTGGCGGCTTTCTTCTCCAAATCATGGGTCATGCGGGCCCGAACTTCATCAGCTTCGCCCATCTGCGGAGTGATGTCGGTGGTGGTCGGCGGGAGTGGCGTCTCGCGGTTTTGACTCACGGTGGGCAGGGATGAAAGAAGCAGGATTGTTAGCCAGACACCAGGCTTGAATTGCACGTGCACCTCGCAGAGCGCCGGGACGGAACGGCTCTGCGAAAATTATACTTCGCGGAAAAGAGCAATCAACAACGAGGAACTGGAACGCGGCACGAAGAAAAACGGGAGCGCTCCTCGGGCGGCTTTTTTCTGGCGTACGCGGACGCGCTGGCTGTGCTCGGGACGGACGAGGCGTCCGCCCCTACACAAATCTTATAGCGCGCTCATGTTTGCCAGGAATTCGCTGTTCGATCTGGTCTTGCTTAGCTTGTCGATCAGCAGCTCCATGGCCTCCACTGGGGAGAGCGGGTTCAGAACTTTGCGGAGAACCCAGATTCTCGAAAGATCTTCCTTGGGAATCAGGAGTTCTTCTTTACGGGTTCCGGAGCGCTGGATGTCGATGGCCGGGAACACCCGCTTATCAACCAACTTGCGCTCGAGGATAATTTCGCTATTGCCGGTGCCTTTGAATTCTTCAAAGATCACATCATCCATGCGGGAACCGGTGTCGATCAGGGCGGTGGCGATGATGGTCAGCGAGCCGCCTTCTTCGATGTTGCGGGCGGAACCGAAGAAACGCTTGGGGCGCTGCAAGGCATTGGAGTCGACGCCGCCGGAGAGGACTTTGCCGCTCGGCGGAACGATGGTGTTGTAGGCACGAGCGAGGCGGGTAATCGAATCGAGCAGGATTACTACGTCGCGCTTGTGCTCGACTAATCTCTTGGCTTTTTCGATCACCATTTCGGCGACCTGAACGTGACGGGCAGCGGGTTCGTCGAAGGTCGAAGAAATCACTTCGCCTTTAACCGAGCGCTGCATGTCGGTGACTTCTTCCGGGCGCTCATCGATCAGCAGGACCATCAGCACAACTTCGGGATGGTTCGCAGTGATCGAGTTGGCGACATTCTGCAGCAGCATGGTCTTGCCGGCACGAGGTGGAGAAACGATCAAGCCACGCTGGCCTTTACCCAGAGGCGTAAGCAGATCCATGACGCGGGCGCTGGCATTGTCACGAGTGGTTTCCAGCTTGACACGCTCCTGGGGGTACAGTGGCGTCAGGTTATCGAACAGAATCTTGTTGCGTGCTTCGTCGGGGGACTCGAAGTTAACGGCTTCGATCTTGACGAGCGCAAAGTATTTTTCGCCTTCGTGCGGGGGGCGCACCTGTCCGCTGATGGTGTCGCCGGTCTTGAGGTCAAATTTGCGGATCTGGGAGGGAGAGACGTAGATATCGTCCGGGCCGGGAAGGTAATTGTAGTCGGGCGAGCGAAGGAAGCCGTAGCCGTCGGGCAGGATTTCGAGCACGCCTTCGGCAAAGATGTGGCCTTCTTTTTCGCTCTGCGCCTGCAGGATTTTGAAGATGAGGTCCTGCTTGCGCATACCGCTGGCACCGGGCAGATCCAAGGTCCTTGCGATCTTGGTCAACTCGGTGATGTTCTTTTCTTTCAATTCAGCAATGGTCATTGATTCACCTGAACCCGTGCACTAGAGCGTATTCGGTAGTGTCAACGGGAGATTTTCAAAAGGAGGGGACTCAGGAAAGATGCGAAATACAACGCCAGGCAGGAGGGCGGGGCTGGTTTAAGCAGCCCGCCGTTGTGCCTCGGCAACGTTCTCTGGTTCCGACAAAACTGCCTGCCGCTCCGAGTCAGCGATCCGGTCCAAAACGCCGTTCATGGTTTCCTGGATGCGGGTGCTGGGCCGATGGAACTTCCGCGTGGCCTTGGAGGCAAGCTGACAAAGCATATAACGATTGCGAAGAGTCTGTAAAGCGTCAAACACACGATCAGAGCGCATGAGCGGTAGTTCTCCTTACTAGATGATTGTGGCCTTTCGCCTGTCCTTTCGCTAAGGAGGGTGACCGGAAAACCCCAGATTCCGACCTAAGTCACTGATTCCGATTAGGTTGTAAAGGATTCAGCGTAAAACTCACTCTGTTGAATAGATGCGCCGTGGGACTTCGAAGATGCTCGATATTCCGGGCTAAGCTCTGCGGCGGAGGTGAATACGGCGGCACCTAGGAGCTTCGGTGTCCCTCGGAACACGCTAATTTAGCCGGAGAGAAGGAAGAGGTCAAGTGATTATTT
>JBKOUZ010000263.1:0-5681 GCA_046723715.1 Acidobacteriota bacterium | reverse complement strand
GGATGTCTGGCCCAGCTGGCGCTCGGGCCTCAAGAACAGATCGCAGGCTGCAGTTCACTTCTTTTCGAACGCTTCGAGAGTTCCTGAGCGAAGGGAAATCTCCGTTTTCCCTTGACTGGTACTTATCATGGATGTCCCCGTTTTAACGCGTTATCGGCTCACAAATTTGGGTCTGCAGAAAGCGCTGACAATTGCGCGCGAATTAATTGCACAGTTGCCTTGAGCGTTAGGAGATATGCAATGTCCAGGAGAGTAGTAGCCCAATTCCATCTCAGGTTCACCGTGGAGTAGGGCAATAACACGAAGGCCCGATTCGCAGGATCCTTGGCCGGAACGCGAATCGAGCCGTGGTGACCCCTCTGAATTCCGAAGACGGAAGGGCACGGAGTCGATGTCTCCGCTCTTCGCCATTGTAACGTCAAACTGGGCCTGAAGGAGCCCAAAACCAGATGGCTCTTTACAAGTATGCTCAACTAGTTGCTCAGTCTACCGACGGGGCATTCGATGAATTGAACAACCCAAGTACGCCAGCGCCCTGGCCGGGAATTTACCGTTGTGAGGCTTGTGGCCATGAGATCGCAATTGCTCAAGGTCACGCGCTTCCACCTCAGAATCATCACCAGCATCGGCCTGGACAGGGTCCAATTCGTTGGCGGCTGGAGGTCTCACACCGCGCTTACAACTGAGAAAGCAAGATGCATCGTTAATGCAAGGCTTCTGGAATCCAGGAGCCTTGCACTTTGCGGACTGTAATTGTCAGATGTCGTCCCGAGTCTTCACATGTGCCCGGTATGCATTGGCAATCTCTTTAGGCACGTAAACGTACTTCAAAATCTCCTCAAGTATTTCTGGGTACAGGTAAAGGGGAGCGTTCTCTGCTTTCATCCATCGTTTGCAGCGCACCCGACACCGCTGCCTTATGCCGAAGAATGCATTCTGCCATAATAATGGCTCTCTCGCGGCATTCTGATTGTCATCGAGAATCGCCTCTAAAACTCCACCTGCGATTCTGTACTTAGGCGGGACTACACCATGTTGGAGCTTGAGATCTCTTTTTGCATCATCTCTACAGCAGAATCGGCGTAGTTCCCAGACCGCCCTGTCGAGCGCCACAAGGTTTGAACTAAACGCGACGTTTGAGATTTCAAGATAGCGGTACGGTCCGAATCCATCAAGATCTGCAATCAACGCGGCCGTTTGTGAGCAAAGATCGAGCATGATGTTGCCTGATGTCTTGATCGCGTCGAGCGCTCTAGTTAGGCTGTGGCTCGCCTTTGTATAGGGAATTCTGTTCAGCAAGAGGATGCATTTCAGGTACTTTTCGACAGCTTGAAGGCTCAACCACAGCGATGGGTAAGCAAGAGCAGTCCGATACGCTAGACGCGCAGAGACGTAGTCCTCGTCTGCCCGATCGCGAAACGAGCGAATCGCGAAATCGTCAATCATCGATTGTTTGTCCATAGGTTGTGCAGGAACACCGATCCAATCGTACTTCACTGCAGGAGAGACGGACGTTTCCGGCGCCGCGAAAGCCCGGCGAACCACTCGGGGCTTTTTGCAGAACTCCGTGGGTCAAGTGCTTAGGGGTACTGGACGCCGCCTGCGAAGCAATTCAAGCGGGCAGCATAGCCTTTGTTGGCGACGCAGATCTCAAATTTCCGTCGGGACCTCATCCAGATACAGGGATTCTTCGGGCCGCAAAAAGCGCGGCCCGAAGAATGACATTCTGAGCACTGGCGGGGCGGACGAGGAGGTGGTGTCCGCCCCTACACAATCTTTTTAGCTGCAGCCGCTGGTGCTGCCGCAGCTCATGCATCGGTAGCAGCTGCCGTTTCTGGTCATGATGCTGCCGCAGAAGCTGCAGCTGGGGGCGTCTCCCAGGTCGACAATGCTGGACAGGGCATCGGCGGCGTGGATTTGACCTCGGGCCTCGGGCTTCGGGGTTCCGGCATTGGCGGTCGCGTCGACTTCTGCGGTGCCTTCTGACTGAGATGTGGGTGCGGGCCTGAGCCTCAGATTTTCGAATAGCATCTGCTGCTGGCCGGTCAGGAAGCGCAACTGGATCCAGCGGAAGATGTAGTCCATGATGCTCTTGGCATAGCCGATATCGGGATTGCCGGACCATCCACTTGGTTCGAATCGGGTGTGGGCGAATTTTTCGCAGAACAGTTCCAGCGGGACTCCGTGCTGCAGGGCGATGGAGACGGCCAGCGCGAAGCTGTCCATCAAGCCGCTCACCGTGGATCCTTCTTTCGCCATGGTGATGAAGAGCTCACCAGGCTTGCCATTGGGATAGAGGCCGACCGTGATGTATCCCTCGTGGTCTCCGACTTTGAATTTGTGGGTGATGGAGGCGCGTTCTTCCTGCAGCTTGTGGCGTACGGCCCTGGGCGGGGCATTTAAATCTTCTTCTTCCACCGCAGCGGGCACAGAGGCGACAGGGGACCTCTCTGAGCTGGCGGTCTTCGTGCCTGCGGCCGAGAGGGGCTGGCTCTTCTTGCAGCCATCGCGATAAATTGCGACTGCCTTCAGGCCCAGCTTCCAGGCCTGCAGGTAAGCATCGCTGATGTCCTCAATGGTGGCGTTCTCAGGAAGATTGACGGTCTTCGATATGGCTCCGGAGATGAAGGGCTGGGCCGCGGCCATCATCCGGAGATGCCCGGTGTAATGAATCGAACGAGTGCCTTTGGCAGGCTTGAAGGAGCAATCAAAGACCGCCAGATGATCGTCTTTGATATGCGGTGCGCCTTCGATCGTGCCCGTGGCGTCGATGTAGCTGACGATCGCATCCGTCTGCTCGTGCGTGTATCCCAACTTGAATAAGGCCGTGGGCACGGTGTTGTTGACGATCTTGATCATGCCTCCGCCGACCAGCTTCTTGTATTTCACGAGCGCGAGATCCGGCTCGATGCCGGTGGTGTCGCAGTCCATCATGAAGCCTATGGTGCCGGTGGGGGCTAGCACGGTGACCTGGGAATTTCGGTAACCGTGCTTTTCGCCGTGGGACAGGGCTTCGTCCCAGCACTGTTTGCTGGCTTCGTACAAGGATGTGGGCACATTTCCTTTGTTGATTCCATTGACGGAGGCGCGGTGCATGCGGATTACGTCCAGGAACGGTTCGCGGTTAATGTACCAGCCGGGACAGGCGCCGCCGGGCATCACGTTGGAGCCTAGGTTGTTTTCTGCCAGATTCTTTTTCGTGGGCTCGGTTGCGGGTGTCAGCGGCTCGCATTGCTCGGCTATACGAGACGATTGCAGGTAGGCTTCGCCGCACATGATGGCGGTGACGCAGGCCGCGTAGTCACGGCCGGCATCGCTGTCATAGGGGAGGCCAGCAGCCATCAGCAATGCGCCTAGATTGGCGTAGCCCAATCCTAGCGGGCGGTAGTCGTGCGAGTTGGCCATGATGGCTTGCGTGGGATACCCGGCATTGTCGACCAGGATTTCCTGCGCAGTGATCAGGACATCCACGGCATGGCGATACGCTTCCACATCGAAAGTGCCGTTGGGCGCGAACTTCAGCAGGTTGAGGCTGGCCAGGTTGCAGGCGGAATCGTCCAGGAACATGTACTCGCTGCAGGGATTGCTGGCGTTGATTCTGGCGGTGTTCTTTGAAGTGTGCCAGCGGTTGACGGTGGTGTCGTACTGCATGCCGGGATCGCCGCAGTGCCAGGTGGCTTCGGAGATCTTGTGCAGAAGTGCCTTGGCTTTGTATGTCTTCACTACCGCGTGATCGGTGACGCTGCGGGTGGAAAAATCGGTGTCGCGAACTACCGCGTACATGAAATCGTCGGTGACGCGGACGGAGTTGTTCGCGTTCTGGAAGAAGATGGAGCTATAGGCGTCGGAGTCGGGATGGGAACCGTCGTATCCCATCGAGACCAGGGCGTGAGCTTTGGCTTCTTCTTTGGATTTGCAGAGGATGAACTCTTCGATGTCGGGATGGTCTACGTTGAGGATGACCATCTTGGCCGCGCGGCGCGTCTTGCCGCCGGATTTGATTACTCCGGCAAAGGCGTCGAATCCTTTCATGAAGCTGAGCGGACCGCTGGCGGTGCCGCCGCCAGAAAGCGTTTCAGTGGATCCGCGCAGTGGAGAGAGATTGGTGCCGGTGCCCGATCCCCATTTGAACAACATGCCTTCGGTCTTGGCCAGAGTCAGAATTGAGTCGAGCGAATCTTTGACCGAGTTGATGAAGCAGGCAGAGCACTGCGGCTTCGAATATCCCACAACCCCGAACTCGACTTGCTGCGTTTGCGGATTCCAGTGCCAGTTCTGGCCATCGGAGTTAGGCTCGATGCGGTCGCATCCCACGTTGAACCAGACGGGCGAGTTGAAGGCGGCGTACTGGCGGACGAGGATGTGGACTAGCTCGTCATGGAAGGTTGCCCCATCTTCGGGAGAGTGGAAGTATCCCTGAGCCAATCCCCAGTCGCGGATGGTTTCGGCCACCCGGGATACGAGCTGGCGAACCCCGGTTTCGCGATCGGGCGTGCCCAGTTTGCCATGGAGATATTTGCTGGCCACGATGTTGGTGGCAGTCATCGACCAATCTTTCGGGACTTCGACGTTTTTCTGCTCGAAGATCACATTGCCTTGGGCGTCGGTGATCTGGGCAGTGCGGAGGTCCCACTCGACTTCATCGTAGGGAGAGACGCCGGGCTTGGTGAAGAAGCGGCGGAAGGAGAGGCCGGACGCCTTCTTCTTTGGCTGGGCCTGGGCGGCGGTGGTCGGAGTGGCGGATTGGTTGACGGTCTTTAGTTCTGGCATCAGGGGCTCTCCTAATTAGATTCTATGGTGCTGCAGCCGATTCGGGCGTCTGGGGAAGCGGGCGGACGGATCGGGTAGAGCGAGGATTGCGGATTGGCTTGTAAAGAACTGACTTTCAGGGGCTAAAACCCCATCCACTGCTTGTTTGGCCTGACACGGCGCAAAAAGCGCCGTCCTTCCACTAATTACTTACGCTAGAGCTGCTTACGCCGCTTGTCGCAAGGCTTAAAAGCCAGATGGAAATGTCGATGGACTTCCAATCTGGCTGACCGCTTCGATCGGCGGGGCCGCGGAGGCAGCCGAAATTGCCACACTCTCGCTTGCCACAGTCATCTCGGTCGAAGTCACTTCCAGCGATGTCGCGAAATGGGAGCCGATGCCAGTGGCCAGTTCTGTGGACGAAGCGATCCACTGATTAAGGGCGGTACAGATAGTGCGCCTCTGGGCTGGATCGTCGATGGCTACATACCGGATGAAAAAGCGCCCGGATTCGAGCCGGGCTCGCATGGGATTTTGCCAGGACAGCATGCGGTCCAGGGTGAATGCCATGTCATCATCTTCAAAGAATTTGGTGACAGCGAGCATGCGGCGGCCCTCGACGGCGATTTCGGGCTTCGGGCTTTTAGCTTCCGGTGCGGTGCAATCTTGTGAACGATCACCTGCCGACCTGCTCACTTCGTCTCGCTGGACAGCCCAAGGGGCTATGGCTACGTGAGTCTCTACGTGAGTGGCCGCGCTGTTTAGGGGCATGATCTCTTCGGCGATCGCAAAGACACCAGGTTTGCTGGGGACGGAGAGGAGGCTGTGATGAGACACGCAGCGGAACCAGCGGGACCAGTGAAGGCGGCGATAATCGAGCGGTCGATCAAGGCCGTGTCGCGCCAAAGATTCTGAGACCAGGCGGGTTAAGC
>JBKOUZ010000016.1:0-18847 GCA_046723715.1 Acidobacteriota bacterium | reverse complement strand
GTCTATTCGTGCCGCAAAGATTCGATTGGATCCAGCCGGGCGGCCCGAAATGCCGGCACCATTCCACTGATCAGCCCGACAGCCCCCAGGATTATGGTGGAAGCGATCAAAGTACCCGGCGCAATAATCAGCCGAATGTCCCCCGCTTCCCCATTCTTGGCAAACGCGCTGTACAAAGTCAGCCGTCCCACCGACAGAGCAACGGCGTAAGCGAGAATCACTCCCAACACGCCGCCAATGAAAGTAATCGTCAAAGCTTCAGCCAGAAACTGCATCAGGATGTAGCGCGATTTCGCCCCTAACGCCTTCAGCACGCCGATCTCCCGAGTGCGTTGCGTCACCGATACGAGCATGATGTTCATCAATCCAACGCCGCCGATGCCCAGTGTCAGCGTTCCAATGAACCCCATAAGGATCTTCAAGCCCAGCGTGATGATCTCGAACTGATGCAACTGCGTCATCAGATTGAACACTCGTACCGCTTGCCGGTCTGACGAATTGAATTTGTGCTGCCCCGCCAGGATCGTCCGCACCGCCGGCTCGATTCGCGCATATTCCGGAGTCTGATAGTTGAACCAGATCGTGTCCAGATAATGCGTGTCCTTCAAATCGCTCATCGACGTAAACGGGACATAGACGACGCGATTGATGTCGTCGTTGCCTTCCTGCATCTTCGCGCTCAACACGCCAACAACTTCAAAGCTCAATCCATCCAGCCGGATGTGCTCTCCGACCGCGCTCCGCCCTGAAAATAATTTTTCCTTGGCCTCAGACCCGATCACCGCGGCCCGCCCGTGCTGGACCAGGTCTTCCATGTTGAAGAAACGTCCCTGCTCGAGCTTGAGCGATCGAATCGAATACACGTTGGGATAATTCCCGCTCACCGGAAACGTGAACGACCGGTTCTCGTACTGCACGTTCGCCTGTTTCCCCACTTCGGGCGTAATGTGCGTGATTTGCGGCAAATTCGTGGTGAGCGCATCCACATCTTCCTGAGTGAACCGGATCTGCACTCCCGACTTCTGCCCGCCCGCCTGCATGGAAGTTTTTCCCGGCACAATAATGACGAGCTTGGTCCCGAAGTTGGCGAAAATATTCGCGCAGGCCTGCCCAAAGCCGTCGCCGTACGCCAGCAGCATGACGACGGTTGCAATGCCCCATGCCATTCCCAGCATCGTCAATGCCGTGCGTCGCCGGTTGTGACGCATCGAGTTGTAGGCTTCCCGCAGCAGATCGCGAATCATTCCATTACTCCTGCCGTAAAGCCTCCACCGGCTGCAGCATCGCGGCTTTCCGCGCCGGATATAGACCGGCCACAACTCCCGCGAGAGTCAAACTCCCAATCGCGAGCATGGCCGACATCGGTACCAGTTTCGGAGGATCGAACCCCTGTGGACCCTGCACTCCTCCCATCATCGCCATCAATCCGCCGGCAAATGCCATCCCGAGCATCCCGCTCCCCAACGTAAGCAGGAGTCCTTCCAGAAAGAAATGCAGCAGAATGCTGCGGTTGGTGGCGCCTAAAGCCTTACGCAACCCAATCTCGCGGGTACGTTCACTTACCGCTACCAGCATGATGTTCACCACGCCAATCGCTCCCAGCGCCAGGGTCACTACGCCCACGGCTCCCAGGAACATGTTCATCACATCAAAGATTGTCCCCACCATCTGCGATTCCTTGATGGAGTCCCACTCATCGAAGGCATTTTCGTCAGTGCCATCGAAGCCATGATTTCGCGCCACAATCTGGTGTACCTCTTGCCGGGCCAATTCGTGATCTGCCCGCACTTCTGGCTGGTACTCGATGAAGGAAATCGAACCCTCGTGATTCTCGCCCTTCAATGGGAAATTCGCGGCCATCACCTGGAACGGGATATAGCCGCGCATGTTCAGCCACATGTTATCGCCGCGCCCCAAATGCGGCAGACTCCCGACCACCTCGAACCGAAGTCCATTGATCAACACGAAAGAACCCAGGGACGGCCTGCCGGGAAACAGCGTTTTCAGCAACTCGTTGCCCAGCACGATCACATTTCGTCTCTGGATTCCATCCAGATCGTTGAGCCACCTCCCTTCCTTTAGCGGCAGATAGCTGATCTGGTTCAGTTGCGGCTCAGTTCCCAGGATCTCGCCGCTCCCGCTGGCAAATTCGCTGACCTCGTGCAGGTCCCCCCGCGAAATGAGTGGAGCCGCATTCCGGACATGTCCCGCAAGCTTGATATCGCGGTAGTCCTGCGAGGTCAGAAGATACGACCTCGCCGAGCTCATATTTCCCTTCACCGAAGGCGCCCGTCCTGGAAACAGGAACATGATGTCCTTCCCAAACTCCGCCAGTTCTCGCTTGTTGCCCGACCGGAAGCCTTCACCCACGCCAACCAGCAGCAGAAGCGAGCCCACTCCCCAGGCGATGCCAAACATCGTCAAAAACGACCGCAGCTTATGAGCCCAAAGGTTCCGAAATATCTGTCCGAGAATGTCAGAAAACGTGCGCATAAAGAGAGAGACGTTCCGCGAGTGAGTTGGTTAACTCAAGCCCCAAAACCAACACTATGATCCTAACAACAGTTACGTATTGAAGGCCCAAAAGGTTCCCGGGAAGAAGTGGCTGGTTGTACTGTTGGACTCCGAAAACCCACCTTTAGTTTCCACAACTTCGGAGTTTCCAGAGCAAAAGCTCGTTCACGAAGGGCGCATTGCGAGTTCGTTTTGGCGGAGGCCATTACGACCCTTCAACTGTTTGGCGATGGACCATCCTTGAGATTAGACTAGCGCGCGATGCCCACAACCAAACTCGTCCGCTTCGTGTTTTTTTCTTGGATGCTCTCTTGCTGTGCCGGGGTACTGGCCCAATCACAATTTACTTTGGAACAGGTCCTCAGTTCGCCGTTCCCCGCTGGACTGGTTTCAGCCCAGCACGCCAACCGCATCGCCTGGATCTTTGACGACAAGGGTGTCCGAAACGTCTGGATCGGCGACGCGCCCGATTTCCAGCGCAGCGCCCGCCAGCTTACTCACTACAAAGCTGATGATGGCCAGCCGATCGCCAGCCTTCGTTTCACGCCGGATGGGAAAACGGTCCTTTATGCGTTAGGCAGCGAACTCAACGGCGACCAGGAGAGTGCCAATCCCGAAAGTTGGACGAAGGGTGCCAAGCAGCAAGTGTTCGCCCTCGATGTCGACTCCAAGAACGCCGAACCGCGTCCGCTCGGCGAAATGGGATGTCCCGACGAAGGCTGCGAAGACATCCAGATCTCTCCCGACGGCAAACAAGCCCTCTGGTCCGCTAAAAAGAAGCTCTGGATCGCGACCGTCGACGGCAAGCAGCAGGCCAAGGAACTCGCCACGGTCCGCGGCGACGCAGTCACCCCCAAGTGGTCTCCTGACGGCAAGCACATCGCCTTCGTCAGCGACCGCGGCTCTCACAGCTTCATTGCCATCTACAACTTGAATGGCGACTCGATCCGCTATCTCTCGCCGAGCGTCGACAAAGATTCCATGCCTCGCTGGTCCCCGGATGGCAAGCAGGTCGTCTTCGTTCGCTCCCCGGGCGAAGAAGCCAAGCTTCCGCTCATTCCCGTACGTCCTGAGCCCTGGTCCTTGTGGATCGCAGATCCCACCTCAGGCGCTGCCCATCAACTGTGGCGCAGTGGCAACAAGCTCGACGATTCATTTCCTGAACTGAGCGAAGACAACTCCCTGAACTTCGCGGCCGACGGACGCATCGTCTTCTCCTCCGAACAAGACGGCCGCAATCACCTGTACTCGATCGCAGCCAGCGGCGGCACGGCTACCCTGCTCACCCCCGGCGAGTTCGATGTGGAAGACGTCACGCTCACCCCGGATAAGAAGTCGGTGATCTTCTCCTCGAATCAGGAGGACGTCGATCGCCGTCACCTGTGGCGCGTAGCAGTTTCTGGGGGCTCCCCTCAGGAAGCCCTGACCAAGGGCGAAACCATGGAGTGGTCCCCGGTCGTAACGGGCGACGGAAAGAGCCTGCTGTGTTTGGGCTCGACCGCGACGATTCCTGCGATGCCGTACCAGGTATCCGCGACCGGCCGCGACATGATCGCCAGGCAAGCACTCGGGGAGTTCCCTTCGTCTTCGCTGGTCACTCCGAAGCAGGTGATTTTGAAAAGCGAAGACGGGCTTACCCTGCACGGCCAACTCTTCCTGCCACGCAATGGCTCGGGCAAAGTTCCCGGCCTTGTCTTCATGCACGGAGGGCCCATCCGCCAGATGATGCTCGGCTTCCACTACATGGACTACTACCACAATGCCTACGCGATGAATCAATACCTGGCGAGCCGAGGATACGCCGTGCTCTCGGTCAACTACCGCCTCGGCGTGATGTACGGACGCGCCTTCCGGGAGCCACCCAATACGGTGTGGCGAGGCGCCGCCGAATACAAAGATGTAGTCGCCGCCGGACGCTATCTGCAGTCCCTGTCCGAAGTCGATGCCGACAACATCGGACTCTGGGGCGGATCCTATGGCGGCTTTCTGACTGCGATGGGTCTGGCCAGGAATTCCGATCTGTTTAAGTCTGGCGTCGATTTCCATGGCGTACATGACTGGAGCGTATTCCTCACCCAGCGCCCCTACTTCGGCAGCATCGCGACCAAGCCGCCGGACGAAGAAGAGGCGGTAAAACTGGCATGGGAATCCTCTCCCGATGCCTACGTGAACGGATGGAAATCACCAGTCCTCCTGATCCACGGCGATGACGACCGCAACGTGCCCTTCAGCCAAACCGTAGATTTAGCCCAGCGCCTGCGCTCCCGGCACGCCCCGTTCGAACAACTGATTATCCCCGACGAAATCCACGGATTCTTGATGTGGAAGAGTTGGATCCGCGCCTACAGCGCCACCGCGGATTTCTTTGACCGCACGCTGAAGCAGCACGCAAAACTCAGCCCCGATGAATAGGAACTGTGTAGGGGCGGACGCCTCCGTCCGCCCCGCGAGCGCAGCGAGCGTGACTGCTGCGTCAGGAGAATCCGTGAAAAAGAGAAGCTTCCGCGCGGCAATGCTGATTGCACTCGCCGCCATCGCCGCAACCGCTCCAGCGCAGCAGACCAAACCCACCGCTCGCGCCCTGGTCGACGAAATTAAAAAACAAGTGGGCGTCCCCTGGCAGCAGGACACCGTCGACACATTCAAAGCCGGCAATCCTGACACCCAGGTCACAGGAATCGCGGTGACCATGATGGCCACCATGGATGTTCTGGAACGCGCCTCCGCAAAGGGTCTGAATTTCATCATCACCCACGAACCTACGTTCTACGCCCACCTCGACACCCCCGAAGGCCTCCCCAACAACGATCCCGTGTGGTCCGAAAAGCGTGCATTCATCGAGAAGCACAACCTGGTAGTCTGGCGCTTCCATGATCATTGGCACATGCGGCATCCCGACGGCATTGAGGCCGGCGTCGTCAATTCGCTGCACTGGGAACAATTCCAGAATCCCCAAGACCAATACCTCTTCGTGCTTCCACAGACCACGGTCAAACGATTAGCCGAAGAAGTTGCGGAAAAACTCCACTCGCCTGTAGTCCGTGTGGTAGGCGATCCCGACATGAAAATCACACGAGCAGGCGTGAGTCCCGGCGCCGCGGGCTTTGAAAGCGAGACACATGCTCTCGAACGGGACGATGTACAAGTACTCTTGGTAGGAGAAACCCGCGAGTGGGAGACGGTAGAGTACGCCGCGGATGCCGTCACTGAACACCGCCATAAAGCACTCATCGTAATCGGCCATATTCCCAGCGAACAACCCGGCATGGAAGAGTGCTCCCGCTGGTTAAAAACGTTCGTGAAAGGTACTCCGGTAGAGTTCGTCCCGGCCAAACAACCTTTCTGGACAATTCCAGCGAACCAGTAAGTCGGAACACAGCCCGGAACCGTCTCATAGAATCAGGCAAGAACTTCGTATAAAAAGGCAAGCAGCCAAGTCGTCTCCAATTTATTCTCATAATCTTGAAGGAGCAGACGATGCAAAAACGCAAACTTGGAAAAAGCGATCTGGAGGTTTCCGCCATCGGGCTCGGCTGCATGGGGATGAGCTTTGGCCTGGGTCCGCCCGCGGACAAAAAGGAAATGATCTCGCTGATACGAGCCGCCGTCGAACGCGGCGTGACATTCTTCGATACCGCTGAAGTGTACGGCCCGTTCACCAACGAAGAACTCGTCGGCGAAGCCCTCGCTCCTTTGCGCGAGCAGGTTGTGATCGCCACCAAGTTCGGCTTCAAACTTGATCCGAGCACCGGCAAACAGGCCGGTCTGGATAGCCGGCCAGAGCACATCAAGGAGGTCGCGGAGGCCTCGCTCAAGCGCCTGAAAACCGATGTCATTGACCTGTTTTACCAGCACCGCGTGGACCCGGATGTCCCAATTGAAGACACAGCGGGAGCCGTCAAGGACCTGGTTCAGCAAGGCAAGGTGAAGCATTTCGGACTCTCTGAAGCGGGAGTGAAGACCATCCGTCGCGCTCACGCCATCCAGCCGGTCACCGCGCTGCAAAGCGAGTATTCGCTTTGGTGGCGAGAACCTGAGGCCGAGGTGATCCCCACGCTTGAGGAGCTCGGGATTGGATTCGTTCCGTTCAGCCCTTTAGGCAAAGGCTTCCTCACCGGCAAAATCAGTGAAGATACCCAGTTCGACAAAAGCGATTTCCGCAATATCGTCCCTCGCTTCACGGCAGAGAATCGTAAAGCAAATCAGGCGGTGGTTGATCTGCTAGGCAAATTCGCAGAAGAGAAAAAGGCGACGCCCGCTCAGATCGCCCTCGCCTGGCTGCTTGCGCAGAAACCCTGGATTGTTCCCATCCCGGGCACCACCAAGCTGCATCGGCTGGACGAAAACATCGGAGCCGTTGCCATTCAACTTACGCCCGAAGATCTTCGGCAACTCGAAAGCGCTGCCTCCAAGATCCCGGTGCAAGGTGCTCGCTACCCGGAGGAATTGCAAAAGCTGGTGGGCCGCTGATGGCTGCCACATTGAACCCTAAATAGGAGTACGCGATGCCTGCGCAACATCATGCTCTCAAAGATCGCCTTTCCACCTCCAGGGAAATTAAGATCACCGTGACCGGCAGGAAATCAGGACGGCCCATCTCGATTCCGATCTGGTTCGTTTTCGATGAAGACCTCTATCTTCTGCCGGTGCAGGGGTCGGACACACAGTGGTACAAGAATGCCCTCAAGAACCCATCCATCCGGGTGAGGGCTGGAGGCGCTGAGGCCGAATTCAAAGCCGTCCCCATTACAGACCTAGCAAAAGTGGCAACAGTGATCGAGAAATTCCGAAGCAAATACGGCTCCGGCGACGTAAAAAAGTACTATTCGAAATTTGACGTCGCCGTCCTCGCGCAGATGCAATGATCGCCTCTGGATTGAAAAACTGGCGGCTTGTCCGCTTGAGCCCCAATAACATAACAAAGCGTTTCAGAAGAGCTGTGTTGTCCTCGCCTCTTGCAATCGATCCTATGTGGGCGTATAGGCCAGTTACGGCATTGCTGGAAATCGGAATCGGGTTGGGCGCGGGTTTTTCAGTCAATGGATTTAACGACGCTGAAGGGGGTTCTGTATGGTCACGCTCAATGTCAATGGAGTCCGGCGCGAGGTCCAGGCGCCCGACGACACTCCTCTGCTCTATGTGCTGCGCAACGATCTCGAACTGATCGGACCGCAGTTCGGCTGCGGACTCGCCCAGTGCGGAGCCTGCGCCGTTCTGGTCAATGGCAAGGAGGCGCGCTCCTGCGTTACGCCGGTCGCGAGCGTAGCCAACCAGGAAATCACCACGCTCGAAGGTCTTCCGGCCAGATGGGCGAAGCAGAAAGGCATCTTAGCGGAGCAAGCCAAAGGCATCCTGCACCCGGTCCAACAGGCTTGGATCGAGGAGCAGACTCCGCAGTGCGGCTTCTGCCAGAACGGGATGATGATCAAGGCTACCGAACTCCTCGAAAGCAACGCCAATCCGAGCGTAGCGCAGATCAAAGATGCTTTCACGAATTCCGGGCCGTCTCCCAATCTGTGCCGCTGCGGAACCTACACAGCCATCATTGAAGCCGTACAACATGCCGCCACCATCATGGCGAAGAGGAGCTAGCGATGGCCACCATGAGCGAAAAACCAGTGAAGGCTTTCGGACCGACATTGTCGCGGCGTCAATTTGTCAAAGCAGGTGGCGCACTCGTCGTGGGATTCAGCCTGGTAGGCCCGGAGTTTCTGAAGGGCGATACCGTGAAGGGCGCGGCTTTGAAGAACTCGCTCGATCCCACGCTTGCCAGTTCCTGGATTGAGATTCACCCGGATAACACCATTCTGATCCGCACTGGTAAGAGCGACTTCGGTCAGGGTTCAACCTTCACCGCATATCGCCAGATTGTCGCGGAAGAATTGAGCGTACCTTTTGACGCAATCACCACGGTCATTGCTGGAGATACCGATCGAACGCCCGACGGCAGCGGCGCCTTCGACTTTCTTGGCGGTGGAACGCCGAATATCCGCAAGGCTGCCGCCTATACATATCAGGCTCTGCTCGACCTCGCTTCAGAGCGCCTGGGCGTGTCGAAGGATAGGCTGTCGGTCAAAGAGGGTGTGGTCTCGGGAGGCGGAACGAGCATTTCGTTCGGCGACCTCGTCAGGAACCAACAGTTGAAGCTGACGATTCCAGTGAAAGGAAACCTCACCAGCATCTCTGGGTTGAGCATCGAAGGCAATCCGCCGATGAAGCCGGTCAGCCAGTACTCGATCATTGGCAAGTCTTTCAAGAATTCCGTCATCAGTTCCAAGGTGGCAGCCAAAGAAAGATGGGCGACCGATGTACGCCTTCCCGGCATGTTGCACGCGCGAGTCGTGCATCCAAAATCGCTCGGCTCGACTCTGGTGTCCGCCGGTCAAGTAGACAAGAAGAAATTTCCTAATTCCCAGGTCATCGTAAAGGGCAATCTACTAGGCGTAGTTGCGCCTACCGAATGGGAGGCGATCCAGGCGGCCGAGCAGGTTGCCAGCGCCACGAAATGGACGGACTGGAAAGGGCTACCCGGTAACGCCAAACTCTACCAGCACCTTCGGGACGAAGTAGATTGGAGTAGCGCGCCGGTGGAGAAGAGTAAGGCGGTTAAGGGAGATGTCGGCGGCGCGCTCGTCTCTGCTCACAGGAAGCATTCCGCAACCTACCAGTTGTCCTATATGAAACACGCGCCGATTGGCCCCACCATGGCCGTCGCCGACGTCAAAGCCGACGGCACCGTGCATATCTACACGCACAATCAGAATCCGCAGGCGCTACGCGGCGAAATCGCGATGATGCTCCGCAGTACGCCCGACCATGTGATCGTGCATTCCTATCCCGGTCCCGGCCACTACGGACGTTCCAACGGAGGCAACGCAGGCGCGGAAGATGAGGCGGTGCTCCTGTCCCAGGCCGCGGGCAAGCCGGTACGCGTGCAGTGGATGCGCGCCGACGATATGCAGTGGTCCACGCAATCAGCGGCCGCGTTCTCTGATGTTCAGATAGCCGTCGATGCAAACGGCAAGATAGCCGCGTATCAAATTGACCATTACATGCCTGCCATGCAGGACGATCGTCCGATCGGCGCCATCCTCGCCGGCCTTCCCACCATGTCCGCTCCCGACGTCCATTCTGGAGATGTCACGTCCACCGTCAATGGCATCAGCGATCCCTGGGTTTACGCGCCGGTTCCGAACGTAATGGAGCGCGGCCATGGCACATTCCAGGTGGGGCAGCAGGTCTCGCCTCTTGCTGTCGGTCTCCGCGATCACAGCATGCGCACTCCGGGACAATTCCAGCAGAACTATCCCCGCGAGCTGGCCATGAGCGAGGCAGCAGCCCTCGCAGGGGCGGACGCACTCCAGTTTCGCATCGACCACGCCAGCGAAGAGCGCGCCATTGCTGTACTGAAAGCGGTGCGTGACGCATCCGGTTGGGACACCCGCCCCTCGCCACGTCCTGATGCTGTATCCACGGGAACAACGCCAGTGCGTGGCCGCGGAGTTTCGCTCATGTTGCGCAACGGAACCTACTGGGCCTGCGTATGCCAGATCGCGGTCACTCCCGGCACCGGTGTCGTTAGAGTTGAAAAGTACACGATCGCGGTCGATCCCGGCATCGTCGTGAACCCAATGCAATTGAAGCGGAATGTGGAAGGCGGCGCCGTCATGGGAATCAGTCACGCCCTGTTCGAGGAAGTGAATTTTGACGAGAGCGGGATCACCACGGAGGACTGGAACAGCTATCCCATTCCGAGCATGTCGGATCTACCTGAGATCAAAGTTGTGCTACTCAATAATCCCAAAGTCGGCGCTTACGGCGGAGGTTCGGAGGCGGCGAATGCGCTGGCTGCGCCTGCTATTGCGGCAGCCCTCCACGACGCAACTGGCAAGGTCCTCCGGCGCCTTCCGCTTAAGCCCGCTTATGTGCAGTCGCTATTGAAGGCCTGACCGGGAATTGCGCGAGTGAAGGACATTCTTCCGATGGGTGAAGAGCAAGGGTGACCAAGGACATTCGCGAAACTGCGTCAAGGCACCAGGCCGTCCATGGCAAAAAAGAAGGAAGCCGCAAAAATTGCGCCGAAAGTATCGGAAGCGGAGCAGGATCTGCTCACGCATATGGCAGACGGATATCAGCTCGAGACCGACTTACTGGGCGGCAACCCGGTTCTGCGGAACCTGAAAAATGATGAGGCGATCCGTCCTCTTTCCGCGAATCGCAATTCGATCAAGGCTCTGCAGGAGCGCGGTCTAATCACTCCCGGCAAGGGCCATGATCCGCTCACCATTTCGTGGCGACTCAACAAAACAGCAAAATGAGATCATGTCGGATCTTGCCTTCCTAGACGGCTACTCGGCTATCCTGAAATCCGCTCAGCGGCTGCCAGCGTGAAAGTAGACGGCACACGGAAGCCGCCGATGCGAAATCATTTCGCGTGAAACTCCGCCCAAGGCGCCGGTTTTTCCCTCGTAGATCCGCAGATTGCATTGTTTTGGCGCTACATGCGCGAACACCAGGCTGAAGGGCTGCGGATTGCTGATTTGCCCCTCGTCCATGGGTACACGCACCAGGTCTTGTTGTGCATCGTATACGCCTTCATCGACCTTTTTGTTAACCACTAGCGTCCAATGATCTTTGCCTGGAATGAGAACATCATTGCGGCTGGGCCCTTTTTAACTCACAAGAGACCGTCTGTCCGCTTACGCCGGGGGCGAGTTGTGGAAGAGATTGACTTGAAGGTATACCTATTTCGCCGAACTTGGGAACGCCAACCACGCCAGGGTCTTTTTCGAAAAGTCATCTTCGCGACATTCCGATAACGTGCTTTTGGCGAGTGCTGAGATCGCTCGCGTAATGCTTGCGACGCTCACGGCGGCGACTCCCGGACACTCAGCCCGTATAATCGAGCCTCAGGGCTTTTATGATTCAGACTTTATTTGGCAGTCTTGAGGAAGAAAAGAAAACTGGCTTTTTAGACCGCATGAAGCAGGCGGTCACGCGGACGCGCGAAAACCTTTCCGAGCGCATCGAAGAAGTCGTCGCCTTCACCAAGGAAATCGATCGCGGCACCCTCGACGATCTGGAAGCCACTCTGATCGCGGCCGATCTTGGCTCGACTACTACCCAGGAAGTCTTAGGCAAGCTGCGGGAGAAAGCCGATCGCAAACAGATCAAAAATGTCGAAGAACTCAAGCGCCTGCTCAAAGAAGAACTCCTGGCCATTCTGAACGCGGCCAATTCACGCCCTGTCAACCGAGTCGATGGCTCGCCCGAGGTGATCCTCGTCGTCGGAGTGAACGGCACGGGAAAGACCACCACCATAGGCAAGCTGTCGCAGGTTTTCCGCTCCCAGGGAAAAAACGTCCTCCTGTGCGCCGCCGACACTTTCCGCGCCGCGGCCATCGAGCAACTCGAAATCTGGGGACAGCGCACCGGAACCGAAATCATCAAGACCCGGCCCGGAGGGGATCCTGCGGCCGTTCTGTTCGACGCTCTGCAAGCAGCCGTCGCCCGCAATACAGATTACGTAGTCGTCGACACCGCCGGACGTCTGCACACCAAAACCAGCCTAATGGCCGAACTGGATAAAATGCGCCGCACGGCGCAGCGCATCATTCCTGGGGCGCCCCACGAGGTTTTGTTGGTGATGGACGCCACCACCGGGCAGAATGGCCTCCAACAGGCTCGCCTGTTTACTGAATCCGCCGGCGTTACCGGTATCGTGCTCACGAAACTCGATGGCACAGCCAAAGGTGGAGTCGTGGTGGCCATTTGCCGTGAACTCGGATTGCCGGTCCGTTACGTCGGGGTAGGCGAAAAAGCTGGGGACCTGTTGCCGTTCGATCCAAAAGACTTTGTTGATTCCCTGTTCGAGTAAGGAGTGCGTATATCCGATGCTGGCGAAAGAGGTTCGCGGCTGAAGACGATGTTGAATTTCTCTGAAGCGCCTTCTGGGCAAGCCACCTGCAGCCCTGGCGACCCGTACGCGATGTCACAGCTCCGGTTCGCCACGGCCCGAAGGGCTGGAGCTGCAGGCGCGGAGATTGAGGACGATTCGTTAAGAAGCTTCCCTCCGCGGCGTTGAACAATGTCATCGAGCGATTGCACCAAGCGGGACTGCAGAGATCCTTCACGGCAAAGATGCCGTTGAGGATGACAAACAAGTTTGTGTATTGCGCACAGATTCATCCGTGAATGCCTGCCTATCCACCAGATGACCAGCATCTTCACAGCGCGCTCGAGTTGGCGCGAGCCGGAATAGGCCTCGCCTCGCCGAATCCTTACGTGGGAGCAGTAATCACTAATAGCGACGGCACCGTAGTCGGCACCGGAACCTACACTTACGACGGACTAAAGCACGCAGAAATCCTCGCCCTGGAAGCAGCAGGTCCGAAGGCACGCGGCGGAACGCTCTACATCAATCTTGAACCCCATGGGCATCAAGGACGCACCTCTCCGTGCACGGACGCTCTGATCAAGGCGGGCATCCATCGCGTGGTTGCCTCCATGCCCGATCCCAATCCGAAAGTGAGCGGCCGGGGTTTCGAGCAACTCCGCGCCGCAGGCGTGCAGGTGGAAGTCGGAGCCATGGCAGAACCGGCGCGCCGCCTGAACGAAGCATTCGCGCGCTACATCCGCCGCGGTACTCCGCTGGTCACGCTGAAAGCCGCGATGACCCTCGACGGAAAGATCGCTCCGCCTCCCGCCGAAGCGCTCAAGAGCGCCGGGGGCATTCCGGCAGGTGGCTGGATCACCAGCGAAGTTGCCCGCGCCCACGTCCAGGAGCTTCGTCATCAGAACGATGCACTGCTGGTCGGAGCGGGAACCATTCTGTCGGATAATCCTCTGCTGAGCGATCGTTCTGGCCGTCCGAGGCGGCGCCCGCTCTTGCGGGTGATTCTGGATTCGCGGCTGCGCCTGCCGCTCGATTCAAGGCTTGTGCAGGACGCAGCCACCCGTTGTCAGAACGATGTACTCGTCTTTTGCGGCTCTGCCGATCAGAGCAAAGCAGATCAGTTGGCGCAACTCGGAGTGCGCGTTGAGAAAGTATCGGTTTTCGAAGAAGACGGACGTCCCGACCTGCCGCCGATTCTTCGTCGCCTCGCCGAACTGGAGATCACCAGCGTGATGATCGAAGGCGGAGCCACCGTTAACTGGACAGCCCTGGCGGCAAATGCAATCGACAAGGTCTTCTTGTATTACGCACCCAAGATCCTTGCCGGAACCGGCTCGATTCCCTTCGCAGCCGGGACCGGCTTTCGCCACATGAGCCAGGCAGCGCAGGTGAAGGATCTTCACCTGCACCGCTTCGGCGAAGACTTCGCCGTAGAAGGCTACTTGCGCGATCCCTACGAGGATTAGTCCGAACGTTGCTTGGCAATGTGCACCACCGCTCGCCACTCGAAGCGCATACAATGAACAGTTCCCGCAGGAGGTCTTGATGTTCACCGGAATCGTAGAAGAAGTTGGCCGCATTACACGTATCGAGCAGCGCGGAGAAAATAGACGCATCACCATCGCCGCTGAGCGAAGTCCGAAAGAGCTTGGCACCGGCCATAGCGTCGCCGTGAGCGGCGTCTGTCTGACGGCCCTCGACATCAAGACCGCATCGTTCTGCGCCGACCTTGCGCCCGAAACCTGGGTCCGTACCTCGTTCTCGCGAATCCATGAGGGTGCGCTGGTGAATCTTGAACTGCCCATGAAAGCCGATGGCCGATTCGGCGGTCACATCGTTCAAGGCCACGTGGATGGTGTCGGCAAGCTGCTCAGCTTCGATCGCATCCAGGATTCGGACAACTGGTGGCTGCACATCGAACTGCCCGAGGACGTTGAGAAATACACGGTCTTTAAGGGGTCCATTGCAATCGAAGGCATCAGCCTCACCGTGGCCAGGCTGGAAAACAATCGCGCCACCATCGCCATCATTCCTCATACCGTAGACATGACGAACCTGCACTCGCTGAAACCCGGCGATCCGCTGAACCTCGAAGCCGACCTCATCGCCAAATACGTGGAGAAGATGACCCAACGCGACTCGTCAGAGAGTTCGCTGACTCTAGAAGACCTGGTAGCTCAGGGATTTTAGTCGTCCGCCCGGAAGCGCTGCCCTGCGAGAGCTGAGCACTGTCCCCGATACCCTCGCTCACCCATTTGTGCTAAGCTCCCTGACCGTTTTCCGGAGGGGAACCAATGAAAATCGCTACGCTCACGCTGCTCGCTCTGATGGTGATGTCTCCGGCCGTCTCTCTCTATCCCGAAGCTCCTCAACGAGACGTGCCCGCCGAAGTGGATGCCGCCCGCAGAGCCCTGCAAAACGCTCACAACGAACTGGAACATGCCGGCGGCCAATGGGGCGGGCACAGGGTCGCGGCTATGAAGCATATTCAACAGGCCCTGGCCGAGTTAAACGAAGCAGAAAACTGGGCCCGAGCACACCACGACATGAAGTAAGCGTCCGACCAGTTCCGGACGAGCCTTGCAGGTCTGCGAGGGCGAAATGCCCGTCGCTACCTGGCTTGTGTAGGGGCGGACGCCCTCGTCCGCCCCGCGGCGCGAAGCGCGCCTCACCCCCACTCTGCGAAGCTCATCACCCCACCGTGTGATTGAAATCACAGCCTTTTTCCCGTCCCAAAATTAACCTGAATTTGCCTGTGGGTGTTCATGTTAGTCGCCGTAGGGGGGAATCATGGCACGGACTACTTCAAATACCAGTCGCGTCGTCCACGACTTTTCCAAGAATCCACTGCTGGTTTACTGGGAAATGACTCAGGCTTGCCGCTTGGCTTGCAAGCACTGCCGCGCAGAGGCTATGCCCACCGCCAATCCGCTCGAACTCTCCACCGAACAGAGCAAGCGCTTCCTGCAGCAGTTAGTCGGATTCGGGGATCCGTTGCCTCATCTCATCCTTACCGGCGGCGATCCTCTCCGTCGAAAAGATATTTATGAACTGATCGACTACGCGAACGGATTGGGACTGGAAGTTTCGGTCACGCCCAGCGCTACCCCGGAACTGACCAACGACGCCATCACGAAGTTGAAAGAGCACGGCATCCAAAGCCTGGGGCTTAGCTTGGACGGATCCTGCGCCGAGAAGCATGACGCCATCCGCGCCGTCCCGGGGACGTTCGAACACACCATGGAAGCGGCCCGCCATTGCGGACGCCTTGGTCTCCCCATCCAGGTCAATACCCTTGTGGCGGAGGAGACTGCCGACGATCTGCCCGCGATCTACGAACTGCTGCGCACCGAATTTCCCGTCATGCGCTGGAGCCTGTTCATGCTGATCTCCGTTGGACGCGGCAAGGCCCTGAATGAAGTTTCACCCCAGCGCGGCGAGCAAATCATGCGCTGGGTCTTCGATCTCTCGCAGCACTCTCCGTTTATGGTGAAGACCACCGAAGCGCCGTCGTACCGTCGGATTGCGATCGAGAAGATGCGCTCCTCGGGACGGCCTACGCCGGAGATGAAGATGTCCTCGGTCTACAAGGGCTTCCAGATTCGTGACGGACACGGGATCGTATTCGTCTCGAACCTGGGCGAGATTTATCCCTCAGGATTCCTGCCGCTGCGCTGCGGCAACGTGCGGGTGGATTCCCTCGTGGACATTTATCGCAACTCCGAAATCTTTCGCTCGCTGCATGCTCCCGACAGTTTCCACGGAAAATGCGGGGAATGCGAGTACAGCCATATCTGCGGAGGATCTCGTGCCCGGGCGTTTGCTTACACTGGCGATGCCCTCGGAACTGATCCGTTCTGCCCGTATGAGCCGAAAATGGACGCGGTCACCGTCTAGTACTGAGTTGATCGTTCGAGGACTTGGCTCCACGACTGAGGGAGCGCGATAACCGTCAACAGGGAAAAGGTCATAGCTAAGAGTTTTTAGCTCGCAGCTTCGTTACGAGTAGATTGCGATTGGCTGGACTACGCGGGTGATAGTTCCGTTCGGGCTTGGTTGATCCGGTTTCAGGCCGCACCGCATAGATGCGAACAGTCCGATCAACTGGCCTAACATCACGTCCAGCACCGGACGGTGGAGATCAGGAATGCCGGACGCTCCTACAGAGAGACAATAGTCCGCGAGCTGGGCAACATCGAGATTATCGCCGGCTGTCACTGCAATCCGCACTCGACCCAGGCGCTTGCGATCGATCTCGCGCAACAGATCGATCTCATATCCGCGCCTCCGCGGATCGCTCGAGAGGAAGGCCACAAAAACCGTCTGAGCATCGACGCTCGACATGGGGCCGTGACGAAGCCCGAGGGGAGTTTCGGCCAGTGTCGTCACTTTCCCGGAACTCAACTCCACGACCTTCAGAGAGCACTCGTCGGCCACGCCGCGCAGCACACCAGTCCCCACAAAGACTGCGCGCGTGCAACCCAGGGTCGTGATCTCCGCCGCACACTCCGCAGCCTGGGGCAGAAACTGACGGCCGCAATTGGAAAGTTGCGCGACTGCGCCGCCAAACTGGACAAAGTCATCGATATGACCAAGACATTGTCCGGCCAGCAGCATGTTGGTGAAAGAACTGGTCATCGCGAGGCCGCGGTCGTTCACCGCATCATCGAGAACCAGTGCGTATGCGCGATCCGCGTATCGCGCACACAGCTTGGCCATCGCTCCCTGCGGGTTACAGGTGATCACCAGATGGCGGATGTCGCGGTTTTTTTCCAGTGCACGCTCCAGAAGAGCAACCCCCTCCGGGCTCTCACCCGAACGCGAGAAGGAAATCCAAAAGTACTCTCTGCCGGCGCGGTGATAATCCTCGAACTCAGTCAGCAACGTGGTGCTGGGTACTGCCCAAACCTCGCAACTCCAGCGCTTGCGCAGCAGTGAGGCGAGCGATCTGCCCGTATAATCGGACGTCCCTGCCCCGACCAGATACACAGTGGGCGAGGAGATATTGCCGCGCCCGATTCCAGCCTGCCGCAAGACCTCCGCAATTGCGCTGTGATTTGCCTTGCACACCTCATACGTGGCCTGCCACGTTTCGGGCTGTTGCCAGATCTCCCTGGGTGTGTGCTGCAGACCGCGCTCCACTTTTTCTTGCTCCGACAACTCAAGCAGCTTGCACAGTGGATTTGACAACGTAGACCCCTCCCCGTGAAGACTCAGTAGTCTATTACAAGCCCGGCCCATTGAAAAGTTTTCGAAAGAAAAAGAAATGCGGTTTCGCAACCAATCGCAGTGCCTTGGGGTCACCACCGCCTAAGCGCTAATTTAAGCATGCGGGCTGGAAGTTGACTCTACGGCGGGAGCGTCAGGGCCGAGCTTCCGTGTTGCCGACCACACGTCGGCCGCTCATATTTCCTTCGCGAAACCACAATTTCGGTCGGTTAGTCCAAAATCTCACTGACAGTGGTATAAACCTTCTGATTCGACTTGCGGCCAAGAAGCGAACCCAGGATAGCGTGAGTGAACTATCGAAACACCGGGTACTAGTTGCAGGAATCTCTTCACCTTTGCTTGCATTAGTGTTAAACATCATTTTCATTCAGACCCTACTCGCGCTGAGTTCCAATCCTGACAACAATTGGCGATTTCGCCTGTTCATTTCTAGTCTCGCTTTACCGATTCCATTTCTAGCCACTCTGGTGCTGGCGTTGAAAGATCGTCGGCGCGCCGAGCTTTCTCTTTCCGCGAAGATAGGTTTGGGGATTGCGGCACTTTCACTGCTACTTATTGCGAAGCCCGCGATGGACGGTATCGCCCGTTCAAATCAATCACGCAACATGGCAATGCACGACGTACCGGCCCCGATGTTTAACAGCGTTGACATTCAAGGTAAGCCGCAGCGGTTGGCAGACTACAGGGGAGAAGTAGTGTTGGTAAACATCTGGGCGACATGGTGCGAGCCGTGCCGCAACGAGATGCCGCAACTAGACAAACTGTATCAATCTAGAAAAGGGCGCGGATTTATTGTATTGGGTTTTTCTAATGAGACCAGCGCGAAGCAAAAAGCATTTGTGAGTCAGGTTCCGGTTACATATCCGCTCGTAACCATCACTCCCGGGGTGCCGGCTTTTTATCGAGAAATTGCTAAGTATCCTGCGATTTTTCTCATCGACCGGGAAGGAAGGCTGCATCCTTCACCAAACGAGAGTCAGGGATTCGGAAACGTAGAAGAAGCTGTAGACTCCCTACTCAACGGCAAATGAAAGACTGCAACTGATCTCCAGTTGGCCCGATTCGGAGTGGATGACGTAAGTGCTTTATCGGACGCGCGCCAGGCGGAGGAGTGTGTTTGAACGAGTGTCGGTGCGCGCGTTCGATAAAGCCGTCAGAAGGAAGCCGCTCACGTTTGCGGCGGAGGCGGTGGGGCTATGGGAATTGCAT
>JBKOUZ010000225.1:0-8262 GCA_046723715.1 Acidobacteriota bacterium | reverse complement strand
AGTTCGGGCTGTTCAAGATTCATCCCGATGGCACCCATCTGAAGGTCATTCTTCCACTTTCAAGCTTCAAGCCGCGATTCATTGACTGGGGCGCGAAGCCAAGCGAAGACGAGGACAAAGAAGCAGAAGAGTAGGCCGAAGAGGAAGGGACCTTTCGCTCGCCAGAGAAGAGCTCGCCACTGAGCACCCACAAAGGAGCCGTATGAAATCGAAACTGCTTTCTGCAATCGCGATATTACTAGCTGCTCTCGCACCGCTTCCGATCTCAGCACAGCACGTCCGCTACAAACTCGTCGAAATTGGGACGTTCGGTGGTCCCGAGAGTTTCATTAATTCCACGGGTGCGATTGGAAGTCCCGACCAGATTAACAGTTCGGGGACGGCCGTCGGCGGTGCGGGGACGCCAACTCCCACCCCATTGGAAAGCTTTAACCCTGCTATCTGCGGAGGATCTGAAGGGTTTCCTTGGTTGGGCGTCAATCACGCATTCAAATGGCAGAATGGTGTCCTGACCGATTTGGGAAGCCTTATAGGGCCCGAAAACTGTAGTGTGGCCACTTCGATTAATGCGAAGGGCGAGATCAGCGGACGATCGGAGAATGGCGTCATTGATCCCGTTACGGGCATCCACGAATTTCACGCTGTACTTTGGAAGAAAGCCCAAATTTCGGATCTTGGAACGCTAGGGGGAAGCGTCAGTTCCGGGTCCGGTATCAATGCGCTGGGCCAAGTGGCTGGATTTGCACTGAACGGGATTCCTGATCCTGTCTCTATGTATTATTTCCAGCTTTTTGGATCTGGGAATGGTACGCAGACTCGAGCGTTTCTGTGGCAGAACGGAGTCATGCAGGACCTGGGAACTTTAGGGGGCCCAGATGCCTGGTCCAATTTTGTCAACGATGCTGGACAGGTTACCGGATTTTCTTACATCGACTCGGCCATTAATCCTGCCACCGGGGTGCCCACTACCCATCCATTTCTTTGGGACCCAGAAAGGGGAATGACTGACCTCGGGAGCTTGGGAGGCACTCTGGCGGGTTCAGAGCCCGCAGGTTTTCAAGGCGCGATCAACAATCTTGGTCAGGTCGTGGGTGCATCAACCTTAGCGGGAGACCTTGTCTTCCACCCATTTCTTTGGACCGATCCGGGTCCGATCCAGGACCTCGGAACTTTGGGCGGCGACAATGCAAGTGCAAGCGCGATCAACGATGCCGGGCAGGTTATCGGCGTATCCGACTTGCCCGGGAACGTCTATCATGCATTTCTCTTCAATAGCGGTGTCATGAACGATCTTGGCACGCTAAACGGCGACTCGTTCAGCACCGCTTCTTCTATCAATGCTTCAGGACAGATCGTTGGACAATCCTGTCATGAGTCGTGTGTGAACCACTTCCAAAACCGCGCTGTTTTATGGGAGAACGGCGCCACTTTCGACTTGAATACGCTAGTTCGAGGTGGTCACTCAGGTCTGACGTTGTCCCTTGCACTTGTGATCAATGACCAGGGTGAGATCGCAGGTATTGGCAGACCTCCCGGATGCTTGGCGGACTCGGCTTGTGGGCATGCTTTTCTGTTGATTCCGTGCGCGGGAGAAAGTGAGGACTGTGAAGATCCAGCGGACGACACAATGGCTAGGAACCATGGCGATTTTTCAGTGGGACCCACTGGGTCAGCGACGCCAGGTCTTGGCATGTTCGACGAGCGCACGTCCAAATGGGATGCGCGTGCAGCTTGTCGTTATCCTAATCCCAACCTGCGGGCATCACGGCTAAGAACCATTTGCCGGTATTGAGTTCACATGGGGGATAGGCAGAAAGATCTTGAAAATCATGCTGCCGTGAACGTCACCGCGCGCGGAAAGAAGGCCAGTTTGCTCGAGAGACCGCTAACATGCCGAGGACAATCATAGGTCGGAGGCCGAGGAGAAACGATATGAAATTCAGGCCCTCTCTGTTGTTCGTCCTTATTGCGCTAATGCTGCCGTTGAGCGTTGCCGCGCAGAACCCTCGTTACAAACTAATCGATATTCCTTCGCTAGGCGGTCGGGCCGCTTATGGCAATGTCGAGGATAAACAGTCTTGCCCCATAAGCCCGTTTCTGGACCTCGAGAGAAGGGCTGGAGCGCTCTCGGTTACCCGGTAATTCCATTTCGAGGTCCAGATCTTGTTGTGCGTTGATCACCGTTTTCAGGCGATCACTCCTGACTTGTTCTCAAAGAAGGACGAAACAGCTACAGTATGGCGCCAGGGCTCCGTAGGGTGTAGGATTCTTTAGTCTTTTTAGAAAGTGATCGAGTTGACGGCCTTATCGTAGCGAAAGGTCTCAGGCAAGCCCGGGAACCGATGAACCTGTTCCTCGGAGCCGTGCCGAACGTACAAGGCACCTCGTCCTCCGCGGTGTGTCCCGGCTAGCATCGAGGAGGAGTCTTGTCACTCGGTCTGCTCCCGTCCATCCTGCAGCCACCTGTTAAGGTGCCTCGCCAAATTCCGTTGCCGCAAGTGTGCGCCGCATCCTGGGAAGAAAATGTCTTTCTGCTTGCCAACTTTGACCGCCATGATCAAGTGACTGTCAGAGGAAAGGGGGCCTAGTGAAACTTAACGACAACATAAAATCTGTATTGAAAAGCAAGGATGAGAATAGAGTCTTGTCGGTAACACCAGATCAGTCGGTCTACGAGGCCATTGAGAAGATGGCCAAACACGGCGTCGGGGCATTGCTCGTCATTGCCAATCACAAACTGGTCGGCATTCTGTCAGAGCGCGACTACGCCCGCAAAGTAATCCTGATGGGTCATTCCTCGAATGAAACCCAGGTCAGCCAGATCATGACCAGCCCGGTTGTATTCGTGACTCCGCACCACACCGTTGACGACTGCATGGCGATCATGACCAATCACCATTTCCGCCATCTCCCGGTCTTGGAGAACGATAATGTGGTGGGAGTGGTATCGATTGGCGACCTTGTGAAGTGGATCATCTCTGGTCAGGCGCAAACGATTCAGGAGTTGGAAGGGTACATCACGGGAGCGTATCCCGGCTAGGAGATCGTCATGAAGAAGACCTTTGCCGTCGGCATCGGAGGCGCGGCAGGACAGGGCGTTGCGACACCAGGCGACATCTTCGCGAAAATATTTAGTCGCCGTGGACTGCATCTGAACGCTTATAACGCCTACCAATCGATCATTCGCGGTGGCCACACTTTTCTTACGATCCGCACCGGTCCGGAGAAAGTCACAAACATGGGGGATCGCTTTGATTTGCTAATCCCCCTCAATCAGGACGCTATGGATCGCCACCTACGCCTACTCAGTGCCGGCGCGGCCTGTGTCTATAACGCTGACACGATCAAACCGGGTGTACCCGCCGAAGGTGTTGAACTTTGCGCGCTTCCGGTCTCCCAACTGGCGGACATCACGCGGAACAAGGTAGCCCAGAACACGCTTGCACTCGGTGCTGGTCTCAGCATGATGGGCATCGGATTCCAGGCCCTGGAGCAGGTTCTTTCCGAGCAGTTCAAGAAGAAGGGGGACGCTATCGTCTCCGAAAATGTTGGCATCGCGAGAGCTGGCTATGACTATGCCAATGCGAATTTCCGGCCGTTCGCCTGGCCTGTTCCCATGACGGAACACCGCTACGCGGTGCTCAGCGGCAACGTCGCGATGGCTATGGGAGGTGCTGCTGCAGGAGTGAAATTCTATTGTGCCTACCCCATGAGCCCTTCGACTGGAGTTCTGCACTGGATGGCGGCGCACGCCCGAAAAGCCGGCATCATGGTTCGGCAGGTTGAGGACGAGATTGGGGTCGTGAACATGGCGATCGGCGCGGCTCACGCGGGCGTTCGCTCGATGTGCGCCACCTCCGGCGGCGGTTTTGCGCTGATGAGCGAGGGCCTGGGGCTCTCAGCCATGATGGAGACACCGGTGGTGGTAGTCGACTGTCAGAGGGCTGGACCGTCGACCGGTGTCCCCACCAAAACCGAGCAGGGTGACCTCTGGCAGATGCTGGGGGCCGGATTCGGAGACTATCCGCGCGTGATTGCGTGTCCTCTCGATATTGGAGACAGCTTCAAAATCATCGCGGAGATTTTCAATCTTGCCGAGCGGTTCCAGTGCCCGGGCATTGTGCTGAGCGACCTGCTGCTTTCCGAGGGCAGGCTCAGCGTAGACCCGAAGGAGTTGGATTTTGTTCCCCCCATCGACCGCGGAGAACTGATCACCGCGCCCGAGGCGAACGCGAACGGCGGGTATAAACGCTACAAGATCACCATGAGCGGGGTTTCTCCAAGAGCCATTCCTGGTGTGGCGGGATATGCCCATACCGCCGCAAGTGATGAGCATGATGAAGACGGAGTGTTGATCAGTGACGAATTCACCAACCCAACCAAGCGCCGAGCCATGATGGAGAAGCGCATGCGAAAGGCGGCGGGGATTGCGGCAGCCGTTCTTCCGCCTGAGTTGTGGGGCCCTAAGGATGCAGAGGTTACGCTGATCGGGTGGGGATCGACCAAGGGCGTGATCGAAGAGGCCTGCGAGATCCTCACCGAACAAGGCATTCCGACGAATCAACTGCAGATTCGCTGGTTAGTACCATTGCACGGCGAAGCGATTCTCGACATCCTCAAAGATGCGCGGCACACGATCATCGTCGAGAACAACTACAGTGGCCAGTTCGCGCGCTATTTGCGCAGTGAGACCAGCTTTGTACCGGACGGGCACATTCGCAAGTACGACGGCGAGCCGTTTATGCCCCATCACATAGTCAACGCAGTGAAGGAGCAATTGAGCGGCAAGTGCCAAATGTCGGTTCCCGAGCACGAAATTATGGCCTGAGGAGATTTGGATCCAGGAAATGTGGCTGGACAAAATTCTGATTTGAGGAGTAGTAAAAAATGGCGACCGCGCTGGCGAATCATTGGCATGTGACCATGGCCGACTTGAAGGGCAAAGTCGATCCCGACTGGTGTCCCGGGTGCGGCGACTTTGGTGTTCTAGCCGCAGTTCAGAAGGCTCTCATCGAGCTGCAGATCCCGAAGCACAACGTGGTCACCATCAGCGGCATCGGCTGCTCGTCCAACTTCCCGGGCTTCATCGATACCTACGGCATGCACACCTTGCATGGAAGGGCGCTGGCAGTGGCTACCGGAATGAAGATGGCGAATCATGATCTGACCGTCTTGGTGACGGGCGGCGACGGCGATGGTTTCGGCATCGGCGGCAATCACTTTATGCACACCATGCGCCGCAACGTTGATTTGCTCTACATCGTCATGGACAACCAGATCTATGGGCTCACCACGGGCCAGACATCGCCCACAAGTCGCGTGGGGATGAAGACGAAGAGCATGCCCTTCGGAAATCTTGAAGAACCGGTGAATCCAATCTCGTTGGCGCTGGCCGCCGGGGCAACCTTCGTTGCTCGCGGTTTTAGCGCGGAACAGAAACACCTCACGGAACTGATCAAAAAAGGCATTCAGCACAAGGGCTTCTCATTCCTCGATGTCTTCAGCCCGTGCGTTACTTACAACCATGACAACACCTTCCAGTGGTTCCGTCCCCGCGTAAAAAAACTCGAGGACGATGCGGCTTACGATCCCGCAGACTGGATGGCAGCCATGGGAAAGTCTTTGCTCTGGGACGAAGAAATCCCCATTGGGAAATTCTTTGAGCGTACAGATGTCCCGTCGTTGCACGCAGCAGAGCCTGTTCTGAACGCAGGTCCACTCGTGCGAGCTGACACGCGCATACCGTTGGACGTGACTCGCTCTTTCGTGGAGGAATTGATGTAGAATCGTCGCGCCAGTCCTGGTGAACACGAGATCGCCTGGCATTAACCTGTACTTTGCCACATCGCTCATGGCAAGTTCGAGTCTGGGCTTCGAGGTCAAGTCGAGCTTTCCAGACTCCGAGATGTCTGTGGTCCGCAGAACGATCGTGCCGGATTCAGAATAGTCATCGCTCGAAAATCGCGGACCATAGATCGAGAATAGCTTTAGCTGGTCTAAATTAGCCCATGCCCATCCCTCCGGCAAGGTAAGTTGCGCCATCGCCTTCTTCGAAGACGAGCGCGATGCGAGTGAGTTTCGAAACTTCTAACCCTGAGCAATACTGAACAGACGCGAATAAGCCAACTTGTAAATTTACCGGATAATCAAATAGAAGGAACTGTCGCGGCTCCTACCCAATCGCCCGCTGTTCCTCTGGTGGCGCAGCAACTGGGACGGCTGCGCCACCCTCTGGTGGAGGGCCTCAAAGCACGATGATCAGAGTACCACTTCCTCAGCCAACACGCAGCCCCTACTATGGAAGCTGCCTCTTAGCTGAGGTGAGAGGAAAGACTCGATGGCCGTGATAACCGCGGCCAAGGTTTCATTCCGATCACGCACTTTTTCAACACCGACGCCTGATAACAACAATTCACACAGCCCACTTTCGAATTGCCCGCTCGCCGTGAATAACGTGAGCACGAATATTCCCAGCAAGAAATAATGATTTAATGCTCGGTGTCTTTGAGCTGGTCTGCCAAGGATGCTTCCAGGCGGGTGGATAAGAATTCATCGCGTGACCCGAGTGAGATCACCGATCGGCAGGCATGTCCCACATTCCTGCTTCGGCACCGGATCTGCCACACATGCGCGCCGGGAATATCGCAGGAAGGCATCCGCTGACGTAGCAAGTCTTTTCTCCTGAATCACAGCCGACGAAGGAATTGAAAAGAACGTAGAGTTCCGTGCAGTAGGTTTGATGGCCGTCTTCCATGTACCAGTAAACAGCGCTCGGAGTGGGAAGGTCGCGCTCACCTTATGTCGGCTTCCCTGGTCTCACGTGCGCTGGGTATCTTCACCTCCGTGATGTGAATCAGATTCTTCTCCGGGTAGACGTAAGCCTTCGCGTGCACGTAGTGTCCTTCATGACCCTCAAGAATTTTCGGATTGTCCACTTTCCAAGCTCTTTGTTCGGTGACGAACCTCAATTTGTTGCCACCTTCCTCAACTGTGCCCATGATAGCTGTCAATCGACCCCTGGCGGCCGCCTGAGTCTTCCGTGCCTGATTGGGCTCTTCCTGAGAGCGAGCGACGACAACGGTTAGGCAAAAGCACACAGAGAGAATGGCCAATAAAAGAGTTTTCATAAGAGGAAGTCTCCGGTCTAATACGATTAGTGCCCAGCGCTTTGTTAAAGGCGCGGAAAGGCGGAGTTAACCGCCTTCCCATGCGACACAGTTACAGGTCTTTTAGGCTGCTACAGCAACCTTATGGAAGGTCGAGGTGACGGACTCAAAGGTCTGGACCTTGGGTGTTCCGTCGATCATTCTTGCGAAGGTCTTCAACGCCTCTGGGTAAGTATTGGTGTTGTAAGCTTCTGCATTGGCTTTGTTCTCCCAGAGACTGATCGCAACCACATCTAGACTGCCGGGATTGGACAATGTGATTTCGTCCTTGAAGCCCTTCTGCTTGCGAAGTAAAGGAAGAACGTCGTTCTCAAAGGTACGGGTGTAATCAGAAAGCATATTGGATTTCAGATGAATAGAGACAACGCGTGCAAACATGGCAACCTCCTTAGGTTGGGGTTGCTAAGAGATAAAACTTCAGATGAGCTGACTTAGTTCAGGGAACCTGAAAGAGGGGAAGGTGGAAGCCGCCTCACTTACGACCCTAGTCTCATACGGCGGATCTGTCAAGCAGTTGCCGCTTTCGTTTGATGAACTTTCTTCAACGTTATGCGTACAATGTAGTATGGATTATTTAGAAGAATGTGATTCAGGAACAATCGAACGTCTGGGCAAACAGAGTGGATTCCTCCTACGAACGTATCAGGTTGAACTGGCCAAGGATCCGGCCAGCCGTGGCACGGAATCGTCACGCAGCAACATGATTGCTCTTTGGCATACTATTCGGCAGATTTACGGAAAGGTCGTTGCGCGGGACGTGGCTAATTTTGTTTACGCAAATACAAAACGGCAGTCCAAAACCCCGGTCTTTTCGTCTAACCCTTAGTTGTGCTGTATTTGCCTTCACGATGGTTATTGACGGATCAGCGTAGCATCAAAGATGAGTGAGTCACCTCTTTTCCTCGTTCAGATCCTCTGGACTAAGTCAGTTCTTCTGAAGTTTATGATCCTCGAGGAGGGGAACCAACAATGAAGCTAAACCAAGTACATTCGGTGGAAGCGCGGGCGCTAGCGAGGCAACTGGCGGATGGTGCAGACGGTTCGGCAGCCGCAGGGCGTATGTGGAAGGGGCTTATCAGGGACTTGAGCGCTGCGG
>JBKOUZ010000209.1:0-19170 GCA_046723715.1 Acidobacteriota bacterium | reverse complement strand
TCCCTACACTCAGGCTGAATTGATCGACAACAACGACTGGATTAAGTCAAACATCAAGTCGGAAATTTTCGTCGATGCCTTCGGACAGGATGAGGGATTGAAGGTGCGCGCCGAGTCCGATCCGGAGGTCGTCAAAGGCCTCGAGTTGTTGCCCCAGGCAAAAGCGCTGGCGGAGAATGCCAAGAAGATCGTCGCCGAGCATAACCAGGCACCAGCCTTCAATCGGCAGTAGATTAACAATGCTGAAAATGCCCGGACGTGTTCCGGGCTTTTTCAATTTCTCAGGTTTTTCTAGGCTTTTGGAAGTACGGATGCGATCCGTTTTTACCCTGCTGTTGATTGCGGGTACCGCTATTTCTTGCCTTGGGCAAGCCGCACCCTCCATCCAAAGCACGAGCGGGTTGCGGCTGGTTGTGGCCCGGGAAGACAACGATCCTGCCCTGCACGTCGTGCTTCCCGGCCGTCCCGATACCGACCGCACCATCTATGTGCTTTTCCCCGAACACGTGACAGTTCGCAAAGCACGCGAAAACGACGCCAAGCACCTTTACATGTTTCGTCCGGGAAGCGCGGGACAAGTGACCGCGTGGCGAAAGACGGCATCGGCTCTGGAATACGAAAGAGATTTCGAGGGCGGGATTCACTTGCTGGCCCGCGCCGTCCTTGAGAATGACGGGGTGCGCTTTCGCTACGAGTTCACCAACAAGTCCGAAAGCGCTTATGAAATGCTTTATGCCCCCACGGACCCCAGGCTGACTGGAGTCTTCCAGGACGTTCGCCTGGAACGAACCTACGTTCATCGCGCACAAGGTTTTGATCTCTTGGCATCAGAAACACCGGAGCGGCTGAGCATGCCGCTGAATCAATGGCTCCCAGCACGCTATCTGGACTCTTTTACCTGGCCAGTTCCGAAGAAACTCATCGAGCGCCGGGATGACATCACCTACTACAATAACTCCCATCCAGTGGATGAGCCCCTGATTGCGACCGTTTCATCGGATCGAAAATGGGTGGTGGCGAGTTTCGCAGCCACAACCGGCAATGTGTGGAGCAATCCTGAGTTGACCTGTCAGCATGTCGACCCCGAGAAAAGGCTCGCTCCAAGAGCCACGGCCACGGTCGAAATCAAAATACTTGTCTTTCAGGGCTCCCTCGACGAAGCCCTGCAAAAGACCATCGCTCAACGCGAGACACTGCAATAGACACCCGCATTCCTGTGCCTGGAGAATTCACCAGCAATGAGCGATGTTGCTGTCTATCTGAGACAAAGCCGCACTCTCATTGACTTCGCCTTCCCGCTGTGTGAAAATCCGCGCACGAGGCCGTATTTGCGGGGGCAAAGGCTCGGGCCTCGTAGCTCGACTTCCCTTCTCCGGGCGCCGACTTTGACAGGATTACCAAAGGTTCTTTTGACAGTTCACAGTGGCAGTGCTGGATTTATGGGACGTGGCGCAGCGAGGCCTGAGTGAAAGCTCAGATCCTGGCTGGAATGGTACTTCTTGCGTTTCTCGCCGGAGTAACTGATTTGCTCAGGCGGCGCATTCCCAACTGGCTCACAGTTCCTGCCCTGGCCGTGGGTGTAGCCGCTAATACATTCTTCGGCGGATGGAGTGGATTGAAGACATCGCTTCTGGGAGCGCTGGTTGGCTTAGGCCTGTTGCTGCCTTTCGTTCTGTTGCGCAGTCTGGGAGCGGGCGATTGGAAGCTGGCGGGAGCTCTCGGCGCCTTTACGGGTCCGGCGCTGCTGGTGGATCTTCTTCTCCTGTCGGTATTCGTAGCAGGAATGATGGCGGTCATGCTGATCATTTACAAGGGTCGAGTACGGGAGGCGCTGCGCAACATCGGGCATATCCTGATCTCGCTGGTAACGTTTCAACTACCGGGGCACAGGGTGTCGCTGGATAATCCCGATTCGCTGAAAGTTCCTTATGGTGTGGCATTGGCGCTCTCAGTTTTGCTCTATGGCGCAGCCCAGATCAGGGGCCTGGCAATATGACCCAATTCCGCCATAACTTGTTTCGCCTTATAAGCGCGAGCGAGGGCGCGGAAATCGCCGAGGCGGCCGCCGTTCTCCCCCTGATGTTCATGATGATGCTGGGAATCTTCTGGTTCGGCCAGGCCTTCAGCATCTATGGGGCGATTACCCGCGCGGCCCAGGAAGGAGCCCGGGCGGGAGCGGCGCCGTATTGTACTACCTGCAGTGGGTCGAATTCCCCGACCACCAATGTCACCAACGCCGTGAACAGCGTGCTCAATGCTGCCAATCTGAATCCTGCTCTTGTTCAATCATCAACGCCCACAGTCACCGCCTGCCCTTCCACAGCTACAATCAGCGGAGCCTGCCCGCCAAATGGCGTTTGCGTGCGATACCCCATTCAACTGTCGAACGTGGCCTTGGGCACTACTCCCGTGTGCGGAATTTTGGTGACGTTTCAATATCCATTCCGTTTCTGGTTGCCCTTCACTTCGCTGAATAAGCAACTGATCAACTTGACGGCAACCGCGCGTGTGCGACTGGAGACTCAGTGATCCACGCCGCCTATCTTCGAGCCGCCTCTGTGTGGAAGCAACTGTCCCGGGACGATCGCGGCGCCCAGTTGGTGGAATTCGCCGTTTCCCTGCCCCTGCTAGTGCTATTCGTGGTGGGCATCTTCGATTTTAGCGGAGCCTTCACTCAGAAACAGAAACTGACCAACGTTGCTCGCGATGCCGCTCGGGTCGCTGCAGCAGACGCAGTGGCTGATGTCGGCAATCTGAGTTCTGGCGTGCCCGCCTCGGTCACAGACGCCTTCAAAGTTGTTGACAGCTATCTCACCGCGAACCAACTGAACGACTGCGGACTTTCAACCAAGACGCCCACCTCCAGCGGAGTTACTTGGACGTACGCGATCGCCCCAACCGGTACCCCGCCTTGTGGAATTACCTTGATTATCAACCGGGGCTATTTTTTTCCAGTCACGAGCACCACTCCGCCAACGGTGACTTGTCAATCTCAGGCTCCCGCCGGACAGACGGTCCTTGTCGGCACCTGCGTAAGCATTCAATATGCATATCCTTGGAAGTTCGCCCGAGCCGCTAGCCTTCTGGGCAGAAACACGACGCTTCCGACGGATATCTCGGCGGTCGCCGTGGCTCTGAATGAGAATTAACGGAAAACCATGCAAAGCCCGCTAATTACGAAGTCGGTATCGCAGGGGCACGCCAGGGAACAGGGCGTCACGATGATCTTTGTAGCACTGGCCATGGTGGCCATCATTGCCATGGCGGCTCTCTCGATTGATGTGATCACGCTTTATCTGGCGAGAGAGGAAGCGCAGCGCACAGCCGACGCGGCCGCCCTGGCCGCCGCCCGAGTTCTCTCGCTCAGCGGCGTCACTGGGGATCCGGACAATACTCAAGGTGGTCTCGTCGTTGCGCCCTGGCAGGCAGCATGCACCTTAGCGACGCAAGTGGCGCAGGCCGTGGTGAATCAGAACACGATCGGAAGAGCGGTAGCAAATTCACCCACCGTTACCTTCCTCTACAACGGTACGACGACAAGCGATTGCGGTGCGGGTGGGGCGTTTGCCGTAAATCCGCAGGTAAAGGTCGACGTCGTCCAACAGGGGCTTCCTACTTTTTTTTCTCGCGTCTGGAACAGAAACCCGAGCCAAGTCAGCGCGAGTGCGACGGCTGAGGCTTTCAATCCGTCCAACTCTCTGAACGCAGCCCCGAATGGTCTCGTCACAGTGAATCCAAGATGTGTCAAACCTTGGATTGTTCCCAATCGCGATCCCCGCAATTCGGGTGCCCCGTTTGTTGCGCTAGCCGATGGATCGATCCGCAACCCTGGCATCCAGCTAGCGCCTGGTACGGCAACCGGCGCCATTATCGGCGAGAAATTTGCAATAGTGGCGGACTGCTTGACGGGCAACCCAAACTGTAAACATGGGACCGGATTGGGATTGATTGATGATCCGCCGGGTTGGGGTCCTCCTCCTACCGGCCAGGGGGCGGGTACATTGGACTATGTTCCCGCTCTAATCGGCGGGACCGCCAACGGCGTCCCTAGCTGCGCGACCGGCTCTGCGTATCAGGAAGCTATCGCCGGTTGCGACCTGAGCACGGTATACGCGTGTGGAATCGTTGGAGGTGGTACCCAGGCAGACCTGTCGTTTAATCCGGGCAAGACGACCGGTGACACTGCGACCGCAACGGAATGTCGTATTCACCAGAGCGTAGGCCAGGACGTGCTGGACACGACGCAGTTCCCCTTTCAAATCCAAGCCGGATTGGGGAATCCGGTGATCACCAATGGAGGGATCACCTCCAGCACTAGCATCGTGACCCTGCCGATCTACGATGATGTGGGAGCAGGATCGTTTCCAACCAATCAACCTTCAGTTGCGGTCACTATTGTGGGGTTCTTACAGGTTTTCATCAATGGGATCGACACGGCCACCGGCAACATCAATGTGACTGTGCTGAATGTCGCAGGGTGCAGCAATACGGCGACGACCTCAACCCCCACTGTCACTGGCAACTCTCCCGTGCCGATCCGTCTGATCACGCCTCCGTAGAACAATTACTGGTTTGAATCGTCCTGGGGTGGAGGCGGGCCGTCCTGGGGTTGGGCTATCACTGGCGGAGCTGGCGGCGCAGCCGCAACGTCATTCGGCGGCTCTGCGACCGGAGGCACATCCTCCTCGGCAAGCTGCGAACTCGCTTGCATCGGAGCCAGCGGCATCATACCACCTTCGCTTCGTGGACTCAGGATCACGCGATCCACATGGCGCGGATCGTCGGGCGCGCTTAGGATGAGAAAATTGAAGTTCGATCCGTTGAGCAGCCGCGCCAGAACTTCCGGAGCGGGCGCAGGTTCAAAGCTCGCTACCACTCTCTCCTGCTCAGCTCCGGCTGGAATCGCAATATCGGCACCTGTGCGCTGCTGCACCGCATACAGAACTTCCGACAACGTTGCCTTACTGGCAACGATGCTCAACAATCCATTCTGAAAAGTCACTTCCAACGGCGGACGTGGTGCGCTCTCAGCTTGCACTGGCTCTATGCGCGTGGTGTAAGTTGCAGGAACATATCCCGGACGCGGCAGAGGCTGATACGCCGCAGTAGCGGGCTCGGGGACGGGCGACGAGCCCATTACTTTGATCACGACCGTTCGGCCAGAGGGAAAAATCTGGTAGGAGCGGGCACTCTTGAGATCCAGCACAATGCGGGTTACCGGCGGTTTCGATTGAAAGAGTCCGACGCGAACGCTTTTGACTTCTCCGCGATCGACGGACTGGCTGCGCACCTGGCTGGTGGGAAGCGCGTTGGGAAAATCCACCACCAGGCGGTCAGGTCCAGTGAGCACCTGGCTCTGCGGCACAATGCGGTCGCTGGCTTCCACTTCAATTTCCACCGTGTCTTTGCCGCCCAGCACCTTGACGGAGCGCACCGAAGCCTGTGAATGGGAAAAGAGTGCAGTGAGGCAAAAACAGCCGAGGGCGACGAAATGCCGGACGGACGCCGACCGCGAAAACCTACGCATGGGGGAAGCCTTTGTTAAATTTTGCCTGGATCTGGATCGATTTTAGCAGTGATCCCCGGGTCGGGCGCTTACGTTAGTACTACAACTTCAGATTCTTCTTCACTTTGACAAAGGCTTCGAAATTTCACCCAAAATATCGGGTTTGCCCGCGACTCGCTCCAGGTGTGGATGCTTTTCCCCACCGTGATACGCAACCGGATAACTTCGAACGAACTGGGCATTCTCCACCAGCAGTTCAATGGGAAGGTTGGTTCCCTGCGCACCCTTGACTGCGGCATGCAGAACTTCCGGGGTCCACTTTCTGCCGTTCACCGCCAACAGCTTCATGCCGGGCCCTAGCCCCGCCAGGTACGCAGGGGAGCCAACGATAACGTCCGAGAATTTGCCGTCCTTATCGAGGCTGAACCCTAGCGAGTAGGAGAAATCGGCGAATTTGAACCTTTTCTCGGCGGCCTCGTCGAACGCGTTCGGTTTATCGTTGTACACCAGTTTCCACCCTCCTCGTTCGATCCCTCCGAGCGGCGCATGTGTGCTGGTTACTCTCACTCGCTCCGCCAGCAGAGCAGACCAGTCGTACGGCGCAACCTCGTTGAGGGTGCGAACCACATCCTCGAACGTGTAAGGCACGACCTTTGGCGGTCCGCTCTCTCCTCCTTCAAACCTTCTGCAAAAGTCGTTCAACGAGTGCTGCCCGTGCGTTTGCTGTCGAATGAGCGCGTCCACCTCGAGCCAGATCAGTTCGCCTTCGGGATAGTAATCAAGGCTTCGCCGCCAGTTCGTCCACTCCGGAGAAAGCAGCATACGCAGTGTCTGCACGGAAGTGGCCGTATCTTCCAGCGGGCGCCAAGTCCTGCCCGTGCGGTGATCGAGCATTGCGGCAGTAGCGGCCAGGGACTCACGATATTGGTCTTCGGAAATCAGTCCGCTGCGCTCGGCTAACAGGTTTCCCAGGTAGTCTGTCAGGCCTTCATACACCCAAAGCAGATCACCAATCATGGGTTCCTGAAAATTTGGCGTAGCCAGTCCCGCGGGACGCCGGTACTTTCCATTCCAGGAATGCACAAATTCATGCGGCAGCAAGCTGGCCGAGAGCATGTGCAGATCCGGATCAAGCAGGGTTCGCTCGAACGACACGCTATCGTTCGATTCGTGGTGCTCGAGTCCGTGCCCTCCCACCTGGTCGCTCAAGGTGTAAAGAAAGTGGTAATCGCGATAATGGCGCGCACCGAACAGCGCTCCCGTCTCCGCCACCAGTCTCTGATACGCGGAAACTTCCTCGGGCTTGAACGCCAGATCCGTCTCCGAATCCGCAATCACGTCCATCACGTGAACCGGGCCTTGTCCCGGCCCGGTTAGTTCGATTTTGCGGTAATGAACTGCGGCAATTAAGGGCGAGTCCACCAGCGTCGTCAGGGACACTGGTGCAAATTCGACTTCATCAGCCTGCGCGTGGGCCACAGAAAGAGCGGTACCGAATTTCCAGCCAGCGGGCAAAGTAACCGATGGGACAAACGTCACATCATCGGAGCGCACCCCCTTGGGATAGATCACAACTGCATTCCAGTTGAGATCCAGGAGATTGCTCGAAGCCGCGGGACCTCCACCTCCGGCACTGTCCAGGGTAGTTATGGCATCCAGAGAAACCTCCAGGGTGGTCACTCCACTCGACACGGAAACGTGGAATTCATACATCTCAAGTGGATCTCGCCGCCACGGAAGAGTACGGCCCGCAGCCTCCATCCGGATACCGGTCAGGGCGCCGATCGGGCCACTAGGCCGATGATTACCTGGAATCCATTTGGGAAAAACCAGGGCCACGTCACCCGCCTGAACCGGGATTTCCAACCGCGCGTGATAGAGGTTGCGCGGGGCATCGGTGAGATCGACGTGCAGACGAATGGACTGTGCTTCAGACCTCACAGTGAAAAGCAATAGGAGAAAGACAAACAGGGTACGGTGGAACCAGCCGATCGAGCCAGGGCGCAAGAACAGCCTCCGATGCAATAGGCAGGAAGGCTATCGAAACTGCGGGAGCTAATGCAAATGGAATGAAAAGCTGGCCAACACTGCACGATAGGTAGAGCTGCGTATGTACGTGCCTTGTGTGAGATGAGCAGCGATGACTAAGAAAGGGGCGTTGGCGAAAATTTCTGCCGCGCTTTCCAATACAGCAAAGCCACGCCAGAAGCCATCAGAACCCAGGTGGACGGCTCGGGCACTTCGCTCGTGCCTCCGCCTGTGCATGGGTTCACCGTCTTGTTCTTGTTCTTCCCAGCGACAACCGGCGTTGGCGGCACCGCTGTGCCCTTTGTATCCGGCTTCTTGAGCGGCTCGCATACGTTAGGCAGCGGCGGAGGATTCAGCGGAGTCCAGCTTCCCTGGTTAATGGGATCGTAGATGCCGAGCGGCAGAGCCGGACCCGCGGAACCCCGGTTCAATGCAGTTTCAAACGGCACGGCAGGAGCCTGCATGGCCCGGCCAAGCGCTGGCATCACAGGCTCGTCAAAGGCCACGGCCGGTGGCTCCATTCGCGAACTCTCCTGCTGCGGCTTCTCTTCGACGCGGTTGGCGCAACGCGTGCGCGCGGTCATCTTGCCGTCCGTGAGCAGGGTTTCGCCTTTATGCAATTTCACGCGATGCCGCGTCCAGTAAACGCGATTTCCCATGCGATAGGAAACGTACACAGATCGCTCCATCAGCAATCGCACCAGCCGCGCATGCGCATAGTCAAATCCCGCGTAATGCGTGGCCACGACCGGATCGTGTTGCACGGCGTACTTCAAGTCGTGCGCATCCCGAACTCCCCCCGTGATAACGGAGTAGGGATAAAGCGGCCGTCTGGCCAATTCGCCGGCCGCTTCTTGCTGGACGATATCCAGCGTTCTCTGAGCCGATTCTTCGGAAAGGTTGGGGCCTGTGTGATGTAACCCAGCCCTAAAGGATGATGGGGTTAAATAGCGCAGACCCATCAACGAGAAACTGAGCGCGGCAGCCCCGCATAGGGTGATCAGGAGAGCGCGCCGAATGCGCCGATTGCGATGGTGACGACGGGTCCGCCGCTTCTTAATTACAACGACACTACCTACCTCTGGTTGGCTGGACAACTTCTACCCTACCTTTTAAGGGCCAGAGTTCTGGGAGCTCTGGACCGAACGCACCCATTCGATGGATGCAGTTGAACTGCCATCCCTGAGCCCGTCCATTTCTTACAAAGGACGGAGGATGTGGGCCTTGGATGGCCCACATGCTAGCAGAGCCTGCATTGCTTTGCACAATAAATGTTGCCTTGGGGCTGTGGTGAAATTAGAACAAAAATCCCGAACTTTAGTAACAACACGAACGTGCCATTCCACTTTCACTTTAACAGTCGATACCTACGTTGCTCACGGGTAAGTTCTCACCGGCGCCGGATTTTTCGGTCCTTCCGGGCACGACTGGTGGGAATCTCTGACACTTGGAATTACTCCATGCTGTAGTCAATCTTGATTCCTCGCTTCTCCACTTCGGCGAGAAACAGGTCTGCGGGAACATCGCGCTCCTGCAAGACTCCCCCGCGCTTGCTGATTGCTCCAGAGGCGAGCATCTGGACCACGATCGAGGCGGGAAAAGCGGTCGTTCGCATCATCGCGCTCATATCCGTCTTTGCATCGTAATTGTCCACCATCGTGAACGAGGCCACGCGGCCCTTCAGGCGTCCGCCCAGCAGTCCGCGCACCCCAGCACCATTTACGGATTCGTGCGCCTCCAGCCGCATGATGCAGACATCCGGCCCCTTGGAAGCGAATTTCCCCTCAAAAATCTTCGACATCATGGCGCGCGGCGAAATTTCCGCCTTGCCGAACTTCATTTTGTCGCTGGAAAACAGGCCCAGCTCTTTTAGTTCGCACAGTAGATCGTAGTGCCCGGGATAACGCAGGGTTTTTTCGAAGCATTCGCCCACTCTGCCCTCGAAGGTCTCAGGCAGGGTCGATGTCCCGCCCGAGGTATGAAACGCAATAAGCGGAGCGAAACCATCCGTGTGAAATTCCTCCGGTTCGGTGAGCGGATCGATGGTCGTGAGTTTCCCCTTGCGCAGAATGCGCGCCGGTTCCACATATTCGTTGATCAGCCCTTCGACGGAAAATACTAGTTGATAGTGAAATGGCGGAGTGGGCCGGGCAGGCAGCCCTCCGACATACAGCCGCAACGCGTCGGCGCTTCCCCCCATACGGCGCACCAGTTCCCCACCGAGAATGGACGCCATCCCCGGCGATAAGCCGCAATCCGGCGCCAGTGCGACTCCGCGCTTGGCTGCGTTTTTGGACAGCGCCAGTTCCTGGCGCACGACGGTATTGTTGCCGCCGAGATCAGCGAAATGGCAGCGCGCCTCGACCGCCGCCCGGGCCAGGCCAAGATTCAGAAAGTACGGTACGGCGGACAGTGCGGCGTCGTGCCCGCGCATCAATTTCGCGGCAGCATTCTCATTGGCGGCATCAAGAACAACCGCGCGCACCTTCTTGCCGCCACTGATCCGATTCACTCGGGCGGCCACGTCGCGCGCCCGCTTCGCATCGTTGTCGGCCAAGGTGACTGACTCCACCTGCGGCGTACGCGCCATGTCGAACGCCGCCGCCGAACCCATCATTCCCGATCCAATCACTAGAAGCTTCATAGAGCCCTCTCATAGAGCGCGCCAGAGCGCGGCAATAGCCTGAGTACACGAATCCGTTTTCTCGGCAATTTCGAAACATAAGCCGCAGAATCGGCTTAGAGAGAACGATGGAGGCAAGAAGAACTAGAGCCCGGCAGGAGCAATCCGCTCGCAGACATAGCGTCGAAGATCACGTTTGAGAGGATTCACATTCGATCATAGCACCATCGGCGCATATTTAAGTCAGCTTTCACGCGCGGCATCAGCAAGCAATACTCTCTTTCCGGTACGGGGTGCTTCCGAAGTCCGCAACAACATCTATCCCGCAACTAGCCTCCAAGAGGCATGTCTTCCCCTGCCACGACGAGCGCTCCCCGAACAACCCGGATTGGCAGCCAGAAGTTCTGGTCCAGACGCAGCATCTTGATTCTTCTTTCTTCTGCCGCAGTATTGATTTGTTTAGCCGCCATATTCGATATGAAGTACTGGCCCTTTTCGCGTGAAGCCGTGCTCCAGGATCTTAAGGAAGCCAGCGATAGCACGGTTACCGCCCAGAGTTATCACCCGACGTATTTTCCTCCGGGATGTGTGCTCTACGGGGTCGAGTTTCACCATGGCAGCAATCATTTCAAGCTGATCGAAATTCAGAAATTGCGTGTGCGTGGAAGCTATCTGGGCATCCTAAGGCGGCACGTTCCGCAAATCATCGCCGAAGGCGCGCACATCTTTATTCCCGCCGGCCAAACCAGCTTTAACACACAGCACTCGCAGACCGTCGTCGATGAAGTCGTGGCCAATGGCAGTTTCGTGGAGTTCGAGAGCAAAGAACCGCACCAGCCACCCTTCCGTTTCGATGTTCACGAAGCCACGCTAAGAGACGTGCGCTGGGACAAGGCAATCAATTACCACCTGAAGCTTCACAATCCAAATCCGCCCTCAGAGATTTCCGCGGACGGAAAATTCGGGCCTTGGGCGACCGGCCACGCAGAAGCAACACCGCTGTCCGGAGCTTACACCTTTGAGCATGCCGATTTGAGTGTTTACCACGGCATCGGCGGAATACTTTTCTCCAGAGGCAGGTTTGACGGCCAATTGCAGCACATCACGGTCTCGGGATCGACGGATACGCCTGACTTCCACGTAAAGACCAGCAACAACAAATTCAAGCTCACAACCAACTTCGACGCTTACGTTAATGGCCGAAACGGGGACACTTTTCTAAAATCGGTAGAGGCGCATTTCGGCAACACGAGCCTGTTGGCGCAAGGCAGTATCGCCGCAGTCCAGGGACACAAAGGCAAGTTCACCCGTCTTCAGATCTCCTCGCGCCGTGCCCGCATTGAAGACGTCCTGGGACTCTTCACGGAACACCGCGCGCCCATGTCAGGACAAACCGCCTTAACCACAAGTGTAGAGATTCCTTCGGGTCCCGAACCCTTTCTCCACCGCCTTAAGCTCGATGGAAAATTCGGCATTGATCAAGGCAGCTTTACCAAACCGGAGACACAGAAAAATGTAAACGAGCTCAGCGCCGGAGCCCGGGGCCAGAACAAAAAGGAAGATCCGCCTCCCGTCATGACCGATCTCAAGGGCAGCGTAAAACTGGGGGACGCCCTCGCACATTTCCGGGATATATCCTTTGGCATCCCAGGCGCCCAAGCGCGCATGCACGGAACCTACAGTATCGAGGAACCGTACCGTATCAATCTCCACGGCGACATGCGCGTAGAAACCAGGATCTCCAAAACTACCAGCGGGATGAAATCGTTCTTACTGAAAGTCATCGACCCCATTTTCAAAAAAAAGAAAAAGGGTGAGATCGTCCCCGTGCACGTCCTGGGAACGTATGACAAGCCTGACTTCGGATTGGACTTGGGGAGTAAGCAGGATACGAAGAAGCAGGAGGCAAAGCAGTAGCAGAACATGGGCTGGCAAACACTTTCTGGCATTCGGACATCGAACCATCGCGTGGAAGAGCTTGCCAAGCACCAGGGGAGAACACCAGCGATCGTAGCGGCTGCAATTGCACTGGCAGCATTCCTAGGAACTCTCGAAGTGGGCTGCGGCGGCCGTTCCAATCCACCTTTAAGTACAACCCCAACCTCCAGTCCCACCTTACCAGTAATGGGGTTTCCAACTTTCAGTCATGTCTTTCTTATCGTCGAGGAGAATCACAGTTTCACGGAGGTGATCGGAAACTCCTCAATGCCGTATCTCAACAGTCTCGCCTCGAAATACGGTTTAGCGAAACAATATTTCGCGAATGCCCATCCCTCGCTGCCCGACTACCTGATACTCACCACCGGGCGGGCGCAAACCTTCGACGATACTTTCTCCGGCACCATCAGTGATGACAATATCGCTCGCGAACTGGTCAATGCGGGCAGGAGTTGGCGTGCCTATCAGGAGTCAATTCCCTCCGCCGGATACCTCGGCGCGGATGCCCCTCCGTACGTCCGTCGTCATAATCCCTTTTCTTATTTCTCCGACGTGCAAAGCAGCCCCTCCCAGGCAGCCAACATCGTTCCCTTCTCGCAGTTCGCGACCGACCTGGCCAACAATACGTTGCCGCAATTTTCCTTCATCACTCCCAATCTGGACAACGACGCGCACGACGGCACCCTCGCTGCTGCCGATTCGTGGCTGCAGAGCAATATCGCTCCTTTGATCGCAAGCACGAGCTTCAAGAATGGCGGCTTACTCGTCATCACTTTCGACGAGGGGCAAAGTAGCGATCTCGATCACGGGGGCGGCCAGGTGGCCACGCTCATTGTCAGCTCGAATACGAAATCAAATTACCAGTCTCAGACCCTCTACCAGCACGAGAGCGTTCTTCGCCTGATGCTCGCCGCCAGCGGTGTGAACAAGTTTCCCGGACAGGCCGCGAGCGCGCCCGAGATGGCAGAGTTCTTCACCGGCCACTGAGGCCTTGCGCGGGAGACGATTTGTATTCGGGGGCACCCCTCGCCCGGTAACTTCCTGGCGCTCCTTACACGATTTTTACAGCAATCCACGAATTGCCGTGCATAATTGCACACAGAATCCTCCGGGCAGTGGGAGTCTTGGAGACCAACCACGATGCTCTACGACACTGACTATTTTTGGGTCGTTATCTGCAAAAACAGCCGCTTCCATCACAAAGGGAATACCTCCTACCAGCATCACATTCCATTGGCGGAAGCGGACGCATTTTCTCCACTCCCGATGCTCACTGACGAGATCAGGGTTCGTTGTGACAAATGCGGAGAAGAGTATTCGTATAAAGCCAAGGAAGTTCTGCGCGCGGAGAGCGCCATTCCAGAGAGCTTCGTGGCCCACCCGTTGTTTCGCTGAATCAACTCGCGAAAGCAAGGACGGCTCGGCACGACCCGTCAGTGGAGAGATTGGAAGCGATCAGGAAATTCGCGTGCCGCGCGGTGACCTGCAGAGTGTTGTGGCCTGCTGACGCGCTTCGGTTGTCGTAACGCCTGCGATGGACCTATACGGTATTCACCTGAATGCAAGTATTCGCAGATAAGTGTGCAGAACATTACAAGGGATTGTTCTAACCCCACAATCGATCTGTGCAAAACTTATGTAAATAGCGCTGCACCAATCGGTTGGAACTCTTGCGTTCTGGCCAAAGTTGGCACGTTGCGTGCTCGCTTGCTAGTGCTAGTGCTCAGTGTGTCACTGCGTGGAGGAGAGAGGAGAAGTGTGAAGAACAAACTTACGCTATTAGCATTAACGGTCATCGCAACCTTGTTGATTGCGCCTGCTGCCACGGCGGACACAATCACCGAAAATCTGTTCTTAGGCTCAACCCAGGTTGGAACAATCACCCTTGTCCAAGGTGGCTCCGGGAGCTGCATGAGCTTCTCAAGCACTTCGGTCTGCGTCGATATTGAAACAACCGGAGGTGCGACTGTAAGACTCGGCGGGCCGGTGGTTGGCTTTTCGGGAGACGTAAACGAAAATGAACTCGCTACCGACGTGACAAATGTGAGCTTTGGTTCGCTCTCATTGGGAGCATGTGGCGGTATAGGCCAGCAGACGGTGTGCCTTGACGCTAACGGCAGCCTTACCACCAGTTCACTTATGTTCGTCCTCACCAACGCGGATACATCCACTGGGATTACGATTGGAAATGTCCATGTGGCCAGTGACCTGTGTGGCGGTGGTGGAACTTGTTTCGCGACCACGACACCGACTACCAATGTCGTTCCTGAGCCCAGCACGTTGGCGCTGATGGGAACCGGTCTGTTCAGCCTGGCTACTTTGATTCGTCGGCGTTTCCTTTCTCAATAAACACCAATCCTCTGCCTTCTCACCCCCGGCCGCAGCCGGGGGTTTTCTCTGCCCAAAACGCGATTAAAGAGTGAATGTGAAGGAGAAGTTAAGCGTTACGCACAACTGCTAAATCGATTCTTCATGCCTGGGCATCAAGCTCTCACTTCCGTCTGAGTCAATCAGGCGGCGTCCCGCCTGCGCTCGCCTCTTTTATTTTCCACCAAACGCAGGGCCGCCACGGCTTTGTCATGATGATCCTGCGTGTACCACGGGGGGGCGTAGGTTTCGAGAAGGTCATACAGCATTCTCAATGCTTCTTGTAGCTGGAGAACTTGATACCGCCCTTGCATGTAGGAATCCGCCCTATTAAGCTGCTGCTCTTCGTGCCGACCTCTTGCAACACGCCACTAGACGTCCGAGGGAAGAGATGTCATCCGCACAAGACCGCTTGGATACTAGCGTCGCTTGTTCTGGAGGCAAGTGCAATAGGCTGCGACCGTAGGAAACGGCTCTACGTTCTTCGACGGTGACGTGGATTTGCGAACGTTCTCACATAGCCAAAAACGTGGCCAAATGCAGACAAAAAGACTAGTTGGGAATTGTGTTCGCAATTACACACCTCAACACTTAGTGCATCGAGCCTTCAAAGACAAGCAGTGTCGTGCGTAACGTAAAACCTTCCCTCTTCGACTTCTTCAGGAGAGAGTGGCTACCAGGACTTCCCAGTACAGAGAGTTGGTACCAGGCACAACGACATAAATCCGCTGCCATGAGGACGCTCAGCCACAGTAGAATAGGCATCCGGGCAGAGCTAAAATGCCGCTCCGGAGGCAGACTGTCAGCGGCGCGGGATAAATATCGCTCCCAGAACGAACTGACTTAGTCGAGATCAGAAAAGACTATCGCTCGCAGAGCTTCGACGCTGCCCTGGGGCGAGAGATTCACGAGGTGATTCAAGAAGCAGAAAGGATGGCCACCCAGATCAAGCTGTCGTCCGATCTGTGGAACTTGGAACATTACCTCACTCAACGCCGCAAAGAAATCGACCGCAGGTACGACTTTCGCGGTTCGAGATTTACGACGTGTTAGTGAGACTCTTGCACGAAAATCCACGCGGTGAAGAGCACCGGCGAGGCTTAAGCGAGAAGAAGCGGGCGCCAATTCGTTGTTTCGCCAAATTCTTGACGCAGGGCGCGGCTTAGCGTTGTGCGCGATTGGCCGGTTAGAAACATCAAGGAGAACGCGGGGTTTGAGACCTACTTCGATATTATTTGTTTCACTCCTTTTACTCTCTTCCTTCACATGGCCGCAGTCTAAGAAAACGTCGGTTAGTACACGGGGACCGAGTGTCGCTGTCGGGAGCCAAGGCGTGGTTGTTTCCGGCAAGCCCGCCGCCACTGCAGCCGGCATCAAGATTCTGGAACAGGGCGGAAACGCCGCCGACGCAGGCGCCGCAACTATGTTGGCGCTCTCCGTAACCTATGTAGGCGCGTTCTGCGTCGGAGGAGAGGTTCCAATCCTGGTTTACAGCGCCGATCAGAAAAACGTGAAGCTGCTGGAGGGACAAGGAGAGGCCCCTCGCGATCCCAAAGCCATCGCCTGGTACATGGAACACGGAATCCCGGATGGTGATGTCAAGGCAGCCGCCGTGCCCGGCACCATAGATGCGATCGTCACGCTGCTGAAGCTCTACGGAACTAAAAGCTTCGAGGAAGTCGTGCAGCCCACGCTGGCCATCCTGGACGCCGGTGGTCCCACTTGGTATATCGATACCGGTAGTGGGGAGAAGATCGACACTGGTGTGAAGTGGCAGGCGGATTTGGCGGTGACCTTCCGCAAATTGGTGGAATCGGAAAAGGCCGCGAAAGGTACGCGCCAGCAGAAACTGCAAGCCGTCTCGGACCGCTTCTATCGCGGCGACATCGCCGACGCCCTGGAAGCCTGGTATATCGAAAAGGGAGGTTTCCTGCGCAAGGCCGATCTGGCCGCGCACAAGACTCCCGTGGTGGATCCCCTCACGAGCACGTACCGCGGCTACACAATCTATAAAACCGGTCCTCTGACTCAAGGTCCTTATCTGTTACAGACACTGCGCCTGCTGGAAGGCTTCGACCTGAAAAAGATGGGTTTCAACTCGGCGGATTACATTCACACCGTGATCGAAGCGGAGAAGCTTGCGCTGGCAGATCGCGACGAGTATTACGGCGATCCGAGCTTTGTGAAAGTGCCGATGCCACAGTTGCTTTCCGATCAGTACACCGAAATGCGACGCAAGCTGATCGATCCGAAAAAGGCATCTCTCGATCTCCGGCCGGGCGATCCATACGATATGAAGCCGACCAAGCCGCCCACCATCACCGGTCCCTGGCATGGTGGAACCACCGTGATGTGTGTGACGGATAAATTTGGGAACGTCATCGCGGCGACTCCCAGCGGCCTGTCCAGCACAGCGGGCGTGGCAGGACGCACGGGCATTATTCACGGAAGCCGGCTCAGTAGCCTGAACACGTTCAAAGGAACTCCGAACGTGATCCAGCCCGGCAAGCGGCCGCGAATTACGCTGAGCCCCACGCTGCTTTTCCATGACAACCAACCCGTGATGGCGATCTCGGTAGCGGGAGGCGACCAGCAGGATCAGGCAGCCATCCAAGTCATTCTCAATTACGTGGACTTCGGCTTGAGTCCCGAGAAGGCGTTTAAGGCGCCACGTTTCTCCACGGAGCATTTCATCAGCTCCTTCGGTCAGGACCGTGCGAGGCTGGGGAGCCTTTCTGTGCCCAGCAGCCTTCCCGAAGCAGTGCAGGCAGAACTGAGGGCTCGCGGCCACGTGGTTACCGCGAACCGCGGCGGAGTGGGGGGAGTAGCGCTGATCGGCATTGATTCCAAGACCAGGCAGACCACCGCCGTCGGTCCGGCGGCTGGCAAAATTGAATAGACGACGGGAACTTTCGCGCGTAACCCAGAGCGCAAATGATCAGTGGATAGCGCCAACCAGACTTCGACACAAGCGCAATTCGTTGTGACAAAGTGTGACAAGCTTGACTTTGGACAGTCGTAATTGATCGAAGATTGGTGGAGCCAGTCGGGATCGAACCGACGACCTCATCGTTGCGAACGATGGCGTCCTTCGTAGACTCCGCATCCAGCGCGGGTTCCGCCACGAATCACGGTCCAAAACGGTCCAATTCCAAGCTTGCCGGAAGAGTTGCCTCACAGCTATTTCCGGGCCGCGGTCCTGTCGCGGCATAACTTCGGACGTCGTAGAAGCCAAACATCCCGCTCGTTCACCTCCCTAGGCTCAGTTTCACTCCACCGTTGCACGCAGAATCGTGCGCGTGAGCGTACGCGGTCTTGGGCGGTTGTCTCTCGGCTTACATAGCGGGAAGTGCGCGAAGTAGGGCGTCAGAGTTACGACGTGACCGATTCCCAATCGGGCTAAAGACGCACTTGGGATACCGCAGCGCGGATCGTTAGGACCGGCTTCTCGAACATTGGAGAAGCTACACCAGGTGCGCAGAACCCAGACTTGTCGTCCGCATTTCGCAAGAGTGCGGGACCCGGAAACCACACGGAGACCTTAACCGTCCGCGTGATCTGGAAAAGACAGCATCCCCCTGGTTGGGGTTGTTGTCTCTTCCCGTGTTCCAGCCGTTTTCCTTTCCATCGCGTGGTTGAAAGGGGCTTGATTTTGACTTAAGGGGTGAGCAACTGAAATCTGTGATGCTCAACCCGGTAAAGCAACACGCGCAAGCGTGACAACTACCACAAGCCCATGGGCGAGTAGGAAAAGCGGAGAGCATGAAATCTCTTTCGGGGAGGTCGATTGGAGCGCGAAGAAGGGTTTGATTACGAGGATTGGAAAACCGACCGGGCGGAGGCTATCAAGACATCTTTTTCTGAAGAAGTGCGGGTGGTTGGTATGTACCTCAGAGACAAGCGCCGGGCAAAGGAAGTCGCAGCCGCAACTGGCATTCCGGAGTGGAGAGTGCGGAATATCGTCCACGGAGCTCGAGAGCAGCAGCGGGTGAAACGAGAGAGGCAGCGGTTGGAACAAAAACGATTAGAAATTAAACGGTTACGCGACTTTCAACAAAGCGATCGCGTCTAGTGGGAATGAGGGGCAGGAGGCCGAGCAGTTCGCTTCCCGGACGGCAATGGAAAAGGAATTTTTGCGCTCCCGATTGGAAGAAATCACGAAGGCCGCTGTGAGGCCGACAGCATGACCCAGAAGAAGAACAACGGGGATATCAACGCGAAACAACATGAAACGGCGAAACGACCGGGAGGCATAACCGGTAAAGGATTTCAATCCGGGCAGAGTGGGAATCCGGCAGGCCGGCCCCGTACCAGGGGACTAGTTGCTGCTTTGAAATCGGCCGTTGCCGAAGTCACCACTGACGGCCGCACCGTCGAACAGGCGATTGTCGATGAATTGATCCACCAAGCCCTGCGAGGCCCGAAAAGGCTACAGGCCATCGCGGAGATCCTCGACCGATTAGAAGGCAAACCGCGCCAGGCACTTGACTTCAATGATATTACCAAGCAGTTGCAAGGCCGAACACAGGAAGAACTCCTGGCTTACGCTGAGACGGGGAGATGGCCCGAGGGGAACCAACAATGAAGCTAAACCAAGTACATTCGGTGGAAGCGCGGGCGCTAGCGAGGCAACTGGCGGATGGTGCAGACGGTTCGGCAGCCGCAGGGCGTATGTGGAAGGGGCTTATCAGGGACTTGAGCGCTGCGG
>JBKOUZ010000123.1:0-3879 GCA_046723715.1 Acidobacteriota bacterium | reverse complement strand
GAGTAGCCCTCGGAGTGGATCGTCTTGAAGTGTTGTTGACTCGAACCGTCCTCACTCGGACCATGGACTCGCTTGGAGAGAACTATCCAGCTGAGGTTCTCCAAGACTATGAAAATCGGATGCCGGTATCAAAGGCTCTCAAATATTTGAGCGAGGCAATTGTTGGGTTAGAAAAGTGGCAAACGTCTGAATTGGGGAGCGATCATAGTGTCTCCAAGGGATAAGCCTGAGGTGCCACGCTGCCCGTACTGCGTTTCGGAAGGGCAATTCAGACCGATGAGAGTTCTGGAAAACGAAAGGCAGATTTGTGAGAACTGCGGGCACATCGTATTCCCAGAAGACCGAGCCTTCTGGTGTCCCTGTCAGAAGTGCCTCGACGTACGATTTTCGCCAGAACTGCAGAGATACTCCAGAGTATTCGATGTCGAGCTTTGGAACCCGGAGTCTGAGAGAGGCAGCCGAGAATCGCTTAACCGAGTGTTTAACAATTCTCATAGATGAGTTCCTGCCGCAGAAGGAGAGGTCGGTCTACCGAGATGGATAACAAAGCTCTGGAGAAACGTGTCCTCAGAAGAACAAAGATGGTTGTGGGACTCAGGATTTCCCAGCCCGAAGTCCATGCTGGCCAGCTGCTTGTCCACACTCTAGACATCAGCACTACCGGGGCCAAGATTGGGGCCGTGCGGGAGTACATCCAACCCGGAAGCGTGCTCGTTCTTCAACACGGGCACAATCGCGCTCAATGTCGTGTGATTTGGTCGCGCCGAGTCGGTCCCGGAGAAATCCAAATAGGTGTCGAGTTCTTGAAGACTGGCAGTCGATTTTGGGAACTTGATTTGGACGAAGGCAGCGCGGGAGTATGGATGTCCCTGTCGAAACGCTGACGCGTGGCCCTAAGAACAGGCACCGTACATGCCAGTTTCCCTTCGGGTCCGCACTAGAAAAAGACGATAAAGACGCGACTCAGGAGAGTTTTAATCGCTAAGCTATCCAGTTTTCATGTTCGTAAACCTTTCATTGCTCCCCGCAGCCAGCGGAGCGGGGTGGCAAGATCCTCGAGTTTCCCGGCCACAGTACTGAGAAGTCGGCTTGAATCAGTTCCAGCCCGGCTCGCCTGTAGCTTGTTTCCTAGAGCGCAGTGGAAGTATACCCTCCGGGCGCTGCAGAGCGCTCACCAGCAACTCTCCGCGAAACGGCTGGGTAGTTGGCAGCAACAGGCTGCTCGTCGAGGAGGCTGAGAGGACATCCATCTCGGTGCGGCACAGGGGCAACATCTTTCAGGACGTTGTGCATGGCAGCTTTCTGTCCAACTTGCGAGCCGGCCCAAGATACTCCCCGGAGGCGATGGAATCAGGATGCTTTCTCTTTTTCTTCGCTCCGAGTTGTTGTAAGAATTTGAAGATGCCAATGTTTTCGCTCCTTTCGGACTTGGAGGCTGGACTATGACAAAACCGAACCGCTTGCATCGTGAGAGGCCGAGTCTCAGCGCTGTTCCGCCTCCTACGCAGTCACGCCACGCGGCGATCGAACCGAAGAAAGAGAAAAGACGGGAGCCCGATATTCGGGAGACCGAATTGCCTACTGCCCGACGGTCGAGCTTTGGATTTGATAAGCAGCAGGGAACCGTCCGGCCTGTCTTTCTCAGTTTGGCAGAACGAAACGGTTCGTGAGGTGTCCCAGATCGAACACGCTTCCAAACTGTTGATCCCCCCGAAAATCGACTCAACCATAGTCCTTGCCTGAATACGGGTGAACTGTTCGCGATGGTTGAGAATGTTATCGACACGTACGTCGGCCTGAGAAGTGACCGCGTTTTCCTGAACGCAGCCTTCGCTGTGATGACCTGGTTCTTCGATAAACTCTCGTTTGTACCTTACCTCTCTCTGTGTGGTCCGCTGGAAGCGGGTAAGACCACCCTACTAACGGTTTTGCAGTGCGCCTGTCGCCGCGCCATACTCAGTTCGTCGATAACGCCTGCCTCACTGTATCGGCTAACGCGGGTTCGCCCAACCCTCCTGATCGACGAGGCGGAGTTCAGCGGCGATCGGGTCAGCCGTGATATTCAAAAACTGTTACGGGGAGGCAATAGGCAGGGTTCCTACGTACTCTGCAATGGAAAAGCGTTCGAGAACTTCGGACCTAAAGTAATAGCATCGCGGGTTCCTCTACACGATGCCTCATTGAGCAGCCGAAACATCAGTATTGTTGTGACTCCGTCCGAACGCGACCTGCCCTCGCTGGACTTGAACGAAAAGAAGCGACCTGTCGGAAGCACTGCAACCGGTTCTTGAGAGCTATCGTTTGTCGCATTACACCGAAGCAAGTGTTTCGCAAAATCCAAGTTTCCTGAAGTTTCCTCCCCGTCTTCGTGATAATGCACGCGCCCTTAGCATTGGAATGTTGGGACATCATGAACTCGAGGAACGATTAGCTAAAGCACTTCAACCTCAATTGCAGTCTCTGCAATTCGACCGCTTTGGTGAACCCGAGTGGGTGGTGATGCTCGCGCTTTTCAGTGTGTGTCACGTGGTGGCACCTTTTTATATGGTTGGAGGAATCACTGCCGAAGCCAATCGCATCCTTCACGACAACGGCCAGTTTCAGCAATATTCTCCACACAGAGTGGGAGCGATTTTGAGGGAGTCGCTCGGTTTCTCTCCGCGCAGGCGAGGACAGGGGTTTAGGCTGGACCGGACGACTGCGCTTGTCTGTGAGATTCACAGTCTCGCGAAAGACATGGGGGTTAATCAGTCCGATATGCTGCACTGCGCGAGCGTCGACTCCGGTTTAGGAGAGCCATGTAAATGGTGCTCTGAGTTCGGATTGATGGTTGACCATGAAGGCCGCAAACTCGAAACAATGGACGAGCGGATAGGGCTGCCTCCCATCCCAGGCGAGTGACTTGGTGTACTTAGTGAACTTTGGTGTATTGGGCCGGCGGCGACCGTTTAGGATATATATGCAATTCTTCACTAGAATAGGTGCAAGGCGGTGTTCCGTACTGGGAATTACGGCGCACCGCAAAAGCTATCCAGAAATGAAGCGTGGAGTTCGAACGCAGACTTTACAAGTTGCGATGCTTACTTTTTGCCTTTTTCCATTGGAACGATTCCTGGACTGGATCAGCCCTCCGAACTCGACGGCGCTGTGATCCGACCCAGATTGTAAAGAGGCGAATCTCATGAAAATCATGATCATAGTCGGAGCGCGGCCGAACTTCATGAAGGCAGCTCCGATCCTTTCGGCAATCCGGATGCACAACGAGACTGTGTCGGCCCGGCACGAGAGTAGTGAGCGGATAGGTACTGTTCTGGTCCACACAGGCCAGCATTATAACAACACCATGTCGGGGGTCTTCTTCACGGATCTGGGCCTTCCTAAGCCGGATATTTATTTAGGAGTTGGTTCGGGTTCTCACGCCATACAGACCGCAGAAATTATGCGGCAATTCGAAAGCGTAGTGCTCGCCGAGAAACCCGATGTTGTAGTTGTAGTGGGGGACGTGAACTCCACGTTGGCCTGTGCACTCGTCGCGTGCAAGATTGCTTTCCCTGGAGATGGAGGCCGCCCAGTGATCGCGCATGTTGAAGCAGGGTTGCGTTCGTTTGATCGTGCTATGCCCGAGGAAATCAACCGTGTGATTACCGATCACCTGTCAGATCTTCTCTTCGTTACCGAAGAGAGCGGAATCCGCAATTTACAGAACGAGGGAATTTCGGCGGATGCGATTCATTTTGTTGGCAACACGATGATAGATTCGCTTCTGGCATCTCAACAGAAAGCCGAAAAATCCAGCATTCTGCACGATCTTGGTCTGAACAGCAATACCGACAACACCACTGGCGTGCGCCGGTACGTCCTCCTGACTCTGCATCGACC
>JBKOUZ010000246.1:0-24732 GCA_046723715.1 Acidobacteriota bacterium | reverse complement strand
CCGTGGTAGTGACCAACTCTGCAGGGACTGCGACCAGCAACAACGCGACTCTGACTGTGAATGCAGCAGCGGTTGCACCGTCGATCACGTCTCAGCCTGCAAGTCAGACGGTGACAGCGTGACAGACAGCCAGCTTCAGCGTGAGCGCAACCGGTACGGCTCCGTTGACTTACCAGTGGAGGAGGAATGGTGTAAGCATCACTGGAGCGACCGCAAGTTCCTACACCACGGGCGCCACGACTACTGCAGACAGCGGTTCCACCTTCTCAGTGGTGGTCACCAACTCGGTCGGCTCGGCGACCAGCAACAACGCCACACTGACTGTTAATTCATCCAACGTTGCTCCTTCGATTACGACTCAGCCTGCCAACCAGACTGTGACGGTAGGGCAGACAGCCACCTTCAGCGTGCTCGCCACCGGTACTGGACCTCTCAGCTACCAGTGGAGGAAGAACGGCACGAATATCAGCGGAGCGAATGCGAGTTCCTACACGACGTCGACGACAACTACGGCGGACAGTGGCTCGAGCTTCTCGGTGATGGTGAGCAATTCTGCCGGAACCATGGCGAGTAACAACGCTATGCTGACAGTCAATAGCGCACCAGTTCCATCGGGCAGCGGAAGGCTTGTGCTCTCGACTAACCGGCTCGTGTTCTTCGCGGAAAGGTCGACCGCTCCGGCGCCGAAGACGATCAAGGTAACAAGCAGTACGGGTTCCGCTTTGAACTTCACGGCTGAAGTGCACGGCGGCTCCTGGATGTCGCTCAGCCCGTCGGCGGGCATCACACCTGGTCAGATCACGGTCTCACCCTATGCGACCGGGCTCACCGCCGGAACGTACTCGTGCGTCATCAAGGTCACCGCCAATGGCACGACTAAACGTGTGTATGTGGTGCTGGTCGTTGCCTCGGGAGAAGATGAGGACGGCGGGAGTGATGACTCCGAGGTCCGTCCCTTTACCTTTGATCCCGGAGCAAAGAGCCTGGCTGAGGCAACTTGGCTGGATGGTCACGGTGTTCCGTATACAAGCATGAAGGATCCGACCAGCCAAGGCCTGGTGCTGAGGAAGAACCCCTCTGGTCCCAGCAGTGCAATTGCTGGGGCAGCGCTCAAGGGCGCCGCTGGTTCGCAGCTCACCGCTTTGAGCTTCGACCTGCGGAGCGATAGCGAGTGCAGCCGTCTGGCTCCGCAGTTCGTGGTTGTGACCGCTGACGAAGTGGTACACAAGGCGAGCTGCGCGAGTGGAACGAGTCAACGGCTTGCAGTACCAGGCTGGCAGCGCGTGAGCTTCGATCCCGCAAGGCAGCTGTCTCCGGCGGTAACACCCGGCATGGCTGTGAAGACGATCGCGTTAGTTATGGATCACTCCGCCGGCAGTGGAATGGCGGTGCTTGACAACATCAACCTCAACGGAAGGTACATCGGCAAGGAATAATCAGGGTCACCCCATCCAGGCTGGCTTGGACGCAGGTCCCAAGCCAGCCTTTTTTCGTTCTCCTTTCGGGCGACCCGAGAAGGATTCCGCTTGACATGTAGTGATATACATACGTATAACACTACATGTGACGCACCGTGAGCTGCTTTTCGGCCGCCCTGGCGCGAATCACTGAATTCTTCAGGAGAATGAATATGAAACTGCTTCACTTGATATTGGCTGCTCTGCTCTGCACTTCTGCAACGGTAGTCGCGCAGAGCGACGCGCAGAAGTCGTTCGACAAACTCAAGGCCCTGCAAGGTTCCTGGAACGGCAGCTTTGAGGGCAAGCCTATGCAGGCGACTCTCCGAGTCACGTCAAGGGGAAATGCCATCGTGCATGAGATGAAAGGGGAGGGGCCTGACGATCCCATCACCATGTTTTATCTCGATGGGGAGCAGTTGCTGTTGACTCATTACTGTGATGCCGGAAACCGGCCGCGAATGGCGGGCAAGATTTCGCCCGACGGAAAGACGATAGAATTCGATCTTCTCGACGTGGCCAATTACAACAGCGCACAGCACGGGCACATGCAACATGCAGTGTTCACCCTCATCGATGAAAACCATCACACGGAAGAATGGACGTTCATGATGGAGGGTAAGCCGGCGATGACGGCGCACTTGGATTTCCAGCGAGCTAAATGAGCGCACGTGACTTCTGCAGGAGAACGGAACCCGGATGGACCATGTGTGGAATGAGAATCAGCCGATTTACCGCCAGCTTCGCGACCGCGTGGTCGCGATGATCCTGGAAGGAGCGCTCAAGGAGGGTGATGCCCTGCCCTCCGTGCGCAATGTTGCGGCGGAGTACCGGGTAAATCCACTCACGGTCCTGAAGGCTTATCAGGAACTGGTGGACGAGGAATTTGTGGAAAGCAGGCGAGGTCTGGGAATGTTCGTCAAAGTGGGAGCAAAGAATCTGCTGTTGAAAGGCGAACGCGAGCGGTTTCTGGCGGAGGAGTGGCCAAGGATTCACGCCAACATCCAGCGGCTGGGATTGAGCACGGAAGAACTGCTGAATGGCTCGGGAAGCCACCGGGCGCCGAAATCCAGCAAGGAGGGTCGCTGAATCCATGCCATGCATAGAAGCACGGGGATTACGCAAAGCATTCGGGAATACGGTGGCACTCGATGGTCTCGACGTGCGTGTGCAAGAAGGGCGCATCCTGGGAATCATTGGACCCAACGGTGCGGGAAAGACCACGGCACTCAAGGCAATTCTCGGCCTCACTCCCTACCAGGGTGAACTGCGGGTTCTGGGCCGTGATCCGTGGAGAGAGCGCGATCTGCTCATGTGCGATGTTTCCTTTATCGCGGATGTGGCTGTTCTGCCGCGATGGATTCGCGTGTGGCAACTTTTGGATTATGTCGCTGGCGTGCATCCGCGATTTGATCGGTCCAAGGCGGAGGCGTTCCTCGCCAGGACGAACATCCACAGCACAAGCAAAGTGCGGCAATTATCGAAGGGGATGGTGACGCAGCTACACCTGGCGGTGGTCATGGCTATGGATGCGAGGCTGCTGGTGCTGGACGAACCCACGCTTGGGCTCGATATCTTGTACCGCAAACAATTTTACGATTCCCTGCTGAACGACTACTTCGACCAGAGGCGCACAATCTTGGTTGCGACGCACCAGGTTGACGAGATCCAGCATGTGCTGACGGATGTGATGTTCATTCATCTCGGGCGGGTGGTTTTGAGTTGCAGCATGGAAGAATTCGAGTCGCGATATGTAGAGGTGTCGGTCCGTCCGGAAAAGGTCGACGCCGCCCGGGTGCTCAAACCGGTGAACGAGCGCCAGGCTCTCGGTCGCAGCATTCTGCTGTTCGATGGGATTGACCGCCAGAAACTTGGTGACTTCGGGGATGTCCGTACGCCCAGCATCGCCGACGTATTCGTTGCACTTTTGGGCGACCGGACAGGCCGCGCACAAGGAGCGGCACTATGAATGCAGAAACGAATGCAGTGGCTCAATCCAGCGTGGCATCGCCGGAGGCAGAGGGCGCGTGGATGGCTCTTAGTCGGCGCATGTATTGGTCGGTGAAGCGCGAATTTTGGGAGAACCGTTCTCTTTACCTGGCGCCCTTGGCCGTGGCAGCAGTGTTTTTGCTTGGATTCCTGGTGAGGTCGAGTCATTCGCTGAACATGCATGCGGCGGGGCTTACGCCGATGGATCAGGCGGCAATGTTCGCTCAAACGTACGATCTCGCGGCGCTTGTGCTGATGGGAACGACTTTTGTGGTTGCGCTTTTTTATTGCATCGAAGCGCTGCAGGGCGAACGGCGCGACCGCAGTATTCTGTTCTGGAAATCGCTGCCGGTGTCCGACAGCGTCACCGTGCTATCGAAGGCGATCGTTCCATTGCTGCTGCTTCCGCTGCTCACGTTCGCAATCACGTTCGCCACACAGTGCATCATGCTGCTGCTGAGCGCCGCCATTCTTTTAGCTACTGGCCAGAGTCTCGCAATGCTTTCGCAGTTGTCACTGGGCCAGCGATGGGTTGGGCTTTTCTCTCATCTGGTGGGGGGGCATGGGCTGTGGTACGCGCCGATCTATGGTTTCCTGTTGCTGGTATCAGCCTGGGCGCGACGGGCAGCATTCCTCTGGGCCGTCCTGCCTCCACTGGCAATCGGTGTTCTCGAGAAGGTTTTATTTAATACTTCCCACTTTGCATCGATGCTGGGCTCGCGCATCGCCGGCGCCGATAGCCCGCCGAATGCGGCTACCGGCATCAGTCCTATGGTGCATGGGATGCCATCGGAACATTTCGCCAGCGCCGGATTCTGGATAGGCCTGGCGCTGACTGCGGCCTGCCTGTGGGGTGCGGTGCGCCTACGGCGCTATCGCGGTCCAAACTGAAGCCTCACGGAATCTTAACTCCAAGGGCTGCCCGCTGTTGTCCTCGCAGTCTTTTTAGCGGGGATGGAGTGGGGAAGATGACTTTCTTTCACCAACACACCCGCGCGGCGAAGTCGTGCATTCTCAGCCAGTGAGCGAGTTTAGGTGACGTCCATCACAACCTCCCGTGATCTTGATCATCGTTCGCCAACCGGATTCCCGGTATCGAAGATCATTGCGCTTTTCCCGCGCAGGGTGTAGCGCCCCTGGTCCGGCGCTAAAGGTGAGACTTTGTTCAAGGACATAGAGCACCTGATCCGGCTCACCGCTGTCATGCTCATCGCGGTGGTAGCTTTTGTGGTACTGCGCGCGGCCGTGGTTCCGAAGTCCTTCGGCCAATACGGCCATTATCGCGGAAACGCCATTACTGAACTCGCCGCCCGGCCCATCGCCCATGCAGGCCACGAGGCATGTGAAGGCTGCCACAATGAAGTCGTCGATCAGAAAAAACTGGGCAGGCATGCGGGACTGCATTGCGAAGTCTGCCACGGCCCGCAAGCCAAGCACGCAGACGATCCCAGCTCGGAAAAGCCCCCGAAGCCCGACACGGCGGTCATTTGCGCCCGCTGTCACGAAGCCAATTCAGCGAAGCCGAAGACGTTTCCGCAGGTGGCCACCGCCGATCACGCAGGCGGGTTAGCCTGCGGAACTTGCCATCAGCCGCATGATCCCAAGATCGAAGAAGAAAGAAAAACCGCGGCGGGAGCGAAAAAATAATGGATATCACTCGCCGTCGTCTCCTCATTCTCCTGCCCGCAGCTGCGGTCGCATGGAAATTTATCGAGGCCGGCACGCCCGAAGGCGCTCCCAATTACAGAACGTCCGAGCATTGGTGGGGCATGTTGATCGACATCCCGAAGTGCATCGGTTGCGGCAGTTGCGTCCGCGCGTGCTCCGAGGAGAACGATGTGCCTGAGGGCTACTACCGCACATGGATCGAGCGCTATCACGTGACGGACTATGCGATTGAGCGCCCGCACGTCGAATCGCCCGAAGGCGGCAAACAGGGTTTTCCCCTGAATCAGGACGCCAGCGGAAAGAACTTCTTCGTGCCTAAACTCTGCAACCATTGCGCCGATTCCCCATGCACACAGGTTTGTCCGGTGGGCGCAACATTTGTCAGTCCGGACGGGGTCGTACTCGTGGACAAAAATTACTGCCTGGGCTGCCGCTACTGTGTGCAGGCCTGTCCTTACGGTTGTCGCTTCATCAATCCCAAAACCAACACGGCTGAGAAGTGCTCACTCTGTTATCACCGCATCACCAAGGGATTGACTACGGCTTGCTGCGAAGTCTGTCCCACAGGCGCGCGGCAACTCGCGGACCTGAAGAATCCGAATGATCCGATTCACGAATTCCTGCGCACGCACGCGGTGCAAGTATTGAAACCGCACATGGCGACGGGAGCAAAAGTTTTCTACAACGGCATGGATGGTTCAGTGCGATAGAAGTGGCGCGCCCGGCTCCGTTGTCCCGGGCGTTGCGAAGCGACTGTGAGTTCTTGTGGGAAGGAGGACGACTTGCAAATCCCGGTCGAAGGCTTCATGTACCCCAACGAGGTCGAACTCCAGTGGAGCGTCCTCATCGTCCTCTACCCCTTTATCACGGGACTAGTCGCCGGCGCGTTCATCCTCGCGTCGCTGGAGCGGGTATTCCAGGTACAAGCCGTCAAACCTACGTACCGGCTGGCGCTGCTCACCGCGCTGTCGTTCCTGCTGGTCGCGCCCCTGCCTTTGCAACTACACCTTGGCCACCCTGAACGCTCGCTGGAAATGTACCTCACGCCCCATCGCTCCTCGGCGATGGCGATGTTCGGCTTCGTCTATCTGTGGTACCTCATGGCAGTGCTGCTGTTGGAAATCTGGCTCGACTATCGTCGTGACATCGTCTTGAAGTCGCAGACAGAAACCGGATTGAAGCGTTTCATTTACAGGCTCCTCACGCTTGGATCCGACGTAATCACCGAACGTTCCCTGCACATCGACGAGCGCCTGGGTTATTTCATCACGCTGGTAGGAATCCCCTCTGCGTTCCTGCTCCACGGCTACGTCGGCTTCATCTTCGGTTCGGTGAAAGCCAACCCGTGGTGGTCTTCCCCGCTGATGCCCATTGTCTTCATCTTCTCTGCGATGGTCTCAGGTATTGCGGCCGTGATGCTGCTGTACATGCTTTCGTCGCGCCTGCGCGGAAAAGAAATCAACATCGCGTGCCTCGACAAGATCGCGCAGTACTTGCTCTACACCTTCGTCATCGATTTCAGCCTTGAGATGCTCGACTTGTTGCAACGCATTTATGAGGCCGACGAATCTTTCCGCAGCCTCGATTTCATGGTTCACACCCGGCTTTGGACCTCGCAGGTGATCGTGCAGATCCTGCTGGGCACGGTGGCTCCCATTGCCCTGCTCGGCATAACTCAGTTCGTAAGGTTCACGGAAACCGCGCGCAAGCGCATCTACGCCCTCGCTGGATGCCTCACTGTGATTGGAATTTTCGCCATGCGCTGGAATGTCGTGATCGGCGGACAGCTCTTCTCCAAGAGCTTTCTCGGATTCACGACTTATAAGATGGGTTTTGCCACCAGAGAAGGCCTTCTCACCGCAATCATACTGATGCTTCTCCCTTTCATAATTCTCTGGATCTTGGTCAAACTTCTGCCGCCCTGGACGGACGCGGAATCTATTCCCGCCTCCGCAGCAAATCCGGTGCACGGAACCAGCTAAGCCTCGTTACGAGGCAGATGCGGAGCTTCCCATGCCGCAAGCTGTCGATAGCCTGACGTCGGTCGTCGAACAACTCAGTGAACGCCTGCGCGATCTCGAATCCCGCATCGCTGAGTTGGAGTCTGTCAGCCTGAGTGGACAAAGCGCTGCATCCAGTGAAGCGCCGCCGCAGCCGAGCAAGCCGTATGCCGCAAAATCGAGCTCTGCGGGTATAGCTCCCGTCCAGTCCTCACGCCCTCCGGGCCATTCGTCCGGTTTATCTCGCCTGGAGTCCTCCGCTAGTGCCTTTCCCGCGCTCGGCAAAGCTGCCCTGGGGTTTGCTGGAGCCTTTCTCCTCCGAGCAATTGCGGAGTCTGGATCAGTGCCAAAGCTCCCCATCGTGATCGTCGCTATCGTTTTTGCCTGCATCTGGATGGTTCTCAGTGCTCGTACAAGCGACCGCTTCGCCAGCTTGACCTATGCGCTGACATCTACGCTCATCCTTTCTCCCATGCTCTGGGAAGCGACGGTACGTTTTGGGGCGATGTCGGCCTCAGCTGCAGCGGGCACGCTGGCCATGTTCATGATCTTGACGCTGAGTGTGGCGACAGCTCGCGGTTTGCAACTGATCTCCTGGATCGCAGCTCTCGCTACTGTGAGCACCGCCATCGCGCTGATCATAGGAACGCACGAGCTGATTCCACTGTCTGCGGCTTTGCTTGTCATTGCGGCTGCGAGCGAACTGACTCTATGCTTTGGATATGAAGTCACCTTCCGAGCCATCCCCGCTGTAGCTGCGGACTTCAGCATTTGGTTGTTGATCTACATTCTGGGGTCAGGAAACGTGCCGGAAGGATACCGCGCGGCCGCACCGGCAAAGTTGATCGTGCTCTGTGCGATGTTGCCGACGATCTATGCGGCGAGTATCGCTTTCCGCAGCTTCGTTCGACTTCGGCCGGTTAGCGTGTTTGAAACGGTCCAAGGCGCTGCATCTGTGGGTCTGGCTGCGTTCGGAATCCTCAGGGTGTCAGGCAGCACTGTGGCGCACTCGCTGGGGCTGGTGTTCTTCGCAATTGCGGCAGTCTGCTATTGGGGAACGCTGTCGCGGTTTATCGGCGATCTTGATAGCCGGAACCGCCGCGTATCGGCAACTTGGGCGGCCGCTCTTGTGCTTACCGCAACCTTCCTTGTGCTGCCAAATAGCTGGCAGATTGTGTTTCTGTGCGTAGCCGCACTGCTTGCGGCGACGGCTTACACCCGCAACGCCAAACTCAGCCTCGGACTGCACGCGTCCTTCTACCTGGCGAGTGCGACAGCGGTTTCTTCGCTTGGAGTGTATCTCTGGAACGCACTGGCTGGAACGGTGCCTCAGGCTCCGGATTGGCGTGCGTGGGTAGTCGCGTTGGCTGCGGGGCTGTGCTATGCGGTGGAATCTCGCACCGAGATTGATGAAGGCCGTCGCCGGCTGCTCTGGCTGGTTCCGGCAGGAATTGTCGCGTTCACGATTGCAGCATCGGGCGTCAGCGCATCGGTGCGCATTGCCGCCGGACGCGTGTCGCTGGCCGCGTCTCATCTGTCGACGATCCGCACCATCATCATCTGCGTTGTGGCTCTTGCCTTAGGTTGGGCCTCACGCCGTCGCCATATCGAACTGCGCTGGATTGCCTATGCTGCCGTCGCTCTCGGCACCCTCAAACTGTTATTGGAAGATCTGCGCTTCGGGAACCCAGCGTCGCTTGTGGTTTCGTTCGTGTTTTATGGGCTGATCCTGATCCTGCTTCCGCGACTGACTATGTTGCGCTAAAAACAGGACCCAGGGCTAAGGTAATAGGGGAGCATACTCCGACGCGGGTACGTCAGTTTGAGCTATTACACAACGACGTATAGCTCACCGGCGCCGGCAATCGATTGGCCAGCATCGGCTTGCCCACTGCCTGCACGAACACCGAGTTGCTACCCGTTGGCATCGAAAGGCTGCACAGATCGACAGAGTGCACCCCGGGCTGGGTCTGAGTCAGTGCAGTTAGCCTCTTCCCATCCTGACTGGCGTAGATCGCGTAGTGATCGACCGTACTCTCGTCGCCGCTGGTCGTCCACTCAAGCGTATTACCCGACACTGAGGCCTCGAGCGAGAAGCAACCATCAATCCCTGACTCGAGCTCTGTCCCTTCCTCGTAATCGTTCCATGTGACCAGCTGCAAATACGGCAACTGCTTTCCGGAGCTGTAGGTCCTGTTGATCTGGTCAAACGTCTGCAGCCACGTCTGACCGCACCGCTGGTCGATCGCACGTCCCGATCCCCAGGCCGCCAGCGCGTCGTTAAATCCTTTGTAGGTGGCGCCCACGGTTTCTGTCTTTGGAAACGACAATCCGGTGTGGTAGAAGCTCGACAAATAACCCAAGCCGTAGTCGCCAGCCTGCGGCATCACCCACGAGTAGCTCCCATCACTCATGGAGTGGGTGAATCCTCCCTGGTCCTGAAACAGAAAACGCGGAGGTGTTTTCAGCGCGCCGTTTGCCGACTGCCAGTCAACCGAACCATCCACATTGAAATTGGTGATCACCGGCTGACCCTGGATTGTGAAATACGCAGGGGACCCGAAGTAGGTCTTCTCCACGTACTGCAGCAATTGCGTTAGCGCTTGTTGGGACGAGCAGTTCGAACAGGCATTCCCCATGGCGCCGGCATCGATCATGATGGCGAAGGTGAAGCCTGAGTGCTTTTCAGCTTCGTGCATGACGAGTTTCGTCGCTTGATCGACCACGGTGTTCGGACCATACCAGTCGATCACCACGCCATCAATGCCGCGGCTGATCATGTCCCCTATTTGCCGGCTCACTTGCCCCGCATCGTTGGAGTTGTAGCCGACACTCATGTGGTTCGACTGCCCAAACCAGAGCAGCAGGTGCGCAAAGATCTTCGTAGTTGCCCCGGAGTACAGCAACGAGTGCACATTCAGCTTGCTCACGTTATTGGCGCCCAGGTTTCCGTTTGAATGGGCCAAGAAACTATTCGCGGCACTTGTATTGTTGGCGGTTAAAGCTGTGACATCGCTACTGGGATTTTGAGTTCCGGATCCAGGAGTCGCACCACACCCCACAACTGCGAGACATAGCAGCAGAATTGACACAAATTTTGTACTACGCATCAGTCCTCAAGAGAGAAGTAAGCTGGGATCTTGCTTCGATCTCCGGCCAGGGAGGACGCAATCGTTTGCGCTGGGATTCCTCGCGAGGCCCGGTCTGTCTGGGAACGGAATCAGAGTACCGCCGCCAGCGTGGTCATCCCAGATGCCGGAAGTACTGGAACCCGCTTCCGTGGCGTACTTCAGCCTGGTTATTTCAACTTCTGGGATTGGCTTACGGTCGGCTGAACGACTGACAACTGCGTTGCCGCTATCGTAGACTCATAGCAATATTTAATTACCTGCCTGCGCCGACCTCGCTCGTTCAACATGGATCGCAGAAGCGCCGGGAAAGAATGGTTCGCGCCGTTGGCGGGGCGAAGAATACAAGGAAGATGAATTACGACGAACTGGAAAAATTACGAGAACGTCTCATTCAAGCTTCGCAGCGACGTCCTCGCTCGAAGGTGCAGGAAATCCTCGACAGGTTGCTAGGGCGCGTGGATACGAAGCTGAAACTCAAACCACAGCCGAAATCTATTTCCGAAGGTGACGACAGTGGAAAGGCTGCGTGAATACTGACGCGCCCTTCTCCAGCAACCACCACCTCCGTAGCGGGTCGGCGCCTGTCGCGCTCCTTTCGCTGTAAGGTGGGGACCTGACTTTCCTCAGGTATCCGCTACTCGGGATCTTTCTGAACGGGTCCGATCGAACACTCCCCATTCCTACTCTGTAGCCCCAAATCCCTGTCCTCTTGTATGATTCGCCAGACCCAATGCTCAGCACTCGCCGCTCCTTTGTATCTACTCTTGGCGCCTTCGCTGCTCTGCCTCTTCTCCCACGAACTCGCGTCGAACCGGATGTAATCCTCTACAACGGCAGCATCTGGACGGGCGATGGCCATCTTCCCTGTGCTCAGGCTGTCGGCCTCAGCGACGGCGGTATTTTCGCCATCGGCTCCAACGATGAAGTGCTTCCCCTGGCCACGGCGAACACGCGCAAAGTCGACCTGAGCTGGAAAATAGTGCTCCCTGGATTTAACGACGCGCACTCGCACCCCATCTACTCCGGAGTGAATCATTTAAAGAAAGTCGCTTGCGACAAAGACACCATTGACGCGATTCAGCAGGCGGTCCACGAGCGTGCCGAGAAGACTCCACCCGGACAATGGGTAGTCGGGTTTCTGTACGATGACGGCAAGACGCCCCGCCCCGTGAACCGCCACGATCTTGACGCCGCCGCTCCGAACAACCCGGTCTTAATTGGCCATCGCGGAGGCCACACTATCTTTGTCAATTCTGCCGCTCTGAAGCTGGCAGGAATTAACGAGCACACGCCCGACCCCGAAGGCGGACGCTACGAGCACGACAGCTCGGGAAAGTTGACCGGATTCGTTGCGGATGCTGCTGCAGAGAAGTTTCGCCAACTCGTTCCTGAGAAGATGACGCGCAATGATTTTCGCGAGGGTGCTGCTCTCATCTCGAAGATGTTCACCGCCAAAGGCGTGACCTCGGCCTGCGACGCCGACGCCGGCCCAGACGCGGTGCAAGGCTATCAGGACGCGCGCGACGCTGGAGATCTGCGCTTCCGGACGTATTGCCTGATCCATGCCGCTGACCTCCAGCACTTCATGGATGCCGGCATCCACTCCGGGTTCGGCGATGAGTGGCTTCGCGTCGGCGGCGTCAAACAATATGCCGACGGCTCCATCTCCGAACGCACCGCCTGGCTGTCTCAACCTTATGTAGGCATTCCTAATTACAAGGGCCTGCAAGTCACGCCCAGAGAGCACCTGCTCGAAATCTCGCGCAAGGCTCACGCGGCTGGATGGCAACTCGCGACCCATGCCAACGGGGATCTCGCAATAGAAGAAATCCTCGGCGTCTACGAACAGATCCAGCAGGAAAATCCCCGCCCGGACTCGCGCTTCCGCATCGAGCATTGCACTCTGCTGAATGAGTCGCTCATCAGGCGAATGTCGAAATTGAAAGCGATTCCCGCGCCCTTTTCCTGCTATGTCTACTTCCATGGAGATGTCATGCACTTCTACGGTGAAGAGCGCACGAAGAACATGTTCCCGATGCGGTCATTTCTGGACGCCGGCCTTCGTCCCACCGATGCTTCCGACTACACAGCCAGCCCCTCGGATCCCATGATGTGGCTGCAATCGCAAATAACTCGCACCGACCCCAAAGGGAACGTCTGGGGCGCAAACCAGCGAATCAAATTGGAAGAAGCCATCGGCTGCGGCACCCTGAACGGGGCGTATGCCTCATTCGAAGAACAGATCAAGGGTTCGTTGACCCCAGGCAAAGTCGCCGACTTGGTAGTGCTAGACCAGGATCCCTTCAAAACTGAAGCATCGCAATTGATCAACATAAAAGTTGAACGAACCATGGTAGGCGGCAAATGGCAGTTCGAATCGTAGGGCTATTGTCGTGGGGCGTCTCGCCGCCACTATGCCTGATTTCGCCTGCTTGAGAGGACATTCATCATGCGCCAGAAGCTGACAATTCTGTTCATAATCGCCTTCTCCTCCCTCGCGGCATCCCAGGATCGCCCCAACGCCCGCAGCATGGTCATCAGTAAATACGGAATCGTCGCCAGCAGCCAGGTTCTCGCATCCCAAGCCGGAGCTGAAATCCTCGGCCGCGGCGGCTCCGCCGTAGACGCCGCAATCGCCGCCAATGCTGCGCTCGGGGTGATGGAGCCCGAGATGAACGGAATCGGCGGAGATCTCTTCGCCATTTATTGGGATGCCAAGTCCGGCAAACTCTACGGTCTGAACGCCAGCGGCTGGGCTCCCAAAGCGTTGACGATCGATTACCTGAAAAAGAAAGGCGCCACGAAAATGCCTGAAGAAGGCATCGACACAGCAACTGTGCCCGGCGCAGTCGAGGGCTGGAACAAGTTGCACGAACGCTGGGGGCGCCTCTCCTGGAGCGAAGTTCTCGCGCCCGCGATCTTCTATGCCGAAAACGGATTTCCCGTCCAGGAACTCATCGGCATGGACTGGAGCGAAGCGCCCACGAAGCTAAGAAACGATCCCGAATCCCGCAGGGTTTTCCTGGTTCAAGACCGAGCTCCACGCATGGGCGAAATCTTCATTAACCGTGATCTTGCCAAAGCTCTCCGTCTGATCGCCGATGCCGGTCCGCGAGCGTACTACACGGGCGACATCGCCAAAGCAATTCTCGCCACCGAGCATGAACTCGGCGGCACCATGTCCGCGGATGATCTTAGAGAATTTTCCGCGGAGTGGGTGGACCCGATCTCCACCACATATCGCGGCTGGAAGGTCTACGAACTCCCGCCCAACGTTCAGGGCATGGCCGCTCTGGAAATGCTTAACATCATGGAGCAGTCGCAGCCCGCCAAATCCGGACCACTGGGCGCGCAGGAGATTCACAAGCGAGTGGAAGCCATGAAGCTGGCCTACGCCGATCTGGCGCGCTACAATGCCGATCCGCGCTTTGCTAAAGTCCCGGTCCAAAGCCTGATCTCAAAGGACTACGCCAGGCAGCGGGCTAAGCAAATCAATCCGCAGAAAGCCAACTGCAATCCACAGGCCGGGATGCCTGCGAGCAGCGACACCACATATCTCACGGCAGTTGACAGCGATGGCAACATTGTCTCCCTGATCCAAAGCAATTTCTCCAGCTTCGGCTCCGGCATCACGGTTCGCGGCATGGGATTCGTCCTGCAAAATCGCGGAGCCCTCTTCATGCTCGATCCCGATAAGCCAGACGCGCTCGCCCCGCGCAAGCGCCCCTTCCACACCATTATCCCGGCCTTCCTGGAACACGGCGACGACCACATCGGATTCGGCATCATGGGTGGCGCCAATCAACCGTTAGCCCACGCCCAGTTCGTCTCGAACATCGTCGACTACGGCATGAATCTGCAAGCCGCCATGGAGACCGCCCGCTTCACAGTTCGCAGCAATTTTGACTTGAGCTGCAAAATTCTCATCGAAGACCGAGTGCCGGCCAATGTTCGCCAGCAACTCACCGGCATGGGCCACCAACTCGAAGTCCGCGGAGATTTCTCCATGTATATGGGGCGAGGACAAGCCATCGACCACAACAGCAAAACAGGCCTCAACTACGCCGCCTCAGATGCAAGGACGGATGGCTCCGCCGAACCCCAGCCCCCGCCGGCTCTCGCCCCATCCGAATGAGTCCTCAAGTCCTGGGATTTCGTGACGAATCTGATAATCTTCCCAACGCATCTAGATTGCAGGTTTGACCGGCGGTATGTTGCAGATTTCGGCTGGTATTGAGACGAATTTGCTCCCGGCCAGTCTGCTCAGCAATGACCTCGTTTCCTGCACACATCGGCCGCAGTGAGATAGAGGCGCTTGTCGCCAGTCCGCACGGGAGCATTCTGGGAGCGGTATGCGGCGTTGTCATTATCTGGGTCGTGCTGCTGGATGCGTTTGAGACCGTGGTGCTGCCTCGCCGAGTGCTGCGAAACTTCAAACTGACCGCTTATTTCTACCGGCGCACTTGGATTCCCTGGCGGAGAATTGCGCGAGCTATCAAAAGTACATCGCGGCAGCAGAATTTTCTTGGCTACTTTGGGCCACTGTCGCTCATTGTGCTGCTGGGAATCTGGGCCTCGGGTTTGATCCTGGGATTCGCGTTGATCCAGTACGGGATCGGGGCCCACGAGCAACTGAATCAGGAGCCTCTGACCTTCGGGCGGATTCTTTACCACAGTGGAGAAACATTTTTCACTTTGGGATACGGCGACATTCTGCCCGTTTCAGGCGCGGCGCGGGCGTTGTCAGTGTTCGAAGCAGGAATGGGGTTTGCATTCCTCGGGCTCGTGGTGGGATATATTCCGGTGATTTATTCCTCGTTCTCGCGGCGGGAGATTCAGATTTCGATGCTGGACGCAAGGGCGGGATCGCCTCCATCGGCAGCGGAGCTATTAGTGCGGCTGGCGGGGCGTTCGGAAGATCCGGGGATGGATCAATCGGTGCTGGATGAGGTGTTGCGGGATTGGGAGCGGTGGGCAGCGGAGTTGCTGGAAGCGCAGATTTCATATCCGGTGCTGACGTTTTTCCGCTCCCAGCACAGCAACCAGTCATGGCTCGCGGCGCTGACGACGATGCTGGATGTGACTTCGCTCGTGCTGGTCGGGATCGAGGGAGTGCATGCCGGACAGGCGAAATTGACGTTTGCCATGGCGCGGCATGCGGCGGTGGATCTGGCACAAGTGGTGAATGCGAAGAGGGATCCGGCGATGCCGGAGCGGATGTCCGATGACGACTTTGAGGCTTTACGCAGCTTGCTCGCGGCGGCGGGGCTGCAGTTGCGCGCAGATGAGTACGGCCGCGAGAAACTACGGAAGCTGCGCTCGATGTACGAGCCCTACGTGCATGCGACCGGGCAGAATTTGATGCTTACGTTGCCAGCGTGGAAACATTCCGGGAAGACGCGGGATAACTGGCAGGCGGGGCCTTGGGACCGGGTAATCCAGGCACAGGGGTTGGCGGTTGTGGGTGCGCGGGGGCAGGCAGCGGCGCAGACTGTGACCGGAGACGACCACTTCTGACAACTTGAAAACGCAGACGACAGTCAGGACACTGACTATAAGATCCCCTTCTGTGTTCGAGGACCTCTGCAGTCCTGGTCGCGTGCTAACATCCTTCGTTCTGCGAAACTGAGTTCATGAAAAATACGGGCGAGAACGTGGTACGCATTGAGGCGGAAGCGCTGCGGGCGCTGGCGGATCGGATCGCCGGACCTATGGAGGCGGCGTTTGAGCGTGCGGTCGATCTACTTTTTTGCTGCAGCGGCCGAGTGGTAGTAACCGGCATGGGTAAGAGTGGGTTGATCGCGCGGAAGATCGCGGCGACTTTTAGTTCCACCGGCACTCCGGCTTTGTATCTGCATCCTGTGGAGGCGCTGCACGGAGATCTGGGAATGGTCGTGCGCGGGGACGTGGTGCTGGCTTTGTCCGCCAGTGGAGAGACGGAGGAGATTCTCGCGTTGCTCGCGACGATCAAGAGATTGCAGATAGCGCTGATCACCATGACTGGAGATGAGATTTGGGCACCTACTCGCCAGATTAATGAAGGTAAAAAAAACCGACCTGTCGCGCAAAGACTCGAAGACAAGGGGGTGGCACCCCGGAAGATTTCCACCCTGGCCTCGGCCGCCGATGTGGCTTTAGATTGTTCTGTGGCGCAGGAGGCTTGTTCTTTGGGGCTGGCTCCTACGGCTTCCACTACCACCATGTTGGCTTTGGGAGATGCTTTGGCGGTCACTTTGAGCCAGCGGCGCGGATTCATGGAAGAGGATTTTGCGAACCTGCATCCTGGAGGCAAGCTGGGAAAGAAGTTGGCCCGAGTCGAATCTCTAATGCATACCGGGGACGCTTTGCCTTGTGTTGCGCCTTCCACTCGTATGCCGGACGTGGTTTACGAGATGTCCCGGAAAAAATTGGGAGTCACCGCTGTGCTTGAGGGAGAGAAGCTGGTGGGCATTATCAGTGATGGAGATTTGCGTCGGTTGCTCGAAAAGCGCGGCAAGGACGTAATGGACTTGACGGCAGCGGAGGCGATGACGCGCTCGCCGAAGACCATTTCCGGGGACGAGTTTGCGGCTACCGCGATTGCGCTGATGGAAGAGAAGAAGATTACGTCATTGATGGTCGTCGATCAGAGGGGAGTCCTGGAGGGAATCGTGCATTTGCATGATTTGTGGACGACGCAGCTGGTTTAGAAAGTTCTGTAATTGGGTAATTTTGCAATTGGGTAATCGAGCAATCGAAGACCAGTGGCCATTACCGGATTACAAAATTGCGAAATTATAAGATTGAGGTTGGCCTATGTATCACTACGACCCAAGTACCGCGCTGGAAGAATTGAACGAGGATGCGACTTTGCCGAATCCTGTGCATGTGAGGGACATGATTCTGCGCAAGAAGCTTACTGCGGATAAATCGCTGGAATTGAACCGACTGTTTGTGGAGTATCAGAAGTTTTTTGGGGAAGCTCAGAAGCTAGGCCGGGAGATTCTGAAGCAGCTTTCTTCCTAGATGCAGAAATCTTTGAACGAAAGGGAATCAAAATCCCCAATCCTCTCTCCGCTAAGAACACGGAGAGAAGGTGGGTCACCCCGCAGCCAGGGCGACTGCTCCTACCGCGACCTTACTTCTCAATCATTTACAATCTAGGATTCTCCTTACAGCGAGAACTGAATTATGCAGCGTTGGTCACAAGTGTTTATTCCCACATTGCGCGAGGCGCCGGCGGACGCCGAAGTGGCTTCGCACAAGTTCCTGGTGCGGGCTGGATATATCCGGCAGCTGGCGGCGGGGATTTATTCCTATCTCTTCTTAGGTACTCGCTCGTTTAACAAGATCATGGCCATTGTCCGGCAGGAGATGGACCGGATTGGGCAGGAGTTTTATTTGCCGGCGCTGCATCCGCGGGAGCTTTGGGAGGCTTCCGGGCGCTGGGCGCTCATGGGAGAGAACCTGTTCCGGTTGAAGGACCGCAAAGGCGGCGACATGTGCCTGGGTATGACGGAAGAAGAAGTCATGACCTCGATCGCGCTGAAGGAGATGCGGAGCTACAAGCAACTGCCGCAGATCTGGTATCAGATTGCGCCCAAATTTCGCGATGAGCCGCGGCCGAGGTCGGGGTTGCTGCGGGTGCGTCAGTTCATGATGAAGGATTCTTATTCCTTTGACATCGATGCAGCGGGGCTGGATGTTTCCTACAAGAAGCATTATGACGCGTACTGCAGGATTTTCGACCGCTGCGGGTTGAAGTACATGGTGGTGGAGGCGGACTCGGGGGCGATGGGCGGGAAAGAGTCGCACGAGTTCATGGTGCGCACACCTGCCGGCGAAGACCAGATCGTGAGCTGCGATGGATGCAATTACGCGGCGAACCTGGAGAAGGCTACATCGAAACTGGACGTGGTGCCGGATCTTTCTGCTTTCGAGGATGGCAAGCCGCTGCTGGTGCACACTCCGGGGCAGAAAACGATTGAGGACGTCGCGAAGTTTCTCGGAGTGTCGCCAAAAAACAAGATCAAGACATTGGCTCTCATGGCGGACGAGTTTGATGCAGCCGGGAAGAAGAAAACTTCGCGCGCCATTGTGGTGTTGATGCGCGGCGATCACCAGCTGAATGAAGCGAAGCTGAACGGTACGGTTGCGACTGCAACGCGTCCCATGGAGGAATCCGAGATCGAGGTCTTGTTCAATTCTCCCGCGGGGTATCTCGGCCCGATGGGCATTGAGTGGGCTCGCGATTTGAAAGATCACAAGGGCAAGGTGCTGCTGGTGGATAAAGCGCTTGAGGGGCGCTCGAATCTGATCGGTGGCGCGAACAAGAAAGACTATCACTTGAAGAATCTCACTCCGGGCAAGGACTTTGAGCCTACGGCGTATGCGGATTTGCGTGCGGTAACGGCAGGAGAGGCTTGTCCGAATTGCGGGAAGCCATTGCGGATAGACACGGCGGTGGAGATCGGACACATCTTCAAGCTGGGATACCGGTACTCGGAATCGATGGACTTGCGTGTGCTCGATAAAAATGGCAAGGAAGTGATGCCGATCATGGGTTGCTATGGCATCGGCATTGAACGCATCCTGACCGCAGCGGTAGAGCAGGGCAATGATGAGAATGGTTTTTGGTTACCTTCGAGTATTGCTCCTTTTGAAGTGGTGATAGCGCCGGTGAACATGAAAGACGAGGCGGTTCGGGATGCGGCCGAGGACATTGCTAAAAAGCTTGAAAGCGCCGGATTTGATGTCATTTTGGACGATCGCGATGAGCGTCCGGGAGTGAAGTTCAAGGACGCCGATCTGGTCGGGATCCCATTTCGCGTAACGGTGGGAAAGAAAGTTACCGAAGGTACTGTCGAGGTTGTTTTCCGTTCGACTCACGAAGTACGTGATGTTAGGATCAGCGCGGTTGTGGAGCATTTACAGGAGTTGCTTGGGCGCAAGGGATAACTGGGGTTCCCCGTCGCGCTGGGCAAACGTGGGACATGGGAACCATTAAAGCGCTGATCGGGATTGTGGTGATCGTGGGGATGTTCTACTGCGCGTGGCAGATTGTTCCGCCGGAACTGGCGAACTATTCGTTTCAGGACGATCTGCGGCAGATCGCCATGGTGGGCGGCGCCAATCCGCATCAGAGCGATCAGGAGTTGACCAACGCAATCCTGAAGAAAGCGCAGGAACACCAGATTGCGCTGGCTCCGGAACAGATCACGGTGACGCGGATTGGAACGCCGGGGTCTCCGGCCGTGTATGTGGCGGCCGACTACTCGGTGCCGGTCACGTTACCGGGATACTCGTTGACTTTGCATTTCACGCCTTCCAGCGGGAACCGCGGATTCTGATCAGGAAACATTTCAGGCCAGAATTGACATGATCCCTCCTTCGGGAGGGATTTTTGTTTGAGGTCGATGGTGAGCAACCCTAAATCACTGGTCCTGAGGGGTGCGTCACGAGTCAGACCACACTCCTCGCGCATAGAGCGCACCAGAAATGGGGCACTCTCACGGCTTATGACATCGGTAACGTTGCCAACGGGTTACCGTCGCCCTAACATCGCGAGTGGATACGAGCGTTTGCAGACTGGCGAAACCGATCAAGGAAATCCGATTGTGTTCGCCGGAAGGTTGACATGGGAGAGGTGGGAGTGATGCCAGGAAAAATTCTTCTTGTGGCCGCAAGTCTGGTTCTGGCGATGGCAATGGCGGGATGTGGAACAAACGGTTGTTCGACCGCGACGCCAGGAAGTACGGGTGGGCCTTCAGGCGGTGCGTCAGGCGGTTCGACTCCGCCAGGGGGAGGTTGCAGCGTGCCGGGGACGGGCGGGGGCGGCAACAATACGCAGAGGGCGCTGGTCTACTTCATGGACGACGACGCCGGCCAGATTGCGGCCGAGGGCCTGAACATAAATGCAGCGGGCACGTTCGCCCCAGTTTCAAATTTTGTCCCACCCCAGATGCCAGCGCATGTTGATGATGGCGGCATCGTGATTGTAAGCCAGAAATATTTGTACACTCCGCTTTCCAACGCTTCTACGGGAAGCGTGTATGGATTCTCCATCGATGCCACCACGGGTGCGCTATCGCCCCTCAACGGTAGTCCCTACGCGGTGGCGGGTCTAATGAATCAGATCGGCGTAGCGTTTTCGATCGCGGCTGATCCTGCCGGAAAATTCGTGTTTGTGGCGGATGCCTCGGGAATCACGGTGCTGGCGGTCAATTCGAATGATGGTTCGCTGACGACGATAAATCCAGCGGCAGTGTCGACGGGAATCGGTGCGCCGCAACAGATGTCGACCGACGGATTAGGCAAGTACCTGTATGTGGTCGATGGGTTGTCGATCGCTCAATTCTCATACGATGCGAGCGGAAACTTGACCCCGCTGGGACTGCTGAGCTCATCGGTCACGGACATGGCGATGATGACCGGAGAGCCTTCAGGAAAGTGGATGCTGGGGGTCAGGGCGCAGGTGGGTAAGCAGAGCGCAGCCGTTGACAAGAACGTGTACGTTTTCGCGATCGGTTCGACGGGAGCTCTTACCTCTGCCATACCCACGAGCACGCCTTTCCCCCCAGCGTACGTTGTGGTCAGTCCGAACGACAAATTCGTCTACACGTTTAACGAAGACGATACGGACCCGACGAACCCTACTTTCCTGCAGCCGATCGTTGGATTCACATTCAACAGTTCGAGCGGGGCCCTGACGAATGCCACGCCGTTCCCGGATGTTCTTTCCGCCATTGGTCACATTGATCAGAGCGGCCAGGTGATATTTGCTGCCGGGCAGTCATCGGTTGCGACGGCAGCGGGTACGATTCCAATATCGATTTTGAGCGATGGGAGCTTGACTGCCTCTAGCTCACATGCCGGTCTGCCCAGCTTCAGTTTTGCAGTCACCGACGTGCCGTAGGTGCGAGTTGGCGGAGTAGAGACCCGCTGCCATCGCGGGTCTCTTTTCGTTTGCGAGCCGGGCGGTACAATAGAAAGAACGTTCCTGCTACTTCGTTGCTCTGGAGTATTCTCCGGAGTGCCTATACTGGTGCGGATGAGAGGTAGTACCGTCAAACCTTTTAGCCTGCATCGTCGTCAGATTAAAGATCCGGGCGTCGAGTCGAACAGTGGCTATCAAAATTAAAATTCCGAAAATCAGCGGAGGGCCGGGAGTGCGCGGATTGCCGCGAGATCCGGTGCTGCGGGCAGCCTTCGCGGCGTTCCTGCTGTTAGCGGTTTCGTTCACGGTAATTTTCTCTTACCTGTACATTAAGTACGACCGGATCATCGAGAAGCGGTTCCGGACGCCGGTGTTTGCGAATTCAGCCAAGATTTATGCGCTGCCCCGGACCATCAGCGATGGAGAGAAGATCACGCCGAAAGAGATCGCTTTAGACTTGCGGCGGGCGGGGTATTCGGATCAAGACGGCGAGTCGAAGCTGGGGAGCTTTCACCTGGTGAAGGGCGGGATCGAGATTACACCGGGCGATGAATCCTATCACTCGCCGGAGCCGGCGCGGATTGACATCGAAGACGGACAGATTTCGCGCATCACCAGCCGCGGCAATGAACTATCGGCGTACGAGCTCGAGCCGCAGCTGGTAACGGCGCTATTCGATGCCGAGCAGCGCTCTAAACGGCAGGTCGTGAAGTACAACGATATTCCTCCTGTGATGGTTCAGGCTGTGCTGGCGATCGAAGACCGGCGCTTCTTCGAGCATAGCGGCGTCAATTTCGTTCGGACATTTGAGGCCGTATGGGAAGACGTGCTGCGGCAGAGAAGGGCGCAGGGGGGATCCACGATCACGCAGCAATTGGCGCGAGGATTCTTTCTGACTCCCGAGAAGTCAATTAAGCGCAAGCTGACAGAAATGCTGATCGCCGAGGAGTTGGAGCAAAAATTCACCAAGCAACAAATTTTTGAGTTTTATGCGAACTGGGTGGACCTGGGGCAGCGCGGGTCGTTTGCGATAAGCGGATTCGCAGAGGCCTCGAAGGCGTATTTCGGTAAGGACTTGAAGGACATTTCGCTACCGGAAGCGGCGCTGCTCGCGGGACTGATTCAACGCCCGAGTTACCTCTCTCCTTACCGGCATCCCGAGAGAGCCCTGGACCGTCGGAACCTGGTGTTGGAGACGATGGTCGATACCCACGCGATTACGCGGGAACAAGCGGATAAGGCAAAAGCTACGCCGCTGAAACTGGCGGCTCCGAATGTGGAGGCTAGCGACGCCCCGTATTTTGTCGATATGGTGCGGGACACGTTGATAGGGAAGTTCAGCGAGACGGAATTGAATGACAGCTCGTATCGCATCTATACGACGCTTGATCCGGATTTGCAGAAGGCCGCCGCAGGAGCGGTGGAGAGCGGCATCAAGCTGGTCGACGAGCAGGTCAAGAAGTTGCGGACCAAGCGGGTGAAAGTGGGCAAGAAGTACGAGACCAAAGTGCTGGAAGGTCCGCAGGCGCAAGTCGCACTGGTGGCGCTGGATCCGCATACCGGCGCGGTGCTGGCCTTGGTGGGGGGGCGCAATTACGCATGGAGTCAGCTGAACCACGCAGTTGCGAAGCGGCCCACGGGTTCGATTTTCAAACCGTTCGTATATGCGGCGGCAATGAACACGGCGATCGACGGGTCACAGCAAGTGATTACCCCAGCGTCGACGGTTACAGATGCGCCCTCCAGCTTCGTCTATGGAGATCAGATATACGAGCCGCGCAATTACAAAGAGGAGTACCACGGGGATGTGTCGCTGCGCTATGCGCTGGCCATGTCACTGAACAATGCGACCGTGAAGGTCGCGGAGGAAGTTGGCTACGACAAAGTAGCGGACCTGGCGAAGGCCGCGGGGATCGCATCCGTCAAGGCCACTCCGGCTATGGCGCTGGGATCGTATGATGCTTCTCCGTTGGACATGACTGGCGCCTACACGGTGTTCGCTAATGGCGGCGTGCGACTCTCCCCGATCCTGCTGCGTTCGGTGAGGAATGCGAAGGGCGACGTGATCGCGAACTATAGCACCGATCAGAAGCCGATTCTGGATCCGCGGATAGCCTATGTCATGACGAACATGATGGAGGGCGTGATCAACAATGGATTGGGTTACACGGCGGTGCGGCTGCGCGGGTTCACTCCACCGGCAGCCGGCAAGACTGGAAGTTCGCACGACGGCTGGTTTGCGGGATATACCTCAAATCTGCTGTGCATTGTTTGGGTGGGATACGACGATTACAGCGACTTGCGGCTGAGCGGGGCGCAGACCGCGGCGCCGATCTGGGCCGAGTTCATGAAAAAGGCCGCGATGCTGCCGCAATACTCAGACATGAAGTCGTTTCCGCAGCCGTCGGGCGTGGTTGACGTGCAGCTGGATAAAGCAACGAACCGCCTGGCAACAGCGTCGTGCCCGGATGACTACACCTCGGCGTTTGTGGCCGGTACGGAACCTCGCGAGACATGCGATGAACAATCGGGAATGAAAGGTTTTTTCTCACGCCTGTTCGGGGGAGGCGATAAGCCGGTAATGCCACAGCCGCAAGTGGCGAGTCAGCAGGACCCGAACGCGCAGCAGGATCCGAAAAAGAAGAAGGGATTCTTTGGAAAGATTGCGGGAATATTCAAAGACGACAAGAAGAGTTCGTCTCCGGACGCTAAGCCTCCGGAGGCACAGCCTGATGCGCCGCATTAGGGGTGGTGTGAAGCCTCAGGGTCCTCAAGCAAGCGCCACGGCGTGAGGCGCATGTAGTCGCGGCCGCTAATTCCGTTCAAGACATAACAATTCTGCCGATTCTGCTTTGGGCTGTGGTGGCCCGAAAACGATGAAAATCTTCGCCGGACCGCCAAAAATGTGCCAGAATAGGCGCAGAAAATGGGGGGTGGCGCGTGACTCTCTTCCCGAAGACTCTATTCGTTCTTGCCGTGGTTACCCTGTTTGCCTGTTCGCCTGGGTGGGCGCAAGTTTCGCATCCCGAACAAGTACAAGTGAAACCTCCGTTGCTGCGTACGATTGATCCGCCGGCTCCGGATGCCAGCGTGGCCGACCTGGATGCGCGTGGGGATCAGTTGCGTACCCAGAAGCTCTACCTCGACGCGATGGATTACTATCGCGCGGCGTTGACGAAATCTCCAAACTCATTCGCATTGCTGAACAAGATCGGCATCACCGAATTGATGATGCAGCGGTACCGTGACGCAAAGAAGTCGTTTGAACGGTCGATCAAGGCAAACCGCAAGTTTGCCGACGCGTACAACAATCTCGGCGTGGTGTATTACGAGGAGAAAAAGTACGGGGCGGCGGTGAAGCAGTACCGCAAAGCGATTGCGATCGACGGCGCGTCGGCTTCGTTCTACAGCAATCTGGGAGCCGCGCTGTTTTCGAAGAAGCAATTTGAGCCAGCTGTCCTCGCTTATCAAAAGGCTGTGGAGCTCGATCCGGATGTGTTTGAGCGGACATCGCGCGGTGGTGTGCAAGCACAATTGCCCAGCCCGGGAGACCGCGCGCGCTACGATTACAC
>JBKOUZ010000177.1:0-14103 GCA_046723715.1 Acidobacteriota bacterium | reverse complement strand
GTGTGGAGGGGGACAGGCCATCAAAGTCCCCACCCTGTCGCGAAGAGCGCGACAAGGGTGGGGCACCATCAGAATCTTCGTACACGAAACTGCCGAAGGCCTTCAGGGCTATCAGAGTTCCTTTTTCGGTTACGGCAATCGATGCGGCGGGGTGTACGCGGTTCGCTATGGCTTCATGCAGAATCGAGAACGCGCGGGAAAAGACTTCGTCTTGTTTGTCTAACGCGCGCAGCAAGTCCTTGGTGATCTTCGAGTGTGGAGATTTGGCCTGCACAGGCCAAGCGTAGCACGGGCGTTGCCATCTCACTGTGACCAGGAGGGCACTCCTTTACTTCGGTTTCTTGAGCGGGTGCCGTTGGTTGTGTAGAGTCAGAGCATTCCTAAGTTCAGGTTCAAATTAGCGGGATGTCGTGCGAGCGTCGCGAGGGGGGCGGAGGGCCCAGCAATCATGCGTGTGTTTGTCACTCTAGTATTTCTTCTTGTTTTCGTTTGCGGAAGCGTTGCTGAGGCCGTTGTACAAGGCGGGTTCAGTCGCGGTGCCTCGGCCTCGAGTGCCGCGCCCGTGCGTTTGCACGCGGTGGATTCGATCATTCAGCAGGCAATTGCAGACCACAATATCCCGGGAGCGGTGCTTGTCGTCGGGCACGACGGAAAGATCGTCTACCGCAAGGCCTATGGCGCACGCTCTCTCGAGCCTCGGCGCGAACTTATGACGGTGGATACGATTTTTGACATGGCATCTCTGACCAAGGTTGTGGCGACCACGACTGCGGTGATGCAGCTGGTGGAATTGGGTAAGGTGCGATTGAATGACCCGGTCGCGAAATATTTGCCGGATTTTGCGCAGAACGGGAAGGAAGACATTACGATCCGGCAATTGCTGACGCATTATTCGGGGCTGGCTCCGGACATCGAATTGACACCGGCGTTTGATTCCAAGGAGTCCGCATTCCGGCTGGCTTTCACCGAAACTCCCACCCAGGCGCCGGGGTCGGGATTCATCTACTCCGACACAAATTTCATCATGCTTGGGGCGCTGGTGGAGAAGATGTCGGGGGAGACGCTCGATGTGTACACGGCCAGGCATGTGTTTCAGCCGCTGAAGATGACGCACACGCGCTTTCTGCCTCCGGCCGCGTGGAAGCCCAGAATCGCGCCTACGGAATATGACGATCATGAGCACATGTTGCGGGGGGTGGTGCATGATCCGAGAGCGCAGCGAATGGGAGGAGTGGCCGGGCATGCGGGACTGTTTTCGACTGGAGATGATCTGGCGAAGTTTGCGCAAGCGCTGCTGAACGGCGGCGATGGGATTCTCTCGTCACCGGCGGTTAGGAAGATGACGCAACCGGAGCAGCCTCCGTCAGCGCCGGTGCTGCGCGGCTTTGGCTGGGATATTGACTCGCCATTTTCGTCAAACCGGGGAGACTTCTTGCCGGTGGGATCGTACGGGCATACGGGGTTCACGGGGACTTCGATGTGGATCGATCCGACCACAAAGTCTTACATCATCCTGCTGACCAACTCGGTCCATCCCCGAGGGAAGGGGAATGCGGTCGGGCTGCGAGTGAAGGTGGCGACGGAGATTGCGGCGGCCTTGCCTCTGACGCCAGACGAGAAAGATGCGTTGCGGTGGAAGAGCATCACGGGATACAACGAGGCTCTAAGCGCGGAGCGGCGGATGAGCGCCCGCAATGGCACGGTGAAAAACGGAATTGATGTGCTCGAGCAACACGGATTTGATGTGTTGAAGGCGGCGGAAGGCAAGAAGCACGTCGGGCTGGTGACGAATCAGACTGGAGTGGACACTGCGGGGAAGCGGACGATTGACGTGCTCGCGGGAGCGCCGGGCGTATCGCTGGATGCGATCTTCAGTCCGGAACACGGGGTAACGGGAACCCTGGATACCACGGATATCAACAACTCCAAAGATGCGGCGACTGGGATTCCGGTGTACAGCGTGTATGGGGGTTCAGATGCGGCGAGGCGTCCCCAACCAGAGGTGCTGCGCACGCTGGATGCGATTGTGTTTGACATCCAGGATGCGGGAACACGTTTTTATACGTACGAAACGACGCTCGGATATTTTCTAGAAGCAGCAGCCAAGGCTGGCATCGAGATGATTGTGCTGGATCGCCCGAATCCGATTACCGGATCGTTTGTGCAAGGTCCGCCGTCCGATGCCGGCCAGGAGAGTTTCACGAATTACTGGACTGTGCCGGTGCGGCATGGGATGACGATGGGCGAGTTGGCGAAGATGTTCAATGCGGAACGCGGAATCAACGCCAAGCTGACTGTCGTCCAGATGGAGGGCTGGCAGCGCGGGGACTGGTTCGATTCGACGGGATTAGAGTGGGTGAATCCGTCGCCGAATTTGCGGAGCGTCACTGAGGCGGCGTTGTATCCGGGAGTAGCGCTGATTGAAGGCACGAATGTTTCTGTGGGACGCGGGACCGATACTCCGTTTGAACTGGTGGGCGCACCTTGGATCAAGAGCAAGGAGTTTGCCGCTTATCTGAATGCGCGCGGAATTGGGGGCGTGCGGTTCGTCCCGATGGCTTTTACTCCTTCATCCAGTATCTATAGCGGGCAGGCTTGCCAGGGAGTGAATATCGTGCTGACCGATCGGAATGGGTTGGATGCACCGGAGCTTGGGATTGAGCTGGCGGCGGCATTGATCAAGCTGTACGCCAGTGATTGGAAAGTCGAGAAGATGCGGCCGCTGCTGGTGAACCAGAGCGTATATGAGGCGCTGGCGAGGGGGCAAGATCCGCGGCGGACTGCCCAGGATTGGCTGGAGGAGTTGGAGAAGTTTCAGAAGGTGCGCGAGAAGTATTTGATTTACAAGTAGGGTTTCGTTATCCAGTGCTGCTCGTCGGGGCGAATTGAAGTCAAATCCCTAACTTACAAAAACTCTCGATTGTGATATGAGCCGGGTAGAGAGGTAGCTAGCTACGTCTCTACGAAGCGGCAGGAAACTCACGTATAAGGTGCTGCCATAGCAGCTTGGAGTTTTGTTACGCCGAAAGCTTCGTCTTGCCTACTTCCACGCTTCCAAAGAGAAGATCAAAGAGGGGAAGAAACACGTTGTAGCGGCTGTTCGGGATATCGTGATGGCTCATGTGATAGGCGCGGGCGAACTGGAGTCCGGGAGGAAGCCAGCCGTTCAGGTGAATCCGCCAGTGCATTTCCTCGCACAGAATCACATAGAGCGACCAGCCAATGAAGACGCCGCAAAGAATTCCCTGCAACCCGAGCAGAAAGCTTATGAGCAAGGCTGGGATTCCATTAATCACGAATAGAAGAACAATATTCAACGGGGAACTGATGAGCGCCACGAATTCTGCTTCCTGGGACGTACCGATCTGCGCATGATGGTCTTGATGTGCGGTCCCATGCTGAGTGCGTGGTTGGTGCAGCAGGAAGCGGTGATAAGCGTATTCGAACGCGTTACCCCAGATCAGGCCGATCATCAGACCGATGAGCCATTGTTGCCATGATAGCGAAGACTGCCATCCTAACAAGACAGCGGGCACGATTCCGCACAGGATTGCGGCTACGGCGTTGGTCCGCTTCTTCGTCTGGCCGTGGCGGATTGCGGTTTCACGAAGATCTGTTAGCGGCGGCATTGTCTAGATTTTATCGCTTGCTACCTGTTGGATGGCCTCGATTTGTGGATCGCTGGTGTTGGAAAAGTGATCTGTTCCGGATAACTTCTGAGCAAAAGCCGTGCATCATAGCGGCTAAGAGCATGTTAGTCTCAGGAGAATTGGGACGTATTTCAAGGAAGGACAAGGCACGGCTCAAGCCGTACAGTTCCACGCGCCTCTGGACAATGTTCATGGTCACATCACGAGGGGAGGGACGATAATGCGTGCAATCCTGCTGATAATTGTGGCTTCAGCGATGGCGTTTGGGCAGACGGCTGACCCGTCCAAGCCGAACGCCCCGCCCAGTCCGCCGACGCAAGCGCCCGCTGCCGCGTCACCTCAGGAGACATCGCCCGCACTCGATCCGCATGCGGCCCTGATCCCGGCGGGGACTAAAGTTCCGCTCACACTCAAGCAGGCGATATCGACAAAGAATGCGAGGGAAGGCGATCCGGTGTACGCGGAGACGGCGTTTCCTTTCGTGGCCAACGATCGCGTCCTGATACCCGCGGGGACTTACATCCAGGGAAAGATTTCGCGGGTGGAGCATGCGAAGCGCGGTTTTAAGGGAGGCGCGGGGCTGCTGATTCACTTTACATCGATGATTTATCCGAGCGGGTATACGGTGATGCTGCCGGGTTCGGTCGATAACACGCCGGGAGCCGACGATAAGAAGGTGAAGGATAAGGAAGGCACGATCAAGGCAGACAACCAGAACGGCAGGCGCATTGAGGACGCGGCCAAGACTGGGGCGGAAGCTGGCACGGTGGGAACGATCGGCGGGCTCGCCGCGGGTGGATACAACGGTGCGCGGTATGGCGGGTTAGCCGGCATTGCGGGCGGCGTGGCATGGGCGTTGCTGAAGCATGGTCCGGATGTGAAGCTGGAAGCCGGGACATCATTGGAGATGGAGATTCAGCGGGATGTGCCGGTGGATGCTGCACGCATTCAGCTGGTAAGAGCAGGATCGTAAGAGCGCCGGGTTGCGAACCCTGACACGCACGCCCTGGGTTGTGCTCGCGATCACAGCGGGATTGGGTCGCGAATCAAGGCTGGCAACGGTTAGCAAGCAATTTCCAAGCCTGGTCCTTTACAGTGCTATACAATCCGCGATAGGAGTGTTCCAGCTCCTGGGCGGAGGCGTTTCGTGGCAGAGCTTGGCTTTGGTTTCAGTACGATCATCATTGTCGTTGTTGTTATCTACCTTCTGAGTTCCATCAAAATTCTGGCTGAGTATGAGCGCGGCGTCATCTTCCGGCTGGGACGATTGCTGCCTGCGGCTAAAGGACCGGGAGTGATTCTGGTGTTCGCGCCGATCGACCGGATCGTGCGCGTGTCGCTGCGGCAGGAAGCGCTTGAGGTGCCGCCGCAGGACATCATCACACGCGATAACGTCACCCTGAAAGTGAATGCCGTTATCTTTCTGCGCGTGATTGAACCTCGCAAGGCCGTGGTGGAAGTTTCCAATTACGTCTATCAGACTTCGCAGTTTGCGCAAACCACGTTGCGCTCCGTGCTGGGCGAGCAGGAACTGGATGAACTGCTGGCGCATCGCGACAAGATCAACCTGCGGCTGCAGAGCATTCTGGATACGCATACCTCGCCGTGGGGTGTGAAGGTAACCAATGTTGAGGTCAAGCAAGTCGATATGCCGGAGTCCATGCTGCGGGCGATGGCCAAGCAAGCGGAGGCCGAGCGCGAGAAGCGGTCGAAGATTATTCACGCGGAAGGCGAATTCTCCGCCGCTCAACGACTGGTGGATGCGGCGCACTTGCTCTCGGGTGAGCCGGTCAGCGTACAGCTACGATATCTGCAGACCCTGACCGAGATTGGCGTCGAGAAGAATACGACGGTCGTGTTTCCCGTGCCGGTGGATTTCTTCTCGGGCATTCAGAAGATTCTGGGCAAGACGGACGAGCCAGCTGCACCAGCGGGAAAAACGGCTTAGTCGGGACGCAAAGGTAAGTTTTAGAGGGCATGGAGTTGAACTATGGGGTCGTCACAAGATACTGAAATCACGCTGGGGACGGGGAAGTTGCTCCTGCTGTTTTTCGGACTGGTGGGAGCATGCGCCCTGTTCTTCGCGCTCGGCTATTCTCTGGGACGCAAGTCTGAGCCGAGTTTCGCAAGCGCCAGCAATGCCGGCATGCCCAAGGTTTCGACGGATTCCAGCAAGTCCAGCAGTGCTAGCGCTCCGCAGCGCATGACCTTCTATAAGAATGTCGAACAGAAGGATGCGAATCCGGAGTTGACTCCCGCCGCGGATGCGAAGAGTGATGCCGGTGCGGCTGACAAAGCGGGACAAAACAATGGCATTGATCCTGCAACTGCGATGCCGACCTCCGGATATTTTGTGCAGGTTGCCGCTGTCAGCAAGCAAGAGGATGCCGATGCGCTGGTGGATGCTTTGAAGAAGAAGGAATATCCGGCGTTCGTGGCCTCTTCGGGGCCGACTGACAAGCTGTTCCATGTGCAGTTGGGGCCGTATTCCGACGCAAAAGATGCGGAAGGAATACGGACGAAGTTGATTGGAGATGGATATAGTCCCATTCTGAAGAAGTAGCGCCGTATTCGCCCCCCATAACGCGGCCCTGGAGGGCCGCTCCTCCGGAGTTAAATGTTCAGAATTCTTCCAGGGCTCATGCGCATGCCCTCGCGCGCGGTTGCGCAACTTACATTCCCCGCGGAATGAGCACGAAGTGGTCAATAGCGATGCGAGCAGCGGCATCAGCGCGGGCACGATCCAAGCGGAACACAATTTTGAGTTCATCGAAGTGGCGGAGCGACGCACGTGCTGGAATTGGAAAAGTCAGCGTTTCGGTTACGGGCTGGGGATGTTCGTAGATCCGCCAGGGGCGTGTGGATTTGACCAGCATCGTGCCCAGCGACTCCGACGGTTGATCCGCGTTGCTGGTGTCAATGAGAATGAGTTCCAGAGAAACCGTGTCGGGGTAACGGTCGGCGTTGCGGATGGCGATCTGGATTCGGCTGCAGCAGTCGGTATTGATCTGATTTCCGAGGTGGTCATGCGCCTCGATCGACAGGGGGCGGCGGTCGGTGGATCGGATCTCGACCACGTCGGGGCTGGCCTGAGCCTGGCGGGAAGTTGTGGGAGGGCGAACGTCAGGAGCCTTGAAGAACCAGTAAACGCCATCAAAAGGAATCGTGAATGGATTTGCAGCGCGGCTAAGGCCGTGAGCTCTTAGATCAACGGGTGGTGGTGCGACCAACTTGGCGCGGAGTTGTTTGTCGGGCCAAAGAATGATTCCACTGTTTCCGTCCCCTGCATTTCTGGCGGACTGATCCAAAATCTGTGCGACCTGTTGCCGCCGAGATCCGTGATCGCCAGTAACGATGCGAGCGGCATACTTGTGGGAGGATCCCAGACCGATGCCGGTCGCTCCCTGGAGATAGGGTAGGAGGCCGGCGATGGTGAAAAGAACAGCAGCCAGAGCGATCGGCAGGCTGTAGGACTGTTGCGGACCGTTCTGCAATTCTGTGTTGGAAACCGACCACCACGTCCATGCACAACAAGCAAGACCGACCAGTAGTGCTCCGGACTTCGGGTGTCCGGCAAAATAGGCTACTGCCCCTGTTTGCGCGCAGAGAGCCGCGGCAATGGAGATCTCCGGTCTGAATTTCGGGAACAGGGACAAGGCGTCGGAGTGGAGCGATGAAAGCAAGGAGTGCTCTGGATTCGGAACATCTCCTTCCCGTATCCGCAGGGACGGGGTGACCAGGACTGCCAAGATTGCAACGGCCAGAAGAGTCCAGGAGGAATTAGTGCCTATGAGTAAAGCAACAGGCACGAACCAGATTGCGGCCCGCGAGGCTTGGACCAGTAGCACGTGATGATCGAGATCGGCGTTTCGGAAAATAAGGGCGCATAAAATGGCGCTCGTCAGCACACAGGACATGGAGACGGAAAATATTCGTTGCAAAGCGAAGGCTAGAAGAGTGGTCCACGAAGAGTAGTGAAATGGTGGTGAAGCGGCAGAAAAGGCTACGACGCCAGCCACGGCAATTCCTGCGGCGGCAGGCAGCAACTTTGCGGTTCGCGAGACTGTTGAAGCTTGCACCAGATCTGGAGGATTCATGGCGACCTGGATCCCGATTGCTGAACTGAGGCGGTTCACTGCCTATATACGACCAGTCGGATACTAGTGCCGCATGCGTTTTATATTTGGACACCAGAACAGTGTTGAAGGTTTCCCGGCCGCGTATGGAGTGTTGTCACCGTGACTTGGGCCCTGGTTGATCAACTTACATTGACAGTCGTCGATTCTCGCGGTATTTCTAGGTCATGTCCTCAGATGCTTTTCTAGACAGGGCGCTGCATGCCATCGCTGATCCTGCCCGGCGGCGGATCCTGCAGGCATTGAAAGATAACAAAAACGCAGCGTCAAAACCCGGGTGCCTCTGCGGGGGGGATATCGAGCAGCGCATCCATCTTTCGCAGCCCACAATCTCCCATCATATGGCGATACTTACCAAGGCTGGATTGGTGGAGGCTGCCAAGCAGGGGCAGTGGCGATGGTACCGACGGAATGAGAAAGTAATTCGGCGGGTAGTGAAAGAGCTTAAGGGGAAATTATAGGTATGCCCTCATTGCGCCTCTGCGAATGCTAATGCGAGTCGGAGGGCTCACGAAGGCTGAACTCCCTCTCCGTGAGATTTCGTCAGGGCAGCATCTCAGGGGAGTTTGAACACAACCGTTATGCGCATCACGGTTTCGGTCGGCTTTCCGCCAAGGACGGCAGGCCTGTAGCGCCAATTGCGAACGGCCGCAGTAGCCGCTTGGGCCAGCAAAGCGGGTCCACTGACGACGCTGGTCGAACGAACTGTTCCGTCTTCAGCAATCGTGGCGTCGAGCAGCACCGATCCTTCGAGCCTTTGTATTCGAGCCTGCGCGGGATAAGAAGGCTCCACTCTGCGTACCAGCTTGGCTTCGGTAAGGCTAGACACGGGTCCCGCGAATTCAGGCAAGCTCGGGCGACTCGTAGCGGATCCGATAAGGGCGCCGGGATCAGCCGACGGTTGCAGGTCGACTGCTGGCGGCGGTTCGTCGGGTTGTCCATTGCTCGCCGACTTGTTCGGTAAAGGCTGTGCGTCGCGCTTGAAAATCGTTACTCCAGAATCTTCTGCTTCTCCAGTGCCCGCTCCCACAGCCGATGAATTGGGACGATCTGCCGCAGGCGAAAGTTCGGCGGCTTTATGCAGCAAACTTTCAGTCCTCGGCTCGTCCAATCGATTCCCAGTGATTCGTGATGCCGACAGCGCCATACCCTTGGCCGGCGTGCGCACGCCATTATTTTTGCCGACCGCAGGAGAAACCGGAGTCGCCGGACGAGCTTCGCTCCCAGCGCTCGCAACTCGGCTCTTATGCAAACTGGTCCACATTGCGATAGAAACCACTAGTACCACCCCGGCGGTGGCGCCGATGATCCGATAATCTTTCTTGGCGATTACTTTACTAAAGAGAACCAATACTTTCTGGCGAAGGGAGGCGATTGCGCTCAACACCGCGCTGCCAAGGGCTGATTTGGGTGCGGGCGTTTGCGAAGAATGCGCCTGACGCTCGTGCACCCGCTCCGCAATTTCGGCCAGGGCCCGCAAGGAATCAATTTGCCCATTCTCGAAAGCGCCGGGCCGGCTCGAGAAGGCTTCCAGAATGCCCACCATTCCTACCTGTCCACGCAAGGGCACAACGGCAATCGATCGTATTCCAAGACTACGGCACACATCGCCATCAACACGCTCATCGCGTAGAGTATCGCTGGAAACCAGAATTGTTGCCGAGCGCAGACACTCCCCCGAAATGCCTGAATCGGTGTTAACCGGAGCCCCGAGTTCGGGACCGATGGGTCCACTCCTAGAACGGCATACGATTTTTCCATCTTGATGAAGTGCGAGCGCGGCAGAGTCGGCGCTGGTCAGCACTCGGGCTGCCTGGGCGACAGCCGCCAGAAGCGAGTCGGTGGACTGCGTCGGATCATCCAGGCGCTGGCGAAGACGATCCAAAGTGCCTGTTTCGTTCCATGCGCCATGCATCGCCGATGCGGAACCTTCATGGCCGAGTAGACTCAATCCTGACGAAGCTGAAGACGGAAGATCAACCATGTTTACGGCTCGAGGAAACGAAGTTTTGGCCAGAGACGAAGCCCGCCTTGGCAGGAGATGGCGGAAGGCGCGTTTGGTCAATAAGTTTGGCGTAAAACTCCCGTGCTGTCAACGAAATCCATGGATTTGGGGGACAGGTTCAACTCAGTTAGGCTGCCGCTCGTTTCACTCTGGATATCCCCCTTTCGTGCCATAGCGACCTACCCAATGGTGTTATTGACGGTCATTCAGGCTCAGGGCATGCTTACTCTGCTGAAAGTCTGGATAGGTCTCACCTTTATAAAAAAATCAGGTATGGCTAGCATGGATGCCCGTACTCATAGGCAATTTGCTGACGCCGCCTGCGCTCCGATTCGTTAGATTTCTGAGTGCTGGCACAGGGACTCTGATGTCGGGACGCTGACGAAAGACGGAGTTTAATTAACGTTGTCAACTGAGAAGAGCAGGGCGATAGCAAAGTTTGCATTGTTCGCGGACGTCGGTTCCTCCGACTGTGACACCATCATTTCGTCCGCGCGGGAGAAGCGCTTCGCGCGCCGGGAGACGATCTTCTCCGAAGGCGATCCCGTTCGCTATGTGATTATGCTCATCTCGGGCCTGGCCAAGGTCACCAGACCGGTCCCAACGGCAATGAAGTTATTCTGCGGTTGAACGGTGGTGGCGAGATCGTCGGATCTTTCCGCACCAATGGCACCTATATTCATTGAACGAGTCGAGCGCAGAGCCGGATAACTCCGGCGCAAATGTGGGGGAAGCCTCCAACCAGGATGCGGGTCCGCCCGCGGCTGAACCGGCCCCCGAGAATGCCCAGGCTGCCACCCCTGCTGAGTCCCAACCCACGGCTGCGGCACCGCCTGCGACGTCCACCGCGGCGGCAGATGCCGGCGCAACGAGTCCTGATTTTGGCGGCCTCACGGTGGCGCAACAAGGTCAGCCTGCTAGCTCACTCTCGTCATCGCAGTCGAGTACAGGAGATGGCTCATCGATGTCAAAGATGCAGCAGGATCTGCAACGCTTGTATGAGCAGCGGCGGCAGATGCAGGCACAGCAAAATCACACGCAGATCCAGCCCCCCACGAACTAGTGCCACGGCGTTTGGCCGGGCTCAGATTCTGGCGGTTTCATTGTCCTAACATCCCGTAGATATCCAACTCATTTGCTGTGCCTACAAAGACCTTGCCACCGGCAACTGTAGGCACCGTGAATTTCAGAGCCGTTCCTGCCATGTCGCGCGATCCCGCCTGCGTGCTGTCGTATAACTCCTTGCTGACATCTGTAGCGTCATACGCCCGCAAAATGGCGGCTCCGCCGATATCGTGATTCGAGTTGTCGATCTCCCAAACGATCGCATTACTCGTCCCATTCGCCGACAACGAAACGGTGGCTCCATGCGCACCCAGCTCAAATGCACCTTGGTGCACGGCCTGATCTGAAAGTCTCCCCGCAGTCCAGCTGAACTGTCGCAACACATCTCCCTCGCAGTGGACATAGAAATTTCCATTCCAATACAGGGGAGTGGAGAAGATGTTGTCAAACTGATGCACGCCGGTTTGCACCATCTGGATTACATTGTTGGAGGTCGACGAGAATGAGCCCATGCTGCTGCGGTTGACCACGAATAGCCGCCCGTCTTTTCCGCCTCCAATGATCTCGAAAGGCGTGTCGGACGAGTTGTCCGGCATGAGCACTGGCGAACCGCTGCCCAAATCGGCATCATTCGCCGCCAGAAACGACGCATCATCGGGAGTGAAGAAGTCTTGTACCGACAGGTCTTCGGCCGAGAGCTGCAGGAAAGAATCGTTGTACCCGCTCAGCGGATCATCTTGATCCACGCCAGTAGTGATGTACACATGCCCGCTCAGATCGTTGATCGCGGGTGCGCCTCCGCCATTCCACAATCCGCCTCCCGCTCCGTTTGGAGTGTCATTGAAAATCGCCGTCTGCTTCAGAGACGTCTTGTCATAGGCCAGCAGCCACCCATGATTGCAATGCCCGAACCCGATGTAGATCTGGTTCTTAACGGGATTCAGCGCGAGCCCGGTTCGTTGGTAGCATCCGTTCTCCAACGAGATACTCCCGTTATTGCTGTCCCAGCCTGTACCGGAAACCGAGCCACGTACGGCGACGGGCCCGCCGAATTTTTCCGCACCGGAAGTGATATCCAACGCGTGCAGATAAAACGGGCCGCTGTTGCTAGTTGCTAGCACATAAAGCGTTCCGGTGGTGATGTCGATGACCGGAGTGCTGGTGATGCCCAGCATGGGTGAAATGCCTTCCACGTCGTTGCGCGGAGAAGGAACGCCCAGGCTCGCCTGCCAAATCGGGGAACCTTGCTGGTCTGCATCGAATGCGTACACGGTATCGTTTTCGGTGGCGACGAATACCACGTCGCGATTCGTGCCATTCAAACTGAGCTGGGGAACGTACAACGGCTGCGCGTAGATCTGGCCATCCACCGCGTACGATCGCAGCTTTCCGAACTGCGACGAATTGACCGCCGACGGTATCAACGTTGTCTCTTCCGTGAATGCTCCATCGCGAGAATCATCGTTGTGGTAGGTGAGCACCGCGCCATGAGCTTGATTGAGCACGGTCAGCGTGCTCTGCGCAGTCCCCGACGAACTTGCCACGTCGTCGCGGTAATGGTGTGCTTACCGAGCACATTCGGAGCGGTGTAGAGACCGGTCGAGTCGATCGTCCCGACAGAGCTGTTGCCTCCGCTGATGTTGTCAACGCTCCAAGCCACGCTTGTGTTCGAAATTCCTAGAACGTCCGCGCTGAACTGTTGTGTGCCTCCCGGCATAACTAGAACTCCGCCAGGCGAAACGCTCAAAGAGAATACCGACACGGTGGAGGTTGCAGTCCCTGATGGAGAGCCAGAGTATTTCGCCGCCACGGAGTGACTCCCGCTGCTCGAGGGCGCAGTGTAGACACCCTCGCTGCTGATGGTCCCGACGGTGGAATCACCGCCATCGATGCCATCCACCGACCAGGCGATTGCGGGGTTGGTCTGTCCCGGCACGGTCGCAGTAAATTGCAGCGTCGTTCCCGTCATCAACTCCGCGCTTGCGGGACTCAGGGATAGGCCCGTGACCACCGCGACGGTTGCATTGGCCTTCTTGCTGGTATCGGCTGCGCTGGTCGCGGTAACCGTGTGCGTTCCCGCTTGATTTGGCGCCGTGTACATTCCGGTTGCGTTGATCGTCCCAGTAGCCGCGCTTCCGCCGGCGACACTGTCGACGGACCAGTTCACCGCGGTATCGCTGGTGCCTTGCACAACCGCACTGAATTGCTGTTGTGCGCCCGTCAGCACAGTGACCTGCGTCTGGTTCAGCTGAATGCTGACATTCATCACTTTGGGCGGCGGAGTACCGCCACTAGGACTGGATTTGAGGCTGGCGCAACCAACAGAAGGAAGAACGAACGTGAATAGCAGGAGATACTTTGAAAAAGAACACTCAGTGACATCCATAAACGAGTACTGCCCGCCTCCCCGCAGGCCTTGCTCGCTTGCGCCAAAATAGATGTAAGTTCCTGCCTGGAGGTTGCAATCCGCGCCCAGCGCGGCTTTTCAGCGGATGTTGGACAAATCTCTGTTATGTTTCGCCGAAGCGTGAGCTTTAGCAGTTGGAAGAGTGACTCGGCGGCTGTCATCGAAATCGAGAAATGAGTGCACGGCCGCGTAGCTCCGTTGGATAGAGCAGCGGTTTCCTAGGCGACTAGATAAGATGGCGGTGAATGTTTTGTCGGAGTTAGGTATCCCTACGTATCCCGAAAGGGTGCAAAGTGGCATCATTCGGGCATCACTAAGGGACAAGTAAGGGGCAACTAAACGGGAACCCGGGTTGCAGATTCCCTAACCAAAAAACACGGGCCGAAGGCCCCATAAAGGGCTACAGAGAATCTTACGCTTGCGCAGTCCGCAAGGAGATACCTGGGAACGCTGACAGATGCCGAACGGAAATCCCTCGCTGAATGTTTTGAACTCGCCGACAGCCCTTCTCGAACTCAAGACGCATCTTCCGTTTGAGTTTGTCCAAGTCGCGACCGATGCACTTCAACGTGCGGGGTTGGATTAGATGACATACAAAGAGCGACGGTGCACGAAGGCTTCCCGCATGCGTGTGAGTAAACGATCCCACAGATTCAAGGTTGACGCCGAGCAGCAAGTGCAGCGATACGGTGCTTGCCGGATGCCTACGATTCAGAGCGGCTAGAAACCTACTGCTGTCTGTACTGCTGGCGCTGGCATGTAGGCCATTCTCACTCCTAGCCTATAATTTAACTCGCCCATAGGAGGACACTTCAGTGACCCAAACGGGCGATCTCGAAA
>JBKOUZ010000045.1:0-79484 GCA_046723715.1 Acidobacteriota bacterium | reverse complement strand
GTACTGGTTTATGTCCAAATCCGCCGTCGAACTTTGCTGTCTTCCTCGAATGACACGATTTGCACAAGCTTTGTAAGTTATCTCTGTCGCGCAATTTGTCTTCGTCGCCCAAATGTCGTTCTCTGTGATCAACGTCAGTTGCCAAAACTTGAGTCGAATGAATTCTGAACGGATCAGCGCAAAATGGATTCTGTTGGAGATGTTGAATGCGCATTTGTCGCCAAGCGAAATCGTAACCGCGAGCAGCTGCGTTTGGTCTGGTGTCGCGCGCGCGTGCACGCCCGGACGTTTTGCACGATTCGCAAAATCTGCCGGAAGAAATCAGAAATCTGCAATTTGGACCTGCGCAAGGTTTTGGAGCTCGATTCGGCATTTAATTTCTCGGTTGAGTTTCAACTCTCGTGAATCTGCACTCGGCTTGCAAGAACGCACATTCAAATCGCCAGGGTTCCAGCCAGAGTTCTTGCATGACTTCCTCTCGCCACCAATTCCAAGCTCGAGTTGTTTCGGCGTCGCTCACCGATTGGTTTCCATGTTTTGCTTTTCTTCTGAGTGTTCGTTCAGCTGGTGCTTGGCAAACCCCGCGGACGTGTCGAAGTGAACTCCGCAATGATCGCAGACGAATTGCACCCCGCCGTTGTAGCCGGGCCAGGGCAAATTCTCGGGATGTATCTGAGGTGCTAGGGTGCCAGAAGTGACCTCATCGTCAACAGCTTGTTGCCGTCGCTTCGCTTCGCGCTCCGCTTCCCATTCCCTCACGATTTTCATAAGGTCCCGCGCCATTCTCTAGTTCCTCCATTGCGACATAAGCGATATAAGCGACCGAACTCTAACGAGCGCCGCCGCTCTTGTCGCTTTTGTCGCTTTTGTCGCCCTGTATAACTGCGAACCACACCTCAATCGGCCGCCCCCCGGTCGTTTCAGAACCCCGGCCAACTTTGCCACGTTCTAATAATGAGGTCAGCGCAACATCCACCTGCGCCTTGCTCTTGTGTCGTCCGAACAGGTCGCGTATTTCAGTTCTGCTCAGCCCCCCGGGTTGTTGCTTGAGCGCGGACAAAATCTGATCTGCGATAGGATCGCCGATGGATTCACCGAAGATGTAGCGGCAACTGGCTTCGCAGTAGTTCCATACCGCCAGCGCTGCCCTAAGGTGATCAACCTTCACGATCTCGCTGCCATCTAGCAGGGCATATACGCATTGCAGCCGGAGAACCTGAGCTTCGGCGCGCGCGATGACTGAGCCAACCAGTCCCATTTCTCCTTCGCTGAGTGCGGCATATACCTTCGCCCAAAGCTCCTTAGCGGCATCGTCGCGACGCATACGCCCTATCACGCGCGCTTTGTTGAAGACGCCCACAAGCTTTTGCTCGATTGCTTTCATCTCTCCCCGGGGTACATTCCCACCCTCCGGCAAAAGTTTGGAACGCTTCACACACAGCCACAGAAAGCGATTGGCGAAGCCGTTGGCCTTGTCCGTAGCCGTCAAGTGGCTTCGCAGTTCATCGCGAGTGATATGACCAATGATGGAAATATGCGCGTCGGTCGCTCTCAATTGTTTCTTGGTCATCACCCGGAGAAATCCATCGTCCCAAGCATCGCGCAAGATTCCGGATAACGTGTTGCCTTCACGGTCCATCACCTTTAGGACGGTGCAGAACTCGCCCTGCGTGACTAGGATTCGCTTGTCAGAGACGCCCGGGTCCCCGGGTTTTGTATTGCCCTTGCTATCTGTGACGTCCGGCTCTGCATCGCGCACCGCCGCTATCAAACCCTCGCCAGAACTCAGTCCGGAAACGAATCCTTCACGAGCCTCACCTTGTTCCAGGTCGACAAACAGTTGCTTGACGTGATTGCCGCTGGTGCCTTTACGCGCTTTTGACGTCATGCCCACCAAGCAGGCAAACATATTCATGTGATGCTGTGTTGCTTCGACCACGTAATAAGGAGAGCGCCCAACTCGATTGCCGAATGCAACCAGAAATTGCACAAGCAACGCTGCGGAGTCGCCTTCGCAATGAGGTTCTACTGTGCTGACAAACTCACCCGCTATACCATGAAATGCTTCTAGAGACAGAACTTCGGGCCATTGCGGCGTTTGAGTAATCTCAGCATCAAACGCGCTCTTCCCGTTGACCCGGGATTTGCTTTCCTCAGTAGCGAACTCATCGAAAGCGAGGGGAATTCCGTGTGCATTCATAGCAGCGGCTCCAATCCTGCGGCCGCGCAAAATTGCTGCTCGCATTCGCGGATGCGATCATTGAGCAGAGAAAGCAATTGCCAGCAGTCTTCGACTTCCGCCGATTCAACTCCCGCCAATTCATCGAGCCGTGCGGAAACTTCCCGTTCGAGTTGTATGGCCGTGTGCAGGTCATCACGCAATTGCAAGCGCTGTTCGCGTTCTTCCGCTTTCTGTAATTCTTCCGCTTGTCGCTGCTGATTGCGCTCGCGGATTTGCGCCTCGAATTTGCGGGCGGTTTCAGGAGATGACGCTGCATCCCAGCAGCCGACTCGTTGGCATGCTTCCTTGAACCCAAGGTTGTAGCGAAGTCGCGTGAAGGCTATGACATCCCCGCCTTTCGTGTCGCACCCGAAGCAGTGAAACCCTCCAGAGTCAATGTTCACGGAGAATGAACGGCCGGATTTCGATTCGTGGAACGGACACCGACCCATTGCCCAACGGCGTGAAGGCCGCGACAGTTTGCCGATCTCCTCGGTGTAGAACTGCTGTGCATTAGGAATCCGGGAGTGATCGATCATCGAATCAACTCCGGATACCGCGAGTACATCAGAGCAGTGAAGCGCTGGACGTGAGCATCGCTGGAGTTGGCGAGTCTCGCCAACTCAGATTTCAGCTTGTCCGTGGTCCCCGGAGTTAGTCTTCTAGTCCCGCCGTTTCCGATAAATTCTGCACAGAGAGAGCGTGTCTCGCGGTGAGCGAACTTAGGCCCGTGTTTCAATCCGCGCTTGCCGAGAGCTATTCCTTGTTCGGTCATGGCTTTCCTTACCTGTTTCCTTTCCACAGGAACGAGATTCGCCGCGATTAAACGATCCAGTTCTTTCCTCAGGAATGGATTCGCCCGGCGCGGAGTGACTGGTTAAAGCCCCTCCTCGCAGATGCGCTCTATTTCACTGGCCGGAATCAGTCTTCGCTCACCAATCTTGATCGAGCGAAGCCTTCCTTCCCTGATCGCTTTGTCCAGAACGTCTCGGCTAATTCCAAAGGCCCCCGCGGTCTCAGCCATGCCGAGCGCTGTGCGCCCTTCCAGCGCTCTCGCAACTGTCTTTTTTGCTGCTTTCATTTCTACCCCTCCGTGTACCGCTGCGATATTCCCCATGTTGACCTGTGACGATGCTTTGTGGCAAGCTAATTCGCGAACATATTTACTATGTCATCTTTTGATTAAGCTGTGTACACAGGAGAATCATGGAAAAGAAGAGAGCCCAACGAAAAGAGCATGCATTCCAAGGCGAAGAGGATGGCCAGTCGTTGGCAGAGTTCTTGAATGGGCCACCATCTGACGCCCAGAAGAACATCGAAGCCATCGTCATCGGGTACATCGAGTACATCGAGATACTTCACGTCGAGCAAGAGATGCGCGAGCGCCACGGATGGGGAAGAGATACAGTGCTCGGCAAAATCGGCATTGGCTACAAGCACGAACAGAGTGAAATGCTGGAAAAATTATGGAAGAACCTTCGGGATCGCCTTCGCCGTTATCGCGGATGTCTCGCTCCCGGTGGGCGCCCATCAGCCAAGGGAGGAATTCGCATGGAGTTTTTACTGGACGAGGCTGGGATCGATGATGCCGAGCGGCAGGCGCTCACCCAAATTCAGCGGCTGTTGATGCTGGGGTTGCTGACGCGCTTGCGGCGATGCCAGAACGAGCCATGCAAACGATGGTTCTATGCCCGCTTCGGGCATCAGCGCTCACATAGCGATGAATGCCGGATCGCGCACGCACAGTCTGGGCCGAAATGGAATGAAGACCACAAAGCACGCCGCAGGAATTACTACCAACGCACCGGCAAGTAGAAGATCAACAAGCAAGCAGAAGATCAGTACATCAAGGAGAAAAGAGCATGGCAAGACAGAACGGACTGTATCGAGTACGTGGCATCTTTTGTTTCAAGTACAAAACCGCAACGGGTTGGCGAGAGAAGTCCACAGGATCCAGAGATCGCGCTGAAGCCATAGAAGCCAAGAATGAATTCTTAAAGAACCTCGCGAATGATCAATTGCCCACGGACAAAGCAAAGTGGACTGTAGCTGAGGCTTGCACACTCTGGGTTGATCAACACGTACTCGGATCGCAAAAGGCCAGAAGCAACGAGCGCTCTTGCCTTCGAATACTCTTGCGGGAATTGGGATCGAAGAGGCTCGGGGCGATCACACTGGATGACTTGAAGAGCTACCAAGCGAAGCGCAACAAGACTGTAAAGGCACGCCCGATCAACAACGAACTCGGCATTCTGGTCAAAGTTCTGCGACAAGAAAACCTCTGGAAGCGCTCGTTCAGTGAGAATTTCAAGCGGCTAAAGGAACCGGATGGCAAAATTGGCCGCGCTCTCGCGTCGGATGAAATAGCGCGACTGGAAGCTGCTGCCGCATCGCGCGACTCTTTTCTTGTTGCATACTGCGCCGAAGTCCTCGCTGCATGTACCGGAATGCGAGGCGGCGAGATCAAGAAGCTACAACTTGGGGCCATTGATCTGGAAAAGAAACGCATCTACATCACGCGTGATATCACGAAGTCGGATGCCGGACAGCGGATCGTCGAATTGAACCGCGACGCGCTGATGGCAGCCGCACGGCTCTATCAGCGCGCACAGATGCTAGGTGCATTATTGCCGGAACATTTTTTATTGCCAGCAGATTTGTCGAAGCACACGCGGGAAGACGATCCAATGCGCGGCACGGGTTACGATGTCACGCGACATCAAGTCTCATGGATCACGTCATACAGAAACCTGCGCAAGGCTGCTGGCCTTGGAAAGCTGCGCTTCCATGACATGCGGCACACGTTCATCAGCATGATGGGAGAGCAAGGTGTGCCGTTGCCCGTAGTGGGCGCAATGGTGGGCCATATGTCCGCGGCCATGATTCGCCATTACACGCACATCTCAGCGAGCGCTCAGCGCCAAGCTGTCGAGATGTTGGAGAAATTCCGGAAACCACCATGCTTTGTCGACAGTTTTGTCGACACAGCGAAATTGCCTGAAAGGAACGCTCTTAAGTTGTTGAATTGATGGAGCGGGAGACGGGGATCGAACCCGTGACATCCAGCTTGGGAAGCTGGCGTTCTACCGCTGAACTACTCCCGCTCACCGGCGTGAACGGAATTTAGCTTATCACTCCCAGAGAGGCTCCTCAAGAAGCCCCGCCCAAAGTTGTCATCCTGAGCCGCGGTTTTCCGCGGCGCAGGATCCATGCATCTCGGCGCCAGGTTTCATTTGCACCCCGGTTGCACTTTGTCATCCTGAGGCCCACGCTTCGTGTCGGCCGCAGGATCTCTGCGGTGGCTTTTGCAGAATGAATCTTCCATCCTCGCCGACAACGCCTATTGGTGAACTCCTCCGAGTATTCGTGCTTTAATAGTCCGCCTGCTGTCAATCTCGCTTTCTGGAAGACGAATGACTTCATCCAACTCAGGCTCGTCGCGCCGCGAATTTTTGCAGACCACACTTGCTGCCGGCGCTGCTTTCTCACTCCCTCCGGCACTCAGCACTGCGCGGGAGGTCACTCGCCCTCGCGAAGCCGGCGCTCCTGGGATTAAGCCGTTCGAACTGGAAGAGATCACCATCACCGAACTGCAGGAAGGGATGAAGTCCGGCAGATTCACCGCCGGGTCGCTTGTCGACAAATACACCCAGCGTATTGAGGACATCGACAAGCGCGGACCTGCGGTTAACGCCATCATCGAGATGAATCCCGATGCGCTCTCGATCGCTCGAGAACTCGATCGCGAACGCAAGGCCAAAGGCCCGCGCGGGCCCTTGCATGGCATACCTGTACTCATCAAGGACAACATCGATACCGCCGATCGGATGATGACAACGGCGGGGTCCCTGGCGCTGGTAGGTTCAAAACCGGCAAAGGATTCTTTCGTTGCACAAAAGCTGCGGGCGGCAGGCGCGGTAATTCTGGGTAAAACAAACCTCAGCGAATGGGCGAACATTCGTTCCAGCCATTCGACTAGTGGTTGGAGTGGACGCGGTGGCCTGACCCGAAATCCTTATGCGCTCGACCGCAATCCGTGCGGATCGAGTTCAGGGACGGGTGCGGGGATTTCAGCAAATTTGGCCGCCGCGGGGATCGGCACCGAGACCGATGGTTCCATCGTTTGCCCCTCATCTTCCAACGGACTGGCGGGAATCAAGCCCACAGTTGGGCTCGTAAGCCGCTCGGGAATCATTCCGATCTCGCATAGCCAGGACGGAGCAGGACCAATGTGCCGAAGCGTTCGCGATGCTGCCATTGTTCTAGGTGCGCTGACGGGAGTCGATCCCGAGGATGCGGCAACAGCTGCGAGTGCGGGCAGATCGCAGGCCAACTACGAACAGTATTGTGACGCGAACGGGTTGCAGGGCGCCCGCATCGGCGTTGTCCGAAAATACTTCGGCTTTAACGACGCGGTGGATAGGCTTATGGACCAGGCGATTGCGGTAACGAGAAAACAGGGAGCCATCGTTCTCGATCCCGTTGAAATCAAAACTTTGGGAAAATTCGACGACACTGAACTAACCGTCTTCTTGTACGAACTCAAAGCAGATCTGAATGGCTATCTTGCGCGCCTGGGTGCCTCTGCTCCGGTCAAGACGCTTGAAGACATCATTGCATTTAACGAACACAATCGAGCAAAAGAGATGCCTTATTTCGGCCAGGACCTATTTATAAAGTCTCAGGCGAAGGGGCCACTCACGGAAAAGGAATACACGGATGCGCTAGCCAAGAATCACCAACTGGCGCGTACGGAAGGTATCGATTTGGTCATGGACAAGCACAAGCTGGACGCCTTAATTGGGCCCACCGGGGGTCCAGCATGGATTACCGACCTGATTGCGGGCGATCATTTTGGTGGCGGGAGTTCGAATACCGCAGCCGTCGCAGGTTATCCAAACATCAATGTAATAGCGGGAAATATTTTCGGATTGCCCGTAGGTATCTCGTTCTTTGGACGCGCGTGGAGCGAGCCTACCTTGATCAAGCTTGCGTACTCGTTTGAGCAGGCTACGAAGGCACGCCAGGCACCGAAATTCTTGCCAAGTATTGAACTACCGTTTTGAAGCCGGTAAGTCCACATGCAGCCGCCGCACAAAGATTAGAGAATCTCGCGACATGTTTTTTTCTTTCCGTGTTAGCCTTTACTTATGAGGGGGAAATAAATGACGAACCTGAACAAGGTAGTCACTTCCCTACGCCATGAGTACTCCCGTCTTCAAAAAGAGACGGAAAGCGTACGGAAAGCGCTGGACGCTCTCGGTCATGCTGGTGGGATTAAGCTTGGGACAAAGCGAGTCCTGAGCAAAGAAGCCCGCCGGAGGATTGCCGAGGCTCAAAGGCTACGCTGGGCAAAAGTGCGGAAAGCCAAGCTGGCCAAGTCGTAATCGCAGTCATTTTCAAATGCCAATCGCCCCCGTTCATAGCTTCTCGCGAATCCTATGAGCGGGGTCCGAGCGGCAGGTCGAGTCGCTTCGCTCATTCCTAACTGCTGAACTACTTGCTGGTTAAGTCCAGCGAAACCATTTCAAAGCCAGCAGGAATGAGATCCCGCCCCACAATCCCATCACCAACAGACGCGGCCACTGCTGCAGGATGGGTGTGCCCTCCAGGATGCTGGCTCTCAGTGCATCATTGAGAGCCGTCAGGGGCAAGGCCTTGATCAGTGGATGGATGACTGCTGGGAACCTTTCGTATGAGAAGAAGACGCCCGAGAAAATCCACATGGGCATCATCACCAAATTGATCAGGCCGCTGACCGATTCAATTTTTTGAGCGCGGCTGGCGGTGAGGAGTCCGACTCCTCCAAAGGTCAGCGAACCAATTCCGGCGATGAGCGCGATACCGGCGATCGAGCCCATGACGCGCATGTGGAAGAAAAGTGCGCCGAATGCGAGAAGCAATCCCACTTCAATAATCATCAGGATGAGGCGGCTCGAGGCGAGCGCAAGCAGGAAATCTCCGCGGCGCATGGGCGTGCCTACGAAACGCTTGAGCAATTTTCTCTGGCGCATATCTACCAGCGCGAACCCGATGCCCCACATCCCGGAGTTCATCAGGTTCATTCCCAGTAGACCGGGGATCAAAAAGTCGATGTAGCGCGAGCCGGGCTCGGAAGAACTCACCGGCCTAGTTGGGACTGGATCTTTCCGGCCGGCCGCAGTTTGCAGGGCATCATTCACCTCTGCTCTTGCCAGCACGCTCTCAGGACGGCCGGGATCGTAGCGATACGTAAAATTTTCTTTGCTGTCGGATTCGATCACGACATCGAATTTGCCGAGGCGAAATCCGTGGTGAGCAGCGTCGGCATCGAGGACCTGGGTTTTGAACTGATTCGCTTGCGGAGATTTCTTCAGCAAAGTTTGTGCTGGCTCGGCGCCTTGCTCGATCGCAACCGAGATCGCACTTTCGGGTTTGTTCCGGAAAGCGATTCCCAAACCAAGCGCCAGCAGCAGGGGAAAGATGAAAACCCAAAACACCACTTCGGGCTCGCGCTTGAGCTCCAGCATGCGCGCCATCAGAAGATGGGAGTAGCCCGCCCAGCGGCCGTTGCGGCGCTGGGATGGTGGAGTCACGGGTTGAGTTCTGACTGGAGTTTCCTGGGCGACGCTCATACAGATCCTCTGATGGTTCTCGTGCTGGAGCACGCCGAACCAGGCGTCCGGGGCTACACCATCCCGGTCAACACGTTCAGTCTTCGCGCAGGTGGCGGCCTGTCAGGCGAACGAACACATCTTCCAGGCTTGCCTGGCGCGTGGTCAGATGCTGCAGTGTGCCGCCCTGTGTTTCGATGGCTTGCAACAACGCGGGGATCGTCAGATGCGGCTGCTTCACATTCAATGCAACCATGCCATCGTCTTCCCGGACAGACTCTACACTCGGCAAACTGCGCCACGGTGCCATGGCTGCGCCATCGGAGCCCGTTACCGAAAACTCCACCACGTGGTGTCCGCCGAGACGGTTGATCAAATCGGGCGGCGATCCCTCCGCGATGACTTGGCCGTGATCGATGATGGCGAGCCGGTCGCAGAGGCGCTCAGCTTCGTCCATGTAGTGCGTGGTGAGCAGCACGGTGCCACCATTGCGCTGAAATGCGCGAATGATGTCCCACAATTGACGCCGGCTTTGCGGATCAAGTCCGGTTGTCGGCTCGTCGAGAAATAGAATTTTCGGGTTGCAGACGAGGGCAGTGGCCACGGCAAGGCGCTGCCGTTGGCCGCCGGAAAGCTTCCCGACCCAGGAGTCGGCCTTTTCTGTCAGCTGGAGCTGGTCGAGAATCTCGTCGGTGGAACGCGGCTCGCGATAAAAGCTGGCAAACAGATCGACGGTCTCGCGAACCGTCAATTTTTCTGACAGCCGTGTTTCCTGCAACGAGATGCCCAGCCACTCGCGCATTTCACGCTCGTTTTCGTTCCAGCGGTGGCCGAGGATCGAGACGCTGCCGGATGTGGGCGCAAGCAATCCTTCAAGGATTTCGATGGTAGTGGTCTTCCCCGCCCCGTTGGGTCCGAGTAACCCGAAACACTCGCCGGTATGGATCTCGAGATTCAGACCGCGTACGGCTTCAACCTTCCCGTCGTAAGTTTTGCGCAAATCGCGGCATTCGATGGCGGTAGGCATGGAGATTCAGAGGGTTCCGGGGTACCCATCCAGAGTGCCGCGGGTGCCCCACCCTTCTTTCGCGATCTTGCGAAAGAGGCTGAGGACTTTGAATCCCTTTCGCTCGAACACGAACTGCAGAAGTCGAAACCCTCACCCTGCCGCGGAAATCGCGACAAAAATGCGGCACCCCTTCACAAACGATGTACAGAGGACTAGCGGCCGTAATATTTTGCGTTGCGCTCGGTGAAAGCGCTCCACTTCTCCGGCAGATCATCGAGAGCGAAGATCGCCGAAACTGGGCACACCGGAACACAAGCGCCGCAATCGATGCATTCAACGGGGTCAATGTAGAGCAGTTCCTCCGTTGCGTGGGCGGGCTCGTCTTTTTTGGGATGAATGCAATCCACCGGGCACGCATCCACACATGCAGTGTCCTTGGTGCCGATGCACGGTTCAGCAATCACGTAGGTCATATCGGTGTTTAGTCTCCTGGGATGGTTACCTTTATCTTACTACCATGGCGGCGTGCGCGGGCAAGCCACAGAACGGCACATTCTAGCAAGAAATCGGGAATCCGGTACAGCGCCGTATGCGTCGCAACCGCTTGTGCGAATGCGGCTTGAGGCAGAGGCAATCACGAAAGTAACGTAGCGCCAGCATCATTACAGTGCATTAATAATGCAACGAACGTGACATTCGATGTTGCGGGGCCTGCCTCCAATGAACAAGCTCAAGGTTGTGGTTTCGCTGCTCACCGAAGATAACGACTTCCAGCTGGAGCAGGCGGCCTCGGCTCAATCTGCTGCCCTCAAGCTGGACGCCAACCTCCAGATCATTTACTCCGGTAACGATGCCGTGCAGCAGACGCAGCAGATCCTAAGCTTCATTCAGGATCCGGCGAAACGCCCAGATGCGATTCTGGCGGAGCCGGTAGGCACAAGCATGGAGCAGATTGCTCGCGCCGCGGTGAAAGCAGGGATCGGGTGGGGCCTCATCAACTCCAATGCGGAGTATATTGCTCCACTGCGGGCACAGTTCAAAACCCCGGTGTTCTGCATCGTGTCCGATCACGAAGCAATTGGCAAGATTCAAGGACAACAGATGCAGGCGCTGATCGGAGACGAAGGCAACGTTCTTTACATTGAAGGTCCGTCCGTCCGCGATGTGGCGAAGCTTAGAAGCAAAGGGATGCTCGCGGCGAAACCTGCTGGCGTGAGCATAAAAACCTTGAAGGGGGACTGGACGCAGCAGAGCGGATACACCGCGATCAAATCATGGCTCTCGTTGAGCACCTCGCGCCAAATGAAGATATCGATGATTGCATGCCAGAATGATGACATGGCGATCGGCGCGCGCCGGGCGTTTGAAGAAATAAGCAACCTGCAAGAGCGTGATTCCTGGCTGCAGCTTCCCATCACAGGATGCGACGGCGTTCCCAGGGCGGGGCAGGAGTGGGTGCGCCAGAAACGATTAAGAGCGACGGTTATTGCCCCTCCGCTGGTCGGAGACGCAATCCACCTGCTTGCCGCAGCACTCAACTCAGGATCTCAACCTCCGGAACGCACCTTGCTAGCGCCGAGTTCCTTCCCAGATGTAAAAGATCTACCGAGAGCCCAAGCGCAGGTCGCGCGATAGCAGATGGAGCCAGAAATGGTCGGCGAAAAAACGCAGCTGGCAGCTTGCGCTGCCAGCTGTTTGCATTGCCGACCATGATCAGCGACGTCCGCCGCCATGTCCGTGGAATCCGCCGCCATCGTGGAAACCGTAGCCGCCTCCAGCATAGCCTCGACGATAACTGCCGGCGTATGCCCGGCTGTATCCCTCCCGAGCGTAGCCGCGCTCATAGCCGTCATGTCTGTAGCCCCATCCGCGTCCAGCGAACACGTGATTCCAGCCGTGGTGGCGCCAGCCGCCGCGATCCCAATCGCGATGGTAATAGCCGTGGTACCACGGGCCCGCTCCGATGAAGACCCCGTTTACGAAATAGCTCGGTCCGTAGTAGCCATAGGGTGCGCAGGCGTAAGGATAATAATCGTAGTAGCCGTACTCACAAACCGGCGGCCCTGCAACATACGGATGCCCAACCAGAACGCCAACCGGGCCCACTCCAATTCCAACTGAAACCTGTGCCTGCGAATACGCCAAAGGCACCATCAGCACTGCCAGCACCGCTACATATTTGAAATAGCGCATAAGAACCCCCTGATTCGAGCCCGACAAAGCACTCCGAGCTCACACTGCCTGGCAGACCGTCCTTCTTGCTGCTTTCTTGCCTGGACTCGGTCCGCCTGCTTCTGGTAATTGGAACCTCAGGGGGGCTGAAAAGTTGCGCAAAAGGGAGTGGCTGATTTCAACCATGCTGCTTGAAATCAACCAGTTAGCTGGATTCGCAAAAGCATGGGGTTAAGAAGAGTTCTGCCAGAAATATAGTTCGGAGGATATTGGTTTTAGGTCATTTCCGACCTGATCTGCGTCTCTTACGATCGGCTCGCTTCACTTTGCGTCGCACAGCCCCAGCGGCTGCCCTACGTGTGCGCCGTATCAGGCGCCCACCAGTTCCTTTCTCTCGCTCGGTTCATACTCCACGATGTATCCAGCAACTGCGCTGGCAGCAACCGTCAGGGGAGATGCGAGATACATTTGGCCGGGACCACTGCGGCCTGGGAAATTGCGGTTCTGCGCGCTGATCACAACCTGATCTGGTCGGGTGGACACTCCCGGACCGGCGTTGATGCAGGCACCACAACTGGGCTCGATCACCTGCGCTCCCGCTTTTTTGAAAATGTCGAGATACCCGCGGCGCATGCAGTAATCGCGCGTCTCCTGCGAGCCGAACTGGATGTAGAACTTCACCGAGTCCGCCACGCGCTTGCCTTGCTTCAGCGCATCAGCGAGAACTTGCGCGTACATGTCCATGTCTTCGTTCTTGCCCGCGGTGCAGGTTCCGCCGTAAGCAATCTCTACGGGAATGGGCGTGTTCAGTTCGCGGACATACTTTCCGTTTCCGGGGTCTCCCGGAGTGGCGACCATGGGGGTGATGTCGGCGGCATCCAGTTCGATGACATGCGCGTACTGTGCACCCGGATCGCTGTACAAGCCCTCAATTAGCGCTTCCGCTTTTTTGCGATCCATGCCGCGGCGTTCGACAAGAAAATCCACGGCTTTCCTATCAGGGGCGACAATGCCCGTGAATCCACCGATCTCGGCGGCCATGTTCGTCATGGTCGCGCGCTCATCCACGCTGAGTTCTTCGATGGCCTCGCCCGCGTACTCCATCACTTTGGCCAAGGCCTTGCCGCTGCGCACGTAATCGAGGCTGAGGATCTTCAGGATGAAGTCTTTGGCCGTGACATTGCGATGCTTCCTGCCGCGGATAATGATTTTCACCGACTCCGGAACCTTCACCCGGACATCTTTCGTGATCCAGGAATTGAACACATCGGTGGTGCCAATCCCGAAAGCTACGCAGCCAATCGCGCCGACATGGGGCGTGTGCGAGTCGGAACCGATGTTCAACTGTCCCGGCAAGGCGTAGCTCTCCAGCACGATCGAATGGCAGATTCCTTCGGAGCCTTTGCGGTCGGTCAGTTCACCGTGCAGCTTGATTCCCTGTTTCTGGGCGAAATCCTGCTGCTTGAGTTTCAACTGCGTGGCGAGGTCGAGCAGGCCCAACTTCTTCTTCTCTTCCGATATCACTTCGTCCAGAAACGTCAGATGGTCGCGGAAGAAAATGATGGTGGAGGGATCGTTGACCTTGGCATCTTTTCCGACGTAACGCTCGAAGAAGATGGCGGCCATGGGGGTGACGTACTCGTGGCTGAAGCGCAGATCGGCGCGGGCAAAACCGGTGTCGCCGGGCTTGACGCTGGGGACGCCCACGTCAGCAGCACCCGAGCTGCGGTCGGCTGGACCGGCGATTGCGCCTGTCCCTGCATGCTCCGTCTCAGCCGGTCGGATCATGTGGCGCGCGAAGATCTTTTCGGCAACCGTCATGGGGCGGCGCTCGCCTGCTCCTTTGATCGGGGACAGGAACACTTTGCCTAGCATGCGCGCTACGTTGAACGGGAACAAGCCGCCGTATTCGATCACCTGGCGGGTGATTTCATCTTCGCCTGCGGTGAATTCGTTCAGCGCAATTTCTTCTCCGTTGCGTATGCGGTCAATCAGAGAAAAGTTGGTCGAAGTGAGCAGTCCGAGATTTTGGCAATTCTGCTTGTAAATGCGCTCAATGTTTTCCGCGATGACTACGCGGATACCGGCGCACATCTCTGCATAAGGTGACTGTTCCCTGCTCGATCCCTTGCCGCGACGTTTGCCGCTCACGGCGCAGACGAAGCCGCCGCGCTTCACGTCCCCGCGCCCGATCGGGGTCACATTGCCGCATTTCAATCCCAGATATGGAATTTCGCCAAGTGTCTCGTCAAAGTAGAAGCAGTAGTGCGCGGGCGTAATTTCGTCGGTCGAAATATCGTCGCGCAGCTTGGGATTATTCGCGGGATTCTTGCCGTCCCAGGGCAGATCTTCGCCCGCCAGTTGCCGCCTGATCAATTCGGGATCTTCGGTGAGAAAAAGAATGCGGCCTTGCAGCCGAACCTTATCGGGGCGTTTTTCGATTTTGCGTTCGAGGAGTGAGCTGATCACGGGTTGACCTGAGGAGTTAGAGATTGGCCGCCGGAGCGGAGCCGGCGGCCCCACATAAGGATATTGTAGCGCTGCGGGGCGGACGAAGCGTCCGCCCTACACAAGCACCGTTCAATGGTGCGCGTGCAAGGACTTATCAAACTTCTCACCCGCTGTTATCGCCACCGGCAAGCGGTTCTCCTTTGGAGCGAGAGGACAAGTGGCATACGGGGTCACCGCGCAAGGAGGGTTATAGGCGCGATTGAAATCCAGCACAACGGTTCCATTGCTTACCGGACCCGTATCGAGGAAACGGCCGCCGGGATAGGTGTCCCTCTTTGCGCTGGCGTCGCTGAAGACGAAAAACAAACCCTTGCCCGGATCTCCCCCGAGCGCGGTCAGCTTGAACTCCTGGCCATGGAGCGTGAAGACAGCCATCCCCGGTACCGCCTCGGCGATCACATCTCCGAGAACGTTGGGAACCTGCACTGTTCTCTTCCCGTCACCGGGAAGCCAGTTTGCGGTCACGCGATAGTCCATATCCAGCGGGAAAAACTGCATGCCTTTGAACTTCCGCGCATACTCGCTGTCGGTATCCTTCACCCGGATTCCCACCCGCTCTCCGCGAACAATGACGTGAAAGCGCAGTGTCCCCAACTCCACTTCGGTTTGGCGCTGCGAGGTGTCGGGCTCGAGTTTCGCGCTGGTGACGTGCTTGCCCTCAATCGAAGCCTGCGTTCCAGGCAATAATTTCAGGGTGACGTCTTTGCCGTCGAGATCGAACTCTCCTGCGTGCGCCGGTCCTTTGGGAAAAACGATGGCGTTAGAAGGATCGCTCCCGAACGCATTCGCTCCCGGCTTGAGCCAGAAAAGACCCACGAGCGGCAACCAGTTTGTCTTGAGGTCATCGGTTTCGGCCGCTTTCCATTTTTCGAAAGACTGGATGTAAGCGGCGTCTGGCTTAGTCGACGAGTCTGCCGCGCGTGCAGATCCGGGCCACATTGCCAGCAGCAAGACTGCGAGAGCCGGGACAGTGCGTCGTGTGGTCATGTCTATCGCCAGCCGCGGATAGGCTGGCATCTAGGAAATCTCACTTGCGATATTCGCGCGGATCAGGCAAGGAATCCAATCCGCGGCCGGCGAAGATTTCCTGAAACTCATGCACCAGCGCATCGTGAATCAAGCCGTTGGAAGCCAGCGTCTCGCGGCTGTTCAGCTGAAAGTGAGAACCGTCGAAACCGCTGACCTTGCCTCCGGCTTCTTCGACGATCAGTACGCCCGCCGCCGTGTCCCATGGATTGAGATTGAATTCCCAGAATCCATCGAATCTCCCGCAAGCAACATCACAAAGATCGAGCGCCGCCGAGCCCGCCCGGCGAACCCCATGAGTGCGCAGCGTGATCTGATGGTAGAAAAAAATATTGGGATTCTTATGGCGCTTGTGGCTGGGAAATCCGGTCGAGAGCAGCGATTCTTTCAACTGGCCGATCTTCGACACTTGGATTCGTTTGCCATTCAGTTGAGCCCCTTTGCCCTGTTCGGCGGTGAACAGCTCGTCGCGGGTAGGATCGTAGACCACTCCTGCAACCCGGGTTGCGGCTGCTGCTGAGCGGCGCTCTACCGCCAAAGAAACGCAGAAAACCGGATATCCGTGCGCAAAATTTGTAGTGCCGTCGAGCGGATCGACATACCAGCGGTACTCGTTTCCCCGATCCTTCAGCCCTTGTTCTTCCCCCTGCACATCGTGCGAAGGAAACTGTTTGGCAACCCGCTCGCGAATGAGCACTTCCGAAGCCCGATCCGCCGCCGTAACCAGGTCCGCGTCGCCTTTGTATTCAATCTTGAGGCCCTGATGGAAATATTCGACCAGCAAGGCTCCGGCCTCGCGCGCAATAGCGGTCATCGCAGGGATGAAACTGTTCTGGGCAGAATTGGACACGTTCTATGACGTAGGTCGTGGTCTTGCCTGTTAGAGCTCGATGCCAAGTCCGTCAGATTGCCAAGACTCAGATTGTTGATCCCAAAGAGCTGAGACTTAAAACCTGCCAGGGCGTCTACTTCTTCTTTCCGGCGTCCTCCGCGATGTACATAATCTCATGCTTGAAGATAAACAGGTTCGGCTCGCCTTCGCGGGTCAGTCTCACCATATTTTTGTCGTAATACTCGATCCACCCGCGAACTGTTTGGCCGTCCATCAATTTGACAGACACCAACTTCTGTTTCTCTCCCAGCATTTTGAGGAAGGACGCTTCCTCAAATGTGTCTTCCGGAGGCGGCGTCCGGCCGCGCTTCTGGTGATTGTTACCCTGCTGCTGGCCACGAAACGGCATGCAGGCATTGTACACAATGTGTAGCTGCAATCGTCTTGAGAGCGCTCCAGAACGTTGCTGATTCTCGCGTCGACCAGCACTCGAAAGTGCAGGAACTGCGGTCGAAAGCGTCCTTCTACAGGGAGTAAGATACGAGAAATTGCTCGCCCGCCATTGAGGAGGTCTCCCGTGAATTACCGTTGTATGCTCTTAATTGCGGCCGCTTCCCTGTGCATCCCGGCAGCTGCTGCGCAGACGCCTACACGAGGCTTTCCGCAACCCCCGCAGTCGATGGACCCGCAAAACCAACCTCGGCCTGCCGCCAAAGATCCCGCAACACCCGCCCGCCGCCCAGACCTGGCCCAAGCCCAGCGAGAAGCCGACACCCTGGCACGCATGGCTCAGACCATCCCCGCCGACATGACAAAGATCCGTGAAGGCATGCTGCCGAAGGACGTGATCGAGAAGTTAAAGCAGATCGAAAAAATGTCGAAGCATTTGCGCGGTGAACTAACCCGCTAGCGTCGGTTCCCAGCGTGGCGCCTGGGAGCGTTCTCAGGGTGCGCTTGCCACTTGACCGTAGGACGGGCGCATTCCCATGGTCTTTACGTTGGTCAGTTGTTTGATCTTCAAGTCGCCAGTGACGGCGAATATCTGGTATTCGCCACTCCACTGCTCGCAGCGTGGTTTCTCCTCACCCGAGAGGATTCCCTGAGATCCGAGCCGATTCAACGCTGTGAAGATGATCAGTTGTCCATCTCGGGACCAGGTTGGGAAGCAGAAGTCCTGATGTTTAGAATGCACCAGAGCCTGCGGCTCGGAACCGTCCGCGTTCATGACGAACAGTCCGCGTCGATCGTCGGCAGTAGCCGAGACGTAAGCGATGGACTTGCCGTCTGGGGCCCAAGCCGGAGTCGAACTCTCCACATTGCTTTTCGTGAGCCGGTGAAGGTTGGAAGCATCCGAGTTTATGGCATAGATCTGAAAAACGCCGTCTCGTCGCGAAGCAAAGGCGATTTGGCGCCCATCGGGCGACCAAGAGGGATCCATTCCATGGTCCACAAGCTTTTTCGGGTTGGATCCGTTGGCATCCATAACCCAGATTTCGGGATTTCGGCTGGGGTGCGTATTGGCGTACGCGTAGTATGCAATTTTTTTCCCGTCCGGAGACCACGCGGGACCACAGGCGTCTCCTGTTCTTGTATCCGTCAGACGCTTTCCGCCCTTTCCATCTGCATCCATGACGTAGACCTGCCAGTACAGCGTATCCCTTCCCGAACAGTAGACGATCTTGGTGCCGTCGGGAGATAGCATCGGGTCGGAGCCGAATATGTGCAGTGGAGTGATCGATGATCCGTCGGGATTCATCAATTCAATTTCGTCTTTGACATGGTTGCTGGCGGCTGAGGCGTCGAGTTCCGGTCCTCCATGCGAGCCAACGACAGCCCCGCTCTTCATGTCAACATCGGTAATGCTGCGCAGGCTGGTCACCCCGACGGTAGGATCGGCGTGGACAAATACAATTTTGTCTTTCAAGGTCGGCGGAGCAATCGAGGGAACTTGAGCGAAAATTACGGGCGAAGTGGCGATGAGTCCAAGCAGGATACAAGCGCAACGAAACTTCAAGAACATAACAAATCTCCCGCTGCGAAATGGTAGTCGTGCGGCCTAGGCATCGCAAGCCTCATACACCGAAGAATTCCAATAGAAAAGCCACCAGCCTAGCGACTGGTGGCTGAGGTGAAACATCGATTCAGACTAGAAAACGAAGCGGAGACCAAATTCGATCTGCCGCTGCGATCCCAAACCGTACACGCCGGTTCCGTTGCCGACCCGGAAGGATTCGTTGTCGGCTCGGGTCGTTCCGTTGATCGACCCGGCGCCTGCTCCGAACAGAATGCCGTTCATGGTGTTCGGAGGGAGATTGAAGTTGCTGAAGTTCGGCAGATTGTAGAACCCCACGCTCGGTTCGATGGTGAAGCGATCGTGGAACGTGTGCCGCCAGGCCAGTTTCAGATCCAGTGCCCTGAGCCAGGTGAAGTCCACCTGCCCTGGAGGCGCCAGGTCGGCACTCGGTGCAACACCACCCAACTCAGAGAGCTGGGCAGCAGTCATGATGCCGTTCTGCACCAGTACATTCCCTGCTGGCGTCAGCTGGCCCGCAACAGTGGTGTTGTACTTGCTAATAAGCGCGTTCAAATTGCCTGCGTTGACCCCACGATCAAATTGCCCAAAGTGGGTTCCGGGAACCGGGTCTCCAGTCGTTCCATCTCCGGTGAAATCAGTTCGATAAATTTCACCTACATCCCCGAAATTCGGAGCCACAATGGCGCTGGAAAGTGGGCTATAGAAGTGAGCGATCAAACCAAGCCGGAAGCCACCCGGAATATCTGCATAGCCGCCGAAGGAGATCTGATGCGTACGGTCCAGCAGCGATGGCCCGAAGTACCTCCCCGGGTTATTGTTGTCCGCCGCCTGCAAGACAAAGTCCTGGTCGTTGTCAGCGGGGGTGCCGGTAAGCTGTGCGCCACCGGTGTTGCTGAACTTCGACAGGCTGTAGGAAACCTGGAAATTCATGGCCTTTATGCCACGGAAGGGATTGTTCATGTTTTGCGTCAGCTTCATTTGCAAAGCGTCGTAAACCGACCGTCCAATTGGTTTCAAGAAGAACGCCTGGTTCTGCATGGGGTTCACTCCGCCGAACGCGCAGGCATAGCCAAGACCGCCAACAGTGGTGGGATCCTGAGAACAACCTACGCCGGTAGCGTCGTTCGGTACTCCTAGCCCATTGCCAACGTAATCGTCGATGGTTGCGCCTGCATTAAACGCGCAATCCACGCCGCCAATGCCAACTGGGCAACCGAAAGACGTATTGGTGACATCCCGCGCCGCCGTCGCTCCCCCCAAATTGAAGGTGGAAACGTCGCCCACTTTGTTGACGTCAATAGCCAGCAACGTGCGAGTTTCAACGTTACGGAGGTAGTCAGCACTGAACACCATGCCGTGGTGTATCTCGCGCTGGATACCCAGATTGATCTGTACTGAGCGAGGTGTCTTGTAATCGGGCGCGAACAAGAATGCTGGCTGGCCGATACCCTCGGCCAGTGCCGCTCCAGCAAAGTTCGGATTTGGCGTGTGTGGATCAAACGCATTCCCTGCCAAAACCTGCTGCCAGAAGCTCATGATCTGCGGGATGACGTCTCCAATGTGAACGTTATTCCCGCAGATTCCCGCAGACGGCGTAATCGTTCCGCCGCTTACCGGAACGGGTAGCGCCTCCCCACTAAGACAAGCACTATTGACGGAGTTGAAGGCTCCTGTCTGCAGGCGTCCCGGACGATCAAACAGCACGTTGTTCCAGATTACGTTTTCGAAGAACAGTCCGACGCCGCCGCGAATGACGGTTCTGCCGTTCTTGTTCGGATCCCAAGCGAAACCAAGCTGCGGAGCGAAGTTCAAATTCGACTGTTTGACGCGGTTGAACCACCCCGGGAATTGGCTATTCGGATCCACACACGGGCCGTTGTACCCTGAGCAGGTTAAAGCAGGCAAATCACTGTCCGTCCGTCCAGTATCCCGATCGTAACGCAGTCCGAAGCTCAGCGTGAAGTTCGGCTTAATTTTCCACGAGTCGCCAATATACAGACCAATGCGGTTATCCGGGCCCAAGCCACCGGCCGGAAAGCCCAGTGCCGGCTGCAAGGTACTGTATCCCTGACCATTCCCAACGCGGAGGCGACTCATGTTCCAGTTCAACGGATTGGCAGCGCCCCCGGGGTACGGTCCGGCATTGGCAAAATCCTCACACGACATATCCCCCGCGGGTCCACAAGTGGACGATGACGTACTGAAAGACACCCGCGGAGCCGTGCCATAGAAATTTGCAAAGCCGCCGCCCTGGATGTGATTAAAGGAAACTCCATAGCGAAGGGTGTGCGAGTGATAGATCTTGCTGCCGTCGTACTTTACTTCGCGATTCGATTGCGGAGTGCTCTGGGGAGCCAACAGGTTCGGGCCCACAAAGAATGACCCGGAGCTTATTTCCAATCCCGTACAGCAGAATGGAAGCGCGTTGTTGCTTAGCGTCGAATCCACAATCTGGTTTTGAAACTTCAAGTACGAAAAGCGGACGCTATGTGTGAAGGTGCCGGTACTGAAATCGAAGCCAGCCACATGCTGACGGGTGATGTTTCTGTTGTCGTATACAGAGAATCCCAGTCCAAAGGTGGCTTCCAGCGAATTCTTGAAATACGAATAGCGATAGAACGCTTTCGCGCCATTGCTCAGGTTGTAGTCGACCTTGCCGATCAAATTGTCCTCGATAAACGGTTGGCTGAAACCAGCACCAAGACTCTCGAAGGGTGTGCCGCTCAAGACAACTGGGGCAAAGGAAGCCTGCTTGGTTCGCTCGCCGTCACCAAAGAAAAACAGCTTGTTCTTAATGATTGGTCCACCGAGACGGGCCCCATACTGCTGGCGCTGCATGTAAAGGTCTTGTCCACCCGGGGATCGCGCATTCAGGGAGTGATCACGAAAGAACCCAAATGCCTCGCCATGCAATGCATTGGTTCCTGATTTGGTGGTGACATTCACTGCCCCTGACGAGGTCAGGTCTTGGGATAAATCAAGCGATGATTGGGAAAGCTGAAACTCATCAATGGCGCTCGCTGGAATGTCAGACGTCGTCGTACCCACCGTCTCATCGCTGACGTCAACTCCGTCGACGTTGATGCGAGCAGTCCGACCGAAGCGGCCGCCGAATGAGATCGAGGAATAGCCGGCTTTGGTGGGATCGAAGTTTTGTCCGTCCTGAATCTGGACGCCGGGCTCGAGTTGAGCGAGATCAAGGAAGTTACGTCCATTGACCGGCAGATTTTCGATCTGCGCCGAGGTCAATACGCCTTGCACGCTGGCTTGCTCAGTGTTGACTTGCACCGAGGATCCCTGAACTTCCACGACCGTGCTTTCCTGGCCAACCGCCAATTTTGCATTCACGGTAGCAGTGTTGCCGACTTGCACCACCACGGTCTGGCTAATTGAGCTAAAGCCTTTCGACGAGATTTGTACCTTATAAGTATCGGGAGCGAGCGGTCCGGAAGTGAAGGCTCCCGCGGCGTTACTGGTCAACTCCACTTTTTGCCCAGTAGACGTGCTGGTGATAGTCACCTTGGCGTCGCTGACGACTGCGCCACTAGGATCCGTAACCGTACCGTTAATGCTGCCCGTGCTGAGCGTAGTCTGTGCGAACAATGTGGAGCAACACAAGAGTGCCAATACATAACAATATGCCCACGCACTGAACCCAGTACCGTGGCGAGGAGAATTAAAATTCAGCATTCTTCTTCCATCCTTTCAACTGATTGAAGGCGATTCCAACCCAGATCTCTGAGCTTCACTGGGCAGGCCGGGGTTTCCTGATTTCCGATACAAGACGAACTGTGACCTGCCTGTAACGCAATCGTGAAGAGTTTCCGTACACACTGACAACAGTACTTAACAACAACAGAAGCAATTCCTTCGCCAGCCAGACTCTACCCTGTATGTAGCTGTTGTAAATCAATGTGGTTCATAGTGTTATGTGAGTTTTCCCCGAATCAATGTCCGGGTTTTCACGGAGCGGCGACGCGGTTTTATTCCAAAATATGGAGGTCGCTCTCGGAAAACGGAGACGAGCGGAATTTAAGGGATAGTGCGCGAGATGACCGATTTTTTTTGTTATGGATGTTATTGACGACAGCTTTGTCAGAATTCCGACTTCACGCTGTAATATCCCGCCCGATGCCGCACGCGGTATCCCGCCGATTCGGGGACGCCAGCGACTTTGACTTCTATGCGCCGAAATTCGGAGAACGATGTTCGTTGGGACGGATAATAGGCCAGGAGGTACTGAGTGCGCAGCTCGTCACTGATCTTACGGAAAGCTTCGTCCAGCTGTGCAATCGAAGTGGCGTAATAATATTTCCCCCCGGTATCTTCGGAGAGCTGGATCAGGGCGTGCTCGCCGCCGGTTTCCCGTCCGGCGCTGCTTTCGATGGGCACGATGATGATGGAATAGACCAGCGCCTCGGCTTCTTCCGCGGCACGCAGCGCTTCCTTGTAATCGACTCTGCTGATCGTATCGCCGCCATCAGTGATCAGCACCATTACTTTGCGCCCTTTGCGATGGTCGAGCGAGCGGGACGCTAAATAGATCGCGTCGTAGAGCGCAGTCGCGGCACCCACTCGCAGATGCTCGATTCCTTCATCAATCCGCTTTAAATTTGAGGTGAAGCCGTTCGTCGTCTCGTGGACTACCTCGCTGAAGGCATACACCGACAGTGCGTCCACGGGCCGCAGAATGGTGTGGACGAAATGTTTGGCAGAGGCCTGCTCCAATGGCAGATCGCGCCGCGTACTCAGGCTGGTATCGATCGCCAGCGCAATGGACAACGGAACTGCCGATTCCTTGTCGAAGACGGCGATCTTCTGCTCGTGACCGTCTTCCTGCAAAACGAAATTTTCTTTCTTGAGGCCACCGATGGGAGAGCCTTGAGCGTCAGTCACGGTAACGAAAACGTTGACCAGATTGACATCGACCTTCAGGGTCGTACTAGGCTCTGCTTGGCTTTGTGCTTTGTCAGGAGGCGCTTTGGAAGATTGCTGCCCCTGCAAACTGCAAAAGCACAAGATCGGGCTAATGAGGAGCAGAATCGGCGCCAATTTTCTCATCGAGGGCTGAATTATACCTTTGGACAGTCCGGGTCTGATCCGGCGTACCGCGCCGTATCCGCGCCGGCGAGCGGGCGGCCGCGAACGATTCGAGCCGGCGCCGTTCCGTTAGATGCCGCGATTCGGTGTGGGCTGCCTGAGGCTAACAATTGGCGCGCGGAATTTCCGGGGGAAAGGGATCTCCATCGGCCCAGACGGCACCGTCTTCAAAGTACTCCTTCTTCCAGATCGGGACTTTGCGCTTGAGCGTGTCGATTAGCCAGCGGCAGGCTTCGAAAGCAGCGGCGCGATGCGCGGACGCGACCGCGATCAGCACGCTGGTTTCGCCGATGTGCAGGCGTCCCAGGCGATGCACAATGGCCACGTCGCGGATTTGAAATCTGCCGAGCGCTTCAGCTGCCAACGCCTCCATCTGCTGCAGCGCCATCTGCTCGTAAGCTTCGTAATGCAGATAAAGGGTCGTGCGTCCGCGCGTCTGGTTCCGCACGATTCCCTCAAAAACCAGCGCAGCGCCATCCTCTCCGCGCTTGAGCGACTCGAGAATCTGTTGAGTTTGGATCGGCTCGCGGGTGATAAACGCAGGGCGCCGTTCCGCCGGCCTCCCGCCTGCCGCTCCGCCGCTCACTGGCGGAAGCAAAGCCACTTCGTCATTGTCCTTCAACTTGGTTTCTGGCGACGCATACTGCTGATTTACTGCCAGCGCGATCGAGGAGAGAGAGTCTTTCAATCTGGGGATTTGGCTTTCGTAACGGGAGATCACGTCGCGCACTGACCCGCCGTCAGGCAACTGGAGCGAGTCGCTGCTCTTGCCCGCCAAGTCTCGCAACACGCCAAAAAAAAGCACTCGCACCTGCATCGACGATCAGTGTACCGCGAACCTGCACCCGCTTCGCGGGGAGCGCTCGCGTAGGCACACCGCCGTAGACTGTCCAGCGATGCGAAGCGAGCAGCATCGGCCTGAAGCCGAGAAGTCGAAAAACGTCCCCCGGAGCACAAACGGCACCCTCTCACAGCGAACTATACGGGCGTCGCTTCCCGAGTGGGGCCAATGATCAACTTTTCTCGATGGGAGGCGCGGGTGGGACGCTCGCTTCGCGGGGCGGATCAAGGCCCGCCCCCTTAGAGATTCGTGCGTGGTTCGTGCAGAATCTTACGTCAAGACTCGATCGTGCACCGGCTCCGGCTCTTTGACCGGCTGCGTCGGCTGGTAATCCTGCTTCGGATCCTTCGGCGGAGCAGAAGGAATCATCTTGGCAGCCGTACTTTGCTCAACGCTCGGCAGAGATACCGCCAACGCTTCATCAATCGTCTTCACAAAATGAACTCTGAGGTTCTCCAGTTGTTCCGGAGAGAGGTCTTCCTGCAGGTTCATCTTGTTCTCCGCGGGCAGAATGACATCGCGGACCCCGGCGCGTTTAGCGGCCAGCACTTTCTCCTTGATTCCGCCAACCGGCAGAACGTTGCCGCTTAGGGTAATCTCTCCCGTCATCGCAATCAGCGGCGTGATGCGATGCTTGGTCAGCAGCGAAACCAGGGCTGTTGCCATGGTGACGCCCGCGGAAGGACCATCTTTCGGAATCGCTCCTGCCGGCACGTGAATGTGCAGGTCGTGATTGGCAAAGAAGTCTTCGGCCACTCCCAGACGATCCGCGTTCGACCGCACCCAGGTGAGCGCCGCTTGCATGGATTCCTGCATGACCTGGCCGATCTGGCCGGTCATAGTGAAACCGCCTTTGCCCTTCATGGCATTGGCCTCGACAAACAGCACATCGCCCCCGGACGGAGTCCACGCAAGACCCACGGCAACTCCCGGACGCTCCGTGCGCTCGGCAATTTCGCCTTCGCTGCGGATCTTGATTCCACCTAGGAACTCTTGAATGACCTCTTTACTCACGACAAGCTTCTCGCTCTTCCCTTCGGCCAACCGGCGCGCCTGCTTGCGGCAGATCGTACCGATGGTGCGCTCCAGACTGCGAACGCCCGCTTCCCGCGTGTAGTGCCGGATCACGTAACGGACGGCTTCTTCCGGAAATTCGATCTGCTCGCCGGGAATGCCGTTCTCGTCAATTTGCCGCGGAATCAAGTACTTGAACGCAATGTGAACTTTTTCTTCTTCGGTATAGCCTTGCAATTCGATGATCTCCATGCGGTCGCGTAACGGCTCGGCGATCGGGTCGAGCATGTTCGCGGTCGTGATGAAGAGCACCTTCGAGAGGTCGAACGTCACGTCGAGATAGTTATCGCGGAACGTCGAGTTCTGCTCAGGATCTAACGCTTCGAGCAGTGCCGAAGCTGGGTCTCCGCGGAAATCGCGCCCGACCTTGTCGATTTCGTCCAACATAAAGACCGGATCTTTGGTCTCTGCCCGGCGAATACCCTGGATGATCTGCCCCGGTAAAGCTCCGATGTAGGTGCGTCGATGACCGCGGATTTCCGCCTCATCGTGCACGCCGCCAAGCGATAGCCGTACAAACTTGCGCCCCAACGCCCTGGCGATTGACTTGCCGAGCGAAGTTTTGCCTACGCCCGGAGGTCCTACGAAGCATAAGATGGGACCTTTCATGTTGGGCTTTAACCTGCGCACTGAGAGGTAATCCAGGATGCGGTCTTTCACTTTTTCCAGATCGTAGTGGTCGGTATCGAGAATCTCTTTGGCTTTCGGAATCTCGATCTCCTGCCCTGAGGTCTTCGCCCAGGGTAGTACCGCCAGCCACTCGATGTAATTGCGCGTAAGCGAATAGTCTGCCGCCATCGGCGACATGCGTGACAACCGGCCCAGTTCTTTCAGAGCCTCTTTCTTGACCTCGTCGGGCATGCCCGCTTCTTCAATCTTCTTCTTCAGATCCTCGACGTCGCGCTGGCCCTCGTCCTGCTCGCCCAGTTCTTTCTGAATGGCCTTCATCTGCTCGCGCAAATAGTACTCACGCTGGGTTTGCTGCACACGATCCTGCACTTCGCTCTGGATCTTGTTGCGCAGTTGCTGGACTTCCAGCTCCTTCGCCAGGTGCTGGTTGATCTTCTCCAGCCGCACATGGATATCCAGCGTCTCCAGAGTGTCTTGCTTATCCGGCGTCGAGAGTGACGGCAGGGATGAAGCAATGAAGTCGACCAGCCGTCCGGGCTCGTCGATATTCATTGCGACCGTGGAGAGTTCGTCAGACAAGGTCGGGGACCCGGCCACGATCTGCTGGAACAGGGTCAAAACGTTGCGTTGCAAGGCTTCAATCTGGGAAGTTGCAATTGGCGCGGCTCCCTCCGGCAACACGGAGTAATGCGCCGTCATAAAGGGTGTTAGTTGGGTAAATTCGCCTAAACGGATGCGCTCCAAGCCCTCCGCAAAAACGAACAGGCTCTGATTCGGCATCTTGACAACTTTATGTACTACTGCGGAAGTTCCTACGGTATAAAGATCGCTCGGTTGAGGAGCATCCACCCGCGCCTCGCGCTGGGCCACAACAATGATCGTCTTATCTTCCCCAAGAGAATTGATGAGTTGAACCGAACTTTCCCGGCCCACAGTCAGTGGCAAAACGGCATGCGGGAACAGAACCGTATCCCGGACTGGAAGCACTGGGAGAGCCTTTTGTTCGTTCACTTCGTTGGGTTTAGGAGTGCGCTCTGCTGGCGTCTGCTGGCTCATATTTCTCCTTGAGTGTAACTCGCTCAAGTTTAGATGATGCTCTACCGGGAAAGGTTTCAGAAGCGCCGAGCGATTCCCGACGTCCGGATTCTATTCCGTTAATTCGATTTCGGAATGTGTCTAAGGTGCAGAGGCTAACGCGGCAGACCCACCCACGCAAGCTCCAAATTATTGCTCAACGCCAGGCTGTGGAGGCCTGCCCTACCCGCCGGAGCTACACGTTGCAACCCAGTATGCCGCGCACGACGTCGTGCGCGGCACGGGAACTCATCAAACTTCGATTGTGGTTTAGGGTTGGAAAACGTGCTTGGCGGTATCGCCGCGGAAGACCAGTTCCTGGACAATTCTGTCATTGCCCGCGATCTGGTAAACCGTGTGACTTTGATCTGCTTTCCGCTCCAGCGGCACCAGGTTGCATTTCACTTTGAACTCCAGCTTGCTGAATCGTTTCTGGAACACCATGATGTGATCCTCGCCCTGCATGGTGTGGCGGACCGTGTACTCACCTGCGGGTAGCGATTCAGTTCCGATGCGGACTGGATTGTCGAACTTCACGTGGTTCACTTCCTTGATTCCGAGCTTATTATCTGCCGCCATGGCGATCACGCTGCAGGCGCAGAGAAGAAGGCCCAGAAGTCGCAATATGCGCATAAACCCTCCCTTAAAAGTATTTCGCGGTCTCGAGAAGAGGCCATGAAAAGTGTAGGAGTCCTCACGTTTGTGTAATGTGCGCCGGATCACTTCAAGATGTGATGGAACACTGCAGAGTTTCACTTTGGGGTGAACTGAGCCAGGTCGTAGATGCCAAGCCTTCTCTCCAGCGCCGCAACCTGTTCGACGACTTTGAAGAAACCCTCTTCGCCAAATAGCTCGTCTTCCTTCTTTTCGAAGTCGTCGCCTAAAGCGTCGTATTCATGTTTCGATACGATGGCGCGGAATGCGGGAAACAGAACTGTGTCCTCGCGTGCTTCATGAGGGCGGTACATGCGCAAGAAGGCGCGCAGAGCATCGGCCAGCTTGTCGGTGTCGGAAGAGACATACTTCAGCGAGGCGGTCGCGCCTAATTCACGAATTTGCGCAGTAAGCTCACGCCCGCGTTTGTGCTGAGCCTGCAAAGTGTCTACCAAGCCAACCAGCTTCTTTGCTTTGCGAAAGCGTGGGAACAGGTAATCCTCTTCGAGTTTCTCGTGGTACTCCTCGACAAACCGCCGCACAATGTCAGCTGAGCCCGCAAGGACGGATCCGTCAAAAGTACGCTTGGCCGAGATCAGGTGCAGGTGATGGTCATAAATGAGAAGAATGCGGTTGAGCACGCCATGCTCCCGCATGAGATCTTCAGCGGGAGAAATTTCTTCCCGTTCTCCCTCATCGTCCTTGCGTTTCTCATCGCGCTTGGAGGCCTGTTCCGCGAGCAGCACTCCGTGGACGCCGAATGCGGCCCCAGCGATCGAACTGCACAAGAAGTTACGGCGTGTGCGGGGAGAGCTTGTCATAAAATTCTCTTCCTTTTCAGGTGTTGGAAGTTCACCTGGTGAAAAAAAAGTTCATGCGGCCGGGTATATGCCAAGAACCTTCACGAAATCGGCCACCTCTCCGAGATGCCGAAGCGCGTTCTGCGCGGGTTCGTCGTCCCCACGCAGAAAATCGACATAAAAGACGTACTCCCAGGGCCGTCCTCGCATGGGCCGCGATTCAATCTTGCTCAAGCTGATATCGCGCAGAGCGAATACGCTCAGCGATTTAAAGAGCGCTCCAGGCACGTTCTTCACCTTGAAGGCAATGGAGGTCTTATTGGCTCCCCGGGGAATCAGGCGCTCATAGTCAGCCCCAACCCGGGTCTGCGTTCGAATCCTTCGGCCAACTTTTCTTATCAGAAAGAAACGGGTGAAGTTGCTCTTCTCATCTTCAATCCCCGCTTTCAGGATCTTGCCGGAGTATTCACGAGCGGCTTGGCGTCCCGCAATTCCGGCCGCATCCCGCAATTTATTCTCGATGACATGCTTCACGCTGCCGGCGGTGTCGTAAAACGGAACGGCCTCAATGCGGGGATGCTGCCGGAAGAAATTGCGGCACTGATCGAGCGCCACCGGGTGGGATAAGACACGTCGCAGGGCGGTCAATGGCGCTCCGGGCGCGGCAATCACATTGTGGATGATGCGGAGCAGGTACTCCGCCTGGATGAAGACATTGCACGAAACCAGCAGATCCGCATGCTCGGCTACGGTGCCTGCCAGCGTGTTTTCGATAGGGATGACTGCAGCGTCGACAGTGCCCTCCTCGACTCGGTCGAATACTTCGGCCGAACGGGCACATGGTACGACTGAACAACGCGGCAACATCCGTTCTGCCGCCTCGTGACTGAACGACCCACGCTCCCCCTGGATTGCTATTTTCATCAACAAGAAAGTAGCTGGACCACAGGCAAAAGCGCAAATCGCGGCCGGCCGGCAGGCTTTGGGATCAGTTCAAACCTTTCTTTAAAACCAGGGCATCCACCCCATTTGAGTAGTAATGAGGCCAGGTGCGGATCACCATGTAGCCATGCCGCTTGTAAAATGACAATGCCGCCAGGTTATCAACGGCGGTTTCCAAACCGACCGCCTGGCTACCCGCTCCCCGAAGCCGCTCCTCCGCTGACCGCAACAAAGTAGATCCCACACCCGCACGGCGCGCCTTTTGACTCACGTCAATCGTGACAATATGACCCGTGGGACCGGCGTGAGCGACGATGAATCCTTGAGTCTTCCCGTCATCCGGATCAACAGCAACTAGGGTAAACGCCCCACGATGGCGTATATAGGCTCTTAGCTCCTGTTTTGAATAGGCGATTCCCGGCGCGAAGCACTCCTGGTCCAGCCGCCAAAGCGTCTCAAAATCCTCAGGTTTGAAGTCGCGGATCACTGGCGACATTGTAACCAGTCAGAAAACCAACTTTTACATAGGTGCGGATCTGATTGGCAAACTTCATTGTTTTCCACACGGCTCACAGTCCGTAAAAAAAATAGCGCAGGAGAGATAAGGCCCCCTTGCCCTCCCGCAACCTCGGACGTACCATCGGCATCAGAGAAACAGCGAAAGCGAGACGTCGTGGGTCGCCTCCTGGTTATTGACGCAGGTTGTGCTGTAGCCGCGCTGAGTCTTTGGTACCTGCTCTTCGCCGCCTACAATCGCCGCCGAGGCGCGGAAGCACTGCGCTGGGTGCAGTCGGCGTGCGCCGGTAAGGGACGCATTCTGGACTTTCGTTGGCTGAACAGCTCGCGCCTGCATGCGCGGCTTCACTTCCCGTCCCGCAGCTTCGAAAATGCGCATGTCACCATGAAGTTTCGGCCGCGGCCTCTTCCCGTACAGTGGTTATTGAGTCGCATTCACAAGCAGAAAGAGACTCTGACCTTCGAAGCCGACCTGGGCGGCTCGCCCAGCTTCCATTTGGAAGTAGTGCGTCATCGCTGGTGCGCTCACAGCCGTGGCATCGATGCTCGCAAGCGCGACGAACGCGAGTGGGACGTCTACGAACCAGGACCGATCGTCCTCACCACCCGTGCCCACTGGAAACAGGACTCAACTCCGGAGTTGAACACGTTAATGACCGTTCGTCAGCAGGATGTTTTGCAGGTTCGCTTCCGCCCCGATTCTCCCCAGTTCTCGGCCACGATCGCCTTGGAAGCTCTCCATGACCCGCGAACGGCTTCCGGTTTCCTGAGCACGTTACGAGAGCTGGCGGCGGGAGCCTCAGCGCATAGACAGTAGCTTCTCGCGAGAGGGGCTGCAGCCGTTTTTCCACATTGCCGCGCCCAGCGAAGCTCGGCCCGCGCACGAGGCGTCCGCGGTTATAGAACCTGTTCCTTTGTAACCACCATTTCTTTGCGCACTCAAGTAAACTAGATTCGCCCATGCCTACTCGCCAAGGGTCAATCCACCTGTTCCGTTTATTCGGAGTCGATGTCTTCCTGCATTGGTGGTGGTTCCTCGTAGCGGTTTATGAAATCCAGAGCCGGTCTGGACGTTACTCATCGATCACATGGAATGTTCTGGAGTACTTAGCGCTGTTCCTGATCGTTCTTATGCATGAATTCGGTCATGCCCTCGCATGCCGCCAAGTGGGCGGAAGGGCGGACCGGATCGTGCTTTGGCCCCTTGGCGGAGTGGCTTATGTCGATCCTCCGCAGCGCCCTGGCGCCACCCTCTGGAGCATAGCGGCCGGGCCTTTGGTCAACGTGGCTTTGATGCCGGTCCTGGCCATTCTGTTTCTCCAGGCGGCAACACACGGCGGTTCCAAGGACTTCGCCGAGCTTATCTTCATGATCCGGAGGATTAATTTTTGGCTTCTGATCTTCAACATTCTGCCCGTTTACCCGCTCGACGGCGGCCAAATCCTGCGATCCCTGCTTTGGTTTGTTCTGGGACGTGCCCGCAGTCTGATGGTCGCAACCATCGTCGGTTTGCTCGGCGTGGTCGGATTCATTGGCCTGGCCATTTACGCCCGCGATGCCTGGCTCGGTATTGTTGCCGTTTACATGCTCATGAACTGCTGGGGTGGCTTGAAGCATGCGCAGGATCTTTTGAAGTTATCCAAACTTCCGCGGCGCCATGGATTCGCTTGTCCGGCTTGCAAGACCGCACCTCCGGTAGGCTCATATTGGAAATGCGCCAACTGCGGCGGGACATTCGATACCTTTCAAACGGGAGCAGTCTGCCCTAACTGCCGTACTCAGTTCCCCACCACGCGATGTCTGGATTGCGGGCATCTCCATTCCATGAATGAATGGGCAGGTGCCTCGATGGCTCCAACCAATTCCGAGATCGTCGCGAAATAAATCACTTTTATGCCGCGCATCACCTTTTTCGATTGGCTGAGGTGTTGGCTACGCGCTATTCTTCCGAGTTCCGAACATTGTTGAAACCAGCCATTTCAACTTCCCGAAGGCGTTTTGCTCAAAATGCATGGTCTACAACGAAGGAGACTGAACCCTACCCATGTCTACTGAATTGCGCAATTTCCTGGCGCTGTCCTACGACGAGCTCGAAGAACTGAATCTCAAAGCAAAAGAGCAGCGCAGGAACCGCGCCGCATCGCATAAGGTGCAGGAAGACCGCCTCAAATACCTGACCGACGAGAAGCGGATTAAGGCCGTGACCGTGCTCTTCAGCGATCTTGAAGGGCGGTTGCACATGCTGGATTACGACAAAAAGTTCCTGCTCAAGTCTTGGGACAATCTGACCTTTGACGGCTCGTCGATCCGCGGCTTCACCGCCCAACGCGAAAGCGATCTCCGCCTGGGCATCGACTGGTCCGCCTTTTACTGGGCGCCGGCCGACGTCTTCGGCTCAGGCAAAGTTCTCGTCTTCGGCGAAGTGATTGACAAGGGCGGCAGCGCCTACTCCGGCGATATCCGGGGAGTGCTCAAGAATTTCGCGGACGACCTCAACAAAAAGAAGGGATACACGCTCAATGCCGCCAATGAAATCGAAGGATTCCTGTTCAAGGGGTCCGACGCCGAGCGTCACTATCACGAGACCCTGAAGTTCGAATACGTCAATACCGGAGGTTACTATCACTCGCTGCCGGGCGATCCCCTGCGCACTTTTATCGATACGACTGCTGAAGTGCAGCGCGCGATGGGTTTCCAGAACGAGAAGGATCACCCCGAAGTCGCGCCTTCGCAATTCGAAATCAACTACGGCTATGGCGAGGTAGTCGCCGCCGCCGATCAGATTCAGCTCTACAAGTTGATCTGCCGCCAGGTCGCCACCAACATGGGCCTGACCGCATCCTTTCTGCCCAAGCCGGTTGTGGGCGTGAACGGCAGCGGCATGCATACCAACGTTTCCATCAGCGAGAAAGGCAAGAACCTGTTCTGGGATGCGAAAGGGGAAGAAAAGCTCAGCAAGCTCGGATGGGCTTTCCTCGACCGCATTTTGACCCACGGCAACGATATTTGCCTGCTGCTTAATCCCAGCGTAAATGCCTATCGCCGCCTCGATCCGCACTTCGAAGCCCCCAACCAGATCAAGGCTTCACCCGTCGATCGCGGCTCGATGATCCGCATTCCGATCGGCAATGAGAAGAGCATGCGCGTGGAAGTTCGCTCAGTTGCCCCTGACGCAAATCCGTACATGGTTATGTATTCCATCTTCAAAACCGGACTGCACGGCGACACCTCGAAGATCAAGAATCTCCGGCAGGCGGAGCGTTATCTGCCCGACAACATCTACGACGCCATGCAAAATTTCCGCAAAGCGGAGTGGACCACAAGCCTGTTCGGCGAAGATGTAAAGGGACGCTATGCGGACTTGAAGCAGGCCTCTGCGGATCGCTGCCCCCGATCGCTGGGAACATTCGTCAAAGCCCAGGAAGTGCAGTTCCATCACGAGGTCTACAACCAGTTCCTGTGGAATTTGTTCTAAACCCCTTTTCCTTGATGAGGCCCTGACCGCCCGGCCGGGGCCTCCTTGATTGACAGCAACTTGGCGTATTTTGGCGCTTGCTCCCTTCTTAGTCCCCTTGTATCTACGTGTCTGTGGTCGACTCGGGTACGCTTCACAAGAGCAAAACGATTCGCTGTCCGTATTGCGTGGACAGCGGTAATTTCAAACCAATGCTGCTGCAGAGTAGCGGCGATTGGTTTATGTGTTCCACTTGTGGGCACCTTGCCCTACCCTCGTCTCCGTTCTTCCAGTGCACGTGCAGCAAGTGTGTCACGTTAGACCGAAGTGTCCGAAGACCTTTCTGAAGGATGAACGATCCAAAACCTCTGCTCAAGCGGCCCAGGCAGATGCGATTGTGCTGAAGTTGCTTTCGATCGCAATCCCCGTTGACTCGCCCTTGGTTCATCCCTAAGATGACATCCCAGATTTAGAATCCGATTCCGAGGCTGCCATGAGCTCTGACCGGTCGAGCAACCTGATTCGCGCCATCGCCACCGACGTACATTTTTGGATCCCTCTCGGCGTTCTGCTTGGCGGCCTTGTGCTTCTGGACAGACTCCGTTGAACGCGCGCCACGAAAGTATTCAATCCTCACCCTTGTCGCTGGTTCAGAATCCTTTACAGTCCACGCGTTTGCGCAGCCTGCAGGCTCTGGGGATCTTTTGCGGCTTTGCCGCCGGAGCATGGCTGGGCGGGGCTGAAGCCCCCATCAAGCTCGTTAACCCTGACATTTCGCCCATCACCGTATCTCTCGTGATGGTCTGCGGAGTGTTTCTAGCCCGCTGGAGCGTTCCTGCCTTCATCCGCGGTACCTCCCATGTACGCGCCGACGTGCGCCAGGCTCCGCACCTTGTGGTGTGGGCGATTTTAGCCGGATGCATGTGGGCCGTCGCCAATACCCTGACCATTTACGCCATCCGCAACGTAGGCCTGAGCATTGCATTCCCTCTCTGGAATACCAACAGCCTTCTCGGTATCTTCTGGGGATTCCTGCTATTCCGCGAACTTCGTCTTGCTGGATTGAGGCGCTGGTTCGGAGTTCTGGGCGGGGCAGTCTGTATGTTTGCGGGCGCAACTTTACTGGCGGTCGCCTCCTCGCATCAAGCAGCACCCGGCAAGGCTGCCCTTGGACTCGCCGCCGCGCTCGGCGCCGGAGTTCTTTGGGGAACCATGTATGTCCCTTACCGCAAGGCATATCTCACCGGCATGAATCCCTTGTCGTTCATTACGTTCTTCACGGTTGGAGAACTGTTGACCATGCTCATTGTTGCCGTCTCCTACCGTGGAGCAAGTCCGCTCTGGCACGAACTCAGTGCTGCCAAGCCGGTTCTTTTCTGGTTGATGCTCGGCGGTTTTGTATGGGTGTTAGGAGATCTCTTCCAGCAATACGCGACCAAGTATGTGGGCATCAGCCGGGGTATTCCCCTCTCCAACACCAATCAACTTTGGGGACTGCTGTGGGGCGTTCTTGTCTTTCATGAATTACAGGGCGCAAGTCATACCACCTATGCACAAGTGACCGGAGGATCCCTGCTGATGGCCGCCGGAGCAGTCGCTATCGCGCTGTCGTCGGCGACTGAGCGCGAACACTCCTCCTGGCGGCACGCCGCTGCACGCGAGGGGCAGCGCTACGGGGTGGAACATGAGTACGTCCGCGCTGGCATGGAAGGCAGATCGTACGAAACAACGCAGCATGCAAGAACGTTTGTGGACTGGTTTTTGATCCTCGGCACGACGGCGCTGTTCATCATTCTCGCGAGCTTCGCCCGGTTGCCTGTGATGGATATCAGTGTCGGTTGGGGAGTTGTCCTGAGCCTGGCAATGCTGGTTCTACTTGGCGCCGGTGGCATTGCACTCTGGCGTACCACACGCTTTCGTTGACCAAAAGTTCCAGCCTGCGTCTAAACCAGAGTCGTCGCGAACTGTCTCATTGCATTTCTCCGCGGCAATGTTTGGCTGGGTCCCCCCTGCATTCAAAGCTTGTCAATCAATCGAAGAACAGGAGACATGATGAAACGCGCTTCCTCCGCTCTCAGTGTGATGTTGCTCGGCATTGCTGCAATACGAGTGGCCGCGCAGGTCAATCCTTACAAAGAGGGCACGCCGGGTGTGACCGGATTCCGCTCCGAAATCATGGCTGAAGTGATGGTGCAGGAAGATAAGTTCACGCGCTTGGCCGAGGCGATTCCGGCCGATAAATACAATTGGCGTCCTGCTGCTGATGTCCGCTCATTCGCCGAAGTATTCCTGCACGTAAGCGCCGCCAACTTTAACCTCTACAAGATGGTGGGCACGCCACCGCCCAGCGGCATCGATGTGAAGAACCTGGAAAAATCCACCACAGAAAAGGCCAAAGTCGTTGCCACTCTGAAAGACTCCTTCGCCCATGCCAAGCAAGCGATCAAGGTAATGCCTGATGCCGAGCTGGAGAAGAGCATGGATTGGTTTGGCGGCAAGAATACCGAACGCGGCGTACTTCTATTTATTGTCAGGCACGCTGCCGAACACCTGGGCCAGTCTATCGCTTACGCCCGGATGGATGGGGTCGTCCCACCATGGACCGAAGATGCACAGAGGAAGCAGCCTGAGAAGAAACAGTAAGCCGGAGCGTCAGCCTTCGGACTTCAGGCAGCGCCTTCAAGAGAACTGTTGGGATTTCACGATAGGTGGAACTCCGAAATCAATGAGGCTCGAGCAAGTTACAACCGGAAGTCTGCGGCCTGAAGTCGCGAGTCCGCATTATGCTAGATTCAGACTCTCGATGGACTCAGCTCCAACTATTTGCACTCAGGCCTTGAGCCGCCGCTTCGGAGAACTCATGGCCGTTGATAGCGTCGACTTGCGCGTCGCTCCGGGTCAATTTTTTGGCTTCCTCGGACCCAACGGCGCCGGCAAGTCCACGACGATCAAGATGCTCACTGGGCTGCTCGCCCCAAGTTCCGGCCGAATTGAAATACTTGGGATGGATCTCGAGACCTATCCGGTCGAAGTGAAGCGCCAGATCGGAGTCGTGCCGGAAGGAATGGCATTATTCGGGCGCCTTACCGGTGCCGAGTTTCTGAGTTTTGCGGGAAGAATGTACGGACTCGATCGCCAGACCGCTGCCAGCCGAGCCGCCGAGTTACTCGAGTTCATGCAACTTGCTGACCAGCCGAAAAAGCTGGTCACCGATTATTCCCATGGCATGCAGAAAAAGCTGGCCATGGCAGCGGCCGTGATCCATGGGCCAAAAGTCTTGTTCCTCGACGAACCGTTCGAAGGTGTGGATGCCATCGCCGCCGGCACCCTGAAAGCCATGCTGCAGCGCATGACTGCACGAGGAGCCACCATCTTTCTCACATCGCATGTGCTGGAAATTGTCGAGCGCCTCTGCAGTCACGTGGCCATCATCCATCAAGGCCGGCTGGTTGCGCAGGGCTCCCTTGAGGAACTCCGCGCAGGAGTGCAGGCACAAACTCCTTCCGGCAATGGCATCCAGCATTCAGGCGAGAAACTCACCTTGGAAGAAATATTCCTGCGGATCGTCGGGGGAGCGCGCCCCGCCGAGCAAGAACTTTCATGGTTGGGATAACACCTATTCAGCCCTGTGGAGTTCCACTGAGCTTACGGCGGCGTCGCTGGGCATGAAGGCGCAGCAGTGCCGTAAGCAGTCTGCGGCGATGGGTAAGAGACATGGTTCGAAGCGAGTAGTCAAAGTTGGCCCCGCAGTCACAACAGACTTTGTAGCTGTGCCCGTCGATGGTGAAAACGCGGCTTAATTTCCGGTGGTGACACCCGAACGCAAGCTCCAGCACGGACGCCAGCGGATGCGTCACGCTATCCCACAGCGGAATTCCTTCGTTCCCAGACATCTCATTCCTCCACTGTGCAGTTTTTCACGCCAGCCAGCGAGCAAGTGTGAGCGATCGTACCGTGCGTGGTGACGGAACTCACACGGGGTCTCAACCTCGTAAATGCTCATCGGCGAATCCCTGACGGAACTGGAATCCGCTTGTTGCGAACGGCTTTACAGAGACGCACACGCAGCGTTCGTCCCTTGTGCAAGAATGAGGTTTCCCATTATGACAACGTCTTACACCGTTTCCTCCCAACTAAAGGGCATAGCTGAATTGCGCTGGCGCATGTTCGTCAACGGATTGCGCAGCCGTCGCGGCAAAACCGAGTTGGTTTCACGCCTGGTAGTCACGTCCGTTTTTGCCCTCGGCGGTGCTGGCGGCTTCCTGGTCGCATCGTTCTTCTCGTACGTATTGGTGTCGCAGGGAAAGCCTGAATTTCTCGCAGTCATCCTTTGGCCCATCTTCCTTTTCTGGCAATTGTTTCCCATGATGTCCACCGCCTTCACCAACAATCCCGATTCCACTGAATTGCTTCGATTTCCCCTGACTTACCGCTCGTATTTTCTGGTGCGGCTCGCATTCGGTTTTTTCGATCCGGCATGCGCCATCGGCACCGTGGGACTGTTTGGGGTCTTGCTTGGTATCAGCATGGCGCGGCCGATGCTTTTTCCTTGGACCTTCATAGTCCTGCTCACATTCGCAGCCTTCAACCTCCTCCTCATGCAGATGGTATTTGCCTGGCTTGAGCGTTGGCTGGCGCAGCGTCGTACCCGGGAAATCTTCGGAGTCATCTTTATTCTCGCCATGCTGAGCTTGCAGTTGATCGGCCCTATGGTCCAGCATCTCGACCGGGGACCTCATCCTGAGTTTCGACACTCGCTGGAAATTGGCGCGAAAATCCAGGCTGTCCTCCCTCCCGGCCTTGCCGCGGATGCAATCGCTCAAGTCCTGCACTCTGAACTCCCGGTCGGACTTACCTCGCTTCTTTTCCTTGCAACTCTGAGTCTCGCGGTTGCATTTCTCTTGCACTTGCGCATCCATGCGCAATTTGCCGGCGAGAGTCTCAGCGAGACCGCAGCCCGTCCTGAAGCTCCGCAAGTTCAGGCTCCGCAACTGGGCTGGAATTTTCCGGGACTGTCCCCCGCCGTTTCCGCGGTTTTCGAGAAGGAAATGCGCTACCTCGCGCGCAGCGGCCCAATGTTATTAAGCCTGATCATGCCGGTTTTTATGCTGCTCGTGTTTCGCATGGGACCGTTGAATCCAAATCATTCCGGAGCTCTGAACCGCACGCCGGATATGGCGTTTCCCGGGGCTGCAGCATACGCACTCCTGGTGCTCACGAACCTGGTATACAACAGCTTCGGCGGCGACAGTGGAGGCATCCAGTTCTTCTACGCCTCCCCCGTCAATTTTCGGGAGATCGTCCTCGGGAAAAATGTCACCCACGGCGCAATCATTCTTCTCAACACAGTATTTGCCTGGATCGCAGTCCGGTATTTGTACGGGCCTCCGCATTTATCAGTCGCTGTAGCAACGCTCACAGGACTGCTCTTCGCGGCTCCTCTGAACTTCACTGCGGGAAATCTGCTTTCTCTGTACTCTCCAAAAAAGCGTGACTTCTCAGCCTTCGGCCGTCAAAACGTCACGCAGACAACCGTTCTGGCAAGTTTCGGGATGCAGATCTTGATTGTGGGTTGCGGAATTGGCGTCTTTGCGATCGCGCGGCTCTACCAGAATCTCTGGATCGCCACCCTGCTCTTCCTGATTCTCGCTGCAATCTCGATCCCAATTTATGTAAGCGTTCTGGGTCGCCTGGATAAGATTGCGCTGCAACGCCGCGAAACGCTCATCGCCGAACTCTCCCGCGCGTAGACGGTGGAAGTTAACTCTTTCCCGGCCGTGCCAAAAAGCGATATCCAACACCCCGAACGGTGAGCAAATGCCGGGGCCGTCCCGGGTCGTCCTCAATGTATCTCCGCAAGCGCACAATAAAATTATCGATTGCCCTGGTATCTGTGTCCTCGTGCAGACCCCAGACCTCTTCCAGAATCTGTTTGCGCGAGACCACCTTGCCATCGTTTTGCACGAGATGCCGCAACAATTCGGCCTCCATCACCGTGAGGCGGACCGTACTGTTGTCCGAGCGCAGCTCCAGTTCGCCAAAGTCGATCGTTCTGCCCGCAAACGAGAATGTCCCGAAATCCCCGCTCCTATTGGAGTCACCTTCACCCGCACCGTCTGCAGGCTGCCGCCTCATCCACTCGCTCCGACGCAGCAATCCTTGCAGCCGGGCCAGCAAAATGGAAAGATCGAACGGCTTAGCCAGGTAATCGTCCGCTCCAGAGGCAAAGCCTTTGAGGACATCCTCGGGACGCCCTCTCGCCGTCAGCATCAGCACCGGGACATAATTGCGCGCGGCCCGCAACTCGGAGACGACCTCGAATCCATCTTTGCCGGGAAGCATGATGTCCAGCACGACGACGTCAAAATCTTCTTTTTTTCCCAGCAGGCGATCGGTTGCGCTTTCGCCATCCCCAACGACCTCGGCCGCATATCCTTCAGCCTCGAGATTGAAGCGGAGTCCCTGCGCCAGGTGCGCCTCGTCTTCCACCACCAGTACGCGAATCACGCTTGCTCCCCCGGAGACGGCTCCGCTCTGGGCAATTCCATGATCACAGTCGTGCCCTGCCCCTCGCCCGCACTCTCCGCGAACGCCGTCCCGCCATGCTTTTTCGCAATTGATTTGACTATGAACAATCCCAACCCTGTGCCTTTGATGTGCGCCAGCGTCCGATTTCCCACACGGTGAAAGCGCTTGAAAATCCTCTTCAGATCTTCCGGTGCAATTCCTACCCCTTGATCTTTAACCCGAAGCAGAACGCGTTTCTGGTCGGGGACCTCCAGCTGGACCGATACATCGATGTGATCACCGGAGTATTTGACGGCATTCTCCAGAATGTTCGAAACTGCCGTTCGCAGATCCTCCGCACTGCCCAGCACTCGGATGCCGTTGCCGTTGCTGAGCACCTCCTTATAGCGCAGCGCCTCCGGGCGCAAATGGTGGCGGGTTCGAATGGCGTCCATACACTCTCGCACCAGCTGCGAGAAATCGACCTCCACCTTCTCCCGGCCGGCCTTTTTGTCGCCTGCCCGGCCGGCACGTAATACCTGTTCCACCGTGTCCGTAAGCCGGTCTGCGTCAGTCAGCATGAGTTTATAGAACTCCTGCTTGCGCGCCTCGGGCAGTTCGCGTCTCTGCAACGTTTCCAGATGCAGACGAATGGATGCTAACGGAGTCTTCAGTTCATGCGTCACTGCATTGATGAAACTGTCATGCTGCTCACTGTGCCGCAACTCCCGAACCAGAAAAATCGTATTTACCACCATGCCAGCAATAATCAGGGCGAAGAAGATGATGCCGAAAAACAGCAGCACCCCTTCGCGCCAGTTGAGAATGATCCACCCCACGTTCAGCGCGACCGCCAGCGCAACCAGGCCTATGCCCAGGCAAAGGAAGAAGACGATCGTTCCACGTCGGCTCGTAATGCGCATGGCGTCACGCTGATTTTACAGCCTTCAGGCGCGGGCCTCGGCTGCCCATGGGTTGGGTGTTCTGTGGTGATAAATGGGGGTAAGAACTAATGACAGCAGAGCGCCTGTGAACGGAGCAGATCGTATATAATCGTTCAATTAACTCCACGTTAGTCGTATGTAGTATTCGAATAACGGAGATGTCTTTTGCGCGCGACTCATTGTCGATTGCCCGGGTTTTTCCTCTTCTGCCTGCTCGCCTGCGTCCCCCTTTACTCCCAGGATAGTTATTTTGCCAACTGGTTCAACCGAGTAAAGGAGACCCAGGCCGCCCAGCCGCACTGGATCACTCCGTTGTTCACGACCACTCCGCGATTGGAACAGGAGTTCCGCTCAGACATTGTTTGGACCCCCGTGGCCGGCGGTCACAACATCAACTACGGCAATGGCAAGGGCCTGGAGTTGATTCCAACAAAACAGACCGAGATCATCGTTGGCGTGCCACCTTACCAGGTGCCGGTCAGTGGTCCAGACGGTTTCGGCAACATCCCACTCTTGCTGAAGTATCGTTTCCTGACCGGCAACGAAGAGCACGGCAATTACATTGTGACTGCCTTTCTGGGGGGCAGCATTCCCTACGGCCGCTTCGCCTCCGAATATGCCTCCATCACGCCCACAATCGCCTTCGGAAAAGGCTTCCATAAGTTCGATTTCCAGAGCACATTGGGTTGGACCATCCCTACCGGCGGCCGCCAGAGAAGCGGCACTCCCGTGGCGTACAACACCGCATTCCAGTACCACATACTGCGCAAGCTGTGGCCGGAAATAGAAGTGAACGCGACTTTTTGGCCAAATGGAAGATTGAACGGAAACAAGCAGGTTTTCCTTTCACCAGGGTTGGTTGTCGGTCGCTTTCATCTCTGGAAAAGATTGGGGCTTAGCGTCGGGGCTGGCGAACAGATCGCAGTTACGCATTTTCATCAGTTCAATCACGCAAAGACCCTCTCGGTGAGATTTCCCTTTTAGATCTCCCGAGAATACTCTCTGCTAAATACCATGACTGAACACAAGAAAGAACGAGCGGCACGTTCCGAAGAGACTCTGCTGCGTCCTCGCGACGCCGCCGTCCAACTGCAAATCAGCTATCCGACCATCAAACAATGGCTCTATCACCGCAAGCTGAAAGCTGTGAAAACTCCGGGAGGCCACTATCGCATTCCGCAGTCGGAGATTGATCGCTTGCTCTATCGCACCCGGGGCCGCAATCAGGACGAGCGCCGCGTCACCTACCAGCGCATTAGCGGACGCAATCAACTGGTGGGGCGCATCGTCGATGTGCGGGTGAGTGGACTGGTCGCGCAGGTCACGCTGTCGGTCGGGGGGCAGCTCATTACTTCCCTGATCACTTCTGGTGCGGTCCGCGAAATGGGCCTTAAAAAAGGACAGACGGCCGCCGCCCTCATCAAAGCCACCGAGGTGATGATCATCCGCGTTTGAGTAGCCTCTAAGCCGTGGCAACCGAACTTCAAGATGCGGTAGCAGCTCATCTTCACGCAAAACCAAAGACCCCGGCAGAAGCCAGGGTCTTATGATTCGTTTTATCTTACTGTCTTAGTCGCCCGATGCGGCCAGTCCCGGAACAATCAGCCGTCCATTCGGCGCCGCTACCAGTCCCTGCTCGATCTCCGCCAGGCTGACCCGCTTGATATCCCATGCCAACCCAAGTTTCTTGAGAATCCAGATTCCATACCAATTGGTATCAATCTCGTACCACTTAAACCCGTGGGCGCACGACGTGGGATGCGCGTGGTGATTGTTGTGCCAGCCCTCGCCGAACGTCAGCAAAGCCACCCACCAACTGTTGGTGGATAAGTCGCGCGTTGCGAAGCGCCGCGTTCCCCACGAATGCGTTGCGGAATTCACCAGCCAGGTGGCGTGTAACAAGAAAACCGTGCGGAAAAACATCCCCCACAGGAGCCACGGCAAACCGCCGATCGCGAACAGCACGAGCCCGACAATAATCTGCGGAACATAGTGATATTTCGTGATCCACACGTGGAACTTGTCTTTCGCAAGATCAGGAACGTAACGGGCCAGGGTCGTCGCGTCGTGATGCATCGACTTTCCCATGAGGATCCATCCCATATGCGCCCACCACTTCCCATCAATGGGCGAATGCGGGTCGCCTTCCTGATCCGAAAACTGATGATGAATGCGATGCGTGGCTACCCAGAAAATCGGCCCACCCTCGAGAGCCAGGGTTGCGCAAACCGTGAGGAAATACTCCACCCACCTCGGAGTTTTGTAACCCCGGTGAGTGAGCAATCGGTGATAACACATTCCGATGCCCAGACTGCCAGCTACCCACCACAGCAAAACCGCGACCAGCAGAGCCTTCCACGTGAAAAAGAAAAGTGCGGCCACCGCGCCTACATGAAACATTGCCATGAACATGGCGGTGATCCAATTGACTTCGCCGTTACCCGCTTGTGTTCGTTCCAATTCCTGCAGTTCCATTGTGAAGGAGACTCCCCAGTCCCGAGCTTGAAGATGAGCAACTAAAGCTAAGCTATCAGCAGGGCCGGGCAGGCGACTGTAATACTTGTGTAATACGGACGATGAAGGGATTACCGCGGTAACGGGTGAGGCAAATTGTCAGTGTTCTTCTCCGCTCCCGGCGGGAAGCCTTGCTACGCGGCGTTTCCCGAGACTTGGATGCCGGCCCATTTCTCCAGCAATGTTAGCGTAGCGGCGTAATCAAGGTCTTTGTGGCCATCCTCGGTGGCCATCTCGTAAATCTCTTCGACGGTTTCGAGCGCGGGTAATTTAACGCGCGCTTCTTTGGCAGCCTCAAGCGTGAGGCGGATATCTTTATGCATGAGTCGCAGGGGAAAATTCGGCGTGAAGTCGCGTTGCAGAATAAAGGGCCCCTTGTACTCGACCACACCAGACCGCACCATGGTGGCTTCGATCAGATGCATCAACTGCTGAGTGTCCACCCCCAGCTTGGTCGCCAATGTCAGAGCTTCAGCGAATCCTTCGAAGATCAGCGCGATCTGCAGATTCATGGAAAGCTTGGTAGCCTGCCCTTTGCTGGTCTCTCCCATGCGAAAGATCTTCTTGCCCATAGCCGCGAACAGGGGTTTCAGTCGTTCCACGGTTTCTGCCGCGCCACCGACAATGAATACCAGCGTGCCGTCGCGTGCCCCAATTTTCGATCCGGTCATCGGCGCATCCACCCACGCCACGCCTTTTTGGCCAACTCGTTCGGCAAATTTCAAGGTTGCCGAAGGAGAAATCGTGCTCGAATCGGCAATCATCATCCCGCTGGTCAGAGAGGATTCCGCGCCGTCTTTGCCGAAGATCACGTCCTCCACCGCATCAGTATCCGACACGCAGAGCCAGACTACCTCGACTCCCTGCGCCGCTGCTGCGGGAGTAGGCGCCACCGCCGCTCCTTCTACGAGCTTGCCCGGTGTCCGATTCCAGACCGTCACTTCATGACCTGCCTTCACGAGATTCGCGGCCATGGACTGGCCCATAATTCCCAAACCCAGAAAAGCCACTCGCATACGAAACTTTCTCCTTCGTCGACACTAACCCCGGCAGCGCTTTTGGATTAGAAATGACGCAACTAATGTAGTCAAGCAAATCGCGTCTCCACCAGGACACTAAGCTGCGAAGTGGAAATCGTCAGAACCTCCGGTGGCAGTTACTGGCGTACTTCCTCCCCAGCAAAAAGCAGCCTGCAATCGCCGCAAATCATCTAAGATGGTGGAACGCTCGTCGCGGATATCCCGCTTGTTTCCCACGACGACATGACTCTAGCGGATGATCAAGCAGACGCTGCGCAATCCGGCTCTTCGAAAACGTGCCAGCCAATTCTCGCGCTTGGTGCGCCATTCCGCGGTGACGCGGCGCTGCGGCGAGACTCACAAGCCGCGCCTCGCCACCAATGGGGAACTAGGCGTCACCTTCATCGGTCATGCCAGCTTTTTCGTTCAGATCGGCGGCAAGAACCTGGTCATCGATCCCAATTTTGCCCGCTGGCTCTTCGTTCTAAAGCGGCTGCGGCGTCCGGGACTGCGTATTGCGGATCTTCCGCCGGTTGATCTGGTGCTGGTGTCGCACGCCCATTTCGATCACCTGCATCGTCCCTCGCTGCGCGCAATTGTGCAGAACAATCTGCGCACTCGTGGAGTCGCGCCTGCCATCATTATTCCCACACACGTTTCCGACCTGATCTCTGACCTCGGCTTTGCGGAGATCATCGAACTCGACTGGTGGAAATCGTCACGGCATCACAATGTTTCCGTCACGCATGTGCCCTCGCGTCACTGGGGCGCGCGCATTCTCAAAGATTCGCATCGCGGCTACGGCGGGTTCGTTGTGAAATCCGGAAAGCATTCCGTTTATCACGCGGGTGATACCGCATACTTTTCCGGTTTCTCGGAAATTGGACGCCGTCTCTCTCCCGAACTCGCCCTTCTTCCAATCGGCGCCTACAATCCGCCGCAATTCCGCAACGTGCACGCCAGTCCGGCCGATGCTATGCAAGCCTTCCTGGACCTCAAAGCTCGCTGGATGGTTCCCATGCATTACGGCAGCTTCCGCCTGTCCCATGAACCGGTGGACGAGCCTCTGCAATTGCTCGATCGAGAAGCCCGCGCCGCCGGCATCAAAGACAAAGTCGTAGTGCTCGAAGAAGGCGTGACTCGCTTCTTCTAACCAGGCCGCCTGCCTGCAATGCATCGCAGGGACATTCCGCAGTCAGACAAGACATCGAACAACACCGTGTTGCTTCTCGAGCGCGGACATGCGTTCCCGAGCTGAATGTATCTGTGTGACCCTGTGGATAATCTTCCCCGCAGAATTGATGTAAACTGCAGCAAATCCAGCCTAGGAGGCATTTATGGCAGTGAAACCCGTTCCCGAGGGCTATCACACTCTAACTCCCTTCATGACCGTGAAAGATTGCACACGCGCGATCGAATTCTACAAACAAGCGTTCGGAGCTGAGGAACGCGGAATCGCGAAAGATCCCACCGGCAAGGTGATGCATGCAGAAATCAAGATCGGCGACTCCGTCGTCATGATGGCCGACGAGTTTCCTGACTTCGGCGCGCTGTCTCCGGAATCGGTAGGCGGCTCGAGTATGGGCCTGCACATCTATGTTCCGGACGTGGATGCGGCATTCGACCGCGCAGTCAAGGCCGGAGCCAAAGTTGAAATGCCCGTGATGGATCAGTTCTGGGGTGATCGCTACGGAAAACTTAAAGATCCCTTTGGCCACAAATGGTCCATCGCCACGCACGTGAAAGACATGTCCATGGATGAGATGAAAATCGCCATGGACGATGCCATGGCTAAAATGCAGAAGACCGCCTGATATCTTCAGCACTGGAGCATTCACCACGGAGGGCCTGTTGAGAACTTGCATGCTGCTCTGTGGTGAGTTCTCAACTTGGCGAGTTCAAAACGCCAGTACGATTCTCAGATCCCGCAGATTGTTTCCCGTGGGCCCAATCTCGATAGCATCGCCGATCGCGAGAAATAGCGGGTAAGCGTCGAAACGCTCCAGCACCTTCCTCGTGTCGAAGCCCGCCTGTGTCGCACGTTCGACGGTGGTTCCGTCCACCACTGCTCCAGCAGCGGAGCTATTTCCGTCGACTCCATCGGTTCCCGCGCTGAGGACGCACATCTGCTCGTTCTTTATTCTCTCCGCGCACGCGAGGGCGAATTGCTGATTGCGTCCGCCAACTCCACCGTTCACGACTTTGACTGTGACTTCGCCGCCAGAAATCAGGCATACGGGCGAAAACTGGCGGCGCAGTTCGCGCACCTTCTGCAGCAGATAATCCGCGGCCTTGGCATAATCCCAGTCATCGCACGTGTTATCGACGCTGACGAAAAAACCTGCGCGCTCCGCGGCAATGCTTGCCTCCTTTACCGCAGTGTGGTTTGAGAGCAAGGTCCACCACCGCGAGCGCTGAAATGCGGGATCGTCCGATTTCGGGGTCTCTTCGAGCGCGTGCCGTTCGAACAGTTCCCGTACGCTCGACGGCAATTGTGAGAACAGATCGTATTTCTGCGCCAGGCGGAAGCAATCTTCCACGCTGGTGGAATCGGGCATGGTTGGACCCGATGCCAGCGCATCCGGAGTATTCGCGGGAACATCGGAGACCAGCAACGAGACCTGCTGCGCGGGATGTGCCGCCTTGGCCAGCCTTCCGCCTTTCACGCCCGACAGGTGCTTGCGAATGGCATTGATCTCCGCGATCGGCGCGCCTGAGTGCACCAGCACACGGTAGGTTGCAACCAGATCATCCAGCGAGATCTCGTCATCAATGGGCTTCTCGACAATGGAGGAACCGCCTCCGCTGAGCAGGAAGACGACCAGAGAATTCGCATTCTGGGATTCCAAAGCGCGCAACATCGCGCCTGCTGCTTGAATGGATTCCTGGTTTGGAGTCGGGTGCCCTCCGCTGAAATACCGGAACCCGCGTAGCTGGCTTGCCGGTGGAACCGAACTGGCGACTATCCCTTCCACAGAAATCCCGACCTGCGCTACAAGGGCTTCTACCATTGTGTGCGCAGCTTTTCCGAAGGAAATCACTTCGACGCGAGAATACGAGTGCAGATCGTACAGATCTTCGCAGACCCGCATCACCCCGCGTTCACAGTTCACGTGCCGAGAGAACGCATTGCCGATCGAGGCCTGATCCAGCGTATAGCGAAAGATCGACCGCGCAGTGTCGCGCATCTGCCGGAATCGCGCTTCGACGGCCGCATCAGACATGCGAAGGATTATAAAGACAGCTGCGAGCAGACAGGAGCTGGGAGCCATGAGCTAGAAGCTTCGCGTCTCTACACCAACTTTGTCGCTCTCACCCAAGCCTCAATTGCATCGCGCAACTCGCGGAGGCGCCCTTCGAAGAAATGGTCGGCGCCTTCAATAATGACCAGCTCTTTGGGTTCCGGCACGGAAGCGGCGAGTGCCTCCAGCTTCGATCTCGGGCCGAACTGGTCACGAGCTCCGCTGACAAACAGCTTGGGCTGGCTGCAATTGTGCAAAAACTCGAAGCTGTAGACGCGTGGATCTTCTTTCTCGGCGGCAACCGGAACAACCGGAACTCCCACTCCGATCACCGCGCGCACCCGGGAGTCCGCGCAAGCGGCGCACATACCAATTGCCGCGCCAAACGAGAATCCCGCGAAGACCAGGGGCAAATGATATTCCGCATCGAGCCAGCCGAGAGCGGTTCGTACATCCTCGATTTCGCCTTTACCGTAATCGTGTTCGCCTTCGCTCAATCCCGTTCCGCGGAAGTTGAAGCGCAACACGGGAAATCCAAAGCTGCTCAGCGCCTTCATTGTGTGGAATACGACTTTATTGTGAAGCGTTCCACCGAACAGCGGATGCGGATGGCAGACTACCGCTGCGTGCGTCGCATTGTTTGCTCCCGCATTCAGAAGAGCCTCGAGGCGACCCGCAGGACCGTTCAGAAATAGAGATCGAATCGTTGAGTTCGGTGGAAGCACGCGGTTAGCTTACAGCAGTCAGTATTGCTGAACCAGGCGTACGAAACCGCTGGAGAACCGAAGCCCGAGGCCCGCTTTTGCTATTCTCTCCTGCATGGATGCGGTCACGCTTACACGGCAACTCATCGACATTGAATCGATTTCGGGGAACGAAGCGGCAGTTGGGAATTACCTTTACGGAGAACTTTGCCGGCTCGGCTATCAAACCATAAGGATTCCCGTGGAAGTCGATCGGTTCAACCTCTTTGCGACCTGGCCAGGGCACTCGAATCCAGCGCTCGTATTCTCTACCCACATGGATACCGTCCCCCCATTCATTCCTTCGTCGGAAGACGAAGAGAAGATTTATGGGCGCGGATCGTGCGATGCAAAGGGGATCATTGCCGCGCAGATTGCGGCAGCCGAACGGATGCGTCAACAAGATCTCTATGTGGGATTGTTATTTGTGGTGGGCGAAGAACGCGACAGCCTCGGCGCGAAGATTGCCAACGAGCATGCGCCATCGCAATGCCGCTTTCTGGTGAATGGCGAGCCCACCGAGAATCATCTCGCGCTCGCATCCAAGGGAACGTTGCGCGTTGAACTAACCGCGAAAGGGAGGATGGCTCATTCCGCGTATCCGGAATTGGGAGAGTCGGCGATTGACAAGCTCATTCCTGCCCTGGGCAGACTTCGCGCCATGCCTTTGCCTTCCGATCCCCAGGTTGGGCCTTGCACATTGAATATCGGATTGATTGAAGGCGGACGCGCGCCCAATGTCATCCCGGATTACGCGCATGCTGATTTGCTTTACCGCCTGATCGGTCCATCGCAGGAGTTGCGCAAGCAGATTGTGGCCACCGCGGGAGAGCAGGTTGAGGTCACGTTTCCGCTGGAACTCCCCTTTTTACGATTGCGCACAGTGGATGGCCTGCCAACCATGATCGCGGCCTTTACCACCGACATTCCGAAACTCACGAACTGGGGCGAACCGTTGCTGATTGGTCCGGGATCGATTCACGTTGCGCATACCGATGCGGAGTTCATTCCAAAGCGGCAGTTACACGAGGCGGTCGACATATACTGCAAGATCGCGAAGGAATTGGTGGGACTTGCGCTTCCACAGTTGGGCGGACGCAGCAAGACGTAGCAAGCTACGTCTCTACAAGCTGGAACATCTTGCCACTTGCCTCGCAGCCTCCGCGCCTCCCCATATGAAGCTACATTGGCTCAAGGGCGAGCGCCGGCAACTTACCGGCGGTAGACTGAAAGGATGAGCACTACAACGTTAAATTCACTCGCCCGCGCTTCGTCATCCTATTTGCGGTCCGCCATGCACCAGCCGATCCGCTGGCATGAGTGGGGGGAAGAAGCCTTCGCTGAGGCACGCCGCGACAATAAGCCCATGCTGCTGGATATTGGTGCGGTGTGGTGTCACTGGTGCCACGTCATGGATCGGGAATCCTATGACGACCCTGCGATTGCAGCCGTCGTGAACGAGCATTTCGTGGCCGTGAAAGTGGACCGCGATGAGCGACCGGACATCGATAGCCGCTACCAGGCAGCCGTGCAGGCGGTGAGCGGACAAGGAGGATGGCCGCTCACCGCGTTTCTCACTCCAGATGGAAAGCCCTTCTACGGCGGAACCTATTTCCCGCCCAGCGACGGCTACGGCCGCCCCAGCTTCCGGCGGGTGCTGCTCAGCATTGCCAATGCGTACAAAGAGAAGCACGGCGACGTGATCGCGCAGGCTGCCATGCTCGAAAGCGCCATTGCGCAGTCGGAGACGTTCGCCGGAAGAAGCGGACGAATTTCGCCGGGCTTAATCTCGGCAATCCAGGAATCGGCATTCAAGATGTTCGATCCCCAGCATGGAGGCTTTGGGCAGGCGCCCAAGTTTCCGCATCCATCAGCGCTGGAGTTGCTGATTGAAAGGTATGCGCGTGCTCACGCTGCGGAGCTTCGCTCCCCCGAGCAACCAGTGCCGACTGTCCCTACAAGTTCCAATAAGCTGCGTGAAGTGGTCGTGACTACGCTCGAGCACATGGCTCGGGGAGGAGTTTACGACCAGCTTGCCGGTGGCTTCCACCGTTACTCCGTGGATGAGCGGTGGCTGGTGCCGCACTTCGAAAAGATGTCTTACGACAATTCCGAACTGCTCAAGAATTATGTCCACGCATACCAGGCTACGGGTGAACCGTTGTTCGCGGATGTCGCGAAGGACATCATCCGCTGGATGGATGAGTGGCTGAGCAATCGTGAGCACGGCGGATTTTATGCTTCGCAAGACGCCGACATTTCTATGGAGGACGACGGCGACTACTTCACCTGGACCTTAGACGAGGCGCGGGCGGTGCTGTCGGAAGAAGAAGCTCAGGTGGCAGCGCTGCGCTATGACATCAACGAGATCGGTGAGATGCATCACAATCCCGCGAAGAATGTGTTGTATGTGCGCGCCTCAATCGAGGAGATCGCGCGGCGCATGAACGTAACGGCCGAAAAAGTGTCTGGATGGCTGGAGTCGGCGAAGCAGAAGATGTACGCCGCGCGGCTGAAGCGCCAGACCCCTTACGTGGACAAGACCGTGTATGTGGGATGGAACAGCTTGTGCGTGTCCGCGTACCTCGAAGCCGCGAGGGTTCTACACCTGCCTGATGCGCGACGCTTTGCCCTCAGATCTTTGGACCGGCTGCTTTCTCAGGCGCACCGACCAGGGCAAGGGTCCACTGAGGCGCGCCGCGCCACGTTGCTGCATGTGGTGGCCTACTCCGATCCCAAGGCGGAGCACCGTGGAATTCCAGGAATGCTGGAGGATTACGCGTTCACCGCGCTGGCTTGCCTGGACGCCTATGAGGCAACTGCCGACTTGAGTTACTTCAAATTCGCGCGCTCGATTGTCGATAGCATGCTGTCGCGCTTTTTCGACACGACCTCGGGAGGCTTTTTTGACAGCGAGCCCGGCCAGAACGGCAACAGCATGGGCGTACTGGCGACCAGGCGCAAGCCGCTGCAAGATGCTCCCACCCCGGCGGGAAATCCCATGGCAGCGATTGCGCTTGCCCGCATGCATCACTACACCGCCGACACGCAGTACCGCGACAAAGCGGAGCAGACGCTGGAGACATTCGCGGGCGTGGCCGAGCAGTTTGGAATCTTCGCCGCGACCTATGGAATTGCCGTGCTGCACTTTCTGGAAAACCCGCTGCAGATCGTCGTCATCGATCACGGCGAGGGAGACGTTGCAGATCAACTATGGTCGGCGGCAGTGAAGCCCTTTGCATTCGCCAAGGCTGTGGTGCGGCTCAAGGCAAACCAGGCTGTGGCCGGGAATCTTCCGCCGGTCCTGGCAGAGACCATTCCCAACCTGCCGCAACTCCGTACGGCAAAATCTTTTGCTGTGCTCTGTTCCGGTTCAGCGTGCCAGCCTCCGGTATTCGACGCGACAGAGCTTCAGAAACAGTTGCAGGCATCACTTGCGTGAGCAAAGAGCGATGAGCTATGGGCCATGAGCAAGAGCTCGCTCTTTGCTTATGGTCCGCTGCGTCGTGCGACCAGAATCCGTCGTTTGCCCGTTGCTCGCCGCCGAAAAAACAAGGGCTGACGGATTCAATTGGTCCGCCAGCCCGAAGATTGCAAGCCCAGATGCTCGGCCGAAATTACAGGTACGGCACGTTACCGCGACACATTACTTTGGTTATCTTGTGGTCGCGCTCTGCATGGGTTTTACTGCCAGAGCAGGAGTTGTTTTGCATGTTCTTGATCCGGGTGGGCACAGAAGCAGCGGGCCGCCGTCCGCGGCGGGAACCTGTTGGACGGCAGCTGCGATGAACGTGCCCACTAGTCCTGCCATCAGGACAGCAATCCTGATCGTGCGTTTCATGGGTTCGTCTCCTATCTAAGCCGCGTGTAGGGTGTTTACCCGATTGCTATTCACGCGGTGACGAATTATAGGACATTTGTCAAGCTTTTTTGACACAATTGTCCCTGCCTGTAACCTGTTCTCCTATTCGCATCCACCAATAGCGCAAGGTGCAGGCCTGATTTCCTCCAGCATCATAATTATTTGCAAAACATTGTGAAAGTAATCCTGAAACAAACGGATGCCGGGGCGCTGCCCTGCCGTGATGAGCTCGGAAATTTACGAAATCCGAACAAGACCCCGAAACCGGATGATGCCTATTTCTTGGTGACCGCTGGCAGGATTTCCCTGGAGCCGCCAGGAGCGGCGGCAGCATTTGCCTTTTCGCCGTGATGGACTTCTGCAACAAGTTGCGCATGAACTTCCATGGGCGGGTTCGTACGCGAGAGAGCGCGATCCACCATGCTTTCAAACATGGGAATGAGCGAGTCTGCGGGAAGAGGGTGATGGATGTCCGTCAAGCTCTGCTCCCATCTCTGGGGCTGCAGCAGTGACAGGGTGCTGTCACGTGCCGGACGCTTGACTGCCACATAACCAAGCCAAGTGATTAGGCTGGCATTGTACGCGAGCATATTCGCCATGCTGACGGTGGGGCCGTTCAGGTGGTTGCCGACCCAGGAGCAGATCAGGATTAACTCGATAACAGAAAACGAGCCGAACCCCAGGGCAATACCGAAGCTGTGCTGGCGCCGGGAAACTCCCACGTAGTGGGCAAAAAACAGGAGGAACAAAACCATTCCCACCTGGATGATCCGCACGCAGCGTTGAGATGTCATGATGGCCTGCATCCAGGGCACCATCTCGTTGGAATTGGTCGAAACCGAGACCACGCCAGCCACCAGAAGCATAACCAAACCAGCCCACTTGAAAAGCACAGTACCGAGATCGCGGAGAGTGTGGAAGTGCTTAAAGACGTCGACGAAGATCTCGTGAATAACCAGGAATCCGAAAGTGACGCTGATCGCGTTTACACACCACGATAGATAGAACGCAGCGCTGTAACTTCTCCAGACGTAGGTGGGAAATATGACGGCGAACGTAACCAGCTGGGTGATGATATAGGCGAAGAAAAACTTGAATTGACGAAGCAGGCCGCGGCGAACCATGAGCGACGCGATGCCCACTTCTAAGAGGGGATGCATCACCCAAAGCGCGTAAAAGTACGGCGTAGATTTATCGTCCATGCTGGTTGGTTAACGATGCTGCAAGCACACCAAACGTTCAATGCCACCCGACCGTGCGGGATTGCAGAGCGATCTCTGGGCCCGTGTAAAGCAAAGGTATCCGGTCATACCCCGTAGTTCAATGCACCGAGGTAATGGAAAGTAACGTTACGATGAAGGCGAGCCTGGGGACAAGGTTACTTTCGTGCTAAAGGGATCAGGGCATCCGGTTGGGCGGGGACAGGAACGGCTCTCAAACGGCAGTGTTGGGTAAACCGAAACGTCCCTCCAGGTGAGAGTTCGAACGTCTAAGCGTCGGGCACTGAATGGATGTAGGCGCGCATCATGCGGACCTCGTCATCTTTCTCGTTTAGATCGTGCAGCAGAATGTCGCGCAGCGAGACAACCCCAACCAATCGCCCGTCCTGGCAAACCGGCAGGTGGCGGAATCCGTGGCGGCGCATCAGGGCCATACAGTTTTGCAGGTCCTCGCTGGTGCTGATGGTCATGGGATCTTCGGTCATGACCTCGGCCATGCAGGTGGCCGAAGGATCGCGTCCTTCGGCGACGACCCGCCGCATCAGATCGCGTTCGGAAAAGATCCCCACCAGTTTCCCATTGTGAATGACGGGAACGGCACCGATGTTGCGCTCCACCATGGCGCAAACGGTTTCGAGCACGGTATGGCCGAGTTCGGCTTCGTAAGTGTGCTGATCTTTGATCAGGTCGCAGATAAGCATTTTGATCCTCCCGGGTACGAATTCCGAGCTGGCCCAAAAGCATCTACCGCGGCGCGAGTATATGCCCGAGACGAGATGTATGCCAATAAAAAAAGGTTGCGCCAAATGAGATTACAAGGGCCGGATGGCTTAAGACTTCAGCGGAGTTGTGTCAGGGCCTTCGATGCGGCGGGTTCGTTTTCGCCGACGAAAACGAAGTAAGAGGAATTCCAGAGTGCCGTAGGAACCGTTCCCCGCAGGCGTGAGGTCACTACGATGTTGTATTCGTCGCCACTCTCCAGGTTCATATCGCAGAGCGGATCTTTCGAGTAAGAGCCGACCGCTAATGGCTTAATCACGGCCAGGGCTGCCAGGAACTCGTGCAGGTCGCGTGTTTCGGGTACGCCGGGAAGCAGAAAAGAGATTTCTGCTTCCTCCCGTGAGAAGTGCCATGCCAGCGACGCAGTCAAATCCACTGCTCTTTCGTATACATCCTCTGAGATTGCGCCTTCGGCAGGATTATCGAAGACGATGGCCAGCTTGCGCTCATCTTCGCGGGCGAATTCGCGGACTTTCAGCGAACCTGATTTGGCCGTAGCTTTCCAGTCCACGTGGCGGGCGGAATCTTCCGGCAAATATTCTCGGATGCGGTAGAGCTCAGAGCCGCGCCCACGCACAAAGCTTTCCCATTCACCGCGAACCAGCGGCAAGACTTCAAGCACCTCATCGCTGGGTTCGATTCGCGGGTAAACCAGCACTTCGCGGCGTAATGCCACGTGACGCGTCTTGGTCAGAAAAGCGAAGGGAAAGCAGGTAGCAAGACCGAAGCTGTCTTCGCGATAGCATCCCCGGCGGTCGAATCTCAATTCCAGGTCGGCCGTCGCCTCCTTCATCGGCGGAAGAAACGGAAAGTATGCCATTCCCTGAAACAGTCCGGGAGGAGGAGGCACGACGAGCACTCGCCGCAAACGCCGGTCCGGAACACGCAGCCACTGCTGCTCTGCTGGACGGTTAAACGGAAACGCGAACGTCGCAGCTTCCCAACGCCACTGCTTTCCCGGCTTCTTTCGCTTCTTGCGAGACGAGACCACGCGTACCGAGAAGGACGGCAGGTACCGTCGCGGATTTTGTAGAACGATGCGACCAAGCACAGGCCGCCCGGCAAAGACGTGTTCCGGGACGTCAATTTCCAGTTCCAGGTATCGCAGTACTACGGCAGAGACGTATCCGGATACCAGAATAGCGGCGAGCATGGCCGCGACCACGATGTAAAGCAGATTGTTCCCTGTATTCAGCGCCGCGATGGCAATGATCAGCGTGACCAGTACGTAAACAATTCCGGCGCGAGTGACTTCGTAATCGAAGGACTCGCGAAAGCGCTCCACCGCAACCCGGCGCGCCAAGTAAGGCACCGTGATCAGGCCAACCAGGGTGGCGAGCACGAGCGAGGTAGAGGCCAGAATGACCGTTGCCCAGACGTTCCCGGCATCCCGCGACACCGTCGAGAAGATGGCCGACGCAAACGCCAGCCCCAACCCCACAAGGGACAGCAGAAATTTCGCCCAGACCTCGGCGTTGGCCGATTGCAGCCACTGCGCTACCCGCCCGGGCACGGACCCACTTGTTTCAAACGGATTTGTTACGGTCGAACCCACTCTATGGAGCCTAGCATTCCAAGCGGAGAACGGACAATCGGGAAGGACTTGCAGAAAAAGCGTTCGTAACCTAAGAGGGCCAAGAGTTTCCGCGGATTCAATCCCACTTCTCATGCATACTGCCCAGCAACGGGCGCACCCTTGGTCTTCCGCTTCTGGCTGCGCTGTGCTACGCTCTTGCCGTCCCAGGCTTCGAGTCTTAAAACCTAACTTACCAACCTACCTTTTCCGGAGGTTGCATTATGCCGATGAGGAAACGCGCAGCAGCGGAATTCTTTGGAACGTTCTGGCTGGTGTTCGGTGGATGCGGCGCAGCGGTGTTGGCCGCAGGATTTCCAGCAGTAGGCATTGGCTTTGCCGGGGTCGCGTTGGCATTCGGGCTGACTGTGCTGACCATGGCGTATGCCATTGGGCACATTTCAGGTTGTCACTTGAATCCCGCTGTAACCCTGGGGCTGGTTGCAGGCAAGCGCTTCCCCGCCTCGGATGTGGCAGGCTACATAATCGCGCAGGTTCTTGGCGCAATTGCGGCTGCGGGAGTTTTATATGTGATTGCCAGCGGTTCGGCCGGTTTCGATGTACGAAATGGCTTTGCCTGCAATGGATACGGAGTAAATTCTCCGGGAGGATATTCGCTGCTGGCGGGCCTGGTAGCGGAAGTCGTGCTCACGGCATTCTTTCTCATCGTGATCATGGGCGCGACGGACGATCGCGCACCTAAGGGATTCGCACCTGCCGCTATCGGATTGTGCTTGACGCTGATCCACCTGGTCGGAATTCCTGTTACGAATGTGTCTGTAAATCCTGCCCGCAGTACGGGGCCGGCGCTGTTCGCTGGCGGCTGGGCACTGCAGGAGTTGTGGATGTTCTGGGTGGCGCCGGTGATTGGAGGTGTATTGGGAGGCGTGATTTACAGCACCCTGTTTGCGAGCAAGGGCAGGACCATTGACGCTCTCAAGCTACGCCGGTTGCGAAGGTTACGGCTTAGAACAGAGCTGGAGACGCGGTGTCGACGAATGCGCGCAAAGCAAACAGGGCGCCCGCTTTATTAATACTGCGCCAGATCCTTCATTGCTAAATACAGATCATTCGGCTGCGGCAGGATCGCGTCTTCCAGGATGGGCTGGTAAGCGACAAACGTATCTTTCGCGGCTACCCGTCTTACCGGGGCATCAAGCTGATCGAAAAGCTGATCGGCGATGCGCGCGGCAATTTCGGCTCCATAGCCCCAGCTCAGGGTATCCTCATAAGCGACCAGCACGCGATTGGTCTTTGCCACCGAGGCAGCGATCGTCTCCCAGTCAAACGGATTCAGCGATCGCAAATCAATTAACTCCACCTTCACACCCTGCTCGCGCTCCAGTTTCTGCGCGGCTTGCAGTGCGCGTGGGACTACCGCGCCGTATGTGACCACGCTCAGATCGCTGCCGGGCTGCACGATCTTGGCCTTGCCAAACGGGATGGTGTAGTCAGGTCCGGGATATGAGGCGCGTCCGTAGGATTCGCGGTACAGCCGCTTGTGTTCGAGGAATAGCACCGGATCATCGCAACGAATTGCGGTGCGCAGCAGACCCGCCGCGTCAAGCGCATTCGAGGGAAACACCACTCGCAAACCGGGAATGTGCGTGAAGATGCTCTCGCCGCACTGCGAGTGATAGATCGCGCCCCCGGTCAGGTATCCACCAATCGCGACGCGGATCACACAGGGAGCGGAGTATCCATTATTCGAGCGCCACCGGATGGTCGGCAACTCGTCTCTCAACTGCATCATCGCGGGCCAAATGTAGTCGAAGAATTGAACTTCCACTACCGGCTTAAGCCCGCGAGTAGCCATGCCGGTCGCTCGACCTACGATCGCAGCCTCCGCTAACGGCGAGTTAAATACACGATCATTGCCGAACTCGCATTGCAGGCCGAAGGTCAGCTTGAAGACGCCGCCCTTCCCTTTTACCAGCTTGTGCTTCAGATATTCTTCGCGGCTGCAATCGGCGACATCTTCACCGAAGATCACGATGCGCTCGTCGCGCTTCATCTCGTCGCGCAGCGTCGCGGTTATCAAGTCGGCCATGGTTTTGGCCGCCGGTTTCTTCCCGTCGCTGCCCGACTCGATCACCCCCTGATTGTCGAATGTCGAAGAGGTGACGTCGAGGTCCTGCGAATAGATGAAGTGAGTGACAGACTCAGGCGCAGGAGGCAAGGCCTCCAGAGCGCGATCGACCGCGGCCTGCAGTTCGGCTTCAACTTCTTTTTCGAGTTGATTGATCCCCTTGTCGTCGAGGATGCCTTCACGCAGCAGGAACATCTGGGTGCGCGAAACCGGGTCGCGCTGTGCGTCGCGTTCGCGTTCAGTCTCAGGACGGTACAGGCGCTCATCATCGGAAAGTGAGTGCGAGTACGGACGGATGACGTGGGCGTGCACGAATGCCGGGCCATGGCCCTCGCGGCAGTATTTGACTGCACGCTGCAATGCGGCGTAACTCGCAACCGGGTCCGTGCCGTCGACCTCTTCAAAATGGAAATTGGGAAAGCCGGACACCAGGCGTGAAATACTGCCGCCGGCCGTCTGCACTTCCACTGGAACGGAGATGGCATAGCCGTTGTCTTCCACGCAGAAGATCACCGGCAATTTGCCCAGAGCCGCGGCATTCATCGCCTCCCAGAACTCGCCTTCACTCGAGGTGCCGTCGCCCAGGGAAACGTAAGTAACTTCGTCATTCTGGTAACTCACGTTTTTGAACTGGCGATAATCAGGCGCCCCCGATGTGGGAACTTCCACTGCGTTCGGATGCCGGCTGAGATACCGTCCGGCTTCGGCGCAACCAATTGCCTGTAAGATCTGCGACCCCGTAGGTGAGGACTGGGTGACGATATGCAGCGCGGGATAGCTCCAGTGCGATGGCATCTGACGGCCGCCGGAACTTGGATCATCGGCGGCCCCTACGCCCTGCAAAAACATGTGGTAGGGCTGAACCCCCAGCGCCAGGCAGAGCGCGCGGTCGCGGTAATACGGATAGAACCAATCGTAGCCCGGCTTGAGCGCGAGTCCGGCAGCCACTCCGATGGCCTCATGTCCGGCGCCTGACATTTGGAAGTAGATTTTCTGCTGGCGCTTGAGCAGGATTTCCCGGTCGTCGATACGCCGGGATGTATACATGAAGCGATAGGCGTGGATTAACTGCTCGCGGCTAAGTCCCTCGTGGAGCTTGGATTTCTTTGCACCGTTGGCCGCCGGGGCCAGCTTGGGGTCGGTTTTCGTGGTCGCCATCCGGTTCTGATCCCTTTTTCTTTAGATTCTCATCAGCACTGCGGCGATTCCCCACAAATCTGTTGGAACTTGTTGGATTGTATACGGGAAGCAGAGGTTGGAAAAGCTACGAAAGTTTCTGTGAGCTCGAAGTACAACGGCCAAACCATACGCCGGAACGGCACGGCTATGCTCGACCGAGTGGGGCCAGTTCTGCTGGGCTGCGTTCCTCAGCCGTGGCGAAGTACCGCCGCTGGAAATACAAGGCAACATTCACCAGCCCTATCAAGGCCGGGACTTCGACGAGTGGGCCGATGACGGCGGCAAAGGCTGCGCCGGAATTGAGTCCGAAGACTCCCACGGCCACCGCAATGGCAAGTTCAAAATTGTTGCTGGCTGCTGTGAAGGACAAGGTTGCCGTTTTCGAATAGTCCGCCCCCAGCTTGCGTCCCATGTAGAAGGAAACCAGGAACATCACCACGAAGTAGATCAGCAGCGGAATGGCAATTCGCACCACATCCAGCGGCAGACGGACGATGTATTCGCCCTTCAGCGAGAACATGACGACAATGGTGAACAAGAGCGCGACCAGAGTGAGTGGGCTGATACGAGGGATGAACGACTGCTCATACCATTCTTTGCCTTTCGCGCGCAGCAGAGCGAACCGCGTGAAAATTCCAGCGAGAAAAGGAATACCGAGATAAATGAAAACGCTCTCGGCGATGTCACGAATGGAGACGTTCACCGCCGAACCCTGCAATCCAAACCATTCGGGAAGCTTGGTTACGAAGATCCACGCGTAGACCGAATAGAAAAGAACCTGGAAGATGGAGTTGAACGCGACCAGCCCGGCAGCGTATTCGTGGTCACCTTTCGCCAGTTCATTCCAGACGATCACCATGGCGATGCAGCGCGCCAAGCCGATCATGATGAGGCCAGCCATGTACTCCGGATCGCCGCGGAGAAAGATGATTGCCAGCGCAAACATGAGCACTGGGCCGATCACCCAGTTCTGCACCAGGGAGAGAAGCAGGATTTTCTTGTTCCGGAAGACTTCTCCGAGTTCCTCGTAGCGGACTTTGGCGAGCGGAGGGTACATCATCAAGATCAGGCCGATGGCAATGGGAATCGATGTAGTGCCGACCGTAAAGCGATTCAGCAACGGCACAGTGCCAGGGAAAATCCAGCCCGCCCCAACCCCGATGAGCATGGCGGCGAAGATCCAGAGAGTGAGAAAGCGATCGAGAAAGCTCAGACGCGTGGTGATGCTGGATTTCATCGTTGTAACGCCCTCTCAGATTCCTGCCGACCGATTTCGTCGAGTTCGTTCTTAAGCAACAGCCGGTCCATGGTGGCAATCGGCAAGCTCAGAAGCAGGCTGATTCTGCGATCCAGGAGAAGGAAAGCTTCGCGAAACGCCTTCCGGACCTGGTCTTCTGTTCCCTTCACGGCTGCTGGATCAGGAATGCCCCAATGTGCGGTCATCGGCTGCCCGGGCCAGATCGGGCAGACTTCGTTCGCCGCGTTGTCGCAAACGGTGAAGACGAAATCCAGATGAGGAGCGCCGGGTCTTGCGAACTCATCCCAACTTTTGCTGTGCAATCCGGCAGTGGATAGATGAGCCGACTCGAGTTGATGTAAAGCCTCGGGGCGGACTCTCCCCGCGGGATGGCTGCCTGCGCTGAAGGCGGTGAAATTCGGCGCTCCTTTCTGATTCATGATGGCCTCGGCCATAATGGATCGCGCCGAATTTCCGGTACACAAAAAAAGTACGTTGTATCTGCCTTGCGTCATCGCTCGGAGCCCTCAGTTGCAACAGGTTGGACCACAGCATGCGCTCTTGGGTGCGGGCTTGACTGCGAGGATGAAGGCGCTGACAACCTTCCCGTCCACCTGGGGAGCAATTGTCTCCACGTCGATTCCTTGCCCTGCGAGAAATACTCGGGCGTCTTCAGCACGGTGAATGCGGGTTGGCTCCAGATTTACCTGCTCGAATCCTGCAGCTGTCAGCTTGGCCCGGTAATCATTTTCATCAAGCGCGCCGGCGATGCAACCGACCCACGCGAGCACATTCTGGCGGACTTCGGGCAAGATCTCTCCGCGCGTGACCACGTCGGAGACCGCGAAACGGCCGCCGGGCTTGAGGACGCGAAAGGCTTCGCGCAGAACCTTATCCTTGTCGGCCGAGAGATTGATGACGCAGTTAGAGATGATCACGTCGACAGAGTTGTCGGGTAGCGGGATGTTCTCGATCTCGCCTTTGAGAAATTCGACATTCTCGATGCCCGACTTGCGCTTATTGTCATTAGCAAGCGCAAGCATTTCGTCGGTCATATCCAGACCGTAGGCTTTGCCTCCGGGGGACACGCGGCGCGCCGAGAGAAGCACGTCGATGCCGCCGCCGGAGCCAAGGTCGAGCACGACTTCTCCGGGTTTCAGTTCGGCCAGGGCCGTGGGATTGCCACAGCCCAGCGAGGCCAGCACAGCTTCCTGAGGAATTTGACCGATTTGGCTGGCATCGTACAGATCGGCGGTGATGGGGTCGCAGCAGGCCGACGCAGGCTCCGCACCGCAGCAGGAACTGCCCCCGGAGGCGACGCGCAACGCAGCCTCGCCATACTTCTGCTTTACGACTTCCTTGATATCCGTGGTTTGAGTAGTGCTCATGAAAAGCTCCTATTTGCAGATTTGTACGATGGTTTGTGGCTTCACGGCCTTGTTCCGAGTGCAGCATTCGGCGTAGAGGAACTGCAGCAACTCCTGCAGGGCTTCAGTGTTGGCGGTATAGCGCAGAAACGTGCTTTCGCGCTGCACCTTGACCAGGCCCTCGGTTTTCAACTTCTCCAGATGATGGGAGAGGGTTGAGTTGGGAATTTCCAGTTCTTCCTGAATTTCGCTGACTACCAATCCCTCGGGGTGAGCGGAAAGCAGCAGGCGCACGATGCGCAAACGGGCCTCGGTACCGATGGCGGAGAACATGTCGGCATAGGTCGCAATGCGCTCGCTGGTCTGGCCAGGAAGGGTGGATCGGTTCGACATATTTCGATAATACTAGAAATATGGATTCTGTCAAGCGGTTTCTGGCCGCATAATGTTTGCATGGTGAACCTGGCGCTCCGGCAAGAGCTGGTCGCAATGAAGCAAGAGGATCTGCGCGTTCGCAAAGAACTGGCCGATGCGGGAGAGCTTGGCGGCCCCTATGTGCCGCGAATGGAAGCCGTTCACGTCAGGAATGCCGCTCGATTAAGAGAGTTGATTGCCGAGCATGGCTGGCCTACAGAAGAAATCGCCGGCAAGGATGGCGCCGAGGCGGCCTGGTTCATTACACAGCATGCGATCGGCGAAGCAGACTTTCAGCGCAGCGTCTTGAAGTTGCTGCAGGGCGCGGCCGGGAAAGTCCCGGCCTGGCATGCCGCCTATCTCGAAGACCGCATCGCCATGCAGGAGGGGCGACCCCAACGTTTCGGGTCGCAATGGATGGACGATCCGCGAGATGGCTTAATTCGTCCGTGGAAGCTCGCGGATCCGGAAAACGTCAATTCCCTGCGAGCGTCCGTGGGACTTGATCCGTTGCGCGCCATCCCGAAACCCGGGCCGGAACTCAGCGACGAGGAGCAGCGCAGACTGCGAGAGAACCAACGCTGCTGGGAAGAATGGCTGGCTTCCAAAGGCTGGCGCTAACCATGCAGTGACAGCCATGTAGGGACAGCACCACCGGCTGTCGCTTCATGGACACGTTCGCGTGGTCGCGATCAGTTATCCTGAGATTGCATGATTCGCACTCTTCGTGCCTTTGATCCGCACTCCATTAAGCTAGTGATCTTTGATCTGGATGGAACCCTAATTGACTCGCGCCTGGATTTGGTCCATTCGGTGAATGCCGCGATCCGCCATATCGGAAAGCCCGAATTGCCGGAACATCTCATCGCAAGTTATGTTGGAGATGGCGCGCCCGCCCTGATCCAGCGCGCACTGGGCGGCGAAACCGTTGACGAAGCGTTAATCCGCAAGGGATTGGAGTTCTTCCTCACCTATTATCGCGAACACAAACTTGACCATACGACTGTCTACGAGGGCATTGAAACGGCCCTATCCCAGATTCAGGATTCCGGGAACGGCGTGCCCCGGAATATGGCTGTGCTGACGAACAAGCCGGTAAATCCATCGCGCGCAATCGTGGAAGCGCTAGGGCTGAAACCATATTTTTTTCAGGTGTACGGCGGCAATAGCTTTGAAACCAAGAAGCCGGATCCTGAGGGCGCGCTCAAACTTCTTTCAGAGAGCGGTGTTCAGGCTGACGAGGCCGCTATTGTCGGCGACTCCCACACCGATGTCGAGACTGGGCACAATGCCGGATTGTGGACCGTCGGCGTGACCTACGGGTTCGCCCCGCAGACGTTGACGGATGCGCATCCCGATGTGCTGGTGGATCATCCTCACGAACTCGCCGAGTTGTTTCGCGTCCGCGAGTGATTTGTGATTCCGATCACAGAGTTTTTGACTGAGGGCTTTGCCTCGATGAAGGTGCATTCGCCTCTAAGTGCTGGCTTGGCCAGAGCTTCCGAGGTTCATGTCCTGTGATAAATACTCTAGCTATTCTGTTGATTGCAAAGCACTTATATTTGCGAGTTAAACGCATTTAACTTGCGGGAGCGTCGAATCTCTGCCGAACGCCTCCTTCACTTGCTCCCTCTTCGCCCTTACATCGAACCCGAAAGCGCCGCGGAGGGCATTCCTGGATGTGACCGAATCGTTCGAACACACCCCGCAGTTTCAGACTTGGGGACGGCGTGCCCGGGAATCGTTTTGGAATCTCCTATCGTCGCATTGTCTCCGTTGGGCACCGTTCTCATCATCGCGGGCGCCATCGGCACCGGCGGCATCGGCTACACTGCTAGCATCCGCGAAAAAATGACTGACGACCACTTCGGTTTCACTTCCGCTGAGCTGCGCAAACTGCGATCCCTGAAGGATCCCTACGGCATCCAGAAATTTCTCGACGACATGCCCTACCACCTGGAAGACACGGCCTGGTCTCCACGCAAGGTACTGGCCGAGCAAACATCGCATTGCCTGGAAGGAGCAATCTTCGCGGCGGCCGCTTTGCGTGTGAATGGATATTCGCCGCTGCTGCTCGATTTTGAAGCCGACCACGACACCGATCACGTGATCGCTATCTTTCGACAACAAGGATGCTGGGGAGCGGTAGCGAAATCCAACTATACGGGATGCCGATGGCGCGAGCCCGTGTACCGCAGCCTGCGGGAGCTGGCACTCAGCTACTTCAATATTTACTTCAATCTGCGGCGGGAGCGGACGCTGCGACGGTATTCGGTTCCCGTGAACCTGAAACGGTTCGATTCCCAGAACTGGATGACCACTCCGAAGCCGGTCTGGTTCATCGTCTATCACCTGTTCGATATCAAGCACTATCCGTTGCTCACGAAAGCACAGGAGAAGCGGCTGCACCGCGTCGACGAGCGCCTCTTTCAGGCTGAGTGCCTGGGAAAGGCACATAAAAGACGTAGGTAATCTGATCTGCACACGTATTGCGCCGATATAAGCCATAGCTTTGCTGAAAACTCGAATTGAGCGGGACGAGGAGTGAGAATTCGATGGGACTCGGTCAGGCTCGAGCGATGGTGGACGCGCGGCGTTTCCCGCGCTACGGCCTGAAAGTGGAAATACGTGTCTATCCCCGGCATGCGCCGGTCGTGCGCGCGGAGACGGTGGATATCAGCGCGTCGGGCATCTCCGCCATGCTGCGGGAGGAGGTTTAGTCCGCCTGGAATTCTCCGTGTCCTCCGGAGATGTCGAGCTGCACGCCATGGTACGGCAGCGCAACGCATTCCGTTATGGTTTCCAATTCGTAGAAGACAACTCCGCCCAGGAGCTCATCCGCCGTACTTGCCGCGAATTAGCTTTGGAACAAGCCATCGCCGCTAAAGACTAATTTTCTCACTCTGCTCTCTCGTAAAATCGAGCTATGATGCGCTGCGGTCTGGCTTGGATCCTTCTCCTTTTTGCATGTGTGATCGAGTCCCGCAGCGCGGGGCACGCGCAGGATCGCCCCGACACGGAGCCTCATGCCTCCGCAGCCTCTACTCTACCTGCTCCTGATCTCACTCCCGGACCCGACGGCAAGCTCTCTGCTGAGCAGATGCAGCGGTTATTTCAAGTCGTGGCAGAGAAAGATCTCGCGAATCAAAAACAGGTGCGCGATTACACCTACATCGCACGCCAAGTGCAGAACAAACTCGACTCCAAAGGGCAGACGAAGTCCACCGAAGTGAAGACGTACGAAGTTCTTGAAATTTACGGAGAACAGGTGCAGCGGCTGATCGCAAAAGACGACAAGCCGCTTGAGGACAAGGATGCGGCTAAAGAAGAAGAAAAGATTCAGAAGATTATTGACAAGCGCAAGAACGAATCCGAGCAAGACCGGCGAAAACGCGAGGAAAAAGAGGTAAAGGAGCGGGAAGACAGCCGCAAATTCGTTCGCGAAGTGGCGGATGCGTACGATTTCACCATGCTCGGCACCGAGTTGGTCGGCGGCCGTGAAGCCTGGGTCTTTCAGGGCGAGCCGCGTCCCGGATTCCAGCCACACATGAAGGAATCAAAGTTTCTGTCCAAATTCCATGGACGGGTCTGGATCGACAAGTCCGATCTGCAGATGGCGAAACTGGATGTGGAAGCGCTTGACACGGTATCCGTGGGCTGGGTCCTGGCGCGCGTTCACAAGGGCACGCGATTCATGATCGAGCAGACGCGGGTGAACCAGGAAGTGTGGCTTCCGCGGTATCTCACCTTCAAGGTTGACGCGAGAGTGGCGCTGGTCAAGGGATTCAAAGTCGACGGTGAAGAAACCTTCCGCGATTACCGGAAATTTCGAACCACTTCGAAGATCGTGGGAATGGGCGCGGTGCAGGAACCGAAGTAGGACACGTCCAGAGCTTATAATGCGGGGTCCTGACGGACTCCATTTCTTTTTGCGTGAGGCGAACTCATGTCCTCGGTTACTCGTCGTGACCTGCTGCGGGCCGGCATCGCGTTGTCGGCTTCAGGTCTCGTTCCTGCTTCAGTGAGGCGTGCCGAAGCTTTACTGGCGACCTACGCCGATGTGCCCTCGGCGCAAGCATCCGACGTGGTCGGTCCGCGTAAGCGTCTGCTGTTCGACTTTGATTGGAAGTTTTTTCAGGGGAATGGTGCCGACCCCTTGCACGATCTTGGTTTCGGGAAGGGCCAGGGAGACTTCGCCAAGAGTGGTGAATTCGAGTTTGCCACAGCAAAATTCGATGATTCGCAGTGGCGCTCGCTGAACCTGCCCCATGACTGGGCGGTCGAGTTGCCCTTCGTTCGCGATGAAGAGCAGCAGAGTCATGGCTACAAACCTTTGGGCCGGCGCTATCCGGAGACCAGCGTTGGCTGGTATCGCCGTACCTTCGATCTGCCCCAGGAAGATTCCGGGCGGCGCATCAATATCGAATTCGATGGAGCCTTTCGCAGCGCGTTGGTGTTTCTGAACGGATATTTCATCGGGCGCAATGACAATGGCTATGCTCCTTTCTGTTTCGACGTAACCGATTTCGGCAACTTTGGCGGCAAGAATTTTCTGGTTGTCCGCATGGACGCGAGCTTTGGTGACGGTTGGTTTTATGAGGGAGCAGGGATTTACCGTCACGTCTGGCTGAGCAAGACAGATCTGCTGCATCTGGCGCGCTGGGAAACTTATATACGTCCCACGGTAAAGGGAAATAGCGCAACCATCGCAATGGGCACGGTCGTGCAGAACCAGGGCACGGCAGCCGAAAGTTGCCGCGTCCGCTGGCAGATTTTGGATCATTCCGGGAAGGTGGTGGCCACGGCCGATTCACCCCCACAGTCGGTCCCGCCCGATGCCTCGGTCACCTTCAGTGCGAGCGCCAGTGTTAGCAATCCCGCGCTTTGGTCCCCGGAGACTCCGAACCTTTATGCGGCAGTGGCGACGGTTGAAGCCGTGGGGAAAACGCGAGATGCGGAGCGCGTAACGTTCGGCGTGCGCACCATCGCATGGGATCCGGACAAGGGATTCTTTCTGAACGGCAAGCGGGTGGAAATCCAAGGCACCTGCAACCATCAGGATCATGCCGGTGTTGGTGCAGCTCTGCCCGACCGGCTGCAGTGGTACCGCCTGGCCGTATTGAAGGAGATGGGCGGGAACGCCGTCCGGACGTCGCACAACATGCCGACACCCGAGTGGGTCGAAGCCTGCGATCGCATGGGCATGATGATGATGTGCGAGACGCGGTTAATGAGCTCGAACCCGGAGGGCATGGCACAGCTGGAAACGATGATCAAACGCTACCGCAATTCACCATCGATCATTTTGTGGTCGATGGGGAATGAAGAGTGGACGATGATGCCGCAGCCTCAGGGCGTCCGCGTAATTGACGAGATGATTGCGAGATCGCACGCGCTGGATCCGACGCGGCTTTGCTCAGCCGCGGTAAACGCTTCCTTCGATACGCACTTCCCCGAGCAATTGGATGTAATGGGCTTCAATTACAACCTGAAAGTGCATGATGCATGGCACAAGGCCCATCCCAAGAAAGCGTCGGTAGGCTCGGAGACCGCCAGCACGGTTTCGACTCGCGGAATTTACTCAACAGACAAGTTGCGCAATTGGGTGAGCGCGTACGACCTGAATCACACCTCATGGTCGCAGCTTGCCGAAGAATGGTGGAAATTCTATGCGGCTCGGGAATGGCTCGCGGGAGGATTTGCCTGGACCGGTTTCGACTATCGCGGTGAGCCAACTCCCTATGGATGGCCCTCGATCAACTCGCAGTTTGGCATCGTCGATATGTGCGGCTTCCCCAAGGACAATTTCTTCTACTACAAGGCCTGGTGGGGATCGCGTCCGGTGCTGCACTTGTTCCCACACTGGAATTGGGATCAGCGAAACGGCGAGCCGATTTCCGTGTGGGTGCACTCGAATGTGGATTCAGTGGAGATCTTTCTCAACGGAAAGAGCCAGGGATCGAAGAAGGTCGAGCGCCTTACGCACCTTGAATGGAGCATTCCGTACGAACCCGGCGTGCTGGAAGCCCGCGGCACGAAAGATGGAAAAATCGTGCTGACCGAAAAACGGGAGACCACAGGGGAACCGGTAGCAATCCGTCTCACAACGGATCGGAGCGAAATTGACGCGGACGGAGAAGACGTTGCGGTGCTCACCGTGGAGGCTCTCGACAAAGAAGGGCGAGCAATTCCCACCGCGGACTATCCCATCCACTTCGAAGTCACGGGAGAGGGGATGCTGATCGGCGTGGGCAATGGCGATCCCAACTGCCAGGAGTCGGACAAAGGAAATGTGCGAAGTCTCTTCAATGGTCTGGCGCAAGTGATTGTGCAGGCCAATCGCACCCCGGGCAAAATCACGGTTGAGGCGTTTACGGGAGAGTGGCCTCCGCCCAAGCTTCCTTCCACGCAGGTCACGATCACGACGAAGAAAGTGCAGCTGCGGCCCGCAGTGGAGTGAATCGACTTCGCTCAAATGACAAGTCTGAAATCTGCGGCCTCAAGTCTGAAATCCAGGGTGTGAATTCATGTCGAAGTCGCGCAGAGATTTCTTAACGATTACTTCGCTGGGAGTTTTGGGCGCGGCTGCCACCTCCCGGGTGCTGGCACAGGCTGCTTCCAACTTGCCGCCGGGAGCGCCTCCTGCCTTCGGGACCGGCCCGGCTTTCGGGCCTGAAGTTTCGACCGCCACATTCGGCGAAGCGGAGAAGCTCGTGCAATTCCCGCTCACCGAACCGGAACGTGCCATGGCTGCGGCAAGTTGGCGCAAGACCCTGGCATCCGTTTACGAACGCAGGACTGGTCCAAGGAAGCTCGCGCTGGAAGACACGCTCGCACCCGCCACGACCTGGAATCCCATGATCCCGGCAGTAAAAGCTGCCGAACACAGGGATCGATTCATCCGCAGTAAAGACTCCAGTTCCCTTCCTGCCAACGATGAGGATATTGCATTCGCGCCGGTGGCACATCTGTCGCGCTGGATCGAACAACGGCAGCTTACTTCCACAAGATTGACGCGTATCTATCTTGATCGGCTGGAACGATTCAATCCGCAGCTGCGTTGTGCGATCACGATCACCCACGACCTGGCCATCAAACAAGCGGAGCAGGCTGATGATGAGATTGGCCGAGGAAAATATCGTGGCCCGTTACACGGTATTCCGTGGGGCGGAAAGGATCTGCTGGACACAGCAGGGATTCCGACAACGTATGGAGCGGAACCATACCGGAATCGCATTCCTGCTGACGATGCGGAAGTAGTGAAGCGGTTGCATGCGGCAGGAGCCGTGCTGGTCGCGAAACTGAGCCTTGGGGCACTCGCTCTCAATGACATCTGGTTTGGCGGGCAAACGATGAATCCGTGGCTACCCGAAGAAGGGGCTTCGGGATCGAGCGCTGGGCCCGGCGCGGCGACGGCAGCGGGACTCGTCGCATTTTCCATTGGAAGCGAAACCGGCGGCAGCATTGTTAGCCCCGCGATGCGCTGCGGAGTGACCGGGCTGCGTCCAACGTACGGCCGGGTACCGCGCACAGGAGCGATGACGCTCTGCTGGTCCCTGGACAAGCTTGGTCCGATGACCCGCCGCGTGGAAGACGCAATGCTTGTGCTGCAGGCAATTTCCGGCAAGGACCCACGTGATATGGCTAGCGTAGACAGCTATCTTGATTTTGACGCCAGTGCGAGCGTGAAGGGGCTGCGCGTGGGTTACTTCCCTGCATGGATGAAAGAGCCTCCGTCGACGGCGGTGGACAGGGCAGCACTAGAGACCGTGAAGAAGCTTGGCATGGTTCCAGTGGAAGTTTCGATTCCCAATTGGCCTTACGATTCCTTGAATCTGATTCTATTTGCCGAGGGCGCGGCCGCTTTCGAGGAACTGACGCTTAGCGGAGGACTTCGCGAACTTAAAGCTCAAGTCCCAGATGCCTGGCCGAATCTGTTTCGCCAGGCGCGGTTTCTCTCGGCAGTGGACTTCGTCCAGGCCGACCGCATGCGCCGCAAAGTCGCGCAGGAAATGGAACGAGTGTTCTCCGAAGTCGATCTGTTGCTGGTTCCTTCGTTACGCGACGAAATGCTAGTGATCACGAACTTCACGGGACATCCCTCGCTTACGCTGCGAGCCGGATTTGTCGAGGTGAAGCAGGCACGCAGCGATTGGGCTCCGGATCCACAGCATCCATTACCAACGTTCAGCACGCCGCGCCGCGTGCCTCACGGCGTCACGCTGATCGGAAGATTGTTTGATGAAGGAACGCTCGGGACTGTCGGCATAGCATTGGAGCGGGCGTTTGGAGTCGTCTCCGAGCGACCTCACGGCTATTAAGCATGTTTGAACAAAGTTTCATGTCATCCTGAGCGCAGCGAAGGATCTCTCCACTTTCGCTTCCTGCCAAGAATGCCAGACTTCTTCTTGCCTGACTCTGGACGTCAACCATGTGCTGACCCTCGAGTCATCGCATTCTCTGGCTTTATAATAGAAAGATTGTGTGCTGGCGAAATTCCGCTCGGTGTGGCTTCCGGCCAAAGATCTAGCCGAGCTTCGCTCGCCTGGACAGCAGGAGGCCGTCTCTACATGACTTCGATTGAGGACGCTTTCTGTCCTCATTAAGAGATAGGGTATTCGCGGGCAACTGAGGGCTGTTTTTGATGGATTTCAAACTTGTTTCCAGTTACAAGCCGCAGGGCGACCAGGCAGCGGCGATCCAGGCGCTCACCCGGGGGGTCTTTGACCGCGAGCAACACCAGGTTCTGCTGGGGGTCACCGGATCCGGCAAGACCTTCACGATGGCGAAGGTCATCGAGGCCATCAATCGCCCAACGCTGGTGATGGCCCACAACAAGACACTGGCGGCGCAACTCTATCACGAGTTCAAGAACTTCTTCCCTCACAACGCCGTCGAGTATTTCGTCTCCTATTACGACTACTACCAGCCGGAAGCATATGTCCCGGCAGCTGATCTTTACATCGAGAAGGAAGCGACAATCAATGATGAACTGGACAAGTTGCGGCTGTCGGCCACGCGCTCGCTTTTTGAACGGCAAGATGCGCTGATTGTGGCCTCGGTGAGCTGCATTTATGGCTTGGGCTCTCCGGAAGCGTACTACGGGATGATGCTTTTCCTCGAAAAAGGACAGAAGATCAAGCGCGAAGACATCACCCGCAAGCTGGTTGACATTCTTTACGAGCGGACGAATGGAGAGTTTCGCCGCGGAACGTTTCGGGTACGCGGCGACGTCATTGAGGTCTTCCCTACTTACGACGATATGGCTTACCGCATCGAATTGTGGGGAGATCAGGTGGAGGCGCTTTCCCAGATCGATCCCCTGTTCGGCACGGTGAAGCAGAAATATGTGCGGCTGCCGATTTATCCCAAGACGCATTACGTGATGAAGGATGAGACTCGCGCGTCGGCCGTCGAGTCGATCAAGAAAGAACTGGCGTGGTGGGAGCCGGAATTAGAGAAGCAGGGGCGCGTGGTGGAAGCGCAACGGATTCATCAGCGCACCATGTTCGATCTGGAGATGATCAAGGCCATGGGCTTCTGCCATGGCATCGAGAATTACTCGCGGCATTTTACCGGTCGGCTGCCGGGAGAGCCTCCGCCTACATTGCTGGATTATTTTCCCCGCGATTACCTGATGTTCATCGACGAGTCCCATCAGACAGTCCCACAACTGCACGGAATGTACGCCGGCGACCGTTCGCGCAAGGAAGTTCTGGTGGAATACGGCTTCCGCATGCCCTCCGCGCTGGACAACCGCCCGCTGACCTTTGAGGAGTTCGAGCATCGCACCAATCAACTGGTGTACGTGTCGGCTACTCCCGGACCCTATGAACTGACAAAGTCAGCCGGCGTTGTGGTTGAGCAGATCATTCGTCCCACCGGCCTGATTGATCCTGAGGTTGAGATCCGTCCGGTGAAGGGACAGATTGATGACCTGCTGCATGAAATTCGCGACCGCGTTTCGCGCGGTGAACGCGTGCTGGTCACGACCTTGACCAAGCGCATGTCGGAGGATCTGGCTGAGTACTACGCGGAAGTTGGCGTGAAGTGCCGCTACATGCACTCGGAGATTGAGACGCTGGAGCGTGTGAAGATTCTGCGCGATCTACGCAAGGGCGAGTTCGATGTTCTGATCGGCATCAACTTGTTGCGCGAAGGGCTCGATCTGCCAGAGGTGTCCCTCGTGGCGATTCTGGATGCGGACAAGGAAGGCTTTCTACGTTCGTCGGGATCTTTGATTCAGACCATTGGACGCTGCGCGCGGCACTTGAACGGCCGGGCCATTCTGTATGCGGATCGCATGACCGATTCCATGAAACGCGCCATCGATGAAACCTCACGGCGCCGTGCAATTCAGAGGGCGTACAACGAAGAGCACGGCATCACGCCGGAATCGATTGTGCGTCCGCTGGACATGACCCTGGCCGCGATTGTGGCGGCGGACTATGCAGACCTGACAGGGGGCGAAGCCGAGGGCATACCTGAGTTCAAGTCACAGGAAGAAGTTGACGCCTACATCGGGAAACTTGAGAGCGACATGCGCGAAGCGGCCAAGCGCTTTGAATTCGAGAAGGCTGCCAAGCTGCGCGACACGATCAAGGAATTGCGGACCAAGGAGTTCTTGTTCGCATAGGGAAACGCGTAGCGACACCCCTTTGGCTGTCCAGCGAAGCGAGCCGCCTACGGTCCCTCCCCGCTTGCACGATTGCCTTCTGGTCTCCCGCTGACGGCTCAAAACGTACTATCGCCTGTTTGCGGAAGCTGCCTCCAATCAACCCGATCTACTACATGGCCGGAACGCATTGTGGGCGCTATTCTGGCGGCAGTTTTTGTCTTGTCATCAGTGATGGGCGACCGAAACTACGGGATCGAACGCCAGCTTTATCCAGTAGTCTGGATGGGGAGGCTTCGGAAAAAGCACTTCTTTCCTCGCGGTGGAATCGGAAATGCTCTTCATAACGCACCGGCTGGCATTGGTAATGTCGTTCACCCAGCCATCCTTTGGAAATCCGTTTACCCCAATTTGGAGCACGAATGCGAACCGCGATTTGTCCTCGGCTTCCTTTTCGCATGCTTGCACGATGCTCGCGAGCGCCTGCTCAACCTGCTTTTGATACGCCGAGCCATCTGGTGTCAGCGCCTCGGCTTCTGCTTCTGCCTCGATTTTGCGAGAGCGTGCTTCCGATGGCGCTAGGTCCGATGCCCAGGTTTGCATTTGATGGAAGAAGTCTTCGGTAACCCACAGGTCGATGTCATAGTTCTCGCCAAGACGCTTAAAAGCAGCATCTGCAGTGACGGAGTCATTGTTCTTCGTTGCCATGAGAGCAAGAACGTTTAGATCGGAAATAGAGGAGCCGTATGCTTTCTCGATTGCGTCATATCCCCTTTGCAGTCGCGGCCAGGATAAGCGGTGGAACTCCTGCTCGTCGGCACAGGGGCAGACGAGTCGCTCTCCGATTCGGAAATAAAGTATGTCCCCGTTCGTGCCACCTAAACGGTTTGCACTTTGCTCCGCGAATTTGGCGGCGTCGCCCTCCTCGCCTCCCCATTTGGGCAACATGTAGTCCGCGAGGGAGCGATAGTAATAGTAGTAGTCTGGAGCCAAAGCAGTCGCTTCGCTGACAAGTTCGGTGGACTTCCCGACATCCCAACCCTCGGCCCTCGCAACTGACTGCATCGCTAAATACCAGTGCGGGCACTTTGCCGTGAGAGCGGAAGCATCGTCGAGAATCTTCTTCGCATGCTCGATGCGCTGGCCAAACAGCTTCCATCCGCTCTGAGTGACAGTGTCGCTGTAGCCGTCGCCGCGCGCATGCCAAGCAAAGTTGATATAGGCCTCCGCGAGTGCGACGGGGGCGGTTATTGACTTGGGATTCGCCGACAGCCATTTTTCCAAGTGGCTGATCAGATTGTTCCAATCCTGTTCGGTCGCGTGGCCCGGAATCTCGGAAACGCCACTATAAAAAATGTGAAGCTGCCATTTCCCGCCCGAAAAACGTGCCTTGTTGGTGCGAGCCGAATCCGCAATGCAGTCGAGTTGCCGAAAATCTTCCATTTCGACCAACCGACGTACCGCGGCGCGATAAGACTTAACAGCGATCAAGTCATTATCGCTTTGAAACGCAACACCGAACTTCTGGCAGGAAGCTGGTGCGTCCTGTAATTTTTTTTGCGCCGCGGCTAGGGCGCTGTAAGAAGTAATGGTAAGAAGGACAGCCAAAGTTAATGAGCGTCTTGGAACACAGGGGGTGGGGAGTCTCAGCACAGCAGGCCTAAGCATGATGTTCTCCGCGGGAACATCGATCCTAGCCAGCTGATCTCAAGCAGGATAGATTACGTCGGTATCAGGCAGCCGCAACGTAGATGGGGAAAATGTGTTCCGGAAGGCAATGATTTTATCTTCCGTACGCCGCCGCGGCCGCCAGCGGCTTGCGGTGGAAGGTGTAGCCGTCGTAGGTTTCTGATCGGAAGTTCAGGTTCGGCGCACAGAGTTTTTCTGTCTGGCTGAGGAAGAGATAACCCCCGGGCTCGAGGTACAGGTGCAATCGCTCCATCAGCGCCGTGCGCTGGGCGCGGGAGAGGTGCGGGAGCACGTCCATACAGAAGATGCAATCAAAGCGACCGATGTACACGGGCTTGGTCAAATTCATCGTGTTGAACGTCACCAGGCTGCGGAGGCGCGGTTTGACCAGGAGATAGCTGCTTCCATTTCCATTTCCGTTACTCGCACTATGATTTAATCCGTTCCCGTTCGTGCCTTCCTGAGCGCCATTGGACGATCCATTCGTACTCATTTTTGAAAAGCAGGCGCGAATTGTCGCGGGAGGCAAGCCGGTCAGGGCCGATTGGGGATATACGCCACGCTCGGCCACTGCAATCGAGGAAGGCAAGAGGTCTGTGCCGACAATGTGAATCGAGCAATCTTTAGTTCCGCTGGCGGAGGCTGGAGTTGGACTCTCACATACCCCGCCATTTTTGCCGTTGGCCTTCCCGTCCTTCGTTCCGCTGCCGTTCGCCGAGCCCGCAGTGCCATTTCCATTGCTGCTGGAAAGCGCCTCGCAAATGGCCATGGCGATCGAGTAGGGTTCTTCGCCAGTGCCACAACCAGCGCTCCAGATGCGCAGCGTTGCCGTTCCGTCGCTCGATTTCCGGGCGTAGATTTGCGGGATGATCTGGCGGGTGAGGGCATTCATCGCGCCAGGATGGCGGAAAAAGCCGGTATTCACATTCAATACGCCATCCAGGAAGCTCGTGCTTTCTGAAGGATCCAGGTCAACAGATCGCAGACGCCCGAGCAGGGCGGCGGGCGAGTCCAACTCGTTGCGCTCCAGATAATCGGCTACGTGCGCCGCCAGTGCGCTGTTTGGACAATCGAGCAGAATTCCGGTCTGGCGTTCTACTAACAGGCGCAGTTCGGAAAGTTCGTGCTCCAGTATCGTGACGCCGGCCATCAATTTATGCATAAGTTCTTTCCTCTCACCTGTGGCTTCTCGATCACCATGAGTCGCTTCAGGGGAGGAGGACTCTCAGTTCAGTCGTGCAGCCAGTACTCAGAAATCAGCGGTTTGTTTTAACCGCGCACTCCTCACTTCATAGTTCTAATTTTCACGTTCAATCGCCCGCCGCCGTGGCCGCGAATGCCTTGCCGGAATCATGGATCGCCTGTTGCGCCACCACATTCATCTCCTTTTCCAGCGAGGAGAAGCGCTGCATGATTTCGTGAATGCGGAGTGCCATGTTGCGAATGGTTTCAATCTGCGCCCGAGTGGGGGCGGAGAAACTGCCGGGTTCCAGCAGCAGCAAGTCGGAGTTCCCCAGCACCGAGGTCAGCGCATTGTTCACGTTGTGCCGCATCTCCAGCATGTAGCGGCCAAGCATGGCCTGCCGCTCGAGAGCAGAGCACGCACTTTCGGCGGCACGGGCGCGCAGTTCGGCGCGCGAGCGGTGCACGGCCTCAGCCGCCGCCAACACCAGAGTCTCCAGCCAATGCTCGCTGCGCCGTAAAACAGAGACGCGGGGCCAGCGCTCGTGGATCAGTTGCGCTGTGGTGGAGTCCTGAGAGACGCAGAATACGGGCTGTCCGGTGGAGTGCAATGGCTCGAGCACCACCGACAGCAGATCCCGGCGCAGCTGGCCGATGATCGCAACATCGAAGACGTCCACCGCGAATCGCGGCCACAACTCCCCGCTTAGCATGGTGAAGGTCGGTACATTGCGCTCCATTTGCCAGCGGGCCGTAATCCGCCGCGCGAAATCGGGTTCATCGGAAATGATCAAAACGGTCGGCGTTTCCACGAACAACTTCCCTTCCTGCTACAAGCGATCTGATGGACGTTTCTTCTGCCGTGCAAAGGACATGACTGATTATTTTTTTGGCGGATCCGATTCCGGGTCCCAACCGGACGTGCCGGACACCTCAAATTCGGGAGCTGCCGAATTGCTGCGTGCGGGCTTCGCTGGAGTTGTCGGGTTCCTGGATACTGGCGATCCCGACGCCGAAGCCGCCGCTGCTTTCGCCGCCAGAGGAGGTTTCGCCGGTGCGGACGAAATCTTTCCGGCATCGGCCGGCTTTGCCAGAACGGGCTTGGCCGGAGCCATCAGTTTGCTCGCTGCCGCCAACTTGGCTTTTGCGTCTGGTGCGCTCTTGCCGCGACCGAGAGCATGCTCGACCGAGGCTTTCAAATCGACCAGCATGCGCAGTGGCGAACCCGACGAGTACTCTGCCTGAAACATCACCTTCCACGACTGGCAAATCATGCGCAGACGCAGAATCGGTTCCTGCGCAGAAAATTGAGCGCGGCGGCAATCAATGGTCTGTACGCCTTTGTCTTCGAGCTCGGTTAATCCATCCAGGATAATGTTCAGATCGCCCAGCATCAGGCGGAAGAACACGCGCCGCATCAGATAGCCAAAGCGGGTGAACGCGACTAAAGCGACCGGCAGATAGAAGAGCTCTCCCGCAAGGCCTTTCGCCTTTCGGCCTTGTTCCAGGATTCCGCCGTGCAGCAACTCGTCGAGCGAACGGCACTTGCGCGCCGATTCCAGCACCCGATCCAATGCATTCAACCATACCGGGGGTTTTAGCTCGACCTGTCCGACAACCGGTTCGAGCGTACCGGCAACGTAAGCCAGGTCGACCTCTGCGTCGTTCACACCGGTGGGAGCAATCTGGCTGAAGTATTGCACCAGCAGGAAGTCAATCTTGTCGCGAACCGTATCCGACTTGGCCGTCTTCGCCAGAAAATGCTGGACCAGGCTCAGCAAGCCTTCCTGGGTTACCAGCGAATTAGTTTGCAGGAATTGGCGCAGCTGGTGCACCTGAACCTGGTTGTCCATTTGTTCCAGCCATTGCCTGGCCTGCTCCACCGTCTCTTTGCCGGGCGTTTCGACGCCGGCCTCAAGCTCGGCGCAGGGCTTCACGTCAATGGCGAACTCGCGCGCGAGTTCAAAGTAGATGGGATAGAGGCGGCGAGCGGAAATCCATTGAGCTGCCAAATCCTGAATCGGGGTGGAAGGGGTCATGATTTCACAATCCAGTTGGGCACATCGCGCTTGAAGCGTGCGGCCACGAGGGTCTTTCCGGGCTGATACTGCACCGCTACGACGGAAGCCGGTTCATCGAGAGAGCCGTCGCAGTTGCGAACGCGCAACTGGTCACCGAATTCCAGCGGCGCTTTCGTGGCGAAGAGGAGTTCCCGCGAGGTTCCGAATTCGATGATCGTGCTCTCGCTGAAATCGGCGAGTTCGTTGTCGGCGAGAATGCGGGTGAGCTGCACGGGAAGGCGCAGCGGCATCGCATCCGGAAAGAAACGGGCAAGGTCGGCCACGCTATTGGCGTTGTAGGCTGCTCGTCCGGTTGCGGCTGAATGCCCCATTCTAAGATTTCCCTAACCCAATCTGCTTCGCGGTCTCGAAATGCGGTCGGGCTCCCCCTCTTCCCGGTTAGAAAGAGCTGTGGGGAGCCGGATATCCGCGGTTCGCAAAAACATGGAGCAACAGCAAAGCCATCTCTGAGAACGGAAGGATTAGCACCGAGGGAAGCGCATTTTCAGTGGGTTAGGATCGGTTTTCAATGCCTTAAGCGAACTTAATGGAGGCTTGCGTCTCAAGCTGAGATCAGAGTCTCACTTCGCTCGTCGCACCTGCATCGTCCGCCGTGTTTCGAGATTAGAGTCACGGGGTCGCCGAGGTCTCGTTTAGGAAGCGCAGGATCTCCCGCATAACGCGCTCGCCCTGATTCGTTCGGAAGAGGAATTGCGCGTGAGCCGAGCCATCCAGAATCAGTAATTCCTTGGGTTTCGGTGATTTCTCATACTGCGCACGGATTCCTGGCAGACGAGGCCCATCCTGGTTGGCGTCGTCGCGCGCAACTATGTAAAGAGAGGCGGACTTGAGCTTGTCGGCCGGATCATTCGGGGCGGCTCCGAGCAGGACCAATCGATCGATCTCTCCCGCCTTCGACGCGATCGACGCATCCCCGGCGGCGCCTCCCCCCATACTGCCGCCGACTACTGAAACGGCCTTGGCGCCGTGATCATGCAAATAGCGGACGGCTGCCAGCACATCCAGCTTAAGAGGGGCACCCATTGGATCGGAATCGCCGGGACCGTGAGATCTTCCGTAGCCGCGGAAATCGATGGCCAGCACCTGGAAGCCCGCTGCTGCCAAAGTTTGAGCCTGGTCAGCCCAACTCTCTTTGTTGAAAGAACCCCCGTGGGCAAGGACGACGCCCCGCGATCCGGTTCCGTAGATGTCTGCGAAGATTACGCCTCCATCTTCCGTAGAGAAAGAGACCGTCTGCTGCCCAACCGCGGCAGTGGCGTGAAACAGCACTGCGCACGTAACAATAACAAGGAGGTAGCGCACGATGTTAATCATCCTGCCAATCGGTTTTCGACGCTCATGCATAAAATTACCCATGGCATGACATGCGAGAAAATGGGTAGTCCGCCCGATGCGGAGTCTTCCGGAACATCCTATTCTCATATCAATCTTTACTTAAATTTGGAACTACTGAGGTGAGGAAGTATGCAAGGTCGTGATAACACAAACCGGGTCCAAATGATTGTGATTGGAGGCGGGCAAGCCGGGCTTAGCGTGGGCTATTATCTGCAGAAACGCCGTCTTCCTTTCCTGATTCTTGATGCCAATCAACGAATCGGCGACGCGTGGAGGAACCGCTGGGATTCGCTCCGTCTGTTTACACCGGCGCGATACGCGCTCCCCGGGCTGCGATTTCCGGCTCGCGGCGACAGTTTCCCGACCAAGGACCAGGTTGCCGATTACCTGGTGCAATATGCACGGAAG
>JBKOUZ010000162.1:0-30255 GCA_046723715.1 Acidobacteriota bacterium | reverse complement strand
CACCACGCTCGTGCTACGGGATGCCGATGCAAATCTTTCCGTGGACCAGCGGGCGGTCAACGCTAATGCTGATCGGGCAGCCATTTACATTGTGTTGCATGCCGCTTCCAGTGGGCGCGGCGTTCACGTTTACACCGCGATGCTCCCCTTTGGTGGCGACGATCATGGCCCCTTCCATTCCTGGAGCACCGCCCAGCACAACTGGCTGGCGGCAAGTCAAAGCACCGCCAACGCGCTTGCCGGCGAACTGCAGAAGCGGCAAGTCTCGGTAAAGACGCAGCCTGCACCGCTGCGTCCTCTGAACAACATCACCGGACCGGCCATTGCGGTTGAAGTAGCTCCACAAGGCTCTGATGTGAATCAATTGCTTGCGCCAGACTATCAGCAACTGGTCACCAGCGCGGTGGCAACCGCTATTGCTTCGGTACGCGATCAACTGGCAGGAGCGCAACCGCAACAATGATTCCCCGGCATCTGCAAATCGCAATGGTTGTGCTGCTGGTAGCAGCGTTTGGTTTAAGCATATACGCGTGGCATATTCGCAAAAGCGCAGCCGCGACACCCGCAGTTCGGGTGGATACGCGCCCGCTTGCGCCTCCCGCGACCGGTCCGATGGAAAAGGTCCTGCTTTATGTTGCGCACGACGAGGATGGGACTTTACGCACCCAGGACGCGCAGATTCCCATGCCTTCCGGGCGGCAGCAACGCGCGGAAGAATTGGCCCGGGCGCTGATTTCACTCTATCTTGAAAAATCTTCACCGCATGCAATCGGGAGCGGCGCCGAAGTGCGCAGCGTTTTCCTGGTGGACCCGGGCATGGCTGTGATCGACATGAATGCAGCGTTCGCCGATACCCATCGTTCCGGGGTACTAGTGGAAGAACTCACAATCGCGTCACTTATTCACACAGTTACGGCAAATACTCCTAACATTCTGAAAGTCAAGATTCTGATCGATGGAAAAGAGCGGGATACGCTGGCAGGCCATGCGGACTTGTCGTCCTTTTATGACGTCGCTGCCGTGGATCAACTCGCTTCGCAGCTGCAGGGCGGCCAATAGATGGCTTCGTTAGTCGCTCTGCTGAATTACAATCTTGCGAATGTTCTATCGCTCCGATAATCGCGCTCCTGAACAACTCCGCAGGGTGACCATCACACCGGAGTTCATCGGTACAGCAGAAGGTTCCGTGCTGATAGAGGTGGGCAACACGCGTGTCATTTGCACGGCTTCGATCGAGGAAGTAGTGCCGCCATTCATGCGGAATACGGGCAAGGGATGGATTACAAGCGAATACAGCATGTTGCCGCGCTCTACGCTGACTCGGACTCCGCGCGAAGTAGTGAAAGGCCGAGCCAGCGGGAGGACGCACGAGATCCAGCGCTTGATTGGGCGCTCGCTGCGGGCCGTGACGGACCTGGCACGGCTGGGAGAACGAACCATTTGGATTGACTGCGACGTCATCCAGGCGGATGGGGGCACGCGGACGGCTTCGATCACCGGAGCGTTCGTCGCCCTGGGACTCGCCCTGGAAAAGCTGGTGCAGGCAGGCACCCTCAGCTCGGTGCCGCTGAAAGATTTTGTCGCAGCCGTCAGCGTGGGAATTGTAGATGGAGAGGTGCTGCTCGATCTCTGCTATGAGGAAGATTCACGCGCCGATGTGGATATGAATTTTGTAATGACGGCGGCTGGAAAGATGGTCGAACTCCAGGCCACGGCGGAGCATCAAGTCTTCGACGAGGCACAGTTGGCGAAGATGATGGCTTTTGCTCGGCAAGGCGTGCAGGAATTGAATGCCAAGCAGCAGGCGGTGCTGAGCGCAATCACCTTGCAGCGATGAAGAACACTTAATCTTCTGTAGAAATTTCTCCTGCTGTTGCTTCAGTTCCCAATTCGCAAATTCCCATAACGGAATTTTCGCGCGGCGTTCTGGCCGGGGAAGCAGAGGTCGTAATCTTTACGCCTCCGGTGCGTGGCGTTACCGTGAAGAAACTGATATGGGAATTCTTCGCCGGATGGATCGCCGTAGTGAACCGCGCAGGCAAGCCGACTTTGCCGTCACAGTGTGGGGGGTGGATACCCGTGGCGAACGCTTCCTGCAGGAAGCCCGGGCTTGCGACATCAGCATCAGCGGGGCGCTGCTGTCGAGCATCGAGGTAGATCTGCGATGCGGCGACGTCATTGGAATTTTGTACCAGGGACGCAAAGCGCGATACCGCGTGGTCTGGGTGCGCTGCGACGATGGCGGAGATAAGATTCAAGCCGCGGTTCATCGAATTGAGCCAGATGCCTGCCCCTGGCAAGAATTGCTTGGCGGAGAAGAGGCAGCGAGCGAAAAAGCGGAGCCTGCAGAGCTTCCTCCCGATTGGAGCTAGGTCCCGGTTTTGTTGTGCGCCTACTCCCGGCCACATCTCGGTTGCGGACTGAGAGCTGCGTTTGGCCATGCCGGTTCGTTGTGAGTCACGCAAGTCAGAGAACCTCCGAGCTTACGATTGCTAAGGGCACACTCAATCGCGGCCAACCGCGATGATGACCGTGTCATCGAAGACCAAGCGATTCGATCGAACTGACTGCAAATTCCGCAAACCACTAAGTACCCTAGCCAAAAAAATCAATAGGAGTCTGAGTTATGTTCACCACGTAAAAGAGCTACAGTTCAACGCCCGTGTATCCAAACCCGACCCGAAGTTCGCGCGCCTGCTGCTGGAGCAGTTCGGCGGTGGGAATGGCGAACTGAAGGCGGCAATGCAATATTTTGTGCAGGCCTTCTCTGCCCGGCAGCCATATCCAAAACTGTATGACATGCTGATGGATATCGCGACCGAGGAGTTCAGCCACCTGGAGATCGTGGGCGCAACCATCACGATGCTGCTCGGCCCTGTAAACGGCGAACTCAAGCAAGCCTTTGAGGACTCCGGGTTGAAGGAGATAGTTACCGGGGGCTCCGCCTCGCGCGACGCACTCATTCATCAAGCTTTGATGAACCCGCAATTCTTTGTTCTCTCCGGCGGCGGGCCGACGGTCACCGACAGCAATGGAAATCCATGGTCCGGCAGTTTCGTGAATGCCAATGGCGATCCGACGGTTGACCTCAGGTCGAACATCGCGGCTGAATCGCGGGCCAAAATCGTATACGAGTACCTGTTGCAGTTCACGGATGACGAATACGTGCAAGAGAGCCTCAGATTCCTGATGACGCGTGAGATCTCGCACTTCCAGATGTTCGCAGCTCATCTGGAGCAGATCCAACCGAACTTTCCTCCAGGGATTCTGCAAGGAGATGCCCGATTCACGCACACCTATTTCAATCTGTCGAATGGCGCCAGCGCGCGCGGACCGTGGAACCAGGGACAAGGACCGTGGACCGGCGGAGAATGGACGTACGTGGAAGACCCGATCAGCACGGTGCGAGAGTCGAACGGGCTCACCAATTTTCAGCAAACCGCCCCGATCTCGAACCAGCAAATGGATGAGATCGGCAAGAAGCTGGGCAAACAGAGGTATGCGGAGATTAGCAAGGCGGTACCCAAAAGTACCAATCAATGGTCAGCATATCCGCAAAGTGAATTGGAGAGTCCGCGCAAGGCGAGCTAGCGGCCTGGGACTTCCTTAACAGAGCAGTAGGCCTGGATGGCCCACCTCGGCGTACAGGGGTGGGCATTTCATTCTTCGCACAACATCAATGCGGAGTCAGGCGACCCACACCGTCTTGGCGTTCAAGAACTCCCGAATGCCAACCAGGCCCAGTTCGCGGCCGTGTCCTGAGTGCTTGACACCTCCGAAGGGGATGCGCGGGTCCGAGGCGACCATCTTGTTGATGAAGACCATGCCGGCTTCGAGTTCGTTAATAAAGCGATGCTGCTCTTTCTCGTCGTTGGTCCATGCGCTTGCGCCCAAACCGAAGCGTACATCGTTGGCCACACGGATCGCTTCACCTTGATCTTTTACGCGGAAGATGGAAGCCACCGGTCCGAAAAATTCTTCGCTGTACGCAGGCGAGCCTTTGGGAACATTGGTCAGAACCGTGGGAGCGTAGTAGTTTCCCTTGCGCTCAAGCGGGTGGCCTCCGGTCAGCAACCTGGCCCCGGCTTCGAGGGTTTTGTGGACATCCTCGTCCAGTCCTTTCACCGCATCGGGCGTGGCGAGCGGGCCCAGGTCAGTCTTCTCGTCGAAAGGATCGCCGACTCGCAGATTCTTCATTTTGGCGACAAACCTGCGTTCGAATTCGTCCGCAATCGACTCAGCGACAATGAAGCGCTTGGCCGCGATGCAGGACTGGCCGTTGTTCTGGACGCGAGCCTGGACGGCGGTACTGACGGCAGCTTCAAGATCGGCGCTCGGCATCACGATGAAAGGATCGCTGCCGCCGAGTTCGAGGACAACTTTCTTGATTCGCTTGGCCGCTCCCATTCCCACCTGAATGCCGGCTTGCTCGCTGCCGGTTAGTGTCGCGGCTACGATGCGTGGGTCGTTCAGTAGCGCGTCGACTTGGCTTGAACCGATGAGCAGAGCCTGAAAAGCGCCCTCGGGGAAGCCGGCCTCCAGAAAGATGCTCTCGATGGCGAGAGCGCACTGGGGCACGTTGGAGGCGTGCTTCAGCAAACCGACATTTCCCGCCATCAGTGCGGGAGCCGCAAATCGGATCACCTGCCAGAAGGGAAAATTCCAGGGCATCACAGCCAGAATCGGGCCAATAGGAAGGTAGCGGATAAAGCTTTTTTTCGCGCCTGTTTCCACGACTTCATCGGCCATAAACCTTTCGATGTTTTCGGCGTAGTAGCGGCAGGCGCTGGTGCACTTGACGGCTTCGGCGACAGCAGATTTGTAAAGCTTGCCCATCTCGAGGGTCATCAGATGCCCAAATTTCTCTTTGTCGCGCTCGAGGATTTCGGCGGCTCGGAGCATCCGCTTGGAGCGCTCGGCGAAGGGCGTATTCCGCTCCGCCTGGAAGGTTGCCACTGCCTGTTGCACTTTCTTTTCGATCTCTGATTCCGACAACGGCTGGAAGGTTTTGACGACCTCCCCATTGGCGGGGTTCACACTTGCGATGGGCATGACAGTTCCTCGTTCTGGTTCTCACGCGAGAGTGCGCGGACTGGCAAACTGGGTGATGGAACAGATGAGCTAGCCGCAGCAGACCCGAAGTGGCAGCGGTAGCACCAATATAACACCGGAAGTGCGCGCTACTTCCGTCGCTTCAATGCTTTGCAGGACCGCAGGCCGGGAGGACTGCCCAGTCTTATCGATGTGGCTTGGCGTGATGCGGGTCGTCGCTGGCAGGCCGGTGATTCGGGTGGTGCCACACGTCTCGCAGATCGCCGAATGTGCTGAAGGCTATCAGCACGATCACTATCGCGGCGCAGAGAAACATGAGGGTGAGCAACATGTGTCGCTCGCAACCTGACGTTCAGGCAGGTGCTTTACAGGTTGAGGATAAGGTGTTGCGGGCCACGGCTGCAGTGCGCCTAATCACAGCCATTCCCGTTCTGATCGGAAATTGCCACGGCCCGCGCCTTGGTATCGACGCTCAACCAGGCCCTTGATTTACAATGATTGGTACTTCCAAGCACTTATCCTATCCGCTCCAGGAGGAATCTCATGAAGCTTACCCCGGGCAAACTTGCCGGCCTGAAAAAAGTGTCGAACGAACGCGGCGTAATTGCGGCCGCTGCCATGGACCAGCGCGGCTCATTGCAGAAATCGCTGGCCAAAGAAAAAGGCGGAGAAATTACCGACCAGATGATGGAAGAATTCAAGTCGCTGGTCACCGAAGTCCTCACCCCGCACGCCTCGGCCATTCTGCTGGACCCCGAGTGGGGATTGCCTGCCTCGAAGCGCCGCGCCAAGAATGCGGGCCTGCTCCTGGCCTATGAGAAGACTGGGTACGACAAGACCGGGCCGGGACGCCTGCCGGATCTGCTTGATCTGTGGTCCGCGCGCCGCCTGAAGGAAGCGGGCGCTGATTGCGTGAAGATCCTGCTCTACTACACTCCGTACGATCCAAAAGACGTCAACGAAAAGAAGCATGCCTGGGTGGAGCGTATTGGAGATGAGTGCCGCGCCAACGATGTCCCATTCTTTCTGGAGTTCGTGGGCTACGAAGAGGGGGCCGACGAGAAGGGGCTGGAGTATGCGAAGAAAAAGCCGCATATTGTCACCGAGAGCATGCGCGAGTTCAGTAAGGAGCGGTATGGGGTTGACGTGCTTAAGGTGGAAGTCCCGGTCAACATGAAGTTCGTTGAAGGGACACGCTCGTTCGGCGGACAAAAGGCTTACACAAAGAAAGAAGCCATCGATCAGTTCCACAAGGCCGCGAGTGTTGCGACCAAGCCGTTCATTTATTTGTCCGCCGGCGTCAGTAATGCCGAGTTCAGCGAGACGTTGGAACTTGCCGGTGAATCCGGCGTGAAGTTCAACGGAGTGCTGTGCGGGCGTGCGACCTGGAAGGAAGGCATCCCTGTATATGCGAAGCAGGGGGCGGCGGCGTTCCGCAAATGGCTGGAAAGTGAAGGCGTGAAGAACATCAACAATGTGAACGACAAGCTGAAAGCGGCCACCAGCTGGCATTCGATTTATGGCGTTGAGTTGGTGCACGCCTGATTTCGTTTTCGGGTCAACGAGCGCGGGCGCTTCGGCCCGCGCTTTTTGTTGCTTTAGAGCGCAAGGGAGAATGTGACTTCGAGACGTAAAATCCTGCTCTCCTGGAGCAGTGGCAAAGACAGTGCGTGGTCGCTCTACAAACTTAGACAACGTGAGGACGTGGACGTTGTCGGGTTGCTGACCACGATCAACACGAGTTTCCGGCGGGTAGCGATGCATTCCACACGCTACGAACTCTTGCAGGCACAAGCCAACGCGGCGCGGCTTCCCCTCTGGGAAGTTCCTCTGCCCTGGCCTTGCAGCAACGATGCTTATGAACAGGCGATGTCCGAGATCTGCAGGACAGCCGTGCAGCAAGGCATATCGGCGATCGCATTCGGCGACCTGTTTCTGGAGGACGTTCGCCGGTATCGAGAAGACCGCTTACAGGGTACAGGACTGCAACCGGTATTTCCGCTCTGGGGCAGGAATACGCGAGAACTGGTCACCGAAATGCTGGACGCCGGCCTTTGTGCGCGAATCGTGTGTATCGATCCATCAAAACTCCCTGGGGAATTCATCGGGCGCGATCTGGACTATGACACGGTTGGGAGGCTCCCCGCGAGTGTCGATCCGTGTGGGGAAAATGGCGAGTTTCATACATTCGCCTACGCGGGACCGATGTTCGCAGAGCCCATCCCTATCGAGACTGGCGAGTGTGTGAGCCGTGACGGATTTCTGTTCGCCGACCTGTATTGCAACCATGAGGCGCCGCCGCAGGCGTGACCATTCTTCTGCGGCGGATTTAAGATTCCCTGCATGCCTTCACAAACTGTTCTCATCACTGGAGCCTCCGGCGGCATTGGATACGAACTGGCCAAGCTATTCGCTCGCGATCATCACAATTTGGTGTTGGTGGCGCGCAGCGGGGACAGGCTGGCGCACGTTGCGGCCGAATTCCAGCGCTATGGCGTTACAGTAAAAACTGTGGCGCTCGATCTGGCGGAGTCACCTGCTCCCAGGTTTCTATTCGACCAGTTGCAGCGAGAAAGCATCTGTGTGGACATTTTGATTAACAATGCCGGCTTCGGAGCGTATGGGGAATTTGCGCAGATGCGCCAGCAGGAAATCCTGGGACAAATCAATTTGAACATCACCGCACTGACTGAACTCACGCACTTGTTCGTGCCGCCCATGGTCAGCCGTCGAAAGGGACGGATTATGAATGTCGCGTCCACGGCAGGTTTCCAGCCCGGACCATTGATGGCGGTGTACTACGCGACGAAAGCTTATGTGATCTCGTTTTCGGAAGCCCTCGCCAACGAGCTGCGCGATTCAGGCGTGACGGTGACCTGCTTCTGTCCCGGCGCAACGCATACGGGCTTCGCGAAGAGGGCGGGAAACGACAAGTCGCGGCTCTTCAGAAAAATGGGAGCCATGGCGGCGGAGAAAGTGGCACAGGATGGCTACCGGGCGGTGATGGAGGGTCGGACTCTCGCGATCAGCGGGATGCATAACTGGATTACTGCGCAATCCACGCGTTTTGCGCCCCGGAAAATGGTTACGGCAATTTCACGCTGGGTGAGTGAGCCTTCCGATTAGATCCAGGAATGCTTTGTTCCGTCGGCTGAGATCGACGGGTACGAAGGGCGAACAAATACTGGCCTGGAGGCCCTGTTTCTCGTGAGCAGGGCCAGAAAGCCCCTTTTGATCGCAGCGTAACGGACGCAGTTCCTCGCGTGCCGCTGCCTTATTGCTCCGAGGCCGAAGTCTGAATCGGAATCCTGTTGATGGAGGTAGAGTCCGGGCAGGGCCTGCCGGAGATTCGCGGTCAGAACGATCTTTTAACGCACCCCTGGACACCTGCAGCTAGCATCAATAGGCATGTCCTCCTGGGCTGGACGTGACCTTTCCCCGAAAGGTGCGATAAACAAAAACGAAGTATCCCACCGCCAACGACATGCCGAGCCCCCACCAGATCAGGCCGATAGAAAGCGAATAGTCACCCGCATGTGCGTTGTACACCGTAATGTTGAGCGAATGATCCGTTGTGGAGACGAGCATGTTGGGATACATCGCAACCGCTGCTCCCACCAGCATGAACACCAGATAAGCGCAGGAAGACAAAAAAGCGGCAAGCTCATGCCCCAACCGGCTGGTGCGCCACATGTTGAGCAGCGAGGCGGCAACCAGAACCGGAATGCCAAAAAAGAAGGGCATCTGCCGATAGTTGTGTAGAACCTCGGGTCTGATGTAGAGGGTCGCGGCTAGACTGATAATGGTGAGCCCGACCAGCGCGGGCCAGACATATCGCGCCGTCCGGCGGGCACGAGCATTCAATTCACCCCTTGTCTTCAGGGCAATGTAATAGGCTCCGTGGAGGGTGAGCGCCGTAAGTGCCAGTACTCCCGCAATCACGGTGTACCAGTCGAGAATGCCCGGCTGATCGCCGACATTCCAGTCAGTCCACAAGGGAAGGAAAAAGTATCCATCCGGCTGCAACGGCACTCCGCGAATTACGTTTCCAAGAGCTGCGCCGAAGAACACCGCCAGCAATAAACTGGCGATTGCAAAACTGCCATCGAACAGTCCACGCCACACCCGGGAATCCAAATGCATGCGTAACTCGATTCCAATGCCGCGCAGAATTAGAAGCCATAACACGATCATCAAAGGAAGGTAGAAGCCGCTGAAGCCAGAGGCGTAAAGGAGCGGGAAAGCAAAATAGAGAGTGCCGCCGCCGGCCAGCAGCCAGACCTCATTTCCGTCCCACACCGGCCCGATAGTGCGGATAACAAGCTTTCGCTCCTCGTCGGTCTTTGCAATAAACAGGTGCAGAACACCGACGCCAAGATCGAAGCCATCAAGTACAACATAGGCTGTGATCATGACTGCCACGAGCGAGAACCAGATCAGCAGCATTGGAGACCTCTAGCCAACTGTCAACGGCACGCCGGCTTCTATGTCGTGTTGCGCTTCTTCGGTTGGACCGCGCGCAATAATGCTGTGGACCAGGAACAGAAATAGGATTGCCAGCACGACGTACAGTCCCATGAACCCAAGCAAGGTGAAAAGGGTGTTGCCGGCATGAACGTACTTGGAATATCCCTCAGCGGTGCGCATCAGGCCGAATACGAGCCAGGGCTGTCGGCCAACTTCAGCTGTCATCCAACCTGCCGTGTTGGCAATGTGAGGCAAAGGCAGGCACAAGAGCAAAATCCACAACATCCACCGAGTCTCATATAGCTTTCGACGCCACAACAGAAAAGCACAGATGGCCATAACCGCAATGAATAGCGTCCCGAGGCCCGCCATGATGTGATAGCTGTAATAAAGGAGCGGGATATTCGTTGGCCAATCGGTTCGGGGGAATTCGTTCAGGCCTTTGACTTCGGCGGTAGTCGTACCGTAAAGCAGATAACTCAAGACCCGGTTGGCGACCAGAGGATTGTCAATGCGTTCACTCTCCGCGTCCGGCTGACCAAGGATCACCATGGGCGCGCCCGCCTGCGTCTTGAAGAGTCCTTCCATCGCCGCCATGGTCGCTGGTTGCCTGCTGGCTACGAGCCGGCCATGCAGGTCTCCCGTGGGAAAGATCTGCAGGACGCACGCGATAACGCCCACTATTACCGCCAGCTTTAGAAAGGCGCGACCGTCCTCTTCGAACTTCCCTTCCAGCAGGTAAAAGGCTCCGACGGCTGCCATGACGAATACGCCGGTAATCAGGGCCCCGCACATATTGTGCGCATACTGAACCAGTGCCCATGGATTGAAGAGCAGTCCCCAAAAGCTGTTAACCTGAAAGCTGCCGTCGGCGGCGCGATGGAAGGCGACGGGGTTCTGCATCCATGCATCGGTCACGATGATGAAGAAGCCGGAAAGCCAGGAGCCGACGAAAACCGCGAAACCGGACCACCAATGACCTATGCGGCTGAGCCGCCGCTCACCGAAGAGAAACAGGCCGAGGAACGCGGATTCCAGGAAGAAGGAAAAAACTCCCTCCATCACTAGAGGCTGCCCAATCACCCCACCCGTTACTCTGGAGAAGTGGGACCAGTTCGTGCCGAACTGAAACTCCATCGGAATTCCAGTCACAACTCCCATCACGAAGCTGACGCCAAAGATCCTGGCCCAAAAACGGGCGGCGCGATTGTAGAGGGGGTTATCGGTCCTCAAATACATCGTTTTCAGAAGTACGATCAGAGGAGCCAATCCCATCGTCAATTGAGGGAAAAGATAATGAAAGGTGACGGTGAAGCCGAAGTGCAAACGGTGCATCAAGAGGGCGTCATTCATTCGCTTGCCGCTTTGATACCAGACTACTCTTCGGTGAAACTTCAGTTCTGCAGGCTGGTGAAGGATACACCGATTGTGCAACAGCCGGTAACTTTTTTGCGTACTCGATAACGCAATTGGGTGCCACCCCTTGGGAGCAAAGGCGCCACATTTGTGGTTCTGGTCGGGCACAGCCCAGCGTCGTCAGCCGCTCGGTCAGCCATGGGAAGAAACCGCGCTAAGATCTTTTTTCTCTTTCGACGCACCTTGCATCAGCTCCACGATCTTCGCAAACAGCTGATTCCGGGTCTCAACTCGCACTCCGGCACGAGTGATATAGCGAATGACGATGTCGACGCCGGCTCCGGCCGGTCTCAGATTGACCGACGGCATGGCGCTAAACTGTGGCGAGCCTTCTTCGTGGGTCACCCTCTTCCATTCCGCTTCCGCCATTTTCGCGTCTGCTTCCGTCGCCTTCACCGTGGCATCATAGATTCCCTCGATTAACGGATGAACCCCTGTGCCGGGAGGCACACTCACCTTCATCTCATCCCACATCCACTGGCCTACGGTGGAGAAGTTGAAATACTTGCCACGTATGGCATAGCCGTTTAAGAACGAAACCCTTCTCCCGGTGGGATGGCCGTGGGCGGTCCAGTTGCCGGTTTCCAGTAACCATGTGCGGAACAGACCGAGTTCTACCACCTCTCCTCCAACACCGTCGATCTCGATCCAGTCCCGAACCCTGACTCCGTTGGGTCCCATGAGGACAAACCAGCCACAGAAGGCCAGAATGAAATCTTGAAAGACCACGGTCAGGCCTGCGGTCGCCAGACCGAGGATGGTTGGCATCTGCCGTGGTACTCCGAAAATCACCAGCAGGATCAGTAAGAGGCCGACCAATTGCGTTCCCAGACTTAAGACCGTCTTCAATGTATGCTTCTGACGAGGATCGCGAACCACCTTCTCCAAAGCCAGTTGCAGCGCCCAGCCCGCCAGGATCACCAAAATGCAGATGGCGGCAATCAAAGCCAACGACTGCAATATCAGGTGAATTACGATTTTTCGTTGTATATCGACTTGGTCTCCCCATCGCCGATAGAGCGCCACAAGTTCCTGGTGCGCTCCCAGACGATCGTTGAGGATGCTCAGGATATTCTGCTGAGCGCTTAAACGTCTCAGCCGGTCGATACGTTGGGAACTGGATTCCCCAGCGGCTTTAGCTGCAAGGCCAGCCGCTTCTGCCTTCAGCGTCGCCTGATCGCCGGTCAGCGCCGCTACATCGGCCCTGGCCAACTGCTCAGCCTGGGCAATCAGTTGTTTCCTGTTGGCGAGGGATCGCCATGTTGCGAGCTGCTGGGCTAACGTCTTGTATTGCTCAGCTGACGCCACGGCAGTTTGCCCTTCGTCGTTGGAGGCGTTATCCCGGTACTGCTTCATGGCGGCTTGCCGCGCCGCCAGTTCCTGCTGAAGCTTGGCTCGCTGATCTCCGCTTTCGCGGGCGAGGTCCTCCATGGAATCGGCCAGCTCGCTCTGGTCGAGACCAAGTTGTGCCTTCGCAATCTCCAACTCGCTGTCGTCGGAAACTTCACCCGCTCTTTTCGTGTTCGCAGCTCCACTCAGTGACGCGATCCGCGCTTCGTCATTCTTGATGGTTTCCTGAAGCTCAGCCACCCTTTGCTGCAACGCCAGTGCTTTTCCGTTCAGATTCGGTTTTGCAAGACTTGCCTGCCTCAACGATTGCGAGAACGCCTGGTCGACTTCGTGATCCGCAAGTCGCTCGGCTTCCCGGGCAAGTTTCCTCTCCTCCGCCGACTGGGCCAAGGCCGCCAGGGTTGCTGCTGTCTGCCAGGGACGTTGATCTACCACGCCAAGCGGAACGTAAGCGCCAGTCCAGCTTCCCTTCCTGGCTTGCAAGAAGGGGAGATATGCCATCACTCCCTTAGTCAGAAATGCGCCTGCCGTGGTGAGAGCCAGCAAAACCAGCATAATCAGCACAGTCACCATGCGGGAGCGAGTCATAGGCACACCTTATACCTCTGGTTGACTGTACCTCAAACGCAGAGCAAACCGGAGATGGGAATCACACACGGGAGGACCACCGAGATCAGGTATAGCCGCTATAAAGAAAATTGAATCGGCGCTTTCGCGCTAGGCAGCGTTCGCGTGCTCTTTGGCGTCGGGTTGATGCCGCGGACGATACCATTTGAGGTAGGCCAGAGCCGCTAAACCGCCCAGCACCCCTAGAGCGATCAGCACATATAGGAATGACTTGTAGTACCGGCTCAGCCAACCAACAATCGCCGTCCCGTAGGTGCGACCCAGGAACGCGAGAGCGAAGAAACGAACGGCTCTCCCCGCAGCGAGCGCGGCAATAAATTTCTTTTTCGGATATTGCATAACCCCCGCGGCCATCAGTACGGGAACGAGAGGAAACGGTGGAGGGATAACGGAACCGATGGCAATGGTGGAAAAACCGCCCTTTTCGAATTTTTTATAGACTTTCTCCGCCCGCTTCTTCCCGATTTTTTTTTCCAGTCCTTCCTTTCCGCCTTTTTTCGAGAGTCGAAAGGTCAGGTAGCCTCCAAGCACAGCCCCTACCGTTGCCATCAGCCCGTAGTACCACCACCATTCGCGGTGACTGGCGGTGAGCAGAATGACGAAGAGATCCATGCCTCCCGGGATCGGGATTACAGAGTTATCGACCAGGCCCACTACGATGAGTCCGGGGCCTCCCAGACGAAGCATCCATCTCAGGGAACTGCCCAGCAGCAGGATGGATCCGGTTCCCGGCATCGCGTTTGGCTTCGCCCCCGCTACTTAGAGGCAGGAAAGTGCGGGCGTGCTGCCAGGTAAATGGGAGGGTTCGGCTACACCAATACCTTTTCTGGAACAGTGTGGTTGGCGGCGCGCAACTGGCGGACGCGCTCGTACACTTTTCCGTAGTCCCGCGCAGATGCATTCCAGGAAAAATCCTTGTTCATGCCGTTGCGCATCAGCACCTGCCAGGACGTCTGGTCTTTGTAGGCGGTCAAGGCTTCCTTGATCGTCAGCAGCAATGACTCGCCGTTGTACTCGGAGAACTTGAAGCCAGTTCCCTTGCCGGTCCGGGCGTCCCAGGGCTCAATCGTGTCGTCCAGACCTCCGGTAGCGCGCACGATCGGTACTGTTCCGTATTTGAGGCTGTAAATCTGATTCAGGCCGCAAGGCTCGTAGCGAGAGGGCATCAGGAACATGTCCGCCCCCGCCTCGATCTTGTGGGCAAGTGCATTGTCGTAGGCGATTTTCACCGCGATCTTGCTGGGAAACAGTTTGTGGAGACGCTGGAAGAGTTCTTCGTATGGCTTATCGCCCGAACCCAGGGCAACGATGATCATCTCTTCGCGCGCCAGGCGATCGGCGATCTGTGCGATCAGGTCGAAGCCCTTCTGCGCTGCGAAGCGGGAGACGATGCCGATTACCGGCAGCTTCGGATCTGCATTCTTGACCCCAAAAGCTGCGAGCAGATCCTGCTTGTCTTGGGCTTTGCCGGATAAATCCTGCGGAGAGTATTTGGCTACCGCGAACTTGTCAGCCTGCGGGCTCCACTCCTCATAGTCCACGCCATTCAAGATGCCAGTGACCGTTGCAGCCCGATCCCGCAGCACTCCTTCCAGACCGAATCCGTATTCCGCCGTCTGAATCTCCTGGCTGTACTTCCGGCTGACCGTAGTGACGTAATCGGAATAAGCCAAGGCTCCTTTCAGAAAATTCACCTGTCCGAAAAACTCCATCTTCGAAATCGTAAATAGATCCCAGGGAAGCATGAGCAGGGGCAGCGTATCGGCTGGAAACAATCCCTGATAACCCATGTTGTGGATGGTGAAGACGGTTCCCACATCGTGGAATGCGGGATCCTCCAGGTAAAGAGTGCGCAACAGAACCGGCACCAGCGCCGCCTGCCAGTCATGGCAATGAAAAATTTGCGGAACGCCGGTTACCTTCGATGCCTCCAGCACACAGCGCGAGAACAACGCGAAACGCTCGGCGTTGTCCGGATAATCGCCCGCGGGTGTGCCGTACAAAGCTTCGCGATCAAAGTAAGGCGGGTACTCCACAAAATAAAAATGCACGTTACCGAGGGTTCCCCCCGCCAGCACCGAAGCGAAGCGGTACTGATCGTCGAATGGTACGGTCACGCTGCGCACCACGACAGAAGGATCATTCAGCTTGGTTTGGCGATACCGCGGCAGGTAAACGCTCACCTGGTGTCCCAGAGCAGCCAGAGCGCGTGGTAACGCGCCCACCACATCGGCCAAGCCGCCGGTCTTGGAGAATGGAACGCCTTCCGATGCCACGAATGCGATGTGCATGAGTGCGGGAACCTCCTCGGCGGGCGCATTTCCGCGGCGCACGTTATGATGGAGCAACAGAAGACCACCGGCCCACGCTTAAGATGCGCGCGCCGAATTGAAAGTCTACTTCCCGATAGCCAGAGGGTCAACGTGCCAAGGGTCGTATCTGCCGATCGTCCGCGATCAAAGCCCAAACTGGGCCAGCACTTCCTCAACAGCGAGGAGTACGCGCGCCGCATCGTTGAGGCCTTGGGTGACGTCTCCCAGAGCACCGTGCTCGAAGTCGGCCCGGGTCGCGGCATCCTCACCTCGATGCTCGCGCAACGCGCCCGCCGCCTGATTGCCGTCGAACTGGATCGCGTGCTGGCCGCACAGTTGCGGCTAAAATTTGGCATGTATCGCAATGTCGAAGTCATCGAAGCTGACGTACTGGCCATCGACATCGATTCGCTGTTCGGTCCCAAGCCGGGACTCGGCCGCCCGGGAATTGAGCTCAAGCCTGAGCCTGTCAAGGTCGTCGGCAACCTTCCTTACTACATCACGTCGGATATCTTGCTGCGCTTGTTTCAGTTCTCGAAGTACTTCGACGGCATGGTGCTCATGGTGCAGCGCGAGGTGGCCGATCGGATCGCCGCCGAGCCTGGAGGCCGCGACTACGGAGTGCTTTCGGCCACCACTCAGTTGCATGCGCGCGTTGAAAAGCTGTTCACTGTCCCACCCGGAGCTTTCTCGCCTCCACCGAAGGTGTTTTCGGCGGTGCTGCGCCTCACAGTCGATCGGCAGCAGGAAAAGCTTGGAGTTGCCGGAGACGGCTTTATCAACTTTCTCCGGCTTTCTTTCGGGCAGAAACGCAAAACGCTTTGGAACAATCTGAAAGGAAACTACGACGAAGCCCACTTAAAGCACGCTCTTGCGCAGGCGAAAGTAAAACCTACAGCGCGCGCGGAGACGTTGAGCCTCGGACAAAGCGCGGCGGTTTATCGCGCCTTGCGCGATGCGCAGACCGAGCCTTAGCATTAAGAGTGTTGGTCCCGTATCGGTCACAGTTAAAGGAGGGACCATGACGACATCCACCCTGAGACATCCTGCCGTCGCCGGACGTTTCTACCCCGGAAACGCCGACGAGCTTCGCGCCGCAGCGCGATCCTATCTTTCCGCCAGCAACGCCGAACCGATTCATGCTATCGCCTGCATGGCCCCTCACGCGGGATACATGTACTCCGGACACGTCGCGGGGGCGGTCTTCGCACGTATTGCGGTCCCGAAACGCTGCATCGTGATGTGCCCCAACCATACCGGACAGGGACACGCTCTCGCCATGATGAGTGAGGGCGCCTGGAAAACTCCCCTGGGGGATGTATTTATCGACGAAGTGTTGGCGCGCGCACTGAAAGAACGCTTTCCCGCCCTGCAGGACGACTCCGCCGCGCACCGAGCCGAGCACGCAGCCGAGGTCGAGCTTCCCTTTCTGCAGCTGTGCCAGCCGGAACTGCAATTTGTACCTATCGCACTGGGAACCAGCCGCTTCGAACCGCTCGAGCAACTCGGCCAAGCGCTGGGCGACATAATCGCGGCACAAAAGGAATCGGTTCTGATCGTCGCCTCCAGCGACATGAATCACTATGAGTCGGACACGGTCACGCGCATTAAGGATCATCGAGCCATCGAGAAACTTTTGACTCTTGATGCTCGCGGCCTCTACGACGTCGTGACCCAGCAAGACATCAGCATGTGCGGCTTCGGTCCTGCCGTGGCCATGCTGACTGCAGCCCGCCAGCTCGGAGCCAGCAAAGCAGAATTGGTGAAGTATGCAACCTCGGGGGACGTCTCTGGCGATCGAGACATGGTTGTTGGATACGCCGGGGTGGTAGTCAGCTAGCAGAGCGCGGCCAAAAAAGGCCTCGCGTTGTGAGGCCCAGATCTCCAGCGCCGAGTCGCGCGCGCCTTCAGCTCAGCTGGGGCGTCGCCCACCGGATATCGTGCGCGGCACAGGTCGATCCAACGCCCATTCGCGGAGGCGCGAACAGATGTAACCCGAATCGAAAGAAATCAAAATTTGAGCGCTATGGTCTGTTACCAACAGTTGGGCTTCTCGACGGCTACGGCCTTAGTGATCACTGCATCGCCTCATTGTAAGTCGCATGAGCAGCTGGCATTCTTCTTAGAGGAAGGCGGACCCAGACCCACAAACCGGCAGCTTGGGACGGGTCGACCGGAGCATGCCGTCCCGGTTCGAGACGTTCCTCACTCCTTCTTGGTTGCTTCAGGCTGTATCCTTTTCTCGCTGGACCGCCCCGGTACTTCTGCTCTGTAAACGGTCTTGGCAGCGGGGACCAAGGCTCCAACGCCCGCACCCACGCCCGCATAAGCTAGCATCACGCCAGGGACCACCCACGATTCCTTTACAACTTGGTGCGTTGCTGCTCCCACCCCAGCCCCGACACCCGCTCCGATAGCCAGTCCGATCAGAGTATTGCGCTTCCGATTCTTTCCGCTGATGCTCACCCGATGAACCTGGTCCAGGGGAATCACCACGTCTTTGTTCTCAACTTTCAGGGTGATGTCTGTTTCAGAAAAACCAACAAACTTGCCGGAAGTGCTCTTGAGCGAGTCCTCAACCACCTGGATTTTTGTCCCTGGCCGAATCTGATTAAGGTCCTGCCGCTGCGATTGTTGAGCGTCCAACAGCGGCGTGAGAATCAAAACGACCCATAAACAACGGACCACCAATCGATCTACTGACATGAACTTCTCCTTTCGTGATCTCCGCTAGCATGGACAATACCAACGCACCAGAACCACGAGCGTTGAGCAACACGAGAGCGGAGCGCGATTGCCTTCATGCGCGCACCTGACTTCTAGGGAAGATCGCGCCTCGGCGGGTATTACGCTCCGACAGAAGCTGGAGTCGTGTTCGTCGGAGAGGCTATGGGAGCCCTTTTACGCCAAAACGTTGTTGAAGTATGTGACGCTGGTCACCCAAGTTTCTCAAAACACGGTTGGCAAGAGCCGTCCCACACGCGCAAGTCGCTCGTTGGTGAAATATCCTGGTTACACTCAAAATCATGCGCGGGGGATACTCGGTCACGGGCAACGGGCCTGTTTAGAATGAACCCAAGACAGATGAAGCCAGTCCCGCGAATTATCCCGCCGCGTTCAAGAGTGCGTCTCGTCCACGCAGATCACGCAACACCAAGATGGAAGAGGGAACTTGGTCGCCAGTTCCGTATCGGCTACTACAACCGCAAGGATGGATTGGACTGCATTTGGCTTGTGAACGAAAAAGGCGAATATGAGCAAACGAGTGACGGCGATAGTCTTTTGCGCTTATTCAACATCGAGAAACTAACGGATGAACGGGACTACTTCGGCGTGCACAAGCGAAGGCTCGGGCCGCCGGGTGCCCCATCCTTGCGTTCTTTGCAAGGGTGGGATTCCACGGTGCTCAACTCCGTGGGCTCTTCATCTTCTCAGGCCTTACAGAATGAGTGGCGTGCCTCGGACGCTGAGCGCCGTATCTTTTGCGAAGAATGTGCTGCACGAGTAGACTCGCGCTCTTCTCTGATCGACGTGATGATCCTAGGAAAAATCAAAATCCCAAAAAGTTTTGTGGAATCCATGCGAAAAGATAGTGCAAGGATGGGACACGCAGCGGTCAACTGGCTTAACATTTCTATTCCGCTCAAAATCACCCTCGCAAACGATTTCAGGCCCGACCCGTCCGGCAGGTGTGCAGGAAGGCACACTCCTACTTCCCAACGTGAAGCGCTGTAACATGCCGCTTGGACAGATTTGGAAGTGGATGGCACGAGTGAACTCGTACCCCTTTCAAAATAGGGGTTCAAAACAGAGGGGTTCTTCGTCAGTCTAAGGGCCTCACGTTGTGAGGCCCCTTTTTCTGCAATCAAGGTTGTTCTAGCGATGCGGACCGGCGGGAGCGGCGGCGGGTCGTCCCGCGGATGGGGCCGGAGCGCTGCGTACCGGTGGTGCGCTCGACATGGAACCTCGCTGCTGTCCGCCCGACATTGAACCGCGCTGGGAGGCACCAGCCATCGAACCACGTTGCGCGCCGCTGGATCCACCGCGAGGCGAACTTCCCGAAAATGAAGGAGCCGGTCGGACTTCCGCCACGCCGCGCTTTACTACTTCCTGATTCAGATGGTTGAGATGATTGATCGAGCCACGCGGAATCCCTAATCCGGCCGAACCAGAGTTTAGGGTAATACGGGTGGGCTGCATCGTAGTCGCGGCCGCTCCCCGACCGACGAAAACCGTCCGCACCGTTCCTGCCACAGGAGGCCGCAGCGGCGTTACTCGGGTCACCGAGGTCGCGGTATACCGCGGCACACTCACCCAGGTATTCCAGGCACCCGGCTGCCACATCCAGCCCATACCGGGTACAAACATCCAGTTTCCATAGCGGTAAGGCATCCATCCCCATGGATAAGCCGATGCGAACATGTATCCGTATCCCGGATAGTATCCCCACGCGCCGTCCATGAACGGATCCCAGCCGACCCCGGTGAAGTACGGACGCCACATCATGCCGTAACCGGGCACATTGCTAAAGGCGCCGTAGTAATTCAGGTCGCTGTAGCCGTAACCGTAGGGTGTCGTATTATTTTTTGCGTACTGGTCGTGATAGGAGACAGCCTCTTTGTCCCACGAGTCCAGAGGCTCTTCCTTCACGTTTTTCGCGAGGGTGTATTTGTCGTCGGCCGCGGCATCAAAGATGGCGGTCTTTTTCTTTTCGACGGTGAAGTTGCCGGAAGGCCCGGCCACGTTGACGTTGCCTTTGAATACTGCAAGGTTCGCCGCTTCGGTCGACGTATCCACGCGGAAATGAGCGGAGTGGTCGAGGGCAATCGATTCGCGAGAGAAATTCAGCGTGAGGTCATCCTTGCCCAGCCAGTTGACGTAGGCCATGCCCTGCACCAGATTGACCTGAGAAACGCGCTTGCCCGAATCGGCGAGACCGAGCTTGCTGAACTCAACCGTGGTGTTGGGAGTGAGGCGCATCGAGCTGCCATCCTCAAACTCGACTTCTGCCCGGCCATTGGCCCCGGCGCTTAATTTGGCGCCCTGGGTGATAGGCAGATTGACGAAAGCGCGTTCAAAACCGACACCGGTATTCTTGTCAAGCTGCACGGATCCCTGAACATCGCTGAGGCGAACGATGCGGGCTTGCGAATCGGCCAGCGCAGGCAGCGCAACCAGCGCCGACAAGCAGGCCGCGACGATTACCAACATGACTTTGGAACGAGAAGAAGCGGGCATGGCAACCCCCTGGAAAGGCTCTAACCATTAGAACACGCTTTGGGGCGAGGAGTTGTAAAAGTTATGACTTTAATAAATGCCCTTGCTGAAACACCGTTGTGACCCGGGATCAGTTGCCGGCATTGGAAGAGGAATTCATACCCATGATTCGAAGGGCACGGGCACGCACGACATTCATCACACTAGAATCGTCGTAAATCTCCTGCAAAATGGGCTTTACCGATTGCAACTCAGCCAACTCCCCGCGACGAGCCTGGTCCTCCATGAGCTTCAATTCGCCGTCCAGCGCGAGCTTCTGATAACGATGGAAGTACGTGAGCCGCCGTCCGTACTCCAGTGTGGCGGAGACGGTCTGGAAGAGGGTGGTGAGTTGCTGCACCGGCGCCAGCGATGAATAATTGTATTCCGCCGACGTGTTGCGCTGGCCGTCGCTGTAGGCCAGCTTTTTCATTCCAGTGAATGCCAGCTTCTTGTTCCCGGAGTCAATCTTCCCCGAAAAGTAGTGCGCCTGGGCGGCCAGCTGGAAAATCCTGGCGCGGGTCGCGTCAGAAAATCTGAAGTCCATCTGGTACTGATCGCGATCTTCAGAATCCTGTGATATCCGGCCGGTGGATTCGTATTCCGCGCGGCCATCGGGCTCCACCTTGATGGAATAGTGCTCGGGAGCGGAGTTGGGAAAATCCAACGTGAAGCTGATCATGCCCGAGTCTGCCGCCCATGCCCCAGAACTGCACAGCAGCAAAACCAGAGCCGCCCATACGGGATGAAACGACTGCATTGCGACGCTGCGGTCGAACACTCGGCCCTCGCGATGTGCTTTCGTTAGACTCACCTGAATGCAGCAAGAAGATTATGCCAAATATGAGCGGCTCTTGGGACGCTAACGCGCTAGCCCTTGCCGGACGAATGTTGCCGCCGTATGCAAATGGCAGATGGCAATCGCCAGGGCGTCGGAAGCATCCATCGGCTCGGGAGGCTCTGCCAGATCCAGCAGCCGAGTCACCATGTGCTGCACCTGCTGTTTCTCTGCCCTGCCGTATCCCACTACGGACGACTTGATTGTGAGGGGCGAGTATTCGGCGACTTCCAATCCCGCGCTGGCGGCGGCCAGCATCGCCACTCCTCGCACCTGCCCCAGCTTGAGCGCCGATTTCACATTCAGCGCGTAGAAGACGTCTTCAATGGCGACCTGGTCAGGCCGGTGGGCGGAAATAATCTCACCCAGTTCCCGGTAAATTCGCGAGAGACGTCGCGGCAGGGCCTCGCGGGGGGAAAGCTTGATCGCACCGCATGCCAGGCAGGTAAGCTTCCCTGAAGGATAGAGCTGCACTACGCCGTAGCCGGTGTACTCTCCCCCGCAATCAATGCCCAGAACTCGCATGTGCATGCAGTGTACCCCGGAAGCTAGAACGAATTCCCATATTAGCGGCGTATCTCCATCTCCGCACGTGGGGAAGAGTGACGCAGCTAGCAGCAACGAGCTCGTCGCGCATGAGCCGCTTCCCGCTCGCGACAGAATCGATCGTATGCAGCGGGCGACGAGGTCAGTCCGCTGCGCTCCAGGAACCTGCCATAGGAAGCTTCATCGAAAATTTCCCGCAACATTTCCAGCAGGACTTGAGCCGCTTTCCTGCAACGGTTCATATACGGTCCTCCGCCAGCCGAGTTTTTACGAAGGGAGTTTCCCGCATCACGATCTCCTTCTCTCCCCGCAGCACTGCGCGCCATTGCCGGATGGACTCGATCAGAACCAGCGCCACCATGATCACCAATGCCGCGGTGACGGCCGCATCCAGCCGATTGTTGAAGATCAGCCGCGAAGTTGCCGCGGTGGCCGGTGCGTTGGCCAGAGCCTGGGCTTGCGCCAGAAAACCAATCCGCGGACTCGCGTCAAAGACCTTGTGCCATGAAGCGGTAAAGGTCACGGCCACGAGCCAGGCCAGCGGGACCAGGGTCACAGCCGCATATTTTGCCCGATGCATCTTGACGATAATCGTGGTCGCCACGCAGAGTGCGACCGTCGCCAGCAACTGGTTCGCAATACCAAACAGCGGCCAGAGCGAATTGATACCGCCCAGCGGGTCCTTCACTCCTTGCCATAGAAAAAATCCCCAGCCCGCCACGATGACAGCGCTGGTTACAAGTATCGAGGGATACCAACTCGTCCTGCCCAGCGGCTTGTAAATATGTCCGAGCGCGTCCTGGATCATGAAGCGCGCCACCCGCGTCCCCGCGTCCAGAATCGTGAGAATAAACAGTGCCTCGAACATCACCGCGAAGTGGTACCAGAGCGCCATAACGGTCGTTCCGCCGAGACTCTGCGAGAAAATGTGCGCCATGCCCACCGCAAATGCAGGAGCGCCGCCGGTCCGGTTAAACAAGGTCTGCTCGCCAACGGCGGTGGCCAGTGCCTGCATGTCAGCGGCGGTCACGGAAAATCCCCAGTTAGAAATTGTCGCCGTAGCCGCGGCCGCACTTTGTCCGACAATTCCCGCCGGGCTATTGATGGCGAAGTACACGCCGGGCTGCAGCACACAGGCCGCGATGATTGCCATCACCGCGACCGCCGACTCGGCCATCATTGCGCCATAGCCCACCATGGGAGTCTCCGTCTCGCGGGCGATGAGCTTCGGAGTGGTTCCGCTCGAGATCAGAGAGTGAAATCCGCTGATCGCCCCGCACGCAATGGTGATAAATGCGAACGGGAAAATTTTTCCGGCAAATACGGGTCCGGTCCCGTCCACAAAGCGCGTGAAGGCTGGCATGTGCAGCGTAGGATGCAGCACCACGATCCCAATCCCCAGCAACCCGATCGTCCCCAGTTTCACAAACGTGCTCAGGTAATCGCGCGGCGCCAGCAGCAACCATACCGGCATCGCAGAAGCGGCAAACGCATAGATCAAAATCAGAATGGCCAGAGTCTGCGCGCGGAACGTGAAGGCGGGCGCCAGTTGTGGACTGTGAGCCACCCACTGCCCTCCCCAGATCGCCAGTAAAACAAGCACGAACCCGAGGACCGACACTTCCAGCACCTTCCCCGGACGAATCCGCCTCAGATATACCCCCATGAGCAGCGCGATCGGAATGGTCATCGCAATGGTGAAGGTTCCCCATGGACTATCCTTCAGCGCATTCACGACCACGAGCGCAATGACAGCAAGCAGGATAATGAGAATTGCGATTACCGCCGCATACGCAACGAATCCTCCCAGCGGCCCCGTTTCTTCCTTCGCCATTTCGGTTAGCGACTTGCCGTCGCGCCGCACCGAGAACAGCAAGATAACGAAATCCTGCACGCAGCCGGCGAACACCGCGCCGGCGATTACCCACAATGTTCCCGGCAAGTAGCCAAACTGAGCCGCCAGCACCGGCCCCACCAGCGGACCCGGTCCGGCAATCGCAGCAAAGTGATGTCCGAACACGACCCACTTGTTGGTAACAAGAAAATCGCGGCCGTTCTCCAGACGCTCCGCGGGGGTGGCGCGCACAGGATCAACCGCCAGAATCTTCGCGGCGATGAAGGCGCTATAGAAACGGTATCCCAGCGCATAACAGCAGGTCGCAGCCGCAACCAGCCACAATGCATTGATCGGCTCTCCCCGACGCAGCGCGATCACACCCAGGGCAAGTGCCCCCAGCAGCCCGATCATTCCCCAGACCACAATCCGCAGTGTTCTATTCATGTCAGTCGAGCATTGTGTCGAATCATCGCGCCACGATGCAAGCGTCATGAAAGCCAGAACCAAAGGGCGCACTGGAACGATTTTCTGGCTCGAATTCGTGGTTTAGCGCCGATCAAGAAGTGTTACCCTTATTAGTTCCGAACGACTGCAACCCACGTCCCTGGGCCCATGTCAGCCCCATACCCGGGGTGCATTCTACGGATTCATCTGAACTGTCGTTGCCAAAGAGGAGCTTACGATGAAGATTGGTATCTTGACCGGTGGGGGCGATTGTCCTGGTCTGAACGCGGTGATCCGCGCGGTCGTGCGCAAAGGAGTGTTCCACTACAACGATCAATTCGTCGGGTTTCTGGAGGGCTGGCGAGGTCTGATCGACAACAAGAGCATGGAACTGAATCTTGATTCGGTCAGCGGAATTTTGCCTCGTGGCGGAACCATTCTCCGCACCTCCCGCACCAATCCCTCGAAGCGTCCCGACGGATTTGATCGCTGCATTAAGACCCTTGATGCGCACAAGATTGAGGCCCTGGTTGCCATAGGCGGCGACGACACTCTTTCGGTCGCGCAGAAGCTCCATGAAAAGGGAGTCAAAGTCGTAGGGGTTCCCAAGACCATCGACAACGACCTGGGTGGCACCGACTATACATTCGGGTTCGATACCGCGTGCAACATTGTGTGCGAGGCGATCGATCGCGTACACACCACGGCCGAGGCGCACAACCGCGTGATGGTGGTGGAAGTGATGGGTCGCGATGCAGGCTGGATCGCACTCTACAGCGGTATTGCGGGCGGCGCCGATGCGATCCTGATCCCCGAGCGCCCCTTCAATGTTGACAAGGTCGCCGAATCGATTCGCCAGCGCCATGAACGCGGACGCTACTTCTCCATCGTCGTCGTCGCCGAAGGAGCGAAGTTTGCCACTGGATCAGGCGCTCCGGTGGTGCAGGAGATGGGAAAAGACGAGTTCGGCCACGCCAAGTTGGGCGGTATCGCCAACCTGCTCGCGCGTGAAATCGAACAGCGCACCGGCTTTGAAACCCGCGCCGTGATTCTAGGACACATCCAGCGCGGCGGCTCCCCCAGTGCCTTCGATCGCGTGCTGGCCACGCGCTACGGCCTGGGCGCCATCGATATGGTGCATCGCGCCGAGTTCGGCCGCATGGCGGCTCTGCGCTCTAATAAAATTGTCTCGATTCCTTTGCTGGAGGCCATCTCGAAGAATCGCGTTGTTGACGACGAGATGATCCAGATCGCCGGAGGATTATTCGAAGAAATCGGTGAAGCCGCTACAAAATAGTTTTGTGGAATCGGCCTCCTCCGTTTTATGAAGCGGAGGAGGCTGTTCTGTTTTCGACCAAAAACCTCCTCAAGATTTGCCCGCGCGTTTCTCCTCTCGATTTCAAAACTTTTTTGCAATCTGTTGACATTGCGCAGATAACTCGACTGCGTTGTACCCGTTACGATGCAGCTATGAACGAAACATCGCATGGCACCTGGACATGCGTCTCATGGTGACTGCCCCTACTGTTCCGGCAATCGCCACCCTGCGCACGAAACCGTCATCTCTTTCCATTCAGGCTCCGCGCCTCGTTTCGGTGGACATCTTGCGCGGGCTCGCCATGGTCGTCATGGCGTTGGATCACACGCGGGACTTCATGAGCTACCTGCGGATTGCTCCTGAGGACGTGACCCACACCCACGGAGCTCTTTTCTTTACACGCTTCATCACTCATTACTGCGCACCTATATTCTCGTTTCTGGCGGGCACCGGCGCGTTCCTTTCCACGCGGCGCGGAAAATCCATCGCGCAACTGTCGCGCTTCTTTCTCAGTCGCGGCCTATGGCTCGTGCTGCTCGAGTTCACCATTGTTGATTTTGCCTGGGGCTTTGTCCCATGGGCGCACGCGGGAGTCATCTGGATACTGGGATGGAGCATGGTTCTCATGGCTGTTATCGTGTGGCTTCCGGTGCGCTGGATTGCGGTGTTGGGTTTGGGCATGATTGCCACTCACAATCTGCTGGATGGCATGAATGCGGCTTCGCTCGGAAGGTTTTCCTGGTTGTGGATCTTCTTGCACAGTCCCGGCAGCATTCCGGTCACCGCTCATTTTTCATTGTCGACCCGATACGTGCTGATTCCCTGGGTGGGAGTCATGGCTGCAGGTTTTGCTTTTGGAGCGTTGCTGCAGCGACCCGACCGCCGCAAATGGATCCTGACCCTGGGGATATCCGCTACGGCGCTGTTCTTTGTGCTCCGTGGGTTGAACCTTTATGGAAACGGAATAGTTGAGACAGCATCCAGATACGCAAACTCTGCTGGCCCGTGGAGCGTTCAGCCCACGTTCTCACTGACCGTTATCTCATTCTTTAATACCCTGAAGTATCCGCCGTCTCTGCAGTACCTGCTTATGACGCTCGGGCCTTCGCTGATCCTGCTGGGATTGCTCGACGGCGTGAGAGCACAGAGCGGTTTGAGCCGCATTCTGGTGGTATACGGCCGCGTTCCCTTGTTTTATTACGTCTTGCATATCTACCTCCTGCACATTATGGCTATTGTGGTCTCGCTCGCCTTTCACCAACCCATCTGGCACGGCACTGTCATAGCGGATTTCGCGCAAAAGCCTTCGGGGTATGGACACGGTCTTCCTTTCATTTACGCCATGTGGATTTTGGCCGTGGCGATCTTGTATCTGCCTTGCTTGTGGTTCATGAACTTCCGCAGCCGGCATCGGGATTGGGCTTGGCTAAGCTATCTCTGAAGCTGCTCTGGCCGGCCTAGCGGCTGACACCAATTAAGCAAGACGACCTGAAGGTTCCACCGGATATAGTTCAGTTAGCAAGCCGAGACAGCTTGCCAGAGCGATTCCGGAGGACATCTGAACCTTTCCCATCATTTGGAACTGCTCGGGGTCAGTTTCGAAAGCTCCTATTTTCAGCTCGGAACCTGGCTCCTCTCGATAGTGGAACTGATCCTCGTCATCGCGACGATCGCACTCATTCTCCGCCAGCGGCATGCCCCTCAGTCTTTTCTTTCCTCGTGGACCTCAGCTTTCAGCCAGTTTGCACAGCGGCGCGTGCTCGCAACTATTTCAGTTGGAATTGGCGTAATTGCCGTGCGCGCAGCGCTGATCCCGGTGATCGGGATTCCCCAGCCGCGCTGGAACGACGAATTCAGTTATCTGCTCGCCGCCGACACTTTCGCCCACGGCCGGCTCACCAATCCCACCCACCCGATGTGGATTCACTTCGAAACCTTTCACGTCATCCAATACCCCACATACATGTCGATGTATCCGCCGGCGCAAGGCTTGGTCTTGGCGGCGGGCCAGACTCTTGGAAATCCGTGGATCGGTCAACTGCTGATCACAGCGATGATGTGCTCCGGCGTGTGCTGGATGCTGCAGGCATGGGTTCCTCCACCATGGGCCCTGTTGGGCGCGATCCTTGCTGCCTTGCGTCTAGGCATTCTCAGTTATTGGATGAATACGTACTGGTGCGCCTCGGTTGCTGCCCTGGGTGGCGTCTTGGTCCTGGGTGCCTGGCCGCGGCTGCGCAAGAGAATGCGTTCTGTTTATGGAATTGTGCTCGCAGCGGGAGTGGTGTTACTTGCAAACAGCCGTCCCTTCGAAGGCGTTGTGTTCAGTATTCCGGTGGCTGTTGCCATGCTGGCCTGGCTCATTGGGAATCGCCGCGCCCAGTTCAGAAAAGCTGTGCCGGCTCTGGCTCTGCTGTTGGTTGTGCTCGCTGCGGGAGCCACCGCAACGGCCTATTACTATGACCGCGTCACAGGTTCGCCCTGGCGATTGACTTATATGGTCAATCGCGATCAGTACTCCGCTGCTCCCTATTTCGTCTGGCAGAAGCTTCGTCCGGAACCCGATTATCGGCATCCGGTAATGCGGGATTACTACCGCCTGGAGAGCGCACAATTCCTGACCAGTCAAACCCTGCCAGGCTACCTGGAACGTGGTGCGGAAAAGTTTGTCGATTGGTGGAGATTCTATTTGGGTCCGCTGCTCACGATTCCGCTGCTCGCGCTGCCCTGGATGATTCGGCAGCGCAAAATGCGGTTGCCCGTAGCCATCTGCGCCGCCTTGATCGCGGGATTCGCAGTTGAGACATGGACTCTGCCTCACTATTTCTCGCCGGCAACAGGCGCTCTTTATATCCTGCTGACACAAGGACTGAGGCACCTGCACGCGCGCGGAGGCGTCTACAGAAAAATAATGCGTGCCGTTCCTACCCTGGCCTTGGCGATGATCTTTCTGCGTGTTGCAGCGGCAATCACTCACACTCCCATTGAAGCTCCGTGGCCCCGAGGCAATCTCGATCGCGCGGCTATCCTGCGGGAATTGCAGGCAATGCCGCGACAACAACTGGTTATAGTCCGTTATGGACCAAATCATGATTTACATCGGGAATGGGTATGGAATCGCGCTTCCATCGACGACGCCAAGGTTGTGTGGGCTCGCGATATGGGGGACGCCCAGAATCAGGAACTTCTGCAATATTTCAAAACTCGCCAGGTCTGGCGATTGGATGCCGACGATCCGTCGGCCAAGCTGCAACCTGGGCCCACTCCACGGTAAATGCCCTCCACTTCACTTTTGAGATCGATGCGCGCTCCATTACCATGGACCGTCTTCATGACACATCGAGCCTATTCCGCGAACTGGCTCACGGCACGGCGCCTGCGGGCGCATGGCCTGATCGTGGCTATCGCACTGTGGTCGATCTACCTGTGGACGGTCGCTACTCCCGGATTGCGCGATCGCAATGGCAATCTCAAAGGCACGGACTTCCTGCACTTCTACATCTTGGGCCTGGTGGCGCGGGAGCATCGCCCCCTCGACTTATATGACATGAAAGCGCAGTCGAAGTTGGCAAGCGCTCGAGTGCCACAGGCTGCTGGCATCGACTACCTGCCGCTTTACCCACCGCAGGTATCGATGCTCTTCGGTCCGCTCGCGCATTTTTCTTACGCCACCGCGCTCGCGATCTGGTGGATCGTCTCGACTGCAATCTACTTCCTATGTTGCTACTGGATCTGGCGGGCGTGCCCAGGACTCCAGGCTCACGGCGTGACAGTGGCTATTCTCGCCGCCGCGTTCCCTGCATTCTTCCATCTCATCGCATGGGGACAAACACCCGCACTGGCGCTTCTCTGCTTCACCGCGATGTATGTCTGCCTGCGAGGGAAGCGTGATTTTCTGGCGGGTGTCGTTCTCGGTTGTCTGGCATTCAAGCCGCAACTGGGGTTGGCAGCCGCCGTTATTTTCCTGGGCATCGGTGCGTGGAGAGTTGTGATAGGCGCAGCGCTCTCCGCAACGGGCCAATTCTTAGCCGGCATCCTCTTCTACGGCACCCAAGCTTTTCACGATTGGTTGTGGATGATGCGCAATGTGCGCGCCGCTTTGCCATTTCTGGAGCCGAAGATTTACCAGACCCACTGCCTGCGCACCTTTTGGTCGATGCTGATCCCGAGGCCCGATCTGTCATTCGCCTTGTACCTGATCACCGCCGTGTCGGTGCTCGCAATGACAATTTCCTTATGGCGGTATAGATCCGCCTCGCTCAACGTCCGCTTCTCGGCTCTGCTATTCGCGACTGTGCTGATAGCGCCACATCTGACAGTTTACGATCTGGTAATCCTCGCCCCCGCGCTTCTGTTGCTATCAGATTGGCTGATAGGCATCGCACCCAGAAGGGCGCCGCAAATAGGCACAGCAATGTACTGCATCTACATGTTTCCAATCATCGGGCCGCTAGCCAAATGGACGCACATACAGCTCTCAGTAGTCGCGATGTCCGCACTAGTTGTCCTGTTGTACCGAGGAGAAGCAGATTAGATCTGAAGTAGAAGGGGTGCACCAGCCTTGTCCCGCAGGTTTCAGCGGGACAGGGTGGGGATTTTGATGTCCTTTAGAGAATTCCGAGGTCAGTTGTTAACGGAAGATGTTGCCGGCTGAGTCTATTCGTGCCGCAAAGATTCGATTGGATCCAGCCGGGCGGCCCGAAATGCCGGCACCATTCCACTGATCAGCCCGACAGCCCCCAGGATTATGGTGGAAGCGATCAAAGTACCCGGCGCAATAATCAGCCGAATGTCC